>CP099650.1:3117196-3740636 GCA_024123915.1 Oxalobacteraceae bacterium OTU3CAMAD1 | reverse complement strand
CAGCGCTGCGCACGACCGTCAGCATCATGCTCGGCTCCAGCCACCCGATGTACATCGCCTGGGGACCGGGGCTGCACCTGCTGTTCAACGACGCCTATCGCCCCATCCTCGGCGGACTCGGCGATCAACCAGAGCTGATCCTGGGCAAGCCCTTCAACGAAGTCTGGAGCGACATCTGGCACGTGGTCGGCCCGATGTTGAACGGTGCCATGGCCGGCGTCTGCACCTACGCGGAGGATCAGCCCTTCCTGCTGCACCGCCACGGCTATCCGGAGCAGATGTACGCGACGTTCTCGGTCAGCCCGGTGCGCGACGAGACCGGCGCGGTGGCCGGCGTCTTCTGCGTCTGTTCGGAAACCACCGGGAAGAAACGGGTCGAGGAGCGCCTGCGCCTGCTCGACACCATCGGCAAGGCCACCAGCATCGCCGCCGACGCCAAGACCATCATGGCTGAGGCCACCCGCCTGCTGGGCCAGCACCTGGACGTCACCCGCGTGGCCTACGCCGACCTGGAGGCGGACAACGACCGCTTCACGATCCGGCATGACTGGACGGTCGAGGGCGCCTTCAGCACTGTCGGCGTGTATTCGCTCGACCTGTTCGGCAGCCGCGCCACCGGCAATCTGCGTGTGGGAAAAACCCTGCAAATCAACAACGTCGATACCGAGCTGGCATCCGGCGACGGCTACGAGATGTTTAACCAGATCGGCATCAAGGCCATCATCTGCTGTCCGCTGGTCAAGGGCGGCAAGTTGGTGGCGATGATGGCCGTGCACCAGCAACAACCGCGCGCGTGGTCGGCCGACGAAGTGGCGCTGGTGGAAGACGTGGTGGAACGCTGCTGGGCGCATATCGAGCGGGTCCGTTCGACCGAGGCGCTGCGCGCGTCCGACCGCCACAAGTCCGAATTCCTGGCCACCCTCGCCCACGAGCTGCGCAACCCGCTGGCGCCGGTGCGCAACGGCCTGGAGCTGATGAAGCTGGCCGGCGGCGATCCGCGCACGATGGGCAACGTGCGGGCGATGATGGAGCGCCAGGTGTCGCACATGGTCCATCTGATTAACGACCTGCTGGACATCGCGCGCGTCTCCAGCGGCAAGCTGGTGCTGAAGAGGGAGCACGCCGAGCTCAAAACGCTGGTCGCCTCGGCGGTGGAAACGAGCCAGCCGCTGCTGGACGCGGCCGGCCATACTCTGGCGATCAGCCTGCCCGACGAGGCGGCAATCGTCGATGTCGACGTCGTCAGGCTCAGCCAGGTACTCAGCAACCTGTTGTCGAACGCGGCCAAGTACACGCCGCAGGGAGGCCGCATCGCCATCTCGGCGCGGTTTGTGGACGGCGGGCTGCTGATCGAGGTGGCCGACAACGGCATCGGCATCCCGGCCGAGTCGATCGACAGCGTGTTCGAGATGTTCACCCAGGTCGGGCGCAGCATCGCCCACTCCAAAGGCGGATTGGGCATCGGACTGTCGCTGGTGCGCAGGCTGTTGGAGTTGCATGGCGGAACCGTCACGGCGGCCAGTCCCGGCGTTGGCCTGGGCAGCACGTTCTCGATCCGGCTGCCGTTGGCCGCGATCGACCACGCGCCGCAGCCCGCGACGCCGCCGTCGGCCACCGGCCAACGGCACTCGGCAGCCCCGCTGCGCGTGCTGATCACCGACGACAACCACGACGCCGCCGACACCCTTCGGGATTTGTTGGACAGCGACGGCCACGTCACGCGCGTCGCCTACGATGGCGCCGCCGCGCTGGCCATCGCGGAGGAATTCCAGCCGCAAGTCGTGTTGCTCGACATCGGCATGCCCGACATGGACGGCTATGCCACGGCGCGCGCCATGCGCAAGCTTGCGGGTCTGGAACAGGTCACGCTCACCGCCCTGACCGGCTGGGGCGCCGCCGAGGACCGCGCGCGCTCGCGCGCGGCCGGCTTCGACCACCATTTGCTCAAGCCGGTAGTGCTGCCCGAACTGCTGGCGATGCTGCGCCAGGCCAGCGCCTGACGCGGCGAGGCGCCGTCACAACGGAATCGTCAAGGTCAACGAACCGTAGGGCTCGCGCTTGGAGCTGGACGTGATCAGCGGGCTGGCGTTCTGCAACGAGAACGATACGGATGCGCTCTTGAAACCGTAGGCGATGCCCGCCAGCGCCACGGTCTGATTGCGACGCAATTCGGCGATATTGTTTTCCGGATAGTGGTTGCGGCCGATCCCCGCGTGCGAAAACACCCTGTCGCCGACCAGGCCGGCATACACGAACCAGCCATTGCCCAGGAACACCGGATCGCCGCCGCGTATTTCTTGGTGGATGGCGCTGGGGAAGTTGCGTTGGAGTCCAGTGCCGTAGCGCAGCAGCAAGCTGGCGCCGATCGACGATTGCAGGTTGCCGGCGGTGGCGCCGGCCGATATGATCGCGTCGGCGCGCGGCCGGCCATCGTCGGCACCGGCCGAGGCCAGGCGCCATGCCCGGTAACGCTCCACCCCCAGCAACAGACGCGTGGGTCCCTGCGAATCCCAGCCTTCCGGACGATCGGAGCCGATCAGGCGGTGGATCAGCGTTTGCGAGCGGCGCCCTCCAGCGGCGGGGCCGATGACGCCAAGACGCAGGCCGAACATGTCCGCCACGTTGTTGTCGACCGACACTTGCCCCGCGCCAAACCACAATGCGCCGACATAGGGGGCGTCGAGCGGATCGGGCTCCTTGCGGGTGATGTCACGCGGCGTCACCAGGATCTGGTTGAGCGAAAACCGGGTCAACGCGGCGGGGCCGACGCCGAGCCACGGCGCCACCGTCCCGAGCACCGGCAGCGGCGCGATCGACGACTCGCCGGGCGACACGCTGCGCAGATGCGACAAGGTGATGCCGCTGGTGTAGCCGCCGCCGTCGCTGCCGACAAACACGTCGTTTTGCACCATGAGGGATAGGCGGCCTTCCTCCGCGCTCGCTGGCGCGCAGGAAAACATCGAACAGAGAAGCAGACTGGCGAACTGGAGTGGGCTTGGGCGTATTTTCATTATGCGGGCATGACACACTGGCAACGAAGCCCATCATAATCGAAATCGCACGACGATCAATCGTGCGCCCCCGGGCGCGCGCGATGGATCTTCCACTTATGTGCGGCAGCGCACCCAGGCGCACTTCAGCGCCGTGTTCAAGAAGCCCACCGGCATGCCGTGCCCGCCTGGCCGGCAAGGGCTGAACCGTCCGGCGACTCTCACCGCAATGGATCCAAATCGATCGGGGTCAGGTAACCGTACTTCCCCGGCGCTACGGAATAGGTTTGCCGGTACGGCTGAAATCCGCTCACCTTGATCGTCAACTCATAGTCGCCTTCGTTCAGGCCGACGAAGGAAAAGAAGGAACCGAAGGCATAATCCTCGCCCGCCAGATAGGCGTCGAAGGACCGGTCCCGGGAGTCCCCGGCGGGCCGGATCTCGCGCCGGTCCTTGCCGTCGGTCAGCACGATCGACTCGATGCCGATGTCGCGGCGCCCCTCGCGAAAACTGCCGGCCGGATTGTCCGCAGAGGTCACGTCGGCGCCGATGTAACCGGACAAGGTTCCCTGCGGCGCGAGCAGAAAAGCCAGGTCGGCGGTCGCGCCGGCGCCGATGGTGACCGGCACGCTCGCGGGCTTACTGCGGAAGGCGCGCGCGACGAGGCCCGCGCGATAGGCGCCGGCCGGGAACGGCCCAAGTTCGCGGCCGTTGTCGAGCGCGCTGATCGGCACGACGATCGGCTCGCCGCCCGCTTGCTCGGGCGTGAGCACCAACACGGGTTGGGCCGCCGCAGCCCCGCTTCCCGGCGCGTAGGAAAAACCCAGGCGCAAGCGGCCCTCCCGCGCGGCGCGGGACTCGCCGCCTTTGCGGTCGGCCTCCCCGAGCAGCGCAGCATACTGCGCGAAGGCCGCCGGCGACGACAATATGCCGACGTGGTCGGCGCCGTAGCCGAACACCCGCCTGGCCTCGGCCTGGGCCGCCGGGCGCAGCTGGCTGTCGAGCGTGATGACGCCATCGCTGCTGGCCTGGCGCAGCAGGCTGTAACGGCCGCCATGGCCGAAGAACAGGTAATAGTCCAGGTCGCGCGGCAAGGGCTTGTCGAACAGCTTGTGCACGAAGCGGCCGCCGGACCGCACATCGCGCCACGACGGGATGACGGCTGGCGAGTAAGCCACGCCCTGGTCGGCCGCCGGGTCCCCGCCCCACGGCGAGGACAGGCTGACGAACAGCTTAATGGAGGGAAATTGATCGCCGTAGGTGGCCAGAAAGGACCGAGCGACCAGGCCGCCCATGCTGTGCGCGGTCAGGTAGAGCCGGTTGAAGTGGTAGCGCCGCTGCAGATTGCCCAGCTTCCAGTACAGCAGATAGGACATCGAATCGAGCGAAGCCCCGGACGGATAGTAAAAAATCCACGGCTGGTAGCGGCTACGGTCCAGATGCTCGACAAAATAGCGCCAGTCCTGCGGCGACCCCGCCGCGCCATGGACGAATAAAATCGGCGTCTTGGCCGGATCATACTCGTCCAGAAAGTAGATGTTGCCGCCCACCTCCTTGAAGAACTCGACCGGCGCCCAATAGCCCCGCCGCCCGGATTCCGCCGAAAACAGGGGATCGTCCAGGCTGGCGATGGCGCCGCCCTGGGTGCTGTGCGCCGGGCGTCCGGCGACGGACGTGCCAAGCGGCACCGCGCGCTCTCGCGGCGGCGCCAGGTTCGATATGGCGAAATCCAGATTGATCAGCGCGCCGGCGCCGCTGGCCCGCACCGGCTCCGTCGTGTAGGCGCCGAACGGTTCGCCCGCGTCCAAGGCCAGGTTACCGTTGGCGTCGCCGAACGCGAAAACGGCGTAATCGCCCTTGGGCACGATCAGCTCATAACCGCCGGCTTCATGCAATACCGCGTGGTGAACGATGTCGGGCCGGCCATCGCTGCCGTGGCGGGCATAGGCGGCGACCACCACCGGTTTGTCCCATGGAACCGCGCTGGTGACGTAGCCGGCAAGCACGGTGGACGAGTAAAACGCGCTGGAGTTATCCTTGAGCTTGACCAGGGAACAGCCGCCCAGGCAAAAACCCAGAACGGCCGCCCACAGGATGGTGCGAATGCGACGGTGATTCATAGACTGACACGACGTTGGCTGAGCGAAGTGTCTTTATACACAACTATGCGTTGCGGCGCTTACTTTTTTGACAACCCCTCCGGCGCCGGCGTCAGCGCCTGGATCGCCCCGGACACGTACACCAGCGGCGCGTTCCAGTTGATGGCGATTTCATTGCTGGCGTAGGAGCAGTCGTGGTCCAACCAGGACTTGGCCGCCGCCGCCGACGGATACGGCACAGGGCAATCGCCCTTGTCCTGCTGGCCAGGCTGCGGCCCGCCGACCAGGAAGCCGGGGACCGGCGCCGCGATGCCGTCAGCCGCCGACGGCCGATGGTGCGGGTGCAGCGCTGACCGCGCTCCATAGCCGGTGACAAAGGAAGTGCCGACCGCGTTGCGACCGAGCACATAGTCCAGCCCGGACTGGGCCGCATGCAGATACTCGCGCTTGCCGTTCAGCCGGTAGCCTTGCAGCAGCATCATCGACTGGTTCAACACCACGGCGCTGCTACCCCAGACATAGTCGCCGGCCTGCATGGTGATGCCGTAGGCCGAGTCCTTCCACACCTTGGCCAGATCGCCGGCCAGGCCGTCTATCCGGGCGGCGATCAGCGCCTGGTCGGCGGCCGGCGTCAGCTGCTTGCGGTGGCGCGCCAGCGACATCCAGGCCAGCCCGCCCACATCGCTCCACGACGGAATGGTCGCCTTCAGCGCGGGCGCCCCCATCGCCTTGTAATAGGCGTCGTCGCCGGTGCTGATATACAGTTCGGCCGCCGCCCAGCCGAACTCGTCGCTCACGTTCTTGTCGCCGTACTCGCCGGTGCGGATGTCCTTGGGCTGGACATAATAAACGGCGGGATTTTTCTGCGCCCACTGCCAGGCGGCCTTGGACGCGGCCAGCGCGCGCGCCGAGATCCCGTTCAACTTGCCGTCATACGGCTTGAGCACGCGACTCGCAGTCGCCATCACGGCGGCGAAGTCGAGCGCTGCGGCGGTGGTCTTTTGCACCACGTAGCGCTGCTGTTTGGCCTGGTCCGGCATCACCATGCCATCGAAGGACTTGTCGGTCAGCTTGTGGTAGACGCCGCCATCGGCGGGGTCCTGCATGGTGAGCATCCAGTCCAGGTTCCACAACACCTCGTTGAGGAGGTCGGGAATGCCGTTGCCGCTCTCGGGGATGTTGAGATTCTGCGCCTTGTAGAACGCCGGGGCGTCCTCGTAGGCGGCCAGCAAGGTGTACATGGTGACGCCCGAGTTGACGATGTATTTGTTGTAGTCGCCGGCGTCGTACCAGCCCTTGGGGCTGGAAATGACGGTGCCGGCCGGGCGCGCGGCGCTGGCTGCCGATTCGTGGATCAGCACGTTGGTGTCCGGATGCCCCGCCTTCCGGGCGAAGATCCCGGCATGTTTCTCGGGCAAGGCGATGCCTGCGCGGTTCAAGTAGTAGGCCTTGATCGCGGCGGCGTTGAGCGCCTGATAGGCGTCCGCCCCGACCGTGAACGGCGCCGAATCGGGCAGTCCCGCCACGCGCAGCTGGTAGCGCCCCGGCGCCGCCAGATCGCTGAAGTTGGCCAAGCGGACGGTTTCGGCCGCCGGCGCGTAGGCCGCCGCCGCCCCTAAGGTGCCGCGCATCACGACGGTGTCGCTGCCGGCCTTGACGACAGTGAAGGCGGCGCCGTCCACGTTCGGGACCACGGCCACTTTGGCCGATCCGGGCAGGTAGCCGACCTGGTCGAGTTTGATTTCACGGTCGCCCGCAAGCGCGGCGGGCGCGGCGTGGCCATGGCCCACGGCGGCCAACAGCGGCAACAAGGCCGCCATCGCGGTGATTTTTCCTGCGCCTCTACGGCGGATTGGTGCTGGTTTCAACGATGCTCCTCTATATTATGAAAACGTTTTCACATTATAGTCTCGCGCTTTGCGGTAAAAGTCAAACGCGGGCGGCCGGCCCGCTCACAAAACCAGCTCGTGCTTGTAGATGACCCATTGCAAGGCCGCGTGCGCGCCTTCGAAATCCAGGTCGTCCAGGCCGCGCTGTATCGCTTCGCCGTCCCAAACGCCGAAGTCGGTTTTGAATTGCGGCGCGCACGCGGCGAACAAGGCGATGGCGCCGCTGTCGCCGTCGCGCATCAGTTCGGTCAACCGCCGCAAGTCGTCCAGCCAGTCCCCGTGCGTGCGCGTGCGCGCGGGGCCGGCGGCGACGGTCTCCTCCGCCGGCAAAAATGCGTCCAGCCCGTCGCATAGCAGCGCCAGCGCGGCGTCGAGCGACTCGAGCGCCGGCCCGATGGTCGACAGCGTGGCCGGGGCGCCGCGCGCCGCCTGCTCCAGCTCCTCGGCCAACAGTGCGATGGGCGCCGCACCAAGGCCCGCAGCCACGCCGCGCAGCGAATGCGCATGTCGCCCGGCGGCGTGATAGTCGCCGCGCGCGACGGCCGCGCGTATCCTGCCGGCGCAATCGCGCTCGTCCCTGCGGAACAGGCGCAGCACCTTGAGCAGCAGCGCCTCGTCGCCGTCGACACCGCGCCGGGCGCACGCCATGTCCAGGCCCGGCAGGCTGTCGGGCAGCGCCACCGCCGGCGCGCCCGCCGCGCCGCCGCCCGGCCGGCCCGCCGTGGCGGCGGGCAGGTACTGGTGCAGCATGCGGTGCAGTTCGGCCGGTATCAGCGGTTTGCTGAGATGGTCGTTGAATCCCTCCTCCATGCAGCGCTGGCGTTGCTCCGGCATGGCGTTGGCCGTCATGGCGATGATCGGCAGCGCGTCGAAGCGCGCGTCCCCGCGCAAGCGCATGGTGGCGGCGTGGCCGTCGAGCTCCGGCATGTGCAAGTCCATGAAGACCAGCTGGTAATACCGCTCCATGCCGGCCGCCTGCAGCAGATCGATGGCCTCGCGGCCGTTGACCGCGAGGTCGACCTCGATCCCGCAGGCGCCCAGCAAGCCCACGGCGATCTCCTGGTTGATGTCGTTGTCCTCGACCAGCAACACCCGCGTGCCCTTGAATTGCGGGATGCAGGCGCGCTGGCCGGGCGCCGGATGCGGCGCCGTCGCGGCAGCGGCGCGCTCCAGCCAGAGCTCGACGATGAAACGGCTGCCGACGCCGAATTCGCTCTCGACGCGGATGGTGCCGCCCATCAAGCCGACCAGGTTCTGGCAGATACTCAGGCCCAGCCCGGTGCCGCCAAAGCGGCGGCTGGCGGAATTGTCGGCCTGGGTGAACGCCTGGAACAACCGTCCCATCTGTTCTTCCGACATGCCGATGCCGGTGTCGCGCACGCTGAACTCCAACCGCACCCTCCCGGCCTGCTGCTCGAGCATGCGCACGTCCAGCCCCACCTCGCCGCGCAAGGTGAACTTGAGCGCGTTGTTGAGCAGGTTGATCAGCACCTGCCCCAGGCGCTGGGCGTCGCCGCGCAGGCCGCGCGGCACCTCGGCGGCCACGTCGAAATGGCATTCCAGCGCCTTGTCGCCGATGCCGCCGGCGCTGATGACGGCGACGTGCGCCAGCGTGTCGTCGAGGTCGAAGTCGGCGTAGGCGATGTCGAGCTTGCCCGCCTCGATCTTGGAGAAATCCAGGATGTCGTTGATGATGCCCAGCAGCGAGTTGCCGGCGTTGTGGATCTTCTGAATGTAGTCGCGCTGCCCGGCCGGCAGTTCGCCGGCCAGCACCAGGTGCGACAAGCCGATCACCGCGTTCATCGGCGTGCGGATCTCGTGACTCATATTGGCCAGGAACATCGACTTGGCCTGGGTCGCCTCCTCCGCCCTGGCCCGGGCCGATTGCGCCTCGCGGCGCTGCTGGTCGGCCAGCGCTTTTTGCCGCAGCACCTCGGCCGTGCGCGCCGCCACCTCCCGCTCGAGCGCGTCGCGCTGCGCCGCCAGCTTCCAGATCCGCAGCCGGTAGGCATAGAACAGCGCGCCGACGACCAGCAGCGCGGCGCCGGCATACGCCCACAGCGTGCGCCACCACGGCGGGCTGATGGTCAGCGGCAGGTCGAGCATGGCCGAGCTGGTCTGCAGCGCGCCGTGGTCGGCCACCACTTGCAGGCGGTACTTGCCGGGCGCCAGCGCCGCGTAGCGCAGCTCGCCGTTTTTGCTGGTCGTCCATTGCTCCTCCTGGCCGAGCAGGCGGTAGCGGTAGGCCAGCGATTCGTGGTTCTGGAACACCGGCGCCGCCAGTTGCACGTCCAGCGCGGCGCCGCTCCACGGCGCCACCGCGCCCGCGCCCGTCAGCGCACTGCCGCCATAGCGCATGGACGCCAGCTGCAGCGGAATGGTGTGCGGTCCGAACAGCTCCTCGGGCCGCAGCAGGTGGGCCGCGCCGTTGCTGGTGCCCACCCAGATCGCGCCGTCGCGATCCTCCATGAGCGCGTTCTGGTTGCTGTCGTTCCACACCATGCCGCTTTGCTGGTTGAACAGGCGCCAGCGCCGCCCGTTCCACACCATCAGCCCGGCGTCGGTGCCCAGCCACAGCCAGTGGCGCCGGTCCACCAGCAGCGATTGCAGCCTCCTGCCGTCCAGCACGGCGTGCTCGAGCTGGCGCTTTTGCGGCAGCGATTCGGCCGCGTTGGCGCGCCACAAATGCGCGTCGTCGCCCAACCACAGCGTATCGCCGTCACAGGCGACGAGATGGAAGAAGTCGTCGGCCCGCGACGACAACGGCCGCGACCACTTGCCGTCGATGCCGAGGCGCAGCAATCCCTTGTCGCTGGCGAACCACAGGCGGCCGCCGGCGTCGCGGCAGGCGCTGGTAAAGGCGGCTTGTCCGCCCAATAATTCGGCGGCCGCTTCGACCTGCCGCGCCACCGGTTCCCCGTAGGGATCGTCGATCACGTACAGGCCGCGCCGGGTGCTGATCCACAAGCGGCCGTCGGCGTCGAACAACAATTGGAAGATATCGCTGATGGGCAGACGCGCCACGATATGGCCGTCGCCGCCGTTGCGGTCGCGGCGCACCACGCGGCCCTGGCCTCCCGCCCAGACGTCGCCGTGCCTGTCCTCGGCCAACGCGGTCCAGCGCTGGGGCTGGGCCAGATCGCCGCGCGACGGCACGAAACGGTTGCCGCGTTGCGACACCAGTCCGCCGCCGGTACCGAGGTGCAATACGCCGTCGCGCGTGCGCAACAGCGCCCAAACGTCGTCATGCGGCAAGCCCTGGGCCATGGACCAATTCTCCCAGCGGCGATAGCCTTGCCACTGCACCAGGCCGTTTCCCGGCACGCCGATCCACAAGTCGCCGTGCCGGTCGAGCAGCAGCGCATGCAGGTCGGTGCCGACGCGCAGGCCGTGCTCCGCCCCGTAACGCTCCGTGCCCTTGGCGCCGATGCGGAACACGCCGTTGTCGGTGATGCTGAGCATGCGGCCGTCGCCGTCCAGCAACAGCGGCGTCGGCCAGCCTTTTTTCGGCATGCCGAAGTTCTCCGGGGTGCGCTCGCTAAAGTGTTGTTCGTCCGCCGAGAGCACCATCAGCCGGTTCGAATCTCCCACCCAGAGTTTGCCTTCGGCGTCGCGCCGCAGCGCGAACCAGCGCAGCTCCGGCAGGCCCTGGGCGGCGCCGAGCACCGTCAGCGCCCCGCCCCGCTGGCGGCACAGCGCCTGCCCGCAGCCCAGCCACAAGGTGCCGTCGGGGTCGCGCAGGATGCCGGCGATGTCGGCCAGGCCGGGCGTGGCGGCGATTTGCGCCGCGCTGTAGAACGGCGTGGCCTGCCAGCCGCCCTTGCCGTCCTGCCGCACCCGCCGCAGTTGGCCTTCGTCCAGCACCAGCAACTCGTCGGCGTCCACCGATGCGAACCGCTGGCCGGTCGCCATCCCCAGCGCGCCGCCGTCCGCCCCCGACACCGGGAGCAGCCGCTGTCGGTCGAGCACGAACAATCCATGCTCCGTGCCCACCCACAGCCGTCCGCCGGCATCCACATGCAGCGCGTTGATCAAAGCGTCGTCGAGCCCGTGGTCGATGCGCTGGAACCGATTGCCGTCGAAGCGGAACAAGCCGTTCTCGGTGCCGACCCACAGATAGCCGGCGCGGTCCTGGGCCAGCGCCATGACGACCAGATTGGACAGGCCGTCCAACTGGCCGTAGTTACGCAGTGGCAACTGCTGGGCGGCGGCCGGGGCGCCCGCCAGCAACCAGGTCATCAGCCCCGCAGTCAGCCACGCGGCGGCGGCGCGCCGCACAGCGTGGCCCGCGGCCCATCGATAGCGGGGTGGGAACATGCGGGGTTGGGACATGAACGGCTAACTTTCCGCATTTCGGCGAGCGATCGATGACGCCAGCGTGCCGCAACGACTTTTGTTTTCAATCTCACAATCTTAATTGTGATGGGCGATCTCCACAATATACTATTAGGCAATTACCGCGAAAAACGCCCGCCGGCCAGCGCCACGGCCCCCGCCGACCCGGCCTGCCCCGCTTGCCAGCCGCCGCCCAGCGCCTTGAAGGCCGCCACCGCCGCCCGCGCGGACTCGGTTTGCGCCTGCGCCCGCGCGTCGGTGGCGCGCAACAGGTTCTGATCCGCTTGCAATACTTCGATCAGGCTGACCACGCCTTTCTGATAAGCCGCGAACGACGCGCCCCGGGCCCGCCCGAGCGCTTCGACGCCCTCGCCGAGGATGCCGGCCTGGTCCTCGCGCTTGACCAGCGCCGAGAAGGCGTTTTCCACCTCCTCGGCGGCGCGCAGCACGGCGAGCCGGTAGGCGGCAAGCGACTCGGCCTCGCGGCCCTTGGCCAGGTCGATCTCGGCATTGATGCGGCCGAAGTCGAACAAGCGCCAGCGCAGGCCCAGCACACCAGCCGCCTGGCTGGCGCCGCCGGAGAACAGGTTGCCGCCGGACACAGACGTAGCGCTGCCGATCAGGCCGCTAAACGACAGCTTGGGGTAGTACTCGGCGATCGCCACGCCGATGCGGGCGTTCGACGCCGCCAGCCGGCGCTCGGCCACGATCAGGTCGGGCCGGCGCCGCAGCAGGTCGCCCGGCGCGCCGGTGCCGGCAAGGCTTGGGGCCACCGGTATCGCCGCCCCTGCGCCGGGCTTCGCCAGCGCGTCCCGGTGGGTGCCGGGCGCCGTGCCCAGCATCACGTCGAGCGCGTTCGTGGCCGCGTCCAGTCCCGCCTCGAGCTCAGGCACCGAAGCCCGCACCTGGGCCAGCGCGCCCTCGACCTGGCGCACCTGCAGTTCCGCCGCCAGTCCCTTGCCATATAGCAGATTGAGCGTCGACAGCAACTCCTGCTGCGTCTTTACCTGTCCGCGCGCGATGTCGAGGCGGGCTTGCAGGCCGCGGATGCCGATGTAGATGTCGGCGGTATGCGCCGCCACCGCCAGCCGGGTCGCAACCGCGCCCGCCTCCGACGCCTGGTAGTCGGCCAGCGCCGCCTCGCGCCCCCGGCGCAGGCCGCCGAAGGCGTCCAGCTCCCAGCCGACGCCGAGATTGGCTTCGTAGGCATTGCCGTAGCGGTCGAAACCCGGCTGCGCATTCAACACCTGCCCCAGCGGCGTCTCCACCGACTGGTAGGCGCGCGCGCCCTGGGCGTTGACGCTGCCCGACGGCAGCAGCGCGGCATTGGCCGCGCCCAGTCCGGCCCGCGCCTGGGCCACGCGCGCCGCCGCCTGCGCCAGGTCCAGGTTTTGCGCCAGCGCCAACGTCACGTAGCGGGACAGCTGCGCATCGCCGAACCCTTCCCACCAGGCGACGAGGTCGGCGTCGGCGGCGGCCTGGCGCTGCTCGATGGCGGCTTGTCCGAGGTAGCGCTCGGGCAAAGGGGTGGCGGGCCGGCTGTAGTCCGGTCCGACGGCGCAACCCGCCAGACCGGCGGCGACGAGTATCAGGAGAGAGCGTTTAATAAGCGGCATGGGATTTTCCATGGTAAGTGACGATTTGGTGACTATATCACTAAATCGTCACTCGCTGTACAATCCCTGTAATCTTGGAACACCAAGTAGGCTAAACAGGTAAACCAACACCAATGACCACACCGAGCTCCCCACCCGCCTCCGCGCGAGGCCCCGCCGATCACGACGTGCGCGACCAGATCGTCGCCGCCGCGACCGAGCATTTCCGCCTGTACGGCTACGAAAAAACCACCGTCTCCGACCTGGCCAAGGCCATCGGTTTTTCCAAGGCTTATATCTACAAGTTCTTCGAATCCAAGCAAGCCATCGGCGAGCAGATCTGCGCCGACTGCCTGCGCGAGATCGAAGGCGACATCAGGACCGCCGTCGACGGCGCCGACCGCCCGCCGGAGAAGCTGCGGCGCCTGTTCAAGGCCGCCGTCGAATCGAGCCTGCGCCTGTTCTTCGAGGACCGCAAGCTGTACGACATCGCCGCCTCGGCCGCGACGGGGCAGTGGCCGGCCGCGCGCGCCTACGAGGAGCGCATCCGCCTGCTGCTGCAGGACGTGCTGCGCCAGGGCCGCGAGAGCGAGGATTTCGAGCGCAAGACGCCGCTCGACGAGACGGCGGCGGCGATCCATCTGGTGATGCGCCCGTATCTCAATCCCTTGCTTTTACAGCACAGCCTCGATCACACCGCCGAGGCGCCGGCCCTCCTTTCCAGTCTGGTGCTGCGCAGCCTGTCCCCATAAAAACGTGGTTTTGGGAAAGTGACTGTTGACAAATTTAGTCACTAGTTACAGAATAGTGTCCTGTTCAGTTCTCAACGGGATTCCCATGCTCGGCCATCGTTACGCTCTCACCTCCGTCCTTGCCGTCTTGCCGCTCGCGCTCGCCGCCTGCGGCGACAAGACGCCCCCGGACCCACGCACCGGCGCACCGCTGGTGCGCGCGGCCACCGTCGAGGGTGCCGACGCGGCCACCTCGCGCACATTCACCGGCACCGTCGCCGCCCGCGTGCAAAGCGACCTGGGCTTCCGGGTCGGCGGCAAGGTGCTGGAGCGGCTGGTCGACGCCGGACAAAGCGTCAAGCGCGGCCAGACGCTGATGCGGATCGACCCGGTCGACCTGAAACTGGCGGCCAACGCCCAACTGGAGACGGTCGCTGCCGCCCGCGCCCGCGCGCGCCAGGCGGCCGACGAGGAGGCGCGCTACCGCGACCTGCGCGGCACCGGCGCGATCTCGGCGTCGGCCTACGACCAGGTCAAGGCGGCGGCCGATGCCGCCAAGGCCCAGCTGAGCGCGGCCGAATCCCAGGCCGAGGTCGCCCGTAACGCCAGCCGCTACGGCGAACTGGTGGCCGACGCCGACGGCGTGGTCATGGAAACGCTGGCCGAGCCGGGCCAGGTCGTCAGCGCTGGCCAGGTCGTCGTGCGCGTGGCCCGCGCCGGCCAGCGCGAGGCCGTTATCCAGCTGCCGGAAACCCTGCGCCCGGCGCTGGGCTCGACCGGCAAGGCCACGCTGTTCGGCAACCAAGGCGGTACCGTCACGGCCAGGTTGCGGCAGCTCTCCAACGCCGCCGACCGCCAGACCCGCACTTTCGAGGCCCACTATGTGCTCGACGGCGCGTTGTCCGATGCGCCGCTGGGCACCACGGTCGCCATCCGGATACCGGATGGCGACGCGGCCGCCCAGGCCGGCTGGTCGGTGCCGATCGGCGCCCTGTTCGATCAGGGCAAGGGGCCGGGCGTTTGGGTCATCCAGGGCGAACCGGCGAAGGTGGGCTGGCGGCCGGTGACGGTCCAGCGCATCAGCGACGACACCGCGCGTGTCGCGGGCCAGCTCAAGCAAGGCGAGCGGGTGGTCGCGCTGGGTGCGCATATGCTGCGTGAAGGCGAGCAAGTGCGCCTGGCGGCCCAGCCGGCCGCAGCGGCCACGGCAGCCCCGACAGCGGGAGCGCGGCCATGAGCGAGGGTCGTTTCAATCTGTCGGCGCTTGCCGTGCGCGAGCGCTCCGTCACCCTTTTCCTGATCTGCCTGATCACTTTGGCGGGCGTCGTTTCCTTCTTTAAACTGGGACGGGCGGAAGATCCCGCCTTTACCGTCAAGGTGATGACCGTCGTCACCGCCTGGCCAGGTGCGACCGCGAAGGAAATGCAGGACCAGGTCGCCGAGAAGCTTGAGAAGCGGCTGCAGGAGCTGCGCTGGTACGACCGCAGCGAGACCTATACCCGGCCGGGACTGGCGTTCACCACCCTGACCCTGCTCGACAGCACGCCGCCGGGAGAGGTGCAAGAGCAGTTCTACCAGGCCCGCAAGAAAGTCGGCGACGAGGCCGGCAACCTGCCGTCCGGCGTGATCGGACCGATGGTCAACGATGAGTACGCCGACGTCACCTTCGCCCTGTTCGCCTTGAAGGCCAAGGGCGAACCGCAACGCCTGCTGGTGCGCGACGCCGAGACCTTGCGCCAGCGTCTGCTGCACGTGCCCGGCGTCAAAAAGGTCAACATCGTCGGCGAGCAGCCGGAACGCATCTTCGTCGAGTTCTCGCACGAGCGCCTGGCGACCCTTGGCGTCAGCCCGCAGGAGGTGTTCGCCGCGCTGAACGCGCAGAACGTGCTCACGCCGGCCGGCTCGGTGGAAACCAAGGGTCCGTCCGTGTTCCTGCGCCTCGACGGCGCCTTCGACGAACTGCAAAAGATCCGCGACACGCCGGTCGTGGCGCAGGGCCGCACCCTGAAGCTGTCTGACATCGCCACCGTCAAGCGCGGCTACGAGGACCCGGCCACCTTCCTGATCCGCAACGGCGGCGAGCCGGCCCTGCTGCTGGGCATCATCATGCGCGACGGCTGGAACGGCCTCGACCTGGGCAAGGCGCTCGACCAGGAAGTCGGCGCCATCAACGCCGACATGCCGCTGGGCATGACGCTGACCAAGGTCACCGACCAGGCCGTCAATATCAGCTCGGCGGTCGACGAATTCATGGTCAAGTTCTTCGTCGCGCTGCTGGTGGTGATGGTGGTGTGCTTCATCAGCATGGGCTGGCGCGTGGGCATTGTCGTCGCGGCGGCCGTGCCGCTGACCTTGGCGGTGGTGTTCATCGTCATGGCCGCGACCGGCAAGAACTTCGACCGCATCACCCTGGGCTCGCTGATCCTGGGGCTGGGCCTGCTGGTGGACGACGCCATCATCGCCATCGAAATGATGGTCGTCAAAATGGAGGAAGGCTATAGCCGCATCGCCGCCTCGGCCTACGCCTGGAGCCACACGGCCGCGCCCATGCTCTCGGGCACCCTGGTGACGGCGGTCGGCTTCATGCCCAACGGCTTTGCCCGCTCCACCGCCGGCGAGTACACCAGCAATATGTTCTGGATCGTCGGCATCGCGCTGATCGCCTCGTGGGTGGTGGCAGTGGTGTTCACGCCCTACCTCGGCGTCAAGCTGCTGCCGGAACTCAAACAGGTCGAAGGCGGCCACGAGGCGCTGTACGACACGCCGCGCTACAACCGCTTCCGCCAGGTGCTGGCGCGCGTGATCGCCCGCAAGTGGCTGGTCGCGGGCGCGGTGATCGGCCTGTTCGCGCTGTCCATTGCGGGCATGGCCGTCGTCAAGAAGCAGTTCTTCCCGATCTCCGACCGTCCCGAGGTGCTGGTCGAGGTGCAGATGCCGTATGGTTCTTCCATCGCCCAGACCGGCGCCAGCACCGCCAAGGTCGAGGCCTGGCTGGCCAAGCAAGCGGAGGCGAAGATCGTCACCGCCTACATCGGCCAGGGCGCGCCGCGCTTCTATCTGGCGATGGGACCGGAACTGCCCGATCCATCGTTCGCCAAGATCGTCGTGCGCACCGACAACCAGGAGGAACGCGAGGCGCTCAAGCACCGCCTGCGCCAGGCCGTCGCCGACGGCATCGCCCCCGAGGCGCGCGTGCGCGTCACCCAGCTCGTGTTCGGACCGTACTCGCCGTTCCCGGTCGCCTACCGTCTCAGCGGGCCGGACCCGGACAAGCTGCGCGCCATCGCGGCCGAGGTACAGCAAGTCATGAACGCCAGTCCGATGATGCGCACCGTGAACAACGACTGGGGCACGCGCGCGCCGACCCTGCACTTCACGTTGCAGCAGGACCGTTTGCAGGCCGTCGGGCTGAGTTCGAGCGCCGTGGCGCAGCAGCTGCAGTTCCTGCTCAGCGGCGTGCCGCTGACGGCCGTGCGCGAAGACATCCGCACGGTGCAGGTGGTGGCGCGCTCGGCCGGCGATGCGCGGCTCGATCCGGCCCGGATCGCCGACTTCACCCTGACCGGCGCCAACGGCCAGCGCGTGCCGCTGTCGCAGGTGGGCACGGTCGACGTGCGCGCCGAGGAACCGGTCATGCGCCGGCGCGACCGCGTGCCGACCATCACCGTGCGCGGCGATATCGCCGAGGGTTTGCAGCCGCCTGATGTATCGGCCGCGATGACCGCGCAGTTGAAGCCCATCAAGGACAAGTTGCCGGCCGGCTACCGCTTGGACGAGGCCGGCTCCATCGAGGAATCGGGCAAGGCAATGCAAGCGATGTTGCCGCTGTTCCCCATCATGCTGGCCGTCACCTTGCTGATTCTGATCTTCCAGGTGCGCTCGATCTCGGCGATGGTGATGGTCTTCCTGACCAGCCCGCTGGGCCTGATCGGCGTGGTGCCGACCCTGCTGCTGTTCGCGCAGCCGTTCGGCATCAACGCGCTGGTCGGGCTGATCGCGCTGTCGGGCATCCTGATGCGCAACACCCTGATCCTGATCGGGCAGATCCACCACAACGAACAGGCGGGATTGGCGCCGTTCCAGGCGGTGGTCGAAGCCACCGTGCAGCGCGCGCGGCCGGTGGTGCTGACCGCGCTGGCGGCGATCCTGGCCTTCATCCCGCTGACCCATTCGGTGTTCTGGGGCACGCTGGCCTACACCCTGATCGGCGGCACGTTCGCCGGCACGGTCCTGACCCTGGTGTTCCTGCCGGCGATGTATTCGATCTGGTTCAAGATCCGGCCGGACCAGCAGCCGCCGCTCAGGGACACGGCGCCTGCCCCGGCGGCGCTCCCAGCGTCTCGGCCGTCATGACGGCCGGCGCCGTCGGCAAGCTGAGCGGTATGGCGATGAAGGAAAACATCGGCTGATACGCGACCCGGACGCATTGGCCGGTGTCGGCCGGGTCGCAGATGCGCGCCCGCACCATCTTGATGCAGCTCGAGTCGTAGGGGTTCCGCATGCAGGTGACGCGGTTGTTGGCCGGGCACGACGGCAGCGACCCGGTCGGGATCTCGTTCATCGCGCCGCCGCCGGCGTCCGACAGCGCCAGATAGTCGATGCGGATGTGGGCGTCCGTCACCGGCGCGCCCAGGGTCAGCGTGCCGGCCGAAGCGCGAAAGATGGCGCGCTGGCGCACGCCGCTCATCGCGGCCCCGTCGCTGAAGTCGGCGTTCGCGGCCGCCGCCGCCGCCCGGTGCGTGACCACCTGCAGTGTATTAAATATGTACAACAGGCGCGCTATCTCGACCACGCCGCAGACGACCGCCAGGAACAGCGTGATCACGAGGGCGAACTCGGCGGTTACGGTGCCGGCAGCGGCGCGCCGGCGCCGGGCGCCGTGTTGGTCCGCGCGCCTCATGGATAAAGCTCCACCGCGCCGCCCAACGATTGCTCGGCCACCAGTCCGCCGAACTCGGCGCGAACGCTGGTGGCGGTGGCCGGCACTGTCATCAAAAACTTGCCAATGCCAAGCACCGTGGCCGTCGCCAGCGCGCCGGCCGGCACCGGACAGGACAGCAAGGCCACATTCAGCACGCGGCGCCCGGCCGCTCCCTTGCGCGCCAAAGGCGGCGCCTGGAAGTTGGCGCCGCTGGTGGCCCGGTAGGGCGTCGAGCTGCCCGACGGGTACCCGGTGGCGCCGGGCGCCCCCGGCCCGTACAGCGAGCTCCAGGCGCTGGTGGCGAACGGCGTGTAGCCGGCGGCCGGCTCGGCGGCGCCCGCCACATAAGCGCTGTACTGCACGGCCCGGGCGTAGGCCCACAGCGGCCCGTACATCGGGCCGGTGGTGCCCGGCGGCTGCGACAAGGGATCGGCGACGGTCCAGAGCTTGCCGTCGATCGTCGTCGATTGCGCCACCTGCCCGGCTGGGGCCACGCTCATCCATGGCGTGCCGCTGCCGGCGGCGCCGAACGCGTACTGCCGGATGTTGGTGTCGGGCGGCGCGGTGGAATACGTGCACAGCGCGCCGGTGTACTGGTCGAACCTGGAATTGAACTGGTTGAACAGCGACGCCAGCGGGAACGGCCGGCCGACCGTCAGGGCGCCGCCCGTCACGCGGGGCATGCCCAGTTGCCCGGTGCAGACGTAGGGGCCGACCACGCCGGGCGCGATATTGGCCAGCGCGCCGGCGACGCCGGGCGGCGAAAACGGGTCGATGACGAAATTCTCGGCGCCGGTGCCGCCGGGATTGAGCTGCATCAGGTCGTAAGCGACGCCGCGCCGGAAACCGTATTGCACCAATTCGACGTTGGCGGTCGGCAGCGGATTGGCGCGCGGGGCGGCCGCGATATTGGACAGCGCACACACCGCCAGCGGCGCGACGTCGATGCCCGAGCGCCCCGCCACCGCCGTCACCGCGACGTCCATCGAAGACAGCGCATCGGACAGCACGCGCATGAAGAACAGCTCGATGTTGCCCATCGACGCGTCGAGATCGCCGGTGGCGACGCGCGCGTAGGTCAGGCCGTCGGGGGCCGCGCGGGCCGTGTCGACATCGACCCAGCCGCCGTTGGGCGAGGCGCTGAACGACAGCGCCCGCTGGTCCCAGGCAACGGGCAGCTGGTTGTATTGGTACTTGAGTGCGTTCATCGCGATCAACGCCTGGGTGGTGGCGCCATTGATGCCGGCCGCAGTGCCGTTGAGCTGGCGCGCCGCCGTCAGCGCCGCCACGTTCGCCACCGCCTGCAGGTCGGCCCGGCGGTTGTACACCCGCCCCAAATCGAGCGCGACGCCGACGAAGCCGATCAGGCAGGCAAGCATCAGGCCGAACACGATGGCGATGGCGCCGCGCTGCCTGCCCTGGCCCATCCCGAGGTTGACGCCCTGCTTCATACATTTGCCTCCGGCCGCGATACATGGTGGAGACATTATTGTAGCGGGGCAATTAAACCGGATAGTTGACGCAGAACAACAAACCGGCCACCGGACCAGGCCAACGCGACGACGTCGCGTCAGCGCTTGGGCCCGGGCGGCTGGGCCGCGTCCACGGCGGAAAAATCCATCTCGGCCAAGGTGCCGCGCGCCGGGTCCGAACTGATGTGCAAGCGCCATCCGAACCGCTCGCACACGCGGCGGATCAGGAACAACCCCAGCCCCTGCCCGCCGCCATGCTTGGTCGACTCGCGCAAGCCCTGGGTGTAGCGGCGCGCGGCCGCGACGGTGTCGAAGCCGGCGCCGCTGTCGTGTATGCTCAGGCGCCCATCGGCCAGCCGCACGGCGATAGCGCCGTCGTAGGTGTTCTCCGCCGCGTTGCGCAACAGATTGCCGACCACGATGCGGGCGATCGCTTCGGGACAGTTCAACGACAAGGGCTGCAACACCTCCACCACGAAACGCGCGCTCTTGCGCGCCACCAGATGGGCATGGTCGTCCACCAGCGCGGCGACCAGGCGGTCGAGCCGGGTCGTTTCGGACAGCGCCGCGCCGTTCGGCTCGCGCGACAGGAATAGCAACGCCGCCATAATCTGCGTCAAGTCCTCGGTCGTGGCCTGGATGCGGTCGAGCGGCGCCTTGGCCGCCGGCGGCAGGTCATGCAGCTTCAGCACGTCAACCGCGCCGGCGATGACGGCGATCGGCGTGCGGAATTCGTGGCTGGCCTGGTCGAGCAGGCTGCGCTCGCGTTCGATGAACCGCTCGACGCGGTCCAGATGGCGGTTGACGATGACGGCGATATCGTTCAACTCGCTCAACGCGAACGCCGTCGGCAGGCGCTGGCCGGGTTGTTCCGGATCAAGTCCGTCCATCCGCTGGGCCAGCGACTGCATCGGCCCTTGCATGCAGCGGTACAGCCATACGATCGAGCCGCCTATCATCAGCGCGCTCAACGCCGCGATCAGCAGGCTGATCACCGAACCCCTGTTTTGCAAATCCTCGAGATCGCTGATATCGACCGCCATCACCACGCGCTCGGCGCCCACCGGCGTCACCAGCACCGCGTAGCTCTTGTCGCTGTCGAAGTCGTCGGTGCGGGACTCGTCGTAAAAACCGGGGGCGAGCGTGGCGAAGTACGCCGGCATGCCGGGCGGCGCCTCCCCGGCCCGTATCCGCCAACCGCGCACGCGGCCGTTGGCAGGCAGGGCCTGGCTCGGCGCGGACGCCGGCGCCGTATCGGCCAGGTATCGCGCCGTGCCCGCCTCCAGCAGCTCCCTCCAGATCGGATGGACGATCAGGCGCTGGCTCAGATTACCCTGGATGGTCAGCGCCAGCGCCAGGACGATGCCGAACAGGATGAACAGCGCGCTGATTTTATACGGCAGGCTGCGCGTCCGCCTGACATCGGGCTCAGTCATCGGACATGCAGAGGCGATAGCCGGTGCCCGCGACGGTTTTGATGAGCTTTTGCACGGCGTCGCCATCGACCGCCTTGCGCAGCATGTGCATGTGGGAGCGCAGCACGTCGCTGTCCGGGACGCGGTCGTTCCAGATCACCTGCTCGAGTTCCTCGCGGCGCACCAGGTTGGGCGACTTGCGCATCAGGTATTCCAGCAACTGGCGCCGCACCGGCGTCATCGCCAACGGCTTGCCCGCCCGCGTCACCGCCAGCGTACCGAGGTCGAAGCGCAGGTCGGCCACTTCCAGCACTTTCGTCTCCTCCTGCGCCAGGCGGGTGCGCTGCACGAGCACCCGCAGCCGTATTTCGAGTTCGGCCAACGCCACGGGCTTGACCACGTAATCGTCCGCTCCGGTCATGAATCCCTGGAGCTTGTTTTCCAGCTGGTCCTTGGCCGTGATGACGATGACCGGCACCCGCGACTTCAATCCGGTGCGCAGGCGCTTCAGCATGGCCATGCCGTCGAGGCGCGGCATCATCCAGTCCAACACCACCGCGTCGTAGCGGTGCAGCGCCAGCAGGCCCAGCCCCGACTCGCCGTCCGGCGCGGCATCGGCCGTGTGGCCGCAGGCCTCCAGGTACTCGTAGATGTTCGCCGCCAGCGAGGCGTTGTCCTCGATGATAAGCACGCTCAGTTTCTGATCGATCATAATCTTCTTTTTCACGGAACCGGCCCGGCTGCCACCGGGCCGGCGCCGCCTTTCATTCTACAGTCAGCGGTCGCGGCGGGCGATCAGAAGCCGCGCGAGACGCCGATAAAGGCCGACACCACGCCGTCGGTGTCCTTCTCGACCAACGGGCTGTCGGCCAGTTTGCCGGGCAGGCGCTTATACGATACGTTGCCGATGAAGACCCAGCGTTCGGCGAACGGCCGTACCATGTCGATGCCGATGCGCCCAACGGTGGCGCTGCCGGGGCGGTAATCGACTACGCCGCGCTCCACTTCCTCCGGCAGCGTGCCGTAATAGTAGTTCGCCAACTTCTTCGACAGGTGAGACACGCCGACGTTGGGTGTGATCCTGGTCCGCCCCCACTGCATCGGATAGCCATACTTCAGGCTGGCCTCGTAACCTTTGCTGGCGCTGGTGATGTCACCCTTGACGCCGAGTTCCAACTGCCCCGCCGCGCCGCGCCAGCCGCCCGCCAGGCCGAGATCGACCCCGTCGTCGCGGTCCGCCAGCAGCGAGCGGTCGATGCCGCGCGCGGCCAGCTCCGCGCGCCCGAAGTCGTCCTTGTCTATCCCGTCGAAGCGGGCCGATAGCGTCGCGTCGAGCGTGAAGGGGCCGCTGCGCAGCAGGTGGGCGCCGCCGGAGATGCCACGCCAAAAGAAGCGCTCGCCCTCGTAGGAGACCAGCGGAAACGGCGTCACGCGGGTGCCCTCGCCGGCGTAGACGCTGTCCGATACCGCCGCGCCGACGCCGAGGCCCCAGCGCGGCGCCTGCGGGTTGGATGACTGGGATGACTGTCCGGCAGCGCCCGCGTTTTGGGCGGTCGCGACGGTGGATGCGGCGCAGAGGACGGCAAACAACAATAAAGAAGGTTTCATGAAAGTACCTGGCAGGTTATGGGCGGCACCAGCGCCGCCCTTACGATGAATATTACGGCGGGCATGTCGTTGAAATGTCGTTCTCACCGGCCTCCCGCTGCGGCCGCGACCACCTTGGTGTCGATCGTCCCGAGATAATTGCTGCCGTAGACCACCTTGTCCCCGGGTTGCAGGTAGATCCGTTTCTTGACCTCGTCATTCACGTAACGGTCCAGCGCCGCCAGCTGCTCGGGACGTCCCTTTGCCTGCATCACGCTTTTCATGACGGCCGCGTCGGGCTTCTTGAATACGACGCCGTCGCCCGTGCCGGTCAGCACCGCGCTGCCGGTGTCGATCGCGGCCCGGCCAACCATGGCGATACGACCGTCCTTGAACAACCATGTGCGGGTTTGCGCGCCGTCCAGGGTCTCGCCCACGATGGCGCGCAGGTCTTTGAGCATGTCGCCGGCTTGCGCGTACTGCCGGCGCTCGCCGTTGACGTAGGTGGCGATGTCGACGTCCTTCAGGAACGACTTCCAGTCGCGCGGAACCACCAGCAAGGCGCCGACGGGGAAACGATCAGGTCCGCTTTTAGCGTCCGGAAAGCCATCGCCCGACCCCACATTCCGCAAGTTGATTTTTTTGACCAGGGTCGCGCGGTCGCTGAAATCCCCGCACAGGAACAAGCCTTTGCGCGCCGCGTCGAAATCGGCCACGGAGCGCAGCTCGCGGTCGAAACGGGCGCATACCTCGACCTCGTAGTCCAGCAGGCCGCCGGCGTCGGCCACGATCGTCGAGCGCGGCCCGGTGGCGGCCGATATTTTGGGGAACAGGAAGGCTTCCTCATGTCCGACTTCCTCGCCGTGCGCTGGATAGTTGGTGCCCGCAGCGATGTGCGCCACGCCGCGCGGCCCGACGCCGATCAAGCGGCCGACGGCATAGGTTCGGACGCGCCGCGACTGCCCGGCCAGGCCGGCCAGCGCGGCGTCGTCGAAACGGCCGATGACATCGAAAGCGTCGGGACTGTGGAGTTTGGATATTTCGCTCAGGTCGATCGCGGAGACGGTGCCGCCGGCGAGCGCGGTCACCAGCAAGGTGCTGGTCTTGTCGCCATGGCGCACCTGGGCGAATGTGTGCGCCTTGTCCGTTGGCGCCAGGCCGGGGGCCGGCTTGGCGGCCGCGCGAGGTTGGGAAGGCTGGGCCGTTTGGGCCTGGACTGCGGTCGACGCCAGCAGCGCGGTCAGCACGGCGCATGCGGCCGGGAATGCGGTTCGTTTACGGAACATGGTTTGCTTTGGTGGTTGAGGGAGACGCCATCGTAGCGAGACCATGTCGCCCAAATGTCGTCGCCCCAACCCACCCCGGAGTCAGGCTCCGGCCACGCTTATTCCCACGCCCGCGCCGCCGAGCGATGTATCGTCCATGTGAAGCCGGCGCCGACCGACAGGCCGCTATTGCGCAGGAACAGCGGGCTCTCGCGGTTGCTCGCGTGGCTGTAATTGTCGTAGCGCGTGAAACCGAACACGCGCCAGTCCGGCGACAACCGGCGCGACAGGCTCACGCCCAGCCGGGTCATCAGCAAGCCGCCCGACGCTTCGTATGCCGGACGGGTCGCCGTCGCGTACTGCGGCTCGACCCCATAGAAATACTGATGCAGGCGGGCGTTGCCGAACACCGCGCCGACATTGGCGTCGGCCTGCCACTTGCCGGTTCCGTCGCCGGCCTCGAACACCACGCGCGGTTCAAACACCAGGCCCTGGCGCTTAAAACCGCTTTTGAGCTCGATCGGCACCCGCAGCGGCAGCTCGAGACGCACGCGGCTGGTCGCCGTGGGCTCGGCCAGCAGCACCTTCAGGCGCGGGCCGAATTCCAGCAGCGAACGCAGATCCGGCATGCCGGCGCGGGCGGCGACGTCGTCGGAGCGGGCCGGCAGCGACAGCGCGAAACCAAGGTCAAGCTCAACCCGCTCGGTGTTGATCAGGCGCGCGCCGATCCCGGAACGGTCGGCACGCAGCACCTTGCCGCGATAGATCACCATCGGCAGCACCAGCGCGCGGGTGGAACGGTCTTCGGAGCCGGGATAGGCCGGCGTGGACGCGGCGCCGCCGAAGAGACCAACCTCCCACAACGGCAGGTCCGGGTCCGGGGTCGGCGCCAGTTGCTGGGCCGCCGCCGGCGCCGTCAGCGCCAGCATGGACAGCGCCGCCTGCGCGACACTCGTCCGAAGGCGCAGCGTCATGGTTGTACTCCGAGAGGGTTTCGATACATGGAAGCTTCCTTCGACATTCTGCGGTGAGGTAAAAACGAACACGATACCATGCCCTTCCCTCCACCGGCAGTGCCTGTCCTCCGGTAATCCGGTAAGATTGCGGCACCGACCGCACAAGGTTAATTTTAATGAGCGTCATATTGCAAGAGCATGTGTATTTGCTGAACTGGCCAGTCGACGGCGCGACGACGCTCCCCGTGACCTGCATCCGATTCCAGCCGGCGCCGATCGACGCGGACAACTTCCGTTCGGCCGGCATCGATTGTCCCGCCCACATCGCCGCCGCCGTGCCCAAGCGACAGCGGGAGTTCTTCTACGGCCGCCTGTGCGCGAGATCGGCGATGGAGCCGCTGCGCCGGGACATCCCCCAGATCGGCACGGGCCGGATGCGCGAACCGCTGTGGCCGGCCGATCTCATCGGCAGCATCACCCACGCGGCCGACATGGCGGCGGCCGTGGTGCTGCCAGTCTCCATGGGGTATCAAGGCGTGGGCATCGATATCGAGAACATCCTCGGCGGCCAAGGCGCGCAGGAGGTGCGCGGCATCGTGGCCAATGACGGCGAAGTGCGCTACTTGGCCGGATTTGAAGATACGCTCGGCCCCGACGTCCCCCTGACCCTGGTGTTTTCCGCCAAGGAGAGCTTCTTCAAAGCGGTGCACGGCGAAGTACAACGCTACTTCAACTTCGACGCCATCGAGCTCGAACACATCGATTTGTCCGCGCAAAGCATGCGCTTCCGCGTATGCGAAGACCTCACCCCCCGCTTGCGGCCGGGCGTCCGCTGCGAGATCCACTTCCGGATACTCGACGCCACACACATCGCCACTTTGTGCCTGTGGCGACGCGATGCCGGCGACGCTTAGCGACGCCGGCTTGGGCGCGCGGACGGGCCACGCGGGCTGGCCGTACGGGTTAACCACATCCTAACGCGGCGGCGGTTTCAGCCTGGATACTTTACAATCGCAACGCATATTGCGGCCCCATCCATAGCGCGCCGCGATGAAAAGTATCCAACCAGCTCGCAAGGAACCCACATGGCCACCACCGATCAACCCCACTACACCGCCGAAGAAAAACGCAAGCGGGTATTCGCCATCATCAGCGCATCATCCGGCAATCTGGTCGAATGGTTCGACTTCTACGTCTACTCGTTCGCGTCGATCTACTTCGCCAGCCAGTTCTTCCCTAGCGGAAACTCCACCGCCGAATTCCTGAAGGCCGCCGCCGTCTTCGCGGTGGGCTTCCTGATGCGCCCGATCGGCGGCTGGATGTTCGGCCGCATCGCCGACCGCGTTGGCCGCAAGAAGTCGATGGTCATCTCCGTGCTGATGATGTGCGGCGGCTCGCTGGCGATCGCGGTGCTGCCGACCTACGCCACCATCGGCGTCGCCGCGCCGATCCTGCTGCTGATCATCCGCATGTTCCAGGGCCTGTCCGTGGGGGGCGAATACGGCACCACCGCCACCTACATGAGCGAAGTGGCGCTGCGCGGCCAGCGCGGCTTCTTCTCCTCGTTCCAGTACGTGACCCTGATCGGTGGCCAGTTGCTGGCGGTGTTGACCGTGGTGGTGCTGGAGCAGTTCCTCACCGAGGCTGAACTCAAGGCCTGGGGCTGGCGCATCCCGTTCGTGCTCGGCGCCATCGCCGCCGTCGTCTCGCTGATGCTGCGCCGGACCTTGCACGAAACCATCAAGCCGGAGGACAGCAAGAACAAGGATGCCGGCACCCTGGCGGGCATCTTCAAGAACCACCGCGCCGCCTTCATCACCGTGCTCGGCTACACCGCCGGCGGTTCGCTGATCTTCTACACCTTCACCACCTACATGCAGAAGTATCTGGTCAACACCTCCGGCATGCCCGCCAAGACGGCAAGCGTGGTCATGACCGGCGCGCTGTTCGTGTATATGTGCATGCAACCGCTGTTCGGCATGCTGGCCGACCGCATCGGCCGCCGCCATTCGATGATGCTGTTCGGCGCGCTGGGCGCGCTGGCGACCTACCCGATCCTGGCCATCCTGCGCGGCAACACCAGCCCCTACATCGCCTTCGCGCTGATCACGGTGGCGCTGGCGATCATCAGCCTGTACACCTCCATCGGCGGCCTGGTGAAGGCCGAGATGTTCCCGCCGGAAGTGCGCGCCCTGGGCGTCGGATTTTCCTATGCCATCGCCAACGCCATCTTCGGCGGCTCGGCGGAATTCGTCGGCCTCACGTTCAAGAACCTGGGCCACGAGAACTGGTTCTTTATTTATGTCACGGTGATGATGGTGATCGCCTTCCTGTTCAGCATGCGCCTGCCCAAAACGCCGTCGTATCTGCATACGGATCACTGAAACAAGGCGCTCCCGGGCCAATCCGGACGGGAGCGCCACGCCACATCAGCGGTCGGCCCGGCCGACAGTTGCGACAGGATGTCACAAAACGCGCGATTCGCGCGTCTAGCAGGGAAGACCACTCCACTTGCCGACACCATGACCGACTCCGCCGCCTTCACCGCCCTCCGGCCCCGCCTGTTCGCCATCGCCTACCGCATGCTTGGCGTGCGCGCCGATGCCGAGGACGTGGTGCAGGACGCCTGGCTGCGCTGGCACGGCAGCGACCAGCTGGCGGTGCAGTCCGCCGAGGCTTGGCTGGTCACCCTCACCACCCGCTTGGCCATCGACCGCCTGCGCGCGCGCCAGGCCGAGCGAGAGACATATGTCGGCTGGTGGCTGCCGGAGCCAATCGTCGAGCTCGACGAGCGCACGCCCGAAAGCAGCGCCGAAATGGCCAGTGAGGTATCCATGGCTTTCTTGTGGGTGCTCGAACGCCTCTCTCCCGAGGAGCGCGCCGCCTTCCTGATGCGGCAAGTGTTCGACCACGACTACGCAGACATCGCCGACATGCTGGGCAAGAGCGAAGCCGCCTGCCGGCAGATGGTGCACCGCGCCCAGGAGCGGGTGCGGCAGCAAACGCCCCGCTTCGACGTGCCAAAAGACACGCATCGCGCCCTGCTGGGACGCTTCATGGCCGCAGCCCAGGCCGGTGACCGCGCCGCCATGAAGACCATGATGGCCGACGACGTGCAACTGGTGTCCGACGGCGGCGGCAAGATCAAATCGTTCCTGCGCATCCTGCGCGGCGCCGGCCGGGTGGCGGGCGTGTTCTGGTCGCTGGAGCACCAGTACCCGCGCAACGTCGCCTACCGTCAGGCCAGGGTCAACGGTGAACCCGGGTTACTGCGCTATGTCGAAGGTAAACTAGAGTCGGCCCAATCGTTCGTCATCGAGGACGGCCGCATCGCCGCCGTGCTGGTGGTGAGGAACCCGGACAAGCTGGTGGGCATTCCGCAAACTACTTTCTAGAAGCTGCCACGGGCGGCTGCGGAGTCGCCACGCATCTGCCAACCCATAAAAATATCACAATTGCAATTTTTACGTCGCAGATTTTCGTAATTACAACAGTTATATTTTTTATATCAGAAGGTACTCCGTTTCACCGTGCGGGCGTATGCTTATCATGCAAGCGGCTTCAACGACTTGAGAAAAATCAAGGAGAGATGTCATGGCTGATAAACAAACGCTGCATACGTTCGCCGACGTGTTCGCCCAAGAACAAGCGCTGTTCACGCCGGCACCATCATCGGCCACGGCAGCCGACGACGGTGAGCCCAAGGCGGCCGTGTTGTCGTCGCTCTACGACAAGGCGGCGAAGCGGCAATTCGCCGGATTGGCCCTGTCCGGCGGGGGCATCCGCAGCGCGACGTTCAATCTGGGCGTCCTGCAGGCGCTGGCGGACCTGGGCTTGCTGAGCAAATTCGACTACCTCTCCACCGTGTCCGGCGGCGGCTACATCGGCGGCTGGCTGAGCAAATGGATACATGGCGAGCCGGGCGGCGTGGCTGAAGTGGAGAAGCAACTGCGCAGCGCCGGCGACGGCCCCGCTCCCCGGTCAGAGCCGCCCGAAGTGCAATTCCTGCGCAAGTACAGCAACTACCTGACGCCAAAGAGCGGCCTGTTCACCGCCGACACCTGGACGCTGATCTGCACCTACGTGCGCAACACGCTGCTCAACATGACCATGCTGGTGACCTGGATGGCGCTGCTGTTCCTGCTGCCGCGCGTGATGCTGCTGGTGGTCGACGCACTGCGCGACCACCAGCGAGCCATCGTCCTGCCGCTCGGCGCACTCATTTTCCTGTTGTGCGTCTCCAGCATGGCATTGAATATCTCGCTTAAGGGGCCGGTGCTACAAACCTACGGCTGGCTGCAGGATCAGAAGTGGGTGCTGCGCAGCGTCTGCTACCCGCTGATGATCGCCGCCTTCCTCGGCAGCATCGCCTTCGTTCAATACCGCGACGAAATGATCCGCTATCTGGACGAACTCACCTTTCCATCCCGCCAGGCCGCCTACCTGCTGCTGCCGGGCCTCGTGTACTCGCTGTTCTGGGGCGGCGGCTGGCTGCTGGCGCAATTTCTGAACCGGCACGCGGCGCTGGCGCCGGACGCGCCGAAGCGCTGGCGCTTCTCGCCGGGGACGTGGCGCCAGACCGGCTCGGAGGCGCTGGGCCACGCCCTGTGCGCCATCGGCGCGCTGGCGGTCGGCACCCTGCTGACGGTGTGGCTTTGCAAAAGCCTGGGCGCCGCCGCCTTGAGCGGTTTGATCAACGTCCATTTGGTCACGCTGGGGATGCCGGCCATGCTGTGCGTCTTCGGCGTGACGATGACCTTGATGATCGGGCTGATCGGCCGCCTCTACAGCGACGCCAGCCGCGAATGGTGGGCTCGCCAAGGCGCCTGGACCGTGATCATGGCGGTGGCCTGGCTGGTGGTGTGCTGCGCCACGTTCTATCTGCCGCCGCTGCTGGCCTGGGCATTCGACCAATACGTCACGTCGGCGTCGCTGGCCGCCGGCTTCACCACCCTGGTCACCTACCTCGGCTTACGCTCGGGCAGCGGCAAAGGGACCGGCCATCCTGGCAAAACCGGCAGGCTGGAACTGGTGGCCCAACTGGCGCCCTACGCGTTCAGTCTGCTGTTTCTCGGCCTGCTCACCACCGGCTTGCTGATGCTGATCGCCGGCGGCCTGCCAGCCGTCACGTATCCACCGTCCTTCGACACCGCAGCGGTCCTGGCGCTATTCTTCGACCGCTACCTGACGCTCAGCGATAACCTTGCCTGGCGCGACCTCCTGCCAACCATGGCAGCCTGTGCGCTGGCTGCCTTGCTACTGGGCTGGCGGGTGGACATCAATAAATTTTCGCTTTATATGATGTACCGGCTGCGCCTGGCCCGCGCCTATTTCGGCGCCAGCAACACCGCCCGGTTGCCGCATCCCTTCACCGGGTTCGATCCCGGCGACGACCTGCCGCTGAAGGACTTGCTGCATCCGCGTCCGCCGCCGGGCGAGCCGTTGCGGGCCGGGCCGGTGCCCCGGCCCTACCACCTGTTCAACAGCGCGGTCAACCTGGTGCAAGGCACGGAACTGGCGTGGCAGACCCGCAAGGCCGCCAACTTTGTTTTCAGCCCGGCTTTTTGCGGCTTTGAACTGCCGGCCGCGAACGGCGCGGCCGGCGGCTTCCGCCCCACCGCCGCCTACGCCACGCACAGCGCCTTCGGTGACGACCACGACAACGGCATCAAACTGGGCACCGCCGTCGCGATCTCCGGCGCAGCCGCCAGCCCCAACATGGGCTACCATTCATCGCCGCCGCTGAGCTTCCTGATGACCTTGTTTAATCTGCGCCTTGGACGCTGGTCGCCCAATCCGGCCCAGGCCAACTGGCAACGCGCCTCGCCGGCGTTCGGCCTGTTTTGCATCGTCAAGGAGCTATTCGGCCTGACCAACGCGGAATCCGACTTCGTCTACCTGTCGGACGGCGGCCATTTCGAGAACCTCGGCTTATACGAGCTGGTGCGGCGCCGTTGCCAACTGATCGTTGTGGTCGACGCCAGCTGCGACAACGACGACCGCTTCGAGGACCTTGGCAACGCCATCCGCGAATGCCTGACCGACTTCAACGTGCCGATCACGCTGGACGTGGCCAACCTGCCCGGCGTGGCCGGCGGTGCGCCGCGCGGCAGTTTTGTCAGCGGCCGCGTCCATTACCACCAGGCCGACGGCGGCAGCCACGAAGGCGTGCTGCTGTACCTGAAGCCGGCGCTGACCGGTGGCGAGAACGCCGACATTTTCAACTACAGCCGTTTGCATCCATCTTTTCCGCACGAAACGACGGCCGACCAATGGTTCGACGAAAGCCAGTTCGACAGCTATCGCAGCCTGGGGCGGCACATCGCCACCCGGGCGCTGGGCCCGGCGGTGGCGGCGGCGGCCAGGGGCGGTTCGCGCGGCGACGAGCAAGGGTTCATCAGTCGGCTTAGCGATGCGCTGGCGACACCGCGCCCGCCGCCTCGACGCGTGTCAACCCGGCGCAATGCACCGGCAAGGCGAGGCCGTGAGCGTACCGGTCAGTCATGAAGTTCCCACAACCGCGCCGCGAACTATTTTCTAAAAGCTGTCACAGGCGCTACGGGTGACCCGTCTAACAAGGTATGAGGGGCGCAATGGTGCGCCTCCCCCTTTGAAAGGCATCATCATGACGCACACCGCCCGCATTTCCTCCTTCTACTCCGTCGCCCCAGCCAATCTGCAAGCCATGATCGCGCTGTCGGCGTCGGTCAAGAAAAGCTCGCTGGGCGTTCGCCTGGTCGAACTGGTCAATTTGCGCATATCGCAGATCAACGGCTGCGGCGTCTGCATCGACATGCACTGGCGCGACCTGATCAAACAAGGCGCCGATCCGCGCCACCTGAACGCCATCGCCGGCTGGCGCGAGGCGCCGTCGTCGTTCTTCAGCGACAGCGAACGCGCGGCCCTGAACTGGGCCGAAGCCGTCAACGCGCTGCCCCACAAGCAGCCGACCGACGCCGATTTCGCCCAGCTCAAAGAACATTTCAACGAGACCGCGATCGCCGAACTCAGCTACGCAATCGCGGTGATCCGTGGTTGGAACGTGATCAACGCCAGTTTGCATAACCAAATCCCGGAGGTGCCGGCGCCGGGATTCTAAAGCCCGAATCTTTCAGTTATGGGGCGGTACCGTACTCGTCCGCGCCGAGATCGATCACGCCTTCCGCCCGCGCCTGGCCGTTGATGTCCTTGACGCCGTTGACGGGGATCGCGCCGGAAGGGAAATATGTCGCCCACAGCGGCGAAGTCCAGGTGGTCAGCGCGGCGCCGGCGTTGCCGACATTGATGGCAGGCGACGTCTGTTGAAGGTTCAGATTGCCGGTCTGCGGCGCGACGTAACGCGGATCGGCCTTGACCTGGGTGCCCGGCAGGTTGGTCGAGCCGGACGCGCTGCCCCACCACAGATTAACGCCCCATACATTGCCGCTATAACCGCTCCCCTCTTGCAGGTAGTTTTCCGCGATCGTGCCTTCTCCATGGAAGATGTTATTGCTGAAGCGCGAGTCGATCACCTTGTACTGGAACACCACCTCCGCCCCCCAGCCCATGTTCTTATAGAAGGAATTGTTGTTCACATGGATGCGGCGCGCCTGGCCAGCGCCCGACGAATAGCCGCCCACCGACAAACCGGCCTCGCGGTTGTTGTAGACGAAATTATTGGTCATCACGATGTCTTCGGTAGCCTTGCCGCTGTGTTCGCTCGCGAATTCAAAGCCAATGTCGTTGCCGGTCGAGATGTTGCGGTCGAAAACAATATTGCGTCCGCCATCCACATAAAAGCCGCCGGCCGAGCCCTCCCCGCCGTACCACGGGTTGCTCGTGCTCGAATTGTTTTTCGCGACGTTGTTGCGCACCATGCCATTGCGGACCCGGTCGCTCTCGCCGCACGCCGAGCACTCGCCTTCGTAGCCGATGAAATCGAAACCGATATTGTTATTGTCGTGCACATTGTTGTTCAGCACCTCGAAGCGGTCCACATTGCCGTTGATGACCAGCGCCTCGCTGGCCTGCAGCACGTTTTTATACACTTCGTTGCCTTGCACCAGCAGGTCGGTGACGCCGGTCGCGTTCGTGCCGAGCACGGCCAGACCGTGGGCGCCGACCGAGCACGGGTCCTTGCAGGTGCTGGTGTTGCGGATGTCGTGGATTTTGTTGTTGACGATCTGCAGCTTCGCGCCGTTCCCTTCGATCAGAATGCCGACCGGCGTATTACTGCCGCTCGACGTGAATCCCGTCACGTCGAACCCGTCCACCCGCACATAATTTGAATTCTTGATGGTGATCAGACCTTGCCGGCCGGACGGGCTCAACCCGCTGCCGCTGATGATGGCTCCCGGATCGCCCTTCAATGTGATGAAGGCGCTAGCGGTGCCGGATTTCCCCGAAATCGACACCTTTTGCGCGTAAGTGCCGGCCAGCACCCGGATGGTATCGCCAGCGCCCGCCTGATCCACGGCGGCCTGGATCGACTGGCCCGGGTTGACGGTCATGCTGGCGGCAAGCGCGGCGCCAATACAGCTTGACAGCAGAAGGCCGGCAACCACGCGGCTAACGATAGTTTTGACACAGTTCATAGGCGTTCTCTCCAGTTAGGTTAAGCGACCAGCCATCTCATCCGGGTCGCGAAAAGAATAGTAGTAAGCAAACAAAGAAAATACAAGAAACTTTCGAAATATTTCGATTCGACGAGCCAATGCCGTTATTTAGCTTTTAAAGCGGTTAACACAACACATAACGAAAGACTTCGAAAGTTCCTTGCATTTCCGATTTCGTTTTATTACTATCGGTACCAGACAACAAAAAACGGGAGAATGGCATGGATGGAGCAATCGGCAAGGGACTTCGGCGCACGTTGATGGCGGTGGCGGTGGAGATGGCTTTATGCGGCATGGCATATGCGCAGGTTCAACCGGAAGCGCCGGCCGCGCCGGCCCAGGATCAATCCGGCGCGGCGCAGGAACCGCCGCCGGTCGTGGTGGTCACCGGCGCGCGCGCCGCGCTGGCCCGGTCGCTGGAACTGAAACGCAACGCCGACGTGATCCAGGATTCGATCTCGGCGACGGAGCTGGGCCGCTTCCCGGACGATAACGTGGCCGACTCGCTGACCCATATCTCCGGCATCTCGGTCTCGCGCACACGCGGCGGCGAAGGCCAGTACATCAATGTGCGCGGGCTGGGCTCGGGCTACAACATCGTCACCCTGAACAAGCGCATCCTCGCCACCGACGGCGACGGCCGCGACTTCGCCTTCGACGTGCTGCCGTCGGAGGTGATCAGCGGCGCCGACGTGATGAAATCGGCCGAAGCGGCCCAGATGGAAGGCAGCATCGGCGGATCCGTCAACCTGCGCTCGGCGCGGCCGATGGACAATCCCGGATACCACGCGTCGGTGCGCTTCGAGGGCGACCGCAACGACCTGTCGCGCAAGAACGGCGGCAAGCTCTCCGGCGTCGTCAGCAACACCTTCAACAACAACACCATGGGCGTGATCGTCGGCGCCGTGCTTTCCAAACGCAACGTGCGTACCGATTCGCTCGGCTACCAAACCTTCAATGCCGATTCGCCGGGCAGCTTCGACGCCAACGGCGACGGCGCCATCGGCACCGGCGAAAGCGGTTTGCTAGCGCCTTGCTGCATCTCCTTCGGATCCATTTTCGAGGAAAAGAAGCGCACCGCGCTGTCCGGCGCGTTCGAATGGAAGGTCACGCCGCAATTCCGCATGACGGTCGACGCGCTGGCCACCCGCCTCGACTCCCCGCAGGTGGGCTACCAGCAGTCCTACTATGTCGAACACGCGCCCGGCCGCTGGTCCGACGTGGTGATCAAGGACCGCCTGATCACCAGCATGACGGTGAGCGACCTGGTGCCCGAAATGAGCAACGTCACCACCGACCGCGTGGTCGACACCCGGCAACTGGGCTGGCACGGCGACTGGAAGCCCACCCCCGCGCTCAAACTGTCGGGCGACCTGTACCGTTCGACGTCGGAGCGCAATTCCGGCGGCAAGGACAGCTTCGTGGTCGCCGGCATCGGCGGCCGCAACACCGGCTACTACCGCGCAAACAATGGCCGCCTGCCGGACATCCGCGTCACTCTCGAGGACGGCCGCGACCTGGCCACCGAACTGGCCGCCGGCCGCCTGGGCAACAAGGATTACGGCGTCCACTTCGCCGGCCTGACCGGCACCGACATCAAGGACACCGTCGACGGCGCCACGCTCGACGGCCGCCTGTCGCTGGACGGCCGCTGGCACGTCGACGGGCTGCAGTTCGGCGTCAGCGCCACCAACCGCAAGAAGGACCGCAACGCCATCGGCAACGAGAAGAGCGGCGGCGCCTGCCAGTACTGCAATATGTACTCGACCACTTTCTCGTCGCTGGGCGCCGACGTCGTCAGCCCGATGACCCTGCCGAACTACATGCGCAACGCCGGCGGCAGCTTCCCCGGCACGTTCATGCGCTTCGACGTGCCGGCTTATTTTGCCGCGCTCAAAAGCCTGGACGGCAAACCGGTCCTCGACGACAGCGGCAACCCGACCGGCGAGACTTTCGACGTCAGCAAGTCGCAACCGGTGTTCGTGCCGACCGATTCCTACTCGGTGCGCGAAAAGACAGCCACCCTGCACGGCCAGCTGGAGCTGTCCGGCGAAAACTGGAACGGCAACATCGGCGCGCGCCTGGTGCGCACCAAAACCAGCTCGCGCAGCGCGATCGACCAGATCGTCGCCATCGACGACGCCACGCCGGATATCCCGACCAGCAGTCCGATCGTGACATACAGCCCGGCCGTGCCGGTGTCGCAGGACGGCAGCTACACCAAGCTGCTGCCATCGGCCAACCTGAGCTGGTGGGCCCGCGACGACTTCGTGGTGCGTGGCGCGCTGGCCAAAGTGATGGCCCGTCCCTCGCTCGACAAGTTGGCGCCGACCCGCACCGACAACACGCTCGACCGCAGCTACATCCTCAACATCGTCGGCGATCCGAACCTGCAACCGACGACGGCCGTGCAGCAGGACCTGTCGGTCGAATGGTACTACCGTCCCAAGTCCGCGATCACAGCGGCCGTCTTCGCCAAGCAGATCAAGAATTTCGTCACCTACCAGACCGACGAAAAGGTCGATATCGGCGTACCGGGCTACCTGTACACCGTCACGCACCCGGTCAACGGCGACAAGGCCCGCGTGCGCGGCATGGAGATCGGCGTCCAGCACCTGTTCGACAACGGCTTCGGCATCAACGCCAAGTTCGCCAAGACATGGACCAAGGCCTACCAGGGCGGCGAATACGTCGGCCAGCTCGAAGGCGTGGCGCCAACCGCCTCGTCGATCGGCTTCCTGTACGAGAAGAGCGGCGTCAACGCCTCGATCTCGTTCGACTACACCGGCGAATACACGCAAAGCACCAACGTGATCGCCGGCTTCCCGAACAAGGTCGATTCGCTGACGTGGATCACCGCCTCGGCCTCGTGGGACATCACCCCGAAGATCACGCTGTTCGTCGAAGGCAAAAACCTCGGCGATGCGGTCATGCGCTCCAACCTGGGCCGCTCCGACGCGCAGTACGGCTTCGAAACCTGGGGCCGCACCTACGCCGCCGGCATGAGCGTGAAGTTCTAAACATGACCTCTTCGATAACGATGACGAACAAAGCCGGCGCGCGTCCCACCGGTTGGCTCGGCTACGCGCTGACCACCACCTTGTTGTGGGGCGTGTGGGGCGCCTTCGCCGGCCTGCCCGGCCAGAACGGCTTTCCCGAAACGCTGATCTACGTTGTGTGGGCGCTGACGATGGTGCCGCCAGCCCTGCTGGTATTGGCGCGCAACGGCTGGCGGGTGCGGCGCGACGGCCGCTCCATCGCCTTCGGCCTCACCATCGGCCTGCTCGGCGCGGGCGGACAGATGATCCTGTTCTACGCCGTCAAGGCCGGGCCGACCTATCTGATATTCCCGCTGATTTCGCTGTCGCCGGTGATCACCATCGCGCTGTCCTACCTGTTCCTGCGCGAGCGCACAGGCATGCTCGGCGTGGCAGGCATCGTGCTGGCGGTGTGCGCGCTGCCGCTCTTCGACTTCACGCCGGGCGGCGCGCCACGACAGTACGGGCTATGGTTCGTGCTGGCCATCGGCGTGTTGCTGGCCTGGGGTTTGCAGGCCTACTTCATGAAACTGGCCAACGCCAGCATGGACGCGGAGAGCATCTTCTTCTACATGACCGCCAGCGCCCTGCTCTTCATTCCGGTGGCGCTGGCGATGACCGACTTCTCGCAGCCGATCAACTACGGCCCAAGCGGACCGCTGCTGGCAGCCGTCACGCAAATCCTCAACGCGGTCGGCGCCCTCACCCTGGTGCACGCCTTCCGGCACGGGAAGGCGCTGGTGGTCTCGCCAATGGTCAATGCCGGCGCGCCGCTGCTGACCACGGTCATCGCCATGACCGTGGCGGCCACGCTGCCGAACGGCTACAAGCTTGCCGGCATCGCACTGTCGCTTGCTGCAGCGCTGTGCCTGGCGCTGCAGCCGGACGACAACCCATCCGCCTGAACACACAGACTTCAAGGAACCTGACATGCAATATCTTCTCAATCTGGTGCGGCGCCACAAGGCCGGCGAAGCGGCCGGCATCTATTCGGTGTGCTCGGCCCATCCGCTGGTGATCGAAGCGGCCATGGAAGTGGCGGCCGCCGCCGGCGAGCCGGTGCTGATCGAGGCCACCTCCAACCAGGTCAACCAGGATGGCGGCTACACCGGCATGACGCCGGCCACCTTCCGCGACTTCGTGCACGGCATCGCCGACAAGGTCGGCCTGGCGCGTGAACGCGTGCTGCTGGGCGGCGACCATCTGGGCCCGAACGCCTGGCAGGACCAGCCGGCCGACGACGCCATGGCGAAAGCCGAACTGCTGATCGAACAATACGTGCTGGCCGGCTTCCGCAAGATCCACCTGGACTGCTCGATGTCCTGCGCAGGCGATCCGGTGCCCCTGCCCGACGCCATCGTCGCCCGCCGCGCGGCCCGTCTGTGCGCGGTCGCCGAAACCGCCTGGAAGCAAGCCGGCGGCGAGGCCCCGGTCTACATTGTCGGCACCGAAGTGCCGGTGCCCGGCGGCGCGCATGAGGACCTCGACGAACTGGCGGTCACCACGCCGCAGGCCGCCGCCGCCACCAGCGCCGTACACCGCGCAGCCTTTGCCGAAGCCGGCCTGCACGCCGCGTGGCCGCGCGTGGTCGGACTGGTGGTGCAGCCCGGCGTCGAGTTCGACCACCACAAGGTGATCGACTACAGGCCGGAAAAGGCGCGCGAGTTGAGCCGCTTCATCGAGGGCGAATCCACCCTGGTCTACGAGGCCCATTCGACCGACTACCAGATCCGCGACAGCCTGGCCGCGCTGGTGCGCGACCATTTCGCCATCCTCAAGGTCGGCCCCGGCCTGACCTTCGCGCTGCGCGAGACGCTGTGGGCGCTGGCCGACATCGAGGAGGAAATGCTCGACGGCCGCCCCGGCTCGAACTTCAAGAACGTTGTGCTGGAGACCATGCGCGCCGAACCCGGCTACTGGCTCAAGTACTACGGCGATCCGGTGCGCGCCCGCTTCGACCAACAGTACAGCCTGAGCGACCGGATTCGCTACTACTGGCCGCACCCGGCGATCCAGCAAGCCCAGACCGCTCTGATCGATTACCTGGAACACAACGCGCCGCCGCTGACCCTGCTGAGCCAGTACCTGCCGGCCCAGTACGAAGCGGTGCGCGAAGGCCGCCTGCCCAACCGTCCGGCAGACTTGCTCAAGGAAGGCGTGGCCAAAGTACTGCGTCAATATATGGACGCCTGCACGGCAGGCGCCGCAACAAAGGAGTTGGAAACATGTTAGTAGTGGACAGTAAAACAAGCATCCTCGGTATCGACGAGGACCGGCTGGACGCGGCGGGCGCGGGCCTGACGGCGCGCGAAGTCGCACAACAAGGCGCCGTCTGGCCGAAGATCGCCGAACTGCTGAAAAGCCGGCGCGCCGACGTCGACGCCTTCCTCGCCCCGCTGCTGGCGCGGCCGGACCTGCGCATCGTGCTGACCGGCGCCGGCACTTCGGCCTTCATCGGCGAATGCCTGGTCCCCGCCCTGCTGCGCCAAGGCCTGCGCGCGGAGGCCGTGCCGACCACCGACCTGGTATCCGGTCCGCTATCGTTCCTGCAACCGGCGGTGCCGACCCTGCTGGTCTCGTTCGGCCGCTCCGGCAGCAGCCCGGAAAGCGTGGCCGCCGTGGCGCTGGCCGACCAACTGGTCGCCAACGTGCACCACCTGGTCATCACCTGCAACGCCGATGGCGAGCTGTATCGCATGGCAGAGGGCTGCAGCAACGCGCTGGCAATCCTGCTGCCGGAGGCGACGCATGACCGTGGCTTTGCCATGACCACCAGCTTCACCTCGATGCTGCTGTCGGCTGCGTTGGCGTTCGACGCGGTCGCGGACGACGCCGTGCAAGCGCCATCGGCCGCCGCACGCCAGCTGCTGCATAGCGCCCTGCCGCTGCTGAGCGAGCTGGTGGCGCGGCGCTTCGACCGCGTCGTCTACCTCGGCAGCAACGAGCTGCGCGGCTTGGCGCGCGAGGCCGCGCTGAAACTGCTGGAACTGACCGACGGCCAAGTGGTGGCGCTGTTCGATTCGCCGCTGGGCTTCCGCCACGGACCGAAGACCATCGTCAACGACAGCACCTTGGTGGTGGTCATGCTGTCGAACGACACGCACGCGCGCCGCTACGATCTCGACCTGCTGCGCGAGCTGCGCAACGACGGGCGCGCCGGCCGCGTCCTGGCGCTGAGCGGCATCGCCGACCCGGCGCTGGGGAACGATTGCCTGCTGCTGGACGGCATGGACCACGCCGATGAACTGGCGCTGGCGCTGCCGTATATCGTATTCTGCCAAAGCTACGCGCTGCTGCAATCGCTCGACCTCGGCCTGCGCCCGGATACGCCAAGCGTCTCGGGCACGGTCAACCGCGTGGTGCGCGGCGTGACGATCTATCCATGTGAAGGAAAAAACGATGTTTCTGGGCGTTGACGGCGGCGGCACCAAGACCGCGTTCGCACTGGTGGACGCGGACGGCAACGTGCGCGCGCGGCACGAGGAAGGCAGCGCCTACTATCTTGAAGTGGGACTGGAAGGCGCCGCCGCGATGCTGGAGCGCGGCTGCCGCGCGCTGTTCGCCGCCGCGGGCGTCGGCGCCGACGACATCGCGCAAGCTTTTTTCGGCTTGCCCGCCTACGGCGAAGACCGCGCCGTGATGCCCGCGCTCGACGCGCTGCCGCGCGCCATCCTCGGCCACCACCGCTACCGCTGCGGCAACGACATGGTGTGCAGCTGGGCGGGCTCGCTGGGCTGTGCCGACGGCATCAGCATCATCGCCGGCACCGGCTCGATGGCCTACGGCGAGGTCGCCGGCAGGCAGGCGCGTGCCGGCGGCTGGGGTGAATTGTTCAGCGACGAGGGTTCGGCGCACTGGATCGCCCGCGCCGGGCTGGGTTTGTTTTCGCGCATGAGCGACGGCCGGGTGCCGCGCGGCGAACTGTATGAATTGGTGCGCCAGCGCCTGTCGCTGGAAGAGGACCTGGACCTGTGTGGCGTGGTCTACGGCGATCTGAAGCGGGAACGCAGCGGCGTGGCGAGCTTGTCGCGTCTGGTGAGCGAGGCCGCCGCGCTTGGCGACCGCAAGGCCGTGGCGATCATCGAGGCCGCCGCCGGGGAGCTGGCGGACCTGGTCGACGCCGTGCGCGCCACCTTGGGCGTGGCGGACGATGTCGATGTCGCGGTGTCATTCACCGGCGGGCTGGTTGGACCGGACGGACCGTTGCGGGTGTCGCTCACCAAGGCGCTGGCGGGCCGCGCCCGCCCGTACCGGGTGTCGCCGCCGCTGTTCGCGCCGGTGATTGGCGCCGCGCTGTACGCCGCCCGTAACGCCGGCACGCCGCTCGACGCGGTCGCGTTGCGGAGATTGGCGGAATTTAGGACCGGTTGGCCCGACATGATTGGCCATACGATGCGGCGCCACGGCGCATAAATGGCCGATTACGGCGTTCCGCCTAATCCGCCCTACGTGCAACCGTGGTCCAGACAAGCACGAGACCACAGATACACGTAGGGCGGATTAGCGAAGCGTAATCGGCCATGCATGCGGACACCCGGCATACGCAACCACCAATACAAGAGGAAGCACCAATGCGTTCCACTCTCATTTCAATGCTATTCGCCGCACTGGCCGCGCTGCCCGCCCGCGCAGCCGACGACAACTACACCATGGCCGACTTCGACAAAGTGCCGAAGATCGACGCCCACCTGCACCTGCACGGCGACAGCCAGACCGCCTACCTCGCGCAAGCCCGCAAGGACAACTTCCGCGCGCTGACCATCAACGTCGACTACGGCGACTTCCCTCCCCCGGCGCGTCAACGGCAGGTCGCCAGCAAACTGGCGCACGCCCACCCGAAGGACGTCGCCTGGGTCGCCACGTTCTCCACCAAAGGCTTCGAGCAGCCCGGCTGGACAGAAGCAACGCTAAAAGACCTCGACGCCGCCCTGGCCGACGGCGCCGTCGGCGTCAAGGTCTGGAAAAACATCGGCATGGACCTGCGCGACGCCACCGGCAAACTGGTGATGGTCGACGACGCCCGCTTCGACCGTCTGTTCGACGGCCTGACCCGGCGCGGCACCATGGTGCTGGGCCACCAGGGCGAACCGCACAACTGCTGGCTGCCGCTCGAAAAAATGACAGTCAACAGCGACCGCGAATATTTCAAGGCCCATCCGGCCTACCACATGTACCGGCACCCCGAGATGCCAAGCTACGAACAACAGATGGCCGCGCGCGACCGCCTGCTGGCCAAGCATCCGAAACTCCGCTTCACCGGCGTCCACCTGGCGTCGCTCGAATGGGACATAGACAGCCTCGCGCGCTTCCTCGACACCCACCCCACCGTGAATGTCGATGTCGCCGCGCGCATCGGCCAATTGCAGTACCAGTCGCAGCACGATCTCGGGCGGGTGCGGGCGTTCTTCGTCCGCTATCAGGACCGCCTGATGTACGGCTCCGATCTTGCGCAATCGGCCGACCAGGCCGACGCCGATTTCGCCAAGGACCTGCACACCGTCTGGCGGCGCGACTGGCGCTACTTCGCCACCGGCGACACCCTCACGGTGCCGGAACTGGATGCGCCGGTGCGCGGCCTGTCGCTGCCGCGCGCGGTGATCGACAAGCTGTTCCGTGAAAACGCCGAAAAAACCTTCCCGAACGCCTGGCAAAACGCGCCGGCAAGGGCCTCCGGGGGTTGAACAAAGAATAGCGCCGAACTTTCGATTCTTTTCGCGCCGGGCGTCCTGTATCATCGGGAACACTCTTTATTTGCGCAAAATCGGAAAGATCGGCAATGAAAAAAACCCAGAAGACGGAAACGAAAGCCATAGCGAAGGAAGCGCCGGCCGAAAACAACCTGCTCGTGGAAGAACGGCGCCGCCACATCCGCGAGCTGGTCGCCGAGCGCGGCCGAATCACGGTGGCCGAACTGGTGACGATGTTCGACATCTCGCAAGTGACCGTCCGTAGCGACCTGAACGCATTGGCCGAGATCGGCGCGGTGGTGCGCACGCGCGGCGGCGCGCTGGCCCAGCGGGCCGACGAGGACCTGCCGATCGGCGTCAAGCAGACCTTGCGCCGCGCCGAGAAGATGCGCATCGCCGAGGCGGCCGTGCAACTGATCGGCGAAGGACAAACCATCGTGCTCGATTCGGGCACGACGACGGCGGAAATCGCCAAGCAGATACGCGGCCTGAAGCTGCAGTCGATCAATGTCATCACCAACGCGCTCAACATCGCGGTGCTGCTGGCCGGCGCGCCGCACGTGACGTTGATCATGCTGGGCGGCGTGCTGCGGCCCAGTTCGTATTCCTTGGGCGGGCCGCAGGCCGAGGCGGCGTTGCAGGGTCTGCACGCGGACATCCTGTTCCTCGGCTTCGACGGCCTCGATCCGGAGATCGGCGTGATGACGCCGCATCTGCTGGAAGCGCGCCTGAACTCGCGCATGCTGGAGATCGCGCGCAGCGTGGTCGCGGTGGGCGACTCGTCCAAGATCGGACGGCGCAGCCTGTCCGTGATCGCGAAGATCGAACAAGTCGACCGCATCATCACCGACGCCGGCGCGGCGCCGGAGACGGTCGAAGCGCTGCGGGCACGCGGCGCACAAGTCGTGCTGGTGTAGGCGGTCGCTGCGGCCGCCCCGCGCCGGCCAAGCAGTCCACCTACAAGACAGACGAGGAGATGTATGAAGCAAGCGCATCAAAAAGCCAACGACCGGGACAAGGACCAGGGACACGACAAGGAGCATGACCAGCGGCGCCGCACGCTGCTGGGATGGCTGGCCGGAACGGCTGTGGCGGTGCCGGTGGCCTCCACCGCCTGGGCCGCCGAGGCGGCGACAATGGCCACCGCCAAGGGCGGCGGCAAGCACGTCGCGCGCATCGGCGACGCTGCCATGGCGCTGGAATTCGACAGCCAGCTGCGCTGCCGCGTAGTGTCCAAACACGGGCCCCGCGCCGCCGCCATCACCGCCTTCGCGCCCAGCGAAAGGTTGCGGCTCAAAGACGGCCGCTGGATCGAGCGCTTCGCGCTGACGGCGCAGGCGGCCGACCGCGTCGACGGCCCGCACGGCGCCGGCGTGCGCCACCGCTTCACCGGCGCGGCCGCCGAGGGCGTCGAGAAGACCGTCAACGTCACCTTCTACGACCGTCATCCCGGCTTCGCCATCATCCGCGTCGGCTACCGCAACATCGGCGCCACCCCGCTCGCCATCACCGCCTGGAGCAACAGCGCACACACCTTGCAGCCCGCCGCCGGCCGCAAGCCAGAGTTCTGGACCTACTCCGGCGCCAGCCACCTGGACCGGCGCGACTGGGTCCAGCCGCTGACGGCCGGCTTTGACCAGCGCAATTTCATGGGCATGAACGCCTCCGACTACGGCAGCGGCACGCCGGCGGCCGACGTCTGGCGGCGCGACTGCGGCCTGGCCGTCGGCCATATCGACACGGTCCCCCGCCTGGTGGCCCTGCCGGTGCGCGCGGTCAAGGGCGGCGCCGCGCTGGCCGTCGAATGCGAACTGGAAGCGACCTTGCAACCGGGCGAATCGCTAGCCACGCTCGACACATTCCTGGCGCTGCACACGGGTGACTACTTCGGCGCGCTGGACCGCTACCGCCAGGTGATGGCCGAGCGCGGACTGCGCTCGCCCGACTGCCCCGACGAATGCTACGAGCCGATCTGGTGCGCCTGGGGCTACGAACGCGATTTCACGGTCCCGCTGATGGTCGGCACCTTGAAAAAAGCCAAGGAACTGGGCCTCGAATGGGCGGTGCTCGACGACGGCTGGCAGACCAACGAGGGCGACTGGAAGCTCGACACCAAGAAATTCCCCGGCGGCGAGGCCGACATGCGTGGCCTGGTCGGCTCGATCAAGGAAGCCGGCCTGAAGGCGCGCCTGTGGATCACGCCGCTCGCGGTCGACCCGGGCTCGGACCTGCTGCACGACCACACCGACATGCTATTGCTCGACAAGGACGGCGCCCCGCAACTGGTCAGCTGGTGGAACAGCCTGTACCTGTGCCCGGCCTACCAGCCCACCATCGACATGACCCGCGACTTGGTGCGCAAGATCCTCGGCGAATGGGGCTACCAGGGCCTCAAACTCGACGGCCAGCACCTGAACGGCGTCGCGCCCTGCCACAACCCGGCCCACAAGCACGCGCGTCCCGAGGAGTCGGTCGAGAAACTGCAGGATTTCTGGAAGATGGTGTACGACACCGCGATGGAAATCAACCCGAAGGCGGTGGTCGAGCTGTGCCCCTGCGGCACCTCCTACTCCTTCCACAACATGCCGTACATGAACCAGGCGCCCGCCGCCGACCCGCTGTCGTCGTGGCAGGTGCGCCACAAGGGCAAGACGCTGAAGGCGCTGATGGGGCCGTCGGCGCCGTACGCGGGCGACCACGTCGAACTCAGCGACGGCGGCGAGGATTTCGCCTCGACCATCGGCATCGGCGCGGTGCTGTCGACCAAGTTCACCTGGCCGGTCGATCCCAAACCGAAGGACAGCTTCCTGCTGACGCCGCAGCGCGAGGACAAGTGGCGCAAGTGGATCGGCATTTACCGCGACAAGATGCTGCCCAAAGGCATATACCGGGGCGAACTGTACGACATCGGCTTCGACAAGCCCGAAGGCCACGCCGTGGAGAAGGACGGCAGGCTGTATTTCGCCTTCTACGCGCCGCGCTGGGACGGGCCGGTGGAGATACGCGGGCTTGGCGCCGGCCGCTGGCGCCTGCGCGACTATGTCGACGGACGCGACCTGGGCGAGGTGCGCGGCGGTGCCGGCACCCCCAAGGTGACGCTGCGCTTCGAGCGCGCGCTGCTGCTCGAGGCCAGCCGCGTCTAAGCGGTCCGGTCTAAGCGATTCGGGGTTGCGGCGCAACCCCGATCTGCGCGCTGTTGCTACAACGCACAGAAAGGTTTTCAAATTGTTAAAAAATGGCGTTTGAAGTCTTCACAAGGAGTAACATACTTTCCATAAGCCAATAATAGATCCCTACCGTGAAGACATCCAACCGCCGTGCACCGCGCCTCCGCTGCGTCACATTCTTTGTAATGATGGCGTTGCAGGCCGGCCCCGCCCAGGCCGAAGCCGCGCCCCCGGAAGAACTGAGCACCCTGCCGCTGGAGAGTCTGATGGAGGTCACCATGGTGACCTCGGCCTCGCGCTTCGCCCAGCGCGTCAGCGAGGCGCCGTCGGCGGTCTCCGTGCTGACCTCGCAGGATGTCCGCGAGCACGGCTGGCGCACCCTGGGCGACGCCCTGGCCACCCTGCCCGGCCTGTATGTATCGAGCGACCGCAACTACGACTACCTCGGCGCGCGCGGCTTCCTGCGCCCCGGCGACTACGACAGCCGCTTCCTGCTGCTGATCGACGGCGTGCGCGTCAACGACAGCGTATACGACCAGGCCTGCATCGGCGACGACAGCCTGATCGACATGGACCTGGTGGAGCGCATCGAGTACGTGCCCGGCCCCGGCGCCGCCGTCTACGGCTCGAACGCGCTGTTCGGCGTGATCAACGTCATCACCAAGACCGGCAGCGCCATGGCCGGCCCCCAGGGCACGCTGTCGGTCGGCGGCAAGGGCGAGCGGCGCGCCCGCGCCAGCTACGGCTACCACACCCAGGACGGCACCGACGTGCTGCTGTCGGTCAAAGCGACCACGCGGCGCGGCGGCGCGCTGTACGCCTCCGAGTTCGATACGCCGGAGCAGAACAACGGCCTGGCCGAGGGCCTGGACTACGAGCGCACGCGCGGCGCCTTCATCAAGGCCGGCCGCGACGGCTGGGGCTTCAGCGCCGGCCATGTCACGCGCGTCAAGGGCGTGCCGACGGCCTCGTTCGGCGCAGTGTTCAACACCCCCAACTACACGCGCGACGCGCAGAGCTTCGCCAGCGTCTCGTACAACGCCGCGCCAAGCGACACGGTGGCGGTGTCGACCCGCGTGGACTGGGGCCGCGCCGATTACCTGGGCGTCGGCAGCTACCCCGACGACGAGGGCCGGCCGCGCCGGAACATCGACGGCGACCATGCCGCGTGGTACGGCGTGAACGTCAACGCCACCTTCACCGGCATCGACGGCCACAAGCTGGTGGCCGGCCTGGACGCCCAGCGCAACGCGCGGCGCGACCAGTTCAACTTCGACCTGGACCCGTACCAGCGCAATCTGGACGACCGCCGCGCCGACAACCGCCTGGGCGCCTACGTCGAGGACGAGGTGCGGCTGGCGCCGACGGTGCTGCTCAACGCCGGCCTGCGCTTCGACCGCGACAGCATCACCGGCACCCGCTTCAATCCGCGCGCGGCGCTGATCTGGCAAGCCTCGCCGCGCGACACGCTCAAGCTGATCCACGGCACCGCCTACCGCTCGCCCAACGCCTACGAATCGTATTACGCGGTGGGTGTGGGCGAAGGCGGCCAAGCGGCCAACACGGGGTTGCGCGCCGAGGAGATCGCCACCCATGAACTGGTGTGGGAGCGCCGCCCGGACGCCTACAGCAAATTGTCGCTGGCGGTGTTCCACTACCACATCGACGGCCTGATCGCCGAGACCCTGCGCGAGGACGGCCTGCTCGTCTTCGGCAACACCGAGCGCGCCTCGGCGCGGGGCATCGAGCTGGCGGCCGAGCGCCTGTTCACCGGCGGCGCCCGGCTGCGCGCCAACTACTCCTGGCAACAGGTGCGCGATGGCGACGGCGCCAGGCCGGTCAATTCGCCCCGCCACCTGGCCAAGCTCAACGCCACCTGGCCGCTGCCCGGCACCGGCGGCGCGCTGGGGCTTGGCGTAGAGGGGCAATGCATGTCGGACCGGCTCACCGAAAACGCCGCCGCCGCCGGCTTCTGCACCTGGAACCTGACCCTGGTGCCGGCGCGCAGGCGCGCGGGCGGCCTGGATTGGTCCATCAGCTTCTACAACGCGGCCGACCACCGCTACGCGGACCCGGCCGGTCCGGCGTTCGTGCAGGAAGCGATTCCACGCGAGGGGCGCACCATTACCGCCAAGATCGGTTATGCATTCTGAACCGAACACCATGAAACTGGTGCTGCTGTGGTGCACCGCGCTGTCGCTGCTCGTGCTGGCGCGGGCCGGCTGGGCGCAGTCCGACGACGCCGCGCTCAAGGCGGCCTACGTCTACAACATCGCCCAATTCACCACCTGGCCCGGCGCCGAGGCGGCGCGGCCGCTGAACGTTTGCCTGAGCAGCGCGCACGCCCTGTGGGACAGCCTGCGCAAGCTGCAGGGCAAGCCGGTCGGCGAGCGCAAGCTCTCTGTGGTCGAGCCGGGACCGGCAACGCAGTGCGATGTCATGGTATTGCGCGCCGGCGCCCAGCGCCCCGCCGCCGCCGGCGGCATCCTGTCCATCGTCGACGAGCCCAAGAACGGCTACGCCGGCGCCGTCGCGCTGGTCGAGGAGGACCAGCATCTGCGTTTCGACATCGACACTGCGGAGGCGGCGCGCGCCGGCCTGCGCTTCAGCTCGCGCCTGTTGAAGCTGGCGAGGAACGTCCGATGAAGCGCCAGCCCGCCCCCGCCCGGGCGTCCATTTCCAGCGCGCTCGGCACCGGCCAGATCATCGCCGCCGCCGCCGCGCTGGTGATCGCCGGCGCCGTGCTGATCGCGTACCAGTTGCTCGACATGCGCCACTCCCTGATCGACGGCGCCAGGGTGCAGGCGGCGATCGTGGCCGACAGCGTGACCGCGCCGCTGATGTTCCGCGACCGCGACGCCGCCCGGGACGCGCTGCACGCGTTCCGCTACGCGCCCGGCCTGCGCGCGGTCGGCGTCTACGACAAAGAGGGCAACCTGTTCGCCGAGTTTTCCTATCCGAACAGCCGCCTGCCGGCACGCCAGCCGCCCGACGGCGCCACACCGGACGGCATCATCACCGTGACCGACACGGTGCGTTACCGCGACACCACGCTGGGCCGCACGGTGCTGCATACGAGCACCGCCAAGCTGCGCGCGGTGCTGCTGCGCTACCTCGGCCTGCTGACGGTCGCCTCGCTGCTGGCCATGCTGGTGGTGGCCGCGCTGAGCCGCAAGACGCGGGCGCGGGTGGCCGCCGCCGAGCGCAAGCTCGACTATATGGCCCACACCGACCACGTCACGCGCCTGCCCAACCGCCACGCCACCTACGCCCGCCTGACCGCCGACCTCGAGCGCGCGCAGGCGGAGGGTCAGCAACTGGCGCTGCTGTTGGTCGACCTCGACAACTTCAAGCTGGTCAACGACACCGCCGGCCACGCCGTCGGCGACGAACTGCTGCAGCACGTGGCCGAAGCGCTGACCGGCGCGGTGCGCGCGTCCGATCTGGTCGGCCGCATCGGCGGCGACGAGTTCGCGATCATCGCCGGCCCGGTGCCGGACCGCGCCGCCGCGCTGGCGCTGGCCGCCGGCGTGACGCAGGCGCTGCAGGCGCCGTTCCAGCTCAAGCAGGGCGAGTTCTTCGCCACCGCCAGCGTCGGCTTCTGCCTGTACCCGGACGACGCCGGCACCATGGGCGAGCTGATGAGCAGCGCCGACACCGCCCTGTACCACGCCAAGCACGGCGGGCGCAACCGGCTCGCCGAGTTCGTGCCGGCGATGACAGCCGCCACCCAGCGCCGCGCCGCGCTGGAACGGGAGCTGCGACGCGCCATCGAGCAGGACCGGCTGTCCGTGCACTACCAACCGCAGTTCGGCTGCGCCGACGGCGCGCTGGTCGGGGTCGAGGCGCTGCTGCGCTGGAACCATCCGGAGCACGGACCGGTGTCGCCGGCCGAATTCATTCCGATCGCCGAGGACAGCGGCTTGATCGTGCAACTGGGCCGCTGGGTGCTGCACCGCGCCTGCGACCAGGTCGCCGCGTGGGAGCGCGACGGCGCGCCGGCCTTGACGTTGGCGGTCAACATGTCGGCCCGCCAGCTGCGCGAGCCGTGCTTCATCGACGATGTCACGCGCGCCTTGGCGCAAAGCGGGCTGGCGCCGGGCCGGCTTGAACTGGAGCTGACCGAAAGCGTGCTGATGGAAGACGTCGACGGCGCCATCGCCTTCATGCAGGCCGTGCGCGCGCTCGGCGTGCGGCTGGCGATCGACGATTTCGGCACCGGCTACTCGTCGCTGGCCTACCTGCAATGCTTTCCGATCAACCAGCTCAAGGTCGACCGCAGCTTCGTGCAATTGCTGCCAAAGCGCGGCGAGACCATCGTCCACGCCATCTTGGCGCTGGCGCGCGGCTTCGGCCTGGCGGTCGTGGCCGAAGGCGTCGAGGAACAGCCGCAGCTGGACTGGCTGCGCGAGGCCGGCTGCGACATCGTCCAGGGCTTCCTGCTCGGAAAGCCGATCCCGCCGGAAGAATTCGCCGCGCGCTATCTCGGCCGCCCCCAGGTCTGACCGTCGGGCCGGCCGGGCGGCGCGCACGGCACAAATGCAACTGTATTGCATTATGCGGCACAGCCGTTTATTATTGCAACCTTCTTGCATTTACCGCCATTTCCCGACGCCCATGATTTCACACCCACACCGTCCGCAGGCCGCCGCGCGCTCCCGCTCCGACCGCTCCGCCCGCGCCCTCTCCCCCGCCGTGTGGTTCGCCTTCGCGCTGCAGGGCAACGCCATGGCTGCGGAGGACCCGGTCGAACCGGCGCCGGACCAGATCGTCGAAATCAAGGGCAGCAAGGCCGACGACGGCCGCGTCGCGCCGAGCGTCGCCGCCAGGGGCCTGCCCGGCACGGTGACCACGATCACGGCCGACGACATCGCCACCTTGGCCGTCGGCCGCGACATGTCGAACATCTTCCAGCGCGTGCCGGGCGTGGTCGCCAACAACATCGACCAGGGCGACACCGGCAACGGCTTCCGCATGCGCGGCTTCGCCACCCAGGGCACCCACGGCGCCGACACCGCCGTCACCATCGACGGCGTGCCGCAAAATATCCCGTCCAGCCAGGGCGGCGCCGGACACGGCCCGGTCTTCCTCGAATGGCTGACGGCGGACATGATCGCCACCGTCGACGTGATCAAGGGGCCGGTGTCGGCGCTGTACGGCGACCAGAACCGCGCCGGCGCGGTCGTCATCGACACCCGCGAGGGCGGCGCCGCCACCCCGCCCAGCGCCGCGCTCACGCTGTCGAGCTACGGTGGGCGCCGCGCGTCGCTGACGCTGTCGGGCGATTACGGCGCGGTGCGCTCGCTGCTGGTGGCCGACCGCTTCCGCATGGACGGCTTCCGCCACGGCGCCAGCAACGAGCGCGCCAACGTGTTCTGGAAGCTGTCGACCACCATCGGCGACGGCGTCTACAGCCTGCGCGCCAGCCACTATAGATCGGACTACGCCGGCGCCGGCTACCTGTCGCTGCCGGCCCTGCAAGCCGGGCTCGATCCGCACAGCGCGCAGTTCGGCCTGCCCGGCTTCGGCGACGCCCACCGCACCAGCCTGGTGTTCAACCGCCGCCCGAACGGCGACGCCGGCTGGTTCGCCACCGCCTACGCCGAGGATTTCGAACGCAGCCGCGCGATCGCCACCAGCGCCACCCAGCACACCTTCGGCTACGACGACCGCAAGATCTACGGCGCGCGCGCCGGCAACACCTGGCGCCTGGGCGACGACGCCGTGCTGACGGCCGGCGCCGAGACCCGCATCGATCGCGGCGACGCGCTGCGCCGCCAATACCAGTTCCACCGGCCGACCGCCAACTATCTCAACAACCAGGATCTGGACCTGCAATCGTACGGCGCCTTCGTCCAGGGCCAGTACCGCGTGGCGCCAGCGCTGAAACTGCACGCCGGCGCCCGCTACGACCGGTTCGACTACGATCTGCTCAACCGCAAGTTGCCCGCCGCCTCGACCGGCTACCGGGGCGCGGCGTTCACGCCCAAGTACGGCGCGATCTGGAACGCCCTGCCGGAGCTGGAACTGTACGCCAACGTCGCGCAGGGCCTGCGCTCGCCGTCCGCCGAGCAGATCAGCTCAAGCGGCAGCCTCGGCCCGCTCGGCGCGTCCGGCGGCCGTATCAACGCGGACATCGACCCCAGCAAGGTGCGCTCGCACGACCTGGGCTTGAACGCGCGCCCTGCGGCCGGCTGGGACGTCGGCGCCTCGGTGTACGCGATCCGCAACGACGACGAGATCATCAACACGGCGCCGGACGTCTACCTGGCCTCCGGCCGGACCACGCGCAAAGGGTTCGAGTTCGACACGCGCTACCAGTTCGACCGCGCGCTCAGCGCCTACCTGAGCTACGGCCGCATCCTGCGCGCCCGGCTCGACAATCCGCCGCCGGGAACCGGCGCCTTGCTCTCGGTGCCGGCCCACACGTGGAAGGCCGGCGGCCAGTACCGCGACCGCGTCGGTCCGGGCAACCTCAGTCTCAACGGCGACGTCTATGTTACCTCCGGCAACCCGTACTACAGCGGCACGCCCTCGGCGCGGCGCGACATGCCGACCTACGTGCGCTACACCTTGAAGGCCAGCTACGACTACCGCAAGCTTCTGGGTTCGCTGGCGGTGACCTTGCAGCCGCACCAGTTCGCCAGCGACATCGCCTACGGCAGCGCCGCCGGCCTGCTGGTGTCGACGGTGCCGCGCACCCAGCTCGAAGCGTCGCTGCGCTACTTCTTCTGATGCCGGGGGAACGGATGAACAAGCTGGCCGGCATCGCCAACGCCACCGGCATCGCCGCCTCCACTCTGTGCTTGCTCCATTGCCTTGCCATGCCGCTGCTATTGCTCGCGTTGCCGGCGCTGGGCTGGGCCGCCGGCGAGCACACGCACAAGGCGCTGATCGGCGTGGCATTGGCGGCGGCGCTGTTGTCGCTGGGCCCCGGCTACCTCGCGCACCGCCGCATGCCGATACTGCTGTTGGGCGGAGCGGGCCTTGCCGGCTTGGCGGCGGCGGTGTTCCTGGTCGGGCCACGCTATGGCGAATCGGCCGAGACCGCGCTTAGCGTCGCCGGCGCCATCCTGCTGTGCGCCGCCCACCTGCGCAACGGATCTTGTTGCCGCCGGGTGGCGGCCGACAAACGCGCGCATGGAGCGCGACGATGACGCTGGAGCGCGAGGTATCGTCCGTGGCGGCGCCGCCGGCCGTGGCGCTCGACGGCCTGCGGTTCGGCTGGCCCGGCGCGCCGGACGACTGCCTCGACATCCCCGGTTTCACAATCGCGCCTGGGGAGCGCCTGTTCCTGCATGGCCCCAGCGGGGGCGGCAAGAGCACCTTGCTAGGCATCCTGGCCGGCGTGATCGCGCCCACCGCCGGCACCGCGCGGATCGGCGGCGTGGACGTGGCGGCGCTGCCGGCGGGCGCGCGCGACCGCTTTCGCGCCGACCACATCGGCATCATCTTCCAACAGTTCAACCTGCTGCCCTACCTGTCGATCCTCGACAACGTGCTGCTGCCTTGCCGCTTTTCGGCGCGGCGGCGCCGGCACGCTTCGCAAGGCGGCGCGAGTCCCCGGGCGGAGGCGGACCGCCTGCTCGGCCGGCTCGGCATCGATCCGGCGCTGCGCCAGCGCCCTGTCGCCGAACTGAGCGTCGGCCAGCAGCAGCGCGTGGCCGCCGCGCGCGCCCTGATCGGCACGCCCGACCTGATCGTCGCCGACGAACCGACCTCCGCCCTCGACGCGCGCAACCAGCGGCACTTCCTCGACCTGCTGCTGGCCGAATGCGCCGCGCCATCGGCGTTGGTGCTGGTGAGCCACGACCTGCGCCTGGCCGAGCACTTCGACCGCAGCGTGGCGCTGGCGGAACTGAACCGCGCCGCCCGACTGGAAACGGAATGACGATGTTATCGCTGGCCTGGCAAAGCGCGCGCAGCCGCCGCTACGCGCTGCTGCTCACATTGGGCTCCATCATCCTGTCCGTGGCCCTGCTGCTCGCCGTCGAGCGCCTGCGCCACGGCGCGCGCGACGGTTTCACGGCCGCGCTGTCGGGCACCGACCTGATCATCGGCCCCCGCAGCCACCCGGTGCAGTTGCTGCTGTACTCGGTGTTCCACATCGGCGAGACCGACGCCGGCATGACCTGGGGCAGCGTGGAGCGCATCGGCGCGCACCCGGCGGTGGCCTGGACCATCCCGCTGACGCTGGGCGACTCGCATCGCGGCTTCCCCGTGGTGGCGACCACCACGGCCTACTTCGACCACTATCGCCACGGCCGCGCGCAAGCGCTGACGTTCTCGAGCGGGACACGCTTCAACGGCCTGTTCGACGTGGTGATCGGCGCCGAGGTCGCGCGCCGCCTCGGCTACCGTTTGGGCGACGAGCTGACCCTCAGCCACGGCGCCGGCCATGCCGGCCACGCAGCCGATAGCAGCCACGAAGACAAGCCCTTCACCGTCGTCGGCATACTGGCGGCCACCGGCACGCCGGTCGACCGCACGCTGCACATCGGTTTGCAGGCGATGGAGGCGATCCATCTGGACTGGCACGGCGGCGCGCACGTGCCGGGCGTATCGATCGGCCGCGCCGAAGTACGCAAGTTCGACCTGCATCCCAAGCAGGTGACGGCGGTGCTGGTCGGGCTGAAGCAGCGCGCGGCCGTCCTGCGCATGCAGCGAATTTTCGGCGCCGACGACCAGGAACCACTGTCGGCGGTCATTCCCGGCGTGGCGCTGCAACAGCTGTGGGATATCACCGGCGCGGCGGAACGCGTTTTGCGCGCGGTGTCGTTCCTGGTGCTGGTGGTGGCGCTGGCCGGCCTCGCGGCGGCGGTGTTGGCCGGACTCGGCGAGCGGCGGCGCGAGCTGGCGATACTGCGCGCGGTCGGCGCCCGTCCCTGGCAAATCTTCTTGCTGCTGGTGTGCGAAGGCCTCGGCCTGACCATCGCCGGCGCCGCCGGCGGTTTCGCGCTGGTGGAGGTGGCGTCGTTCGCGCTCGCGCCGCTGGCGTTGGCGAAATGGGGCCTGGCGATCGACGCTTTCGCCCCCGGCCTGGGCGAAGTATGGCTGCTCGCCGCCGTCGTCGGCGCGGGTCTGATCGCCAGCGTCGTGCCGGGTGTGCGCGCGTATCGACTCTCGCTGATCGACGGATTGGCGCCGAAGGTATGAGCAAGTACAAGAATCTGGCGCTGGCCGTGGCGATGGCAGCGCTCACCGGCGCGGTGCTGACCGGCTGCAAGGGGGAAGGCAAACCAGCTGCACCGTTTGCGGCCAAGGCGTCACCGCCACCCCACCCGATCGACATGAAGCCGGCGACGGCGCCGTTCGAGGAGGTCGAGTGGTTCGCGCTGGTGCCGGCCGACTGGGAGCCGGCCAAGACCTTCAACGACGACATGGCGCGCCTGCAGGACAACGATCCGCGCGCGATGGCGGCGCTGGCCAGGCTGCGCGAGGCGTGGGCCAGCGCGCCGGTCGAACCCTCGATGGATGGAGCGCGGGTGCGCATCGGAGGCTACGTCATCCCGCTCGACGGCGAGGGCCGGTCTTTCCGCGAATTCCTGCTGGTGCCCTACTTCGGCGCCTGTATCCACGCGCCGCCCCCGCCGGCGAACCAGGTCATCCACGTGTTCTCGGACAAACCGATCGACGGCGTCAAGATGATGGACGCGGTCTTCGTCAGCGGCACCTTGCGCGCCGCGCGCAACCGCACGCCCGACAGCGCCGCCGGCCTGCTGGACGCCGTCGGCTACGACATGCAGGCGCAACTCGTTACGCCTTATGAAGTGAAATAGCGGTCGCGATCAGTTCGCGGATTTGGGCGGGACTGTGGCGCGCTCCATGAACACCGGATAGGTGAACCTGGAACGTTCAGCGTAGTCGGACCGCATCAGCCACCACCGCAAGCGGGCCTGCGGGTCCGACTCGAGCGCCTTGTCGGCGGCGAGGGCTTCCATGAAGCGCGCCCGCAACGCCGGATTCGCCTCCATCATCTTGTCCGCCAGCGGCGCCAGCAGGTGTCTCGGCAGCTTGGACTCCGGCGGCAACGCGTTGTCGAGATACCCGGCCGCCAGGAACGAGTCGTCGCTTTCCGGCTCGAGCAAGGCGGCCGCGATCAATCGCAAAGGCTGATCGGACGACACCCGCACCGCTCCAGCCGGCAGCGTCATTTGCCTGGTCTGTCGAAGCGGGTCGGCCCGGTCTTTACCCGAGCTCAATTGCACCACTTCCAGCGGCAGCGCGCGGGCCGCGCCAAGGCGCTCCATCGCGATCCCGTGGGCACCCAGCGACGCGATCATCTCTTTTTGCTCCGGCATCAACCACCAGGCGCGGGGCAGGACAACCTCCTTGGTCGAGCGCACGCCGAATACAGGCATCGCGATGTCGGCCCGTTCGCCGGTCCAGCGCAGCTCCCTGGCGCCCGACGCCTTCGAGACGTAGGAATCGTACTTGTAGCCTTTGAAGTCGCGCGTCGCCATCGGCGCGGCCTCGCGCTCCCAGCGCACCATCAAGCGCGGACCGCGCGCCGCCCTGTCGACCGATTTGGCCTGGGCGATGCGGTCGCGCTCAAGGGCGACCGTCTTCAGCGACTGCTCCAGCAGAACGTAGGTCCCCAGCACCCTGCGCTTGTAGGGCTTCATCGTGTGGTTTTCCACCAGCACGGTCGGGATGCCGGCGAAATCGCCGTAGCCCGTCGAGTAGCGCGGCCCTTCCGCGCTGACGCGCAAGCCCTTGGACGGCGTGTCCTCCTCCACCCAACTCGGATACACGCCCGGCACATGGCCCTGGGCGTTTAGCGCCGCGTCGACGTCGGTGGTGTACCTGGTCATCAGCCAGTCCGCCGTGGCCCGCGACCGGGCGTAGGTGCCCCAGCCGGCGAAGGTATAGGTGGTGTCGTACTGGTAATCGGTGCCATCGCTGACGTGGACGTCGATATAGAGCGCGGGGTCGAAGCGTTGCAACAGCTTGACGACGGCGGCGATCTCCGGCGATTGCAGCCGCGCGTAGTCGCGGTTGAGGTCCAGTCCCTGGGCGTTGGCGCGCGCCCCCTTGATGCCGGGTCCGCGTTCGTTGGGACGGCCGAAGGTGCTCGTGTTCTCGTGCGCGTCCACGTTCAGGATCGGAATGAAGACCAGGTCGACCAGATCGAGCAGGTCGTCGCGGCCACGGAAGGCGATGTCGCGCAGCAGCATCAGGCCGGCGTCCTTGCCATCGATCTCGCCGGCGTGGATACCGGCCTGCACCAGCACCACCGGTTTGGCGCCAGCGCCCGGTTTTTTCGCCAGGACGTAGTACAGATCCCGGCCCTGGTAGCTTTTGCCGAACGACTGGATGGAGAGGCGATCGGACGCCTTCTCCATCGCGCGCAGAAACGTCATCGTCTCGGCGTAGCTTGGCGAGTCGCTGAAGCCCGACTTTTCGGCGGGGGTCACCCAACGGTCGGCGGCGGGAACGACCAGCTTCTCGCTGGTCCCTTTCCAGGCGGACTCCGGTGGCAGCAGCGCATTGGCCTGCACGGACGACGCGGGTGCGATGGCGGACAAAAGCAGGAATAATACTGTGTAAAGCGGGGTGGAAAGCGGAGCGGACTTCGGCAAATTAAACTCTCAAAGGTGCGGGCGGAAGCCTTAATGATAACGCATTATCGAAAACACGCACATTCGACAGACACCTCCCGGACACCATCGATGCGGTATCCGGGACCACGACAGCTCATGTCATTCGGTCAACTCGATCTCGGTTCGCAGCCGGATGTCGGCCGAACCCGCGCCCACCATCAGCTGGAAACGGCCCGGTTCGGCCACCCATTGCAGCTTGCGGTTGAAGAACGCCAGGCTGTCGCGATTCAGCGTGAAGCTGACCTTTTGCTGCTGCCCCGGCGCCAGCGCCACCTTCTGGAAGCCCTTGAGCTCTTGCAGCGGGCGCACGGTGGACGCGACCGGGTCGCGCAGATAAAGCTGCACGATCTCCGTGCCGGCCACCGCGCCGGTGTTCGCCAGGGTGAACGACAGTGTGATCTTGCCGTCGGCCTTCATCGCGTTCTGGCTCAGCTTCATGTCGCGGTAGGCGAACGTGGTGTAGCTCAGGCCATGGCCGAAGGCGTAGCGCGGCGTGTTAGGCATGTCGATGTAGCCGGATTTATAGAGCACGTCGCGCGGATCGGTCACCGGGCGGCCGGTCTGGTATTGCTGGTAGGTGATCGGGATCTGCCCCTGGTGGCGCGGGAAGGTCATCGGCAGCTTGGCCGACGGGTTGACGGCGCCGAACAGCACGTCGGCGATGGCGTTGCCGCCCTCGCTGCCCGGCAGCCACGCGTACAGGATGGCCTTGGCCTCTTCCGCGACGTTCTCGAACACCAGTGGACGGCCGGCCAGGATCACCACCACCGGCGTCTTGCCGGCCGCCTTGAGCGCCGCGAACAATTGCCCCTGGCGCCCGGGCAGGCCGATATCGGCGCGCGACTTGGCTTCGCCGCTCATTTCCCACGACTCGCCGACAGCGAGGACCACTACATCGGCGTCGCGCGCCGCCGCCACGGCGGCCGCGAAGCCGCCATCGGTGGCGCAGGCGATGTCGCAGCCGGCGGCGAAGCTCACGCGCGTGCCCGATCCGGCCTGCGCGCGGATGGCGTCGACCAGGTTGACCACGCGCTCGGCGTTGGACTTGACGATCCAGCCGCCCTCCAGGTCGCGGCGGGCGTCGGCCAGCGGGCCGATGACGGCGATCGATTTGACGCCCCGTTTGATCGGCAGCGCGCCGTTGTCATTCTTTAGCAGGACGATGGACTTGGCGGCGGTCGCGCGCGCGGCGGCGCGGTGCGCGGGGTCGTTGACGGCCTGTTTTTCACGCTGCACGTCGGAGAAGCGGTAAGGATCGTCGAACAGGCCCAGCTCGAATTTCTTGGTCAGCACGCGCCGCACGGCGTCGTCCACCAACTTGACGTCGACCTTGCCGGCGCCGACCAGCTGCGCCAGCGAGCCGGAATAGGCGTTGCTCTCCATGTCCATGTCGCTGCCGGCGGTGAGGGCCTTGGCCGCCGCGTCGGACAGGTCGCCGGCGTAGCCATGCGGGACCATTTCGCCGATCGAGTTCCAGTCGCTGACGACAAAGCCCTTGAAGCCCCAGGCGCCCTTGAGGATGTCGCGCTGCAGGAAGGCGCTGCCGGTGGCCGGCACGCCGTTGAGCGTATTGAACGAATTCATGAACGTCGCCGCGCCCGCGTCGACCGCCGCCTTGAACGGCGGCAGGTAGGTCTCGTACAACAGCTGGTCGCTCATGTCGACGGCGTTGTAATCGCGCCCGGCGATGGCGGCGCCGTAGGCGGCGAAGTGCTTGGCGGTGGCCATCACCGAGCTGGTGCCGCCCAGCTTGGCGCCCTGGAAGCCGCGCACGCGCGCCTCGGCGATGCGGCTGCCGAGGAAGGCGTCCTCGCCGGCGCCCTCCATCACCCGGCCCCAGCGCGGATCGCGGCCGATGTCGACCATCGGCGCGAACGTCCAGTGGATGCCGGAGGCCGAGGCCTCGCGCGCGGCGATGCGCGCGGCCTGCTCGATGGCCTCCAGGTCCCACGACGCCGCCTCGCCGAGCGGCACCGGGAAGATGGTCTCGTAACCGTGGATGACGTCGAGCCCGAACAGCAGCGGGATCTTCAGGCGCGATTGCATGGCGATGGCCTGCACCGCGCGCGTGTCGGCCGCGCCCTTGACGTTGAGCATGGAGCCGACCTTGCCGGCGCGCAGATCGCTCTCCAAATTGCGGCGCAATTCGGATTCCGGGCCGGTGATGAATTCCTTGTCCGATATCTGGTTCAGCTGGCCGACCTTCTCCTCCAGGGTCATCTGGCGCAGCAGCGCATCGACCCGTTCCGGGATGGGCGCGCCGGCGGCCGCCCAGGCGCCGTTGGCGATCAATGCGAGCAGCGCCGTTGCCGCCGAGCGTGCGATCAGGTTCCGTGTCATGCGTGTCTCCGTGCTATTTGTCAATTAATGAGAAAAAAGTTACGCAAATATACACGCAAACAGGGTACGGGCTAAGCGGTTTCTGTCGAGATCGGAAACGATTCCAATCCAGTCATCAGCCGCGGCCCGACCGGCCATTCTAGTAGCCGTAGATCATCTTATAGGCCAGTTCCGGCACGAACGTACCCGCCGGCCCCGCGCAGCCGTCGGACTCGCCCGGCGACTTGATCCACAGCGCCATTTCCGGCTGGCTGCCGGCGGCGTTGACGCGCGGCGCCACGCCAAGCTTGCGCCCGGCCGGATCGCACCACTCCGTGCCTTTCGGACCGTTGCCGTTGCGGCTGGTGTCGACGACGAAGGTTTTATTCAGGCCGCGCTGGCGCAGCGCGTCGGCCACGGCCACGCCGTACGGATTGCTTTCGGCGTCGGTGCGGTAGTTCGACACGTTGAGCGAGAAGCCACGGGCGCCGGTCACGCCGGCGTTGACCAGCCGCGTGGCCGCCTCCGCCGGCGCCAGCCAGGCGCTATTGCCGATGTCGAGGTACAGATAGGCGCGCGGCGCCAGCGCGGTGAACTGCGACACGGCGTACTTGAACAAGTCCAGGCGCGCCGTCTTGCCGGCAGCGTCCAGGCAGTCGAGCTGCGGCAGCGCGTCCGGCTCCAGCACCACGATCGCCGGGCGGTTGCCGACGGCGGCGGCGAAGGCGCGTATCCAGTCGCGGTAGGCCTGCACCGAGCCCGCGCCACCGGCGCTGTGCTGGCCGCAGTCGCGCGCCGGAATGTTGTAGGCCACCAGCACCGGGGTGCGGTCGTTGTATGCGGCGGTGCCGACGTAGTGGCCGACGGCGGCGCCGATTTCGCCGCTCCAATTGCCGAACCAACGGGCGCCCGGCTGGTTGGCGATGCGGTTGCGGATGTCGGTGGCGCGGCCGTCGCTGGGGTTGTTGCGGGACCAAATTGCGGCACTGGAGTCGGGGTCGACATACAGCGCCGGGTTGACCTGCGCCTGGGCGCCGTGGAGGGCGCCACACGATATCAATATCGCGGCCAGGGTTGGCCGTATCGTCATTCTCATGCTTGTCTCCTTTTAGTTTTAGAGGCTGTATTTGCGGTATGAAACCGTTTTCAACCTCAGCGGACCTTACCTGCGGCTTAGCGTTTTCGCCAACAATTTGTTTAGTTACGTTTACTAAATTTGATAAACGACCTGAAATTGTGGCAATTTTGCCTCGTCCCCGGAGAGCGCGCCGCGACGCCACTTTGGCTCGCACGCCTCGGCGGCGGCACCACAGGATGATCTGCCATGCAAAACAGGCATGGCTTGAACACGATTTCATCTAGGTGGGAACGCCGGATACCGGTAAAATATCCGAATGACAAGCTTGCCATTCACCCGTCCCGCCATTGTGCTGGCCTGCGCCCTCGCCGCAGGCGGGCCGGCGGCCGCAGCCGATGGCGCGCCGCCGCAGTCCTATCCTCCCGACTATTTCAAGCAATTCCAGGCCACGACGGCAATGGACATGGCGACCCGCCTGCCCGGCTTCGTCTTCGACGGCGGCAATCCGTCGCGCGGCGTGGCGGGCAACGTTCTGATCAACGGCAAGCGCCCGGCGTCCAAGACCGAACCGCTGGGCGACGTGCTGGGCCGCATTCCGGCGGCGGCGGTCGAACGCATCGACGTGATCAATGACGGCGTGGGCGGCATCGACATGCAGGGCCATCCGACCGTCGCCAACCTGGTGATCAAGCAAATGGACCTGGTGTCGGCCAGCACCACCGCGTCGAGCTACCTGACCGAAGACGGCGACCTGACACCCTCGCTGGAAGGCAACTACAGCCTCAAACGCGGCGACAAGAGCATCAACTTCTCGCTGGGTTGGACGCGCTCGCCGGACACCTCGCAGGGCCAGGGGCGTAAGACTACGGTGTACGCCGGCCAGGTGCCGACCGCCGAGGTGACGATGGCCGGCGCCGGCATGTCCGGCAACAGGGTGGCGAAGTGGAACTACGGGCAGGACCTGCTCGACGGGCAACTGACCTGGAACGGCGCGGTCAATGCCTGGACCTACCAGTCGCAGGCCCGCTATGACACCGAGACGGGCGCCCTGAACAACAACGACAATGCCGGACGCAACATCGAGCAAGGCCTGGCCTACACGCGCGACCTGGCGCCCGGCACCAGCCTGGACCTCAAGGCGCTGTACCGCAGCTCCGCGGTGGACGCGGAGTCGACATTCTCCTCCAGCGGCCACACCTCTTACGCGGTCACGACCGCCAACGCCACCGAACAGATCCTCGCCGTACAAATGAGCTGGCAGGCGCTGAACGGCGTGGTGCTGCGCGGCGGCGTCGAACGGGCCGTCAACACCAACGACAGCGCCAACGCCTACCAGGCCAACGCCGGCGCGGCCGCCGTGCCGACCGGCAGCGCCTGGGTACAGGAAGAGCGCGTCGAGGGCCAATTGTCGTCCGTCTGGCAGCTCGACAATTCGCTCAGCGCCGAAGCCGGCCTGAAGGTCTCGCACGCCAGCCTGAGCGTGGGCGCCGACCAGCCCGAGGCCAAGGCCCATTTCTATCCCAAGCCGCGCCTGCGGCTGTCGATGTCGCCGACGCCGTCGCTGCAATTGCGCCTGCGCCTGGAACGCGAGGTCAGCCAGCTGAACTTCGGCGACGCGGCGGCCTATTTCGGCATCGCCGACGAGACGCTGCGCGCCGACTACCCCGAACTGGTGCCGGCCAAGACCTGGCTGTGCGAAGGCGCGCTGGAATACCGCTTCTGGGACCGGGGCGCCGCCGTGCTGAGCTACACGCAATCGCACATCAGCGACGTCATCGACCGCATGCCGATGCGCGCCGCCAACGCCACCTACGACGCCGCCGGCAATATCGGCGACGCCAGCGCCGACAGCGTCACGGGCATGCTGAACCTGCCGACCGACGACTGGGCACTGCCGCAGGGCCTGCTCAAACTGTCGACCACCTGGCGCTCGTCGTCGGTCACCGACCCGACCACGCAGGAGACGCGTCGCCTGTCCGGCGAGCAGCCGCTGGCGTGGCGCATCGAATTCTCGCAGGACTTGCCGCGCCAGCGCACCGCCTGGGGCTTCTCGGTCGACAACGGCTGGAGCAACGACAGCTGGCAGCTCGCCGACCGCGGCACCAGCAGCGGCAGCGGCTGGGCGCGCGCCTTCGTCAACTACCGGCCGGCATCGAACGTGATGGTGACGCTGGAATTGAACAACCTCACCAGCCGCACCATCAGCTACGACCGCACCCACTACACCGGCGACAGGCTGGCTGGCGGCGTCGATTTCGTCGAACACAACCTCACCCGCACCCAGCCATTCGCCATGCTTCGCGTGCGCCGCGACTGGTAGCCCCCACCGGGGTCAGGTCCGACATTCGGACACGGCCTCGACCGCAAAGCCAGCGGTACGTTTGAGTCCGTGTCCGAATGTCGGACCTGACCCTCGTCGGTTTAGGGGGATGGGGCGTGCAGCTGGAACGCGGGAGCTGCGTTGCGATCGACGTGGAGCTTGCCGTCCTTGTAGACCAGCTCGGCGACCTGGATGACGGTGCGCTGGCTCCAGCGCGGGTCGGTGGCCGCCTCGGCCTCGTTCTTCTGGTGGACGAAGTAATAGATAAACGCGCGCTCGCCATCGACGACCACGTCCGGGTGCTGCCCGATCGAACGGTCGGTCGCCGCGCGCCCAGGCTCGGCAAGGATGTAACCGGACTGCTCCGTCCATTTGAGCGCATCGTTGGAGCGCAACACCATCAAGCCCTTCCACACATCGGCGATCAGCCAGTAGTGTCCCTTGAACCGGAACACCTTCGGCCCCTCGCCCTTGGTCGGATTGACCGGCTCGTCGCTGACCTTCTTCCAGTCGCGCAGATCCTGGCTGTCGGCGGCCAGGATCCGGCTGCCCGCGCGCTCGTCCTTGTACCACATGCGGTAGCCCTGCCCCAGCTTCACCACGGTCGGATCGATCATGCGGCCGGTATCCAGCTTCACCGTGCCCGCGCACTCCCACTTGGCCAGGTCGGTGCTGGTCAAATGCTCGATGCGCCCTTCCGCGCCGGGCACGCCCCAGCGGTGGAAGACGCCCGGCACGATGGTGAGCCACATGTGGTAGGTGCCGTTTTTATACATCACGTCCGGCGCCCAGAGCGTCGCGTCCGTGCATTCCTGGGGGAACTGCGCCGTGCCCTGGTAGCGCCAGCGCACGCCGTCCGGCGAAGTGGCGATGCCGATGGCCGTGCCGTGCACCCAGGCGACGTCTTGCGGATCGGGCAGCTTCACGGTCGCCCTGCGATTGGTGTAGAACATCTTCCACAGCTTGGCGGCCCGGTCATACACGATGGAGACATCGGCGGCGCCATCGAACACGGGATCGCGGTACATCGGCTTGGACGCTGCCTCGTCGGCGTGCGCCGTGCTTGAAAAGGCGAGCGGCAGCGCAAGCGCGAGGGTGGCCAGTGAGGACTTCATTCACATCTCCATTCGATTTTTTTTAGAACTGCCAAGCTTGCATTGTTATCGATAACAACGCAAGCATTTTCGAATGGACGGAATTTTAATTGTTGCGTGAGCCGGCGCTGGTTTTTGCCTTGGCGGCCCGGACCGCCACGGGCTCCAGGACCACCACCGCGCCGCCGGCCGATGCCAGCTTCAAGGTGAGCACGTCGCTGGCGTGGACCTCGCGCTCCACCCGCGTGACGTCGTTCGGCGTGGCGCCGTCCTCCCAGATCGTGGCGCGGTACTTGCCCGCCCCCAGGAAGCGCAGCGGCACCCGCTGGACGCCGCCGCCGCCGTTGGCCTCGTCCGCCGTCATCGCGCCGAGGTACCAGCTGGCGCCCTGGCGCCGAGCCAGCACGATGTCGCGTCCCGGTTCGCCGGACAGGTAGCGCGTCTCGTCCCATGCCGTCGGCACGCGCTTGACGAAGTCGAATCCGGCGGCGTCGCGGTAGGCTTCCGGCGCGTCGGACACCATCTGCAGCGGACTCTCGTAGACCACGTACATGGCCAGCGCCTGGCCGCGCGTGGACTGCGTCATCGGCAGCACCTCGCGCACCTTGAAGGTCGCCGGCGAGCCGTTGCGGAAGCCGCCCGGCGTGTAGTCGATCGGCCCGGCCAGCATACGCGTGTATGGCAACATGAGGTTGTGCCGAGGCGTGACTTTATCGGTCATCTTGTCCCATTCGGCGCCCAATACGCCTTCCTGGGTGATGAAGTTCGGATAGGTGCGCTGCAATCCGGCCGGCACGTAGGCGCCGTGCATGTCGAGCAGCAGGTGGCGCTTGGCCGTGGCGGCCGCGACGCGCTGGTAGAAATCGACGACATCCTGGTCGTCGCGGTTCATGAAATCGATCTTCACGCCTTTGATGCCCCAGGCCGCATAGGTATCGAGCACCTCGTCGATGCGCGGCGAAACGTGGTCCCAGTGCGCCCACAGCATCAGGCCGACGCCCTTGTCGGCCGCGTAGCGCACCAGCGCCGGCATGTCGATGCCGTCGGCGGCGCGGGTGATGTCGGTCCCAGGCAGCGCGTCGCAACAGCCGCCCGGCCCCGAGGCCCAGCCGGCATCGATCAGGTAATAAGGCAAGCCGGCGTCGGCGGCGAAATCGATGAAACGCTTGTAGTTCTCCATGCTCGGCTTCATTCCCACAAGCGGGCCCGACCACCAGTCCCAGGCCGCCTTGCCCGGCTTGACCCAGCTAAAGTCGCCCTGCGGCGCCGGATTCAGGTTGCCGATCAGATGCGAGCCGATCAGGTCGCCGGCGCGGTCGCCCAGCATGACCACGCGCCAGGCCGTCGTCAGCCCCGCCGGGGATACTACAGCCGGCACCGGCCGTTTCGGCGGCGCCGACAGCTTCACCCTTAACCCGCCGCCCTCGCGCCACAGCGACGCCCCGGTGTAGCCGTTGAGATTGGCCTGGGTGATGGCGTACGTGGTGCGTCCGGACGGCGCCGCGCACACCATCGGCACGTCGTAGGCGACGCCGTCGCGCAACTGCGACACCTTCAGGCGGTCGAACGGCTCCTCGTGCGACCCTTGGGCGACCGTCACCAGGCATGCGGGGTCGCCGGCAGGCACGAACGCGGTGCGTTCGCCGCGCACGCGCACCTGCTCGTTGCCGTCGATGCGGTAACGGAAGGCGACACCGTCGTCGTAGGCGCGCACGTCGATGAACAGACGGCGGCCCTCCGGCGCGCGCTCCCGGAACACCAGAGTGGCGCCGCGATAGCGGTCGCGCGCTTTGGAGGCCTTGGTGGCGACCAGCGGGATGGTGCGGTCGATGCTGACGTTCTCCTGCTTTTCCAGCGCGAGGACGGCGAACTCCGGCGCGCCGTCGAGCTCCAGGCCCAGCGGCGAATGGGCGATGACAGTCTCACCCGCGCGCGAAATCGAGAAGCGGCTGCCGTCGCGTTCGATCTTGATGATCGAGGCGCCGTTGGGCGACGCGATCGCGACCGGCCCGGTCGATGCCGCCGAAGCGGACGACAGGCACAACAAGGGATACAGCACAGACGCGGCCGTGGCCGCCATCGTCAAGGAAAATCGTTTCATAACACTCCGTAATATAGACGTCGTAACGGTACGGAATATATAGAAAACATTCGGGCGAGGCAAACCTTTTTTAGGGGCCGACCCAAAAACAAGTGATATCAATTTTGCTATCGAAAACGTCAAATTTGGAATTGGCGTCGGTCGAAGTACTCTGCTAGTTTCAGCCCTATGCTGGCCAATTCACACGAGCCGGATCAATCATAAATGTGGAGACAAATGAACAAACATACAACGCTGCCGGCGATGACGCTGCTCGCCGTTCTCGCCGCAAGCGCCGGCGCCAGCGCCGCTGAAAAAGCGCCCGTCGGCCTCGACGCCAACGGCCACATGAGGCCGGTCGCGGCTTCGCCCTCCTCCGCTTTCTCGTATTCCCCGATCGAGCACGGCGTCCAGATCCGCGTGGGCGGCATGACCAAGAACGTGATCTTCTACGGTCCGGAGACAGTCCGCGTGAACACCACCTTGGCCGGGAATTTCTGGCGCCACCCGAGCATCGTCGTCACCGGCAAGCCGGCAGCCATCGCCTTTAAGACCCGCGACGGCGCCGACACGCTGACCCTGGAAAGCAAATTGCTGCACATCGTCATCGACAAGGCGAGCGGCGCCCTCACCTTCCAGGACGCCAAGGGCAAGGTCTATACAAGGGAACGCCAGGCCGGACCGCAGTCCCTGAAAAAGATCGAGATCTCCGGCGCGCCGACCTACGAGGCGGAAAACACCTTCACGCTCAAGCCCGATGAAGGCATCTACGGCCTGGGCTTCGTCGGCCAGGGCGAACTCAATCGCCGCAACAAGGATTTGCTGCTGGTGCAGACGAATGTGGGCATCGTCATCCCGGTCATGATGTCGTCGGAGCGCTACGGCATCCTGTGGGACACCTACTCGAAGATGCGCTTCAAGGACACGCCCGACGGCGCCACGCTATGGGCGGAAAGCGCGCCGGGCGGCGTCGACTACTACTTCATGGGCGGCAACACGTTGGACAAGGTGGTGGCCGGCTACCGCGACCTTACCGGCGCGGCGCCGATGTACGCCAAGCAGGCCTTCGGCCTGTTCATGAGCAAGGAGCGCTACCAGACGCAGGACCGCCTGCTGGAGGTGGCGCGAACCTTCCGCAAGGAGCAGTTTCCGCTCGACTACATCGTGCAGGACTGGCAGTACTGGGGCAGCGACAAGGACGGCACCTGGAGCGGCATGATCTGGAATCCCGAGCGCTTCCCCGATCCGAAGGGCATGACCAAGGCCCTCCACGACCTCAACCTCAAGCTGATGGTGTCGATCTGGCCGTCGATCGGCAACGACACGGCGCTGGCCAAGGAGCTCGACCAGAAAGGCCTGCGCTTCGAACCGCTGCACTGGATTTCCAAGAAGGCGCGCATCTACGACGCCTTCAGCCCGGCGGGACGCCAGATCTACTTCAAGCACGTCAAGCAGGGCTTGCTCGACGTCGGCGTCGACGCGCTGTGGATGGACGGCACCGAGGTGGAAGTCGGCACGGCCGTCCACGACGCCGGGGAAACCGAACGCGATATCAAGGGGCTGGGCGACAACGCCATGGGCGACTTCACCCGCTACCTCAATCCCTACTCCCTGATGACCACGCTTGGCACGTACGAAGGTCAGCGGGCCACCAGCAACAAGCGCGCCATGACCTTGACCCGCTCGGCCTGGGCCGGCGCGCAAAGGACGGCGGCCACGTCCTGGTCCGGCGACACCCGGGCCAGCTGGAAAACCTTGCAGGAACAGATCAACGGCGGCGTCAACGTCACCATCACCGGCAACCCGTACTGGACCCAGGATACCGGCGGATTCTTCGTCAGCGGATTCCCGGGCGGCGAAAAGAACGCCTCGTACCGCGAGCTGTACGCGCGCTGGCTGCAATACGCCGCCTTCAATCCGCTCATGCGCATCCACGGCACCGACGTCGAGCGCGAGCCCTATCTGTTCAAGCAATCCGATCCGGAGATGTACAAGTCGCTGCGCGACGCCGTCCACCTGCGCTACCGGCTGCTGCCGTATATCTACAGCCTGAGCTGGAAGGTCACCCACGAGGGCTACACGATGATGCGCGCGCTGCCGATGGACTTCCCGGATGACAAGGGCGTGCGCGACATCAACGACGCCTTCCAGTTCGGGCCGTCGTTCCTGGTCCATCCGGTCACACGCCAGATGTACCGTTTCCAGCCACCTCCGCCGGCCACCATTCCGGCCAGCGCGCTGCGCACGGCCGACGGCAAGCCGGGACTGTCCGGCCAGTACTTCGAGGGCACCGGTTTCGACACGCCGAAGGGCAAGACCGTCGACGCCACCATCGACTTCCAATGGCCCGGGCCACCGCTGGCGGACATTCCGGCCGGGCTCACCAGCCTGGACAACTTCTCGGCCCGCTGGAACGGGTCCATCGTGGCGCCGGAGGATGGCGAGTACGAGTTGGGACTGGAAGGCGACGATGGCTTCCGCCTGCTCATCGACGGCAAGGTCGCCGCCGAGGACTGGAAAAATGGCGGCAAGCGCTACGCCGGCACCAAAGTCACGCTGAAGCGGGGGCAAAGCTTGCCGGTCAAGCTGGAATACTTCCAGGGCACCAACGAGCGCAACCTGCGGCTGGTGTGGCGCACGCCGTCGCAACAGGCCAGCGCGGCCAAGGATACCGGCAAGCCGGACACCACAATGCAAACCTACCTGCCGGCCGGCGCCGACTGGTACGACTTCTGGACGCACGAGCGCTTTGCCGGCGGCAAGACGGTGGCCAAGGACGTGCCGCTCGACGTGTTCCCGCTGTACGTGCGCGCCGGCGCCATCGTGCCGATGGGGCCGGTGGTGCAATACGCGACCGAGCGGCCCGACGCGCCGTACGAAATCCGCGTCTATCCGGGCGCCGACGGCAAGTTCACCGTCTACGAGGACGACAACGAAACCTACGATTACGAAAAGGGGCGTTACGCGACCTATGACTTGAGCTGGAACGACGCCGCCAAATCGCTCACGGTCGGCGCCCGCAAAGGCGCCTACCCGGGCCAGGTCAGGACGCGCAAGCTCAATATCGTGTTGGTGAGCCCGAAGAACGCCACCGCGATCGAGCCGGCCGACGCGACCAAATCGATCACCTATACCGGCAAGCCGGTATCGGTGAAGTTCTGATCGCGGTCCGGCCGCACTGGTTCACTACGGCCTGGAAACGAGCAGGCCCAATTCGCCGAGCGCCAGGAAGGTGGTGTCGCCGTTGTTGGCCGTGATGTTGAGCCGGTAGTAGCGATAAGCACCTGGACTTGCCACCGTGTAGCTTTGCAGCTTGAGGCGGGTGGCGAACGCCTGGTTGGTTTGGGTGTCGAGCGTGGTCCAGGCGAGGCCGTCGTTGGAGCCCTGGAACTGCCAGTCTTTCGGATCGCGCGGGGCCAGGTCGCCGGAGCTGATGAGCGTATAGCGCCGGACGGTCTCGGCGTGCCCGATATCGTACCGGATCCAGCCCGTCGTGCCGGTGTGGAACCATGACGTCCCGGAATTGCGGTCGAAGGCACGGGAAGAGTTGGACGGGTTGTTCGAGTTGTCGCTGACGGTGCCGCCGGTGGCCACGTTCACCATCGGGCGCACCGGCGTGGCGCTGTCCTCCGGGGAAGGAGCGCTGCTGCCGGCGGCGTTGTCGGCCACCACGGTGTAGTAGTAGGTCGTGCCATTGGCGACCGACTTGTCGACATAGCTGCCGTCGGTCACGTCCATCGCAATGGTCGAGTAGGGACCGCCGCTGGAGGTGGCGCGCATGACGGTGTAGCTGGTGGCGCCGAAGGAGCGTTGCCAACGCAACGGCACGGCGCCATCACCGGACGAGGCCAACAGCGCGACCGGGGCGGCGGGAATGACGACCGGCGCGGCGCCGTCGCCGCCGGTGATCTGGACATTGCTGAACACGGAGGTGTTGAGCGTGCCATTCGAGAGCGAGGACACCACCAGCCCGGCGTAGATCGTATCGGGAAGCGGACCCTGGATGCGGCCGACGTCGGTGGCTGCCCAGTTGCTGCCATCAGGCGAAATGTAGCCGGTGATAACGTTGCCGATGCGCTCGAGCTTGACCCAATACGAGGCCGTGGAGCTGGCGATGGCGAGCGCCTTGTTGCCGTAGTTGGTGCCGCCGTACACCGCCAGGTTCGGCATATTCTGTTCCGCCTGGATTCGGTTGGTGACGGCCATCCAGGCACGCGGGGCGCCTTGATCAAGGCTGGTGCGTATCATCACACCCGCTTTGGCGGACGGGTGCGTGTTCTGCACCGATTCGACTTTGGCGATGATGGCGCCGTCGCCGGTGAGGGCCTTGTAGGCGAAGTGGTTACCGTCCCTCGAGCCCCAGATATCGTTGCCCGCCCCCTTCACTGTCCATTTGCCGTCGGCGTAAGTGGACGATCCGGCCGGGCTGGCGCCGCCGATATCGATATTGCTCCATCCCGAGGTGACCGAGGCGGTCGCGGGAATCGACAACGGTGGAGCCGGCGTCGCCGTCGACGCGTCGGCGTCCTTCAGGAACATGAAACTGCTGCCGCTGACCGGCATCCACTGGCGTCGTTGAGTGATGAAGGGGGCTTGCATGCCCTTGCGGACGACGTAGGCGCCGTAAATCTGATTGAGCGCGATGTTGCCGCCGCCCCAGCCGCGATTGGTGTTGTCGGCGGTGTAGTAGGCGTCCGTGGTGCCGAAAGGCAGCGCCGGGGTGGGCGCGAGCTCGTTCACCCGGGCGAAATATTCACCCGCCGCCAGCAGGCGGTCGTCGAAATCGGAATAAATATCGATGCCCTGCTTCCACAACGCCTCGGCCAGCATCGCCAGCGACAGTAGCTGCCCGTGCGCGTGCCCCTGGTCGCGCAGCGAGTCGCCCAGCATGCCGATATCGTTGGAATTGCGCAGTCCGATGTGGGCGAGCGTACGGACTTGGGAGACCACCTTGTCGAGCGTCTCGGCGTCGTCGTTGAAGATGGCCAGCAAGCCGAGGGACACCAGGGCCAGCCCACCCTTGTTGGCGGCGCCGAACATATGTTCGCCGTAGGGGTTCGATGCTGGCATCAGGACGTCTTTGAAGTATTTCTTAACCACGGTCGTGTCGTCCTCGGTCCAACCCGGCCAAGTGCCGCGCAGGATATCGGCGCCGCCGACGAACATGAAGGCGAAGTCGCCCAAGTCGAGCATCGACTCGCGGCCGGAGAACTCGGTATGGGTGGTCGCCCACGCCAGCAAGATCGAACGCGCCTTCTTCGCATACTCTTCGTTCCCGGTGAAATACCACATCCGCGAGAGGTTACCGATCGCGGTCATGTCGCTGCGCCATGCGTTGAGATTGACGTGGGGCGCGCGGCTCACCGTCGCGAAGGGGCCGGCCATGCCGTAGGTGAGGCGCGACCTGCCATCGCCGGCCAGTTGCAGATAGCCCGACTTCCATGGTTCCTTGCCTTGATCGACTTTCGCCTTGATCGCGGCAAGGTCCGACAGCGTGAGCGGCGTGCCCGGATGGGCGAACACGCGGGTCTCGGCCGCGCCGGCGTAACCCGGGAGTACCGTTGAGTTCAATACGACCAGCGCGGCGACGCCGACGCATTTGCGTAGCGTCGAGACGCGCGACGCAGTGTATGTATCAGCCGGCGCTCGTCGGATTTTCATAGGCCATGCTCTTGAATCGTTTGTCATCGGTACCCCTCATAAGTAAACATCGCTAGTCAGCGCGTGATTGTTGGCGCTTTGGCCACACCTCGCACATTCAATTGTTAAATTATGGCAGCAACGTTTCTACAGAGCAATGTATTTCATATATAGTGTGCAGAATAGCCCACAGTGGGTCGCGCACAGCTGAATGATGAGGGCGGAGCCGTTCTATCGATCTCGGATCAACGGCCAGCGACGCGCAGTGTGGACCAGGGCCAACACCCACACGGTTTCACCATTGATTTCATAGACGAGGCAGTAGCTTTCGTGGGGCAAAGCTCGCGGGTTCCTTGAATCTTTCCCGGCCTGCCCAACTTTGGATGGTCGGCCAGCCTGTCGGCAGCGGAACTGAAAAGTTCATCCATATGGATGGCGCCGCGCAGATTGTCGGCCGCAATGTAATCCCAAATATCAGCGCGATCCTGCAGCGCGTCAGGCGTCCATATGACTTTCACACCGCGCTCTTACCACGTGCACGCCGAGCGGCGAACATGGCTTCAACCTCGTCATTGGAATGTCCTACACCGGCGCGCATCGCTTCACGCCCCGCATCAACCTTGCGCTGCAAGAACTCGTCATATTCCCTCGCCTCCCGCTGACGTTGAACAAACTCACGCATCAGCTCGCGCAAGATTTGCGAAGCAGGCCGGTGGGCGGCCTCCGCCTCGGCCATGAAGTCGGCGCGCAGTTCCGGCTCAAGCTTCATCGTAAAGACAGCTTCCTTTGCCATAGATCGACTCCTCACTGAATGTATGAACTAAGTATATACGTTTTCATTACATTGCAAGGTATTCAGGCGCGGCGGGCGCCAAGCCAATCACGACAAAAGACCGTATGACAGAGGGCTGGTAAACGTCGGCCACAGCCGGCTGTGGCATTGCGATTACTCTGAAATTCTAATCCAGCGGGAGCCTTGCCGACTGCTTTCCATGGCCGCGTCCATGAACTTCAGGCCGGCAACGCCATCGCCTACATCCGGCATGCCTTGGGTCAGCTCGGGCATGGGCTGTCCGGCTTCGATGGCATGGATCTGCGCGGCGGCATCGCGGTACAGCTGGGCGAACGCTTCCAGATACCCCTCCGGATGGCCGGACGGCACGCGGGTGGCCGCATCGGCCGCCGCGCTGCGTACCCGGCCGCGCGTCAGGCGCTGGGCGCAGCCGCCCTGCGGCGTGAGCCACAGCTCGTTCGGGTTCTCCTGCTCGAAGCTGAGGCTGGCCTTGGTGCCGAAGACGCGTAGGCGCAGGCCGTTTTCACAGCCGGTCGCCATCTGACTGCTCCACAGCATGCCGCGCGCACCATTGGCATAGCGCAGCATCACGTGCACATGGTCGTCCAGCTTGCGGCCGGGCGTGAACGCGTGCAGCTCGGCCAGGATCTCATTCGGCAGCATGCCGCTGACATAACCCGCCAGATGATAGGCATGGCTGCCGATATCGCCCAGGCAGCCGTTCGGGCCGGCACGCAGCGGATCGTTGTGCCAGTTGTTGCGCTGGTAGTCCTCGCTCTGGTTGGCCGCCTCGGCCAGCCAGTCCTGCGGGTATTCCACGTGCACCAACCGGATCTCGCCGATCTCGCCGGCCGCGACCATCGCGCGGGCGTGCCGCACCATCGGATAGCCGGCGTAGACGTGGGTCAGCGCAAATATCTTGTTGCGTTCGCGCGCCAGCGCCGCCAGCGCCTCCCCCTCGGCCAGCGAGATCGCCAGCGGCTTGTCGCAGATGACGTGGATGCCCGCTTCCAGGAAGGCCGTCGCCATCGGCGCATGCAGATAGTTCGGCGTGACGATGGCGACCGCGTCGATGCCGTCCGGCCGTGCCGCTTCCGCGCGCGCCATCTCGTTGTAGTCCGCGTAGCTGCGGCCCGAGCCGAGCCGCAGGCCGGCGGCGCTGGCCGCCGCCTTTTCCGGATTGCTGGACAGATTGGCCGCCACCAGTTCATAACAGTCGTCCAGGCGTCCGGCGATGCGGTGCACCGCGCCGATAAAGGCGCCGTCGCCGCCGCCCACCATGCCCAGCCGAAGTCGTCGTTGCACACTCATGTCAGTTCTCCAGTCCCATCAACGCGCGCACCTGTTGCAGGTCCGCGCCGCTGCCGGCGAAATCGTCAAACGCCCGGCTAGCCACGCGGATGATGTGGCTGCGGATGAAGTCCGCGCCTTCGCGCGCGCCGTCCTCGGGATGCTTGAGCGCGCATTCCCATTCCAGCACCGCCCAGCCCGGATAGTCGTATTGCGCCATCTTCGAGAAGATCGCCTTGAAGTCGATCTGGCCGTCGCCCAGCGAGCGGAAGCGCCCTGCCCGCTCCTGCCAGCCCAGGTAGCCGCCGTACACGCCTTGCCGTCCGTTGGGACGGAACTCGGCGTCCTTGACGTGGAAGGCCTTGATGCGATCGTGGTAGATGTCGATGAAGGCCAGGTAGTCCAGCTGTTGCAGCACGAAGTGGCTCGGGTCGTACAGGATGTTGGCGCGCTTGTGGCCGCCCACCGCGTCGAGGAAGCGCTCGAAGGTGACGCCGTCGTGCAGGTCCTCCCCGGGATGCAGTTCGTAGCAAACGTCGACGCCGGCATCCTCGAAGGCGTTGAGGATCGGCAGCCAGCGGCGGCCCAGTTCGGCGAAGGCTTCCTCGACCAGTCCGGCCGGGCGCTGCGGCCACGGATACAAGTACGGCCAGGCCAGCGCGCCGGAGAAGCTCACGTGGGCCGCCAGGCCCAGGCGCTTGGAGGCGCGCGCGGCGCGCAGCAACTGATCGACCGCCCAGGCCTGGCGCGCGACAGGATCGCCCCGGACATGCGCCGGCGCGAAGCCGTCGAACAGCGCGTCGTAGGCCGGATGCACGGCGACAAGTTGGCCCTGCAAATGGGTCGACAGTTCCGAAATCTGCAAGCCATGCGAGGCCAGCAAAGCGACGATGTCGTCGCAATAGGCTTGGCTGTCGGCGGCCTGCTCCAGATCGAACAGGCGCGGATCGCACGGCAGCTGGATGGCTTTATAGCCGAGGCCCGAGGCCCAGCCGGCCAAATTCTCGAGGCTGTCGAACGGGACGTCATCGCCCATGAACTGCGCCAGGAAGATGGCTGGTCCCTTGATGGTTTTCATACTGAACTCCTGCGTAAGGTGATAACGCCGCTCCCGTAGGGCGGATTAGCGCAGCGTAATCGGCCATGGTTGCGCCGTCGAGGGCGCATGGATGGCCGATTACGGCGTTCCGCCTAATCCGCCCTACGTGGCGCCGTTGGTCGTTTAATTTCGCGGTCTTGGATTAATACGGCGAATCGGCGAAATAGAACTGCTTGGCGTTCTCACGCGTGATCAGTACCGATGGAATGACGGTCTTGGCCGGCAGTGCTTCGCCCTTGAGGCGGGCGTTGGCGGTCATCTTGATGGCGTCGTAGATGAACTTCGGCGAATACGAAACGTTGGCCTGGATCAGCTTGTCGCCGTCCATGATTTTCTTCACGGCGGTCTTGGCGCCGGCGCCGCCGAATACCTCCTTGATGTCGGTGCGCTTGGCTTGCTCGATGGCCTTGACCACGCCGATGGCCATATCATCATCGGCCGCCCAGACCGCGTCGATCTGCTTGAAGCGGGTCAGGTAATCCTGCATGACCTTGAAGGCGTCGTCGCGGTTCCAGTTGCCGTACTTGGTGTCGAGCACCTTGATGCCCGGATTGGCCTTCATCACTGCGCTGAACGCGTCCACCCGCTCGTTGTCCAGGGTGCTGGGCATGCCGCGCAGTACGACGATATTGCCCTTGCCGCCCAGCTTCTTGACCAGGTATTCGGCCGGCAGCTTGCCGAAGGCGGTGTTATCGCCCGCCACATAGGCGTTTTGCGCCGCCGGATTGGTCAGTCCGCGATCGACCACGGTGACGTAGACGCCCTTGTTTTTCAGCTGCGTCACCGGCTGCGTCAGCGAGGCCGACTCCAGCGGGAAGATCACCAGCGCATTAATCTTGTTCACCACCAGCATGTCCTGCAGCTGGTTGGCCTGGTCCGGCGTGCTGGCGGCCGTCTTGATGATGATCTTCAGCGTCGGGTTCGCCGCCTCCAGCTCCTTCTTGGCCTGGTTGGCCCACCAGACGATGCCGCCGGTGAAGCCGTGGGTGGCGGTCGGGATCGCCACGCCGAGGGTGACTTTTTCAGCGGAGATGGCCGATCCTGCTGCCACTGCCAGCAGGCAGGCGCCAACGATGCGTTTCATTGTGATCATTGTGTTCCCTATCTAAAAATAAACGGCGAATTAACGGCGGCCGCGCTGCATGTAGGCGACGGTGATGATGACCACGCCCTGTACCGCGGCGTTCAGGTGGACGCTGATGATGCTGGTCAGGTTGACGATATTGCCGATGACCGACAGCAGGATGGCGCCGATGACGGTGCCCATGATGCGTCCCGATCCGCCCTTGAGCGAGGTGCCGCCGACGACGACGGCGGCGATCGCCTCCAGCTCCCACAGGATGCCGGTGGTGGGCGTTGCCGAGCCCAGGCGCGGCACGTAAAGAATCGTTGCGATCGCCACGCACACGCCCAGCAACAGATACGTCAGCACCTTGATCTTGTCGACGCGGATCGCAGCGTAGCTGGCGACCTGCTCATTGGAGCCGATGGCCTGCACGTGCTGGCCAAACGCGGTGCGGTTCAAGATCACCGCGCCGCCGACGGCGACCAGCAGGAACACCAGCACCGGAATCGGCACGCCCAGCACGCTCTGGTAGTAGACCGGGCTGTAGACGTCGGAGACGGTGCTGTCGAGGGTCAGCGCGCCGCCGTCGGACAGGTAAGTCAAGGTGGCGCGGAAGATGCCCAGCGTGCCCAAGGTGGCGATGAAGGGCTCTATGCGTCCGCGCGTGACCAGCAGGCCATGGGCGCCGCCCAGTACGCCGCCCATCAGCAGCGCGAGCGCGCAGCCCAGCAGCACCGTGGTGACCGGGTCGAGCGGTTGCACCGAACCGGCGGCGGCGTTCATCACCATGATCATGGCGCCGGCGATCAGCGCCGCCATCGAACCTACCGACAGGTCGATGCCGCCGGAGACGATAACGAAAGTCATACCGACCGCGATGATGCCGATGAAGGCGGTGCGTGTCAGCACGTTCATCATGTTCTCGACGGTGGCGAAGTCGGGATTCAACAGGCCGCCCGCGATGCACAGCAGGATCAGCGCCACAACGGGGCCGTAGCCCCGGAAGCGCGACAGTCCTGGCAGCGCGAAGGGAACTTTAGTGGTGGGTGTCGGTTGCATGGGAGATCAATTCTTCTTCGGTGAGATGGTCGTGGTCCAGCATCGCTTGCAGCTTGCCGCCGTGCAGGATGGCCACACGGTGGCACAGGCCGATCAATTCGATCAGCTCGGACGAGATGACGATGACGGCCCTGCCCTCGGCCGCCAGGCGGTGGATCAGTTGGTAAATATCGCGCTTGGCGCCGACGTCGACGCCACGGGTCGGCTCGTCGAGCACCACCACGCGCGGATCGCTGTGCAGGTATTTCGCCAGCGCCAGTTTTTGCTGGTTGCCGCCGGACAGCGAGCCGGCCTTGCAGTCGATGTCGCGCAGGCGGATGCCGAAATCGGTGATCGCCTTGTCCAGCGCGGCGCGGCCGCCCTTCAGGTCCAGCCATGGCTTGGAGTCGCGCTCCAGCGTCATCATCGTCAGGTTCTCGCGCAGGCCCAGGTCGACGTGCAGGCCCTTGCCCTTGCGGTCTTCGCTGAGGTAGGTCAGGCCGTGCAGCATGGCCTGGCGCGGATTGCGGATGTCCACGGGCTTACCGTCGATCTCGATCCGCGCCGACGAACGCGGACGCAGACCAAGCAAGGCTTCGAAAGCCTCGGTGCGGCCGGCGCCGACCAGGCCGCCGAAGCCGAGGATTTCCCCGGCGCGCACCTCGAAGCTCAGGTCGCGCACCCAGCCCGGCACGCTCAGGCCCTCGACCTTGAGCAGCGCCTTCGCGTCCGCTGCCGGCAATTGCTTGGCAACGAACATGTCCGACACGTCGCGCCCCACCATCAGGTTGGCCATCTGGTGGCGGTCGATGTCGGCCGTCACCGCGCGGGTGACAAAGCGGCCATCGCGCATCACGACCACCTCATCGGTGTTGGCCTCCATCTCGTCGAGCTTGTGCGAGATGTAGACGATGGTGACGCCCTCGGACTTGAGCCGCGCCATCAACTCGAACAGCTTGCGCGTTTCGCCCGACGACAGGCTGGCGGTCGGCTCGTCCATGATCAGCAGGCGCGCCTTGCGGCTGAGCGCCTTGGCGATTTCCACCAGTTGCTTCTCTGCGACGATCAGGTCGGCCACCTTGGTGTCCGGACTGACGTTGAGCCCAACCTGCTCCAGGCAGGCGGCGGCGCCCGCGCGCATGGCCTTGGTGTCCAGCAGCCAGCCGGTGGTTTTTTCGTGACCGAGGAAAATATTTTGCGTGATCGTCAAATGCTCGGCCAGGTTGAATTCCTGGTGGATCAGCGCGATGCCCAGCGCCTCCGCCTGGCGCGCGTCGGCGAAGTCGCGCGCCAAGCCGTCGATCAGCAACTGGCCGCCGGTGGGCCGTTCGTAGCCGGCCAGGATCTTCATCAAGGTCGACTTGCCGGCGCCGTTCTCGCCCAGCAGGCCGTAGACGCGGCCGGGCTCGAGCGCGAAGTCGACCCCGTGCAGCACGCGCACGGGGCCGAACTCCTTGACGATGTGTTGAAAATGTACTGACAAGCTCATGGAGTTCCCTGGTTACCGCGCCGGCAGCTTGGCCAACACCGCTTGCAGGCCGCGCATCGAGGCCGCCACCGATTCCAGCTGGCCCATGCCGTTCGGATACTCCTCCTGCTCGACGATGATCCACTTGGTGCCGCCGACGCTGCGCACCGCCTTGGTCAGGCCGGCCCAGTCGGTCTTGTCCTGGCCGATGATGCTGACGCCCTCGGTGCCCTTGACGAACTTGGCCTTGTAGTGGGTGGTCACGGTGCGGCCCGGATACTCTTTCACGAAGTCGATCGGGTCCTTGCCGGCATAGGTGGTCCAGCCCACGTCCTGCTGCAGGATGAAATTCTTGGGCGTGTTCTTGGCCAGCAGATCCCAATTGGTCTGGCCCTTGTCGCCCAACATCTCCGCTTCATGGTTGTGATAGCCCAGCTTGAAGCCCTGCGCGTCCAGCTTGACCGACAAGGCGCTCAGTTCCCTCGCCAGTTCGGTCGAGCCCTCCTTGCTGGCGGCCCGGTCGTCCATCGAAATGATCAGATGGTCGCAACCGAGCTGCTTGTAGAAGTCGGTGGTGGCCTTGAAGTTGGCCGCGTTGAGCTGGTCGACGCGCATGTGGGCGCCGGCGCATTGCAGGCCCTTCTTCCTCAGAAAGCCCTTCAAGCCAGCCGGATCAGCCTTGTACTTCCCGAACTCGCCGGCAAACTCGACGCCTTGGAAGCCCAGTTTGGCCAGCTTGTCCAGGGTGCCCTCGAAGTCCTGCTTGACCTCGTCCTTGACCGACCACAATTGCACGCCCAGCAGCGGGCTGGTGGCCGCCTGCGCGGTTGCGGCGCCCAGGGTGAAGCACAGCGTCAGGGATAATGCCAAGGCCTTGCGTTGGTATGTTTTCATTGTTATTCCTTAGAGTTTGCCAAGTTTGAGTTGTTCATCCGCGTAGGCGCAGGCGCGCACGGTGAGCGCCATGAAGGTCAGCGACGGGTTTTGCCAGGCGCTGGAGCTCATGCTGGCGCCGTCGGTCACAAACAGATTCGGTACATCGTGCGCCTGGTTGTAACCGTTGAGCATCGAGGTCTTCGGATCGCGCCCCATGCGTGCCGTGCCCATTTCATGGATCGACAAGCCCGGCGCCCATTGCTCGGTCGTCTTGATCGATTTCCGGACGTCCTTGACGCCCAGCGATTCGAGGATGTTGGCGGCGGTGTCGGCCATGTCTTCGCGCATCTTGTCGTCGTTGGGCGAATAGGTGCAGTCGATGTGCAGCTGCGGCATGCCCCATTTGTCCTTTTTGGTCGGATGCAGGCTGACCATGTTTTCATAGCGCGGCAGCATCTCGCCCTGGCCGTACAGGCCAAAATGCCATGGGCCGGGCTTGCGTATCATGGCCTTGTAGTCCTTGCCGAAGCCCGGCTTGCGGCCCTGGTCCGCCCAGCCTTCGCGCGCGGCGCCGCCCGCCAGCGCATAGCCGCGCAGGAAGCCGGGATGCTGCTCGCGCACGTTGCGGAAGCGCGGAATGTAAGGCGCGGTCGGACGGCGGCCGGAGTAATAATCGTTCTCGTAGCCCTCGACGCGGCCCGAGGCGCCGGCGCCGAACAGATGGTCCATCAGGTAGTGGCCCAGCACGCCGGACGAGTTGCCCAAACCGGTCGGGAACGCCTCCGAGGTCGAGTTCAGCAAGACCTGCGTGCTGCCCAGGGTCGAGGCGCACAGGAACACCACCTTGGCGTAGAACTCGCGCGTTTCCATGGTCTCGGCGTCGATCACCCGCACCCCGGTGGCGCGGTTCGTCTTGGCGTCGTAGAGCACGCTGTGGACGATGGCGTTGGTGGCGATGCTCAGGCGCCCGGTGGCTGCGGCGGCCGGCAAGGTCGAGCTTTGCGTCGAGAAATACGCGCCGAAGGAACAGCCGCGATTGCACATGCTGCGCGCCATGCAGCTGCCGCGCCCCATTTCCAGATGCTTCTCGTTGGGTTGGGTGAGGTGGGCGCAGCGGCCCATGATCATGCGGGCCGGGGCGAAGCTGGCGTCGAACTTCTTCTTCAGCGCCGCCTCGACCGTGTTGAATTCGAACGCCGGCAGGAACTCGCTGTCCGGCAAAACATCCAGGTTTTCCTTTGCGCCGCTGATCCCAACGTGGCGCTCGACATGGGTGTACCAGGATTCCAGGTCGGCATAGCGGATCGGCCAGTCGACGCCGTGGCCGTCCTTGGCGTTGGCCTCGAAGTCGAGGTCGCTCCAGCGGTAGGACTGGCGCGCCCACAGCAACGATTTGCCGCCCAGCTGGTTGCCCCGTATCCAGCTGAAGGGCTTGCCTTCCGGCGTGCTGTAAGGCATGTCGCGGTCGTTGTTGAAGAAGTGCTTGGTGTGGTCGTCGAAAGCGTAGCATTTGCGCTGCTCGGCGAACTGGTCCGCCGCCAGCTTTTCCTCGACCAGGCCGCGGTTGGGGAGCTTCCACTCGTCGACGCCTTCGCCGATGTAGTCGCTGCGGTGCTCGACCGGACGGCCGCGTTCGACCATGAGCGTGCGCAGGCCGCGCTCGCACATTTCCTTGGCGGCCCAGCCGCCGGTGATGCCGGAGCCGACCACGATGACGTCGAACTGTTCGGCGCTTTGCTTGATATAGAACGTTGAAGTTTGGCTCATGTCAGATCGCCCAGGTCCTGGTGTTTTTACGAAGGGGGAAGTTGCCTTTGAAGCCTCCGGGCACCGGCAGATACGCCAGTTCGAGCGTCGAACCGGCCTCCGAGGTGTAGTAGGCGAACAGCGTGTAGGACTTCAACGTTCGGAAAAACCGCTGGTCTTCGCCGGTGAACGGCGCCGCGCCGCCATCGATGGCCTGCAGCAGCGCGACGCGGCGCTTGGCCGGCAAAACGCGGAAGCGTTTGCCGTCGGTCGCCAGCGCGATGGCGTCCACGCGCTCCAGGCCGGCGATAAAGCTCTGCTGCTCGGACGCGGTGGCGCACACCATCAACATATGGTCGATGGTGCGGTGCGCGCCGACGGCCAGCGCGCCGGGCGTGTCGGTCGCCGGGATGATGTGCTCGGCCAGCACGGCCGTCAGCGCCAGCGCCTCGGCCGACAACAACTCAGGCGCGGCGGGCGCCTTGGCGGAAGCGGCCAGCGCCGCCAGGGCGTCGCCGGACAATGCCAGGCCACACAGGCCGGCTAATTTGATGAGAGCGGATCTGCGTCCGTCGATCTCTCGTTGTGCTTGCAACATGTCTCCTCCAATGCCTCTTAGGTTCAACTACTCCTTCGGACCGTTCCCGCCCGCCCTGAGGCCAGCAAGGACAGCTGATACTGTTTAGGCGTGATGCCGACCACGCTACGGAAAATCTTGGTGAAATAACTCTGTCCGCCAAAGCCCGTCTCCACCGCCACGCGCGCGATGCTGTGCGCGCCCGGCAACAGGCGGCAGGCCTCGTGGATTTTCATGCGCAGGATGTACTGTTTGGGCGTCAGCGAAAAATGCTGCTTGAACTTGCGCTCGAAGGTGGACAGCGACATGCACGACAGGCTGGCCAGGTGTTCGATGCCGATATCCTCGGTCAGGTGCGCTTGCAGGTATTCGATGCAGCTTTTGAACACGTGGAACGGGGCGATGGCTTCCTGCGAGCGCTGGGCGTCGCGGCTGAAGCCCTCGACGCCGACGATCTCGCCGTGGCGGTCGCGCACCGGCGCCTTGGTGGTGAACAGCCAGGTCAGCGCGCCGTTGTTGCCATCGATGACTTCCAGCTTGTTTTTGACGGCGGCGCCGCTTTCCATCACCTGCAAATCGTCGGCGCGGATGCGGTCGGCGATGTCGCGGCGGAAGAAGTCATGGTCGGACTTGCCGATGATGTCCTTTACGCTGGAAAGGGAATGCTGTTCCTGCAACAATCGGTTGCCCCAGACGAACTGGCCGGCGCGATTCTTGGCGAAATAATAAGTATCCTGCAAATCGTCGAACAGGACGCTGGGGGTGGAGATGCCGTGGCGGTAAAAAAAGTCGGTGCAATCGGACGTCGGCGCGGCGCCGTCACCGGCCAGGAAAATTTGGTGCTTTTCCTTTTCGGTATCGCTGGTGGCCACCACCATGCCCATCCTGATCATCCTCGTGCTCATCGCCGTTCGCCATTCGCTAGTCTGGCGAGAATGGTAGCATCGACAATGCCGGGAAAGTAATAAAAAATCGGAAAAATTTATAACGAAATCGGCAAGTCAAAAATTCTCGAAGCGCCAACCGCACCCTGTCGGCGTTGTTGGAATTTGTCACAACAGCGGCCTTCCCCACGTCATTAATAGGGTCTTAAGGTTCCAACGCCACAATCGGACGGAGTTCACTCTACCTTTCCCTTGAACAATGAAGTCCAACATATGAGTTGCGCAGGCGACGGCCCCGCACTTTCCCAACTATTGCGCCTGTTGGCCGACGATACGTCGCGGGACAGGATCGCCGTAGGCGACCTGTTGAACGCCTTGGGCGACCGCGCCACCGGCGCGCTGTTGTTCATTTTCGCTTTTCCCAATATCTTGCCGGTGCCGCCCGGCACGTCGGCCATATTGGGCGCTCCCCTGGTGTTCCTCGCCGCGCAGCTGACCTTCGGCATGCGGCCGTGGCTGCCGGGAATCATCAGCCGGCGCTCCATGGCGCGCGCCGACTTCCACGGCATGATGCGGCGCGTTATTCCTTGGCTGGAACGGGCGGAGAAGCTGCTGCGTCCACGCATCAGCGTTCTGGCGCTGCCGCCATGCGAGTACGTGATCGGCCTGGTGTGCCTGCTGCTGGCGCTGGTCCTGGTGCTACCCATCCCGCTGGGGAACATGTTGCCCGCCCTGTCCATCAGCCTGCTCGCACTGGGGTTGCTCGAGCGCGACGGCTTTGCGATCGCAACCGGGGTGGTGGCCGCCGCCGCTGCCGCCGTGGTCGTTTCCGGCGTCATCTGGGGTATCGTCAAAGCGACTGTTTTCATGATCGCGCAAGTGCTCGTCTAGCCCCTGCTTCGTCCATGGCGGCTCCCGCATCCATCCCTTTTTGGTATGCTCGATTCGGGGGAAGCCATGGAAATCCTGATACTGATCGGCCTCAGCGTGCTCAACGGCGTGTTCGCGATGTCCGAGATCGCCCTGGTCACAGCCCGCAAAGCCCGCTTGAAAAGGCTGGCGTCCGAAGGCGATAACGCCGCCACGACCGCCCTCGAACTCGGCGGCGATCCCACCGATCTCATGTCCACCGTTCAGATCGGCATCACGTCCATCGGCCTGCTCAACGGCATTGTCGGCGAGGCGGTGCTGGCCGCCCCGCTGGCGCTGTGGCTGCGCTCACTGGGCGTCGCGGCGGCCAGCGCCGGCATCGGCGCCACCGCCGTGGTGGTACTGGTGGTGACCTATATCTCCATTGTCATCGGCGAGCTGGTGCCCAAGCGCCTGGGGCAAATCGCGCCCGAGCCGATCGCGCGGCTGGTCGCACGGCCGATGCGGGTCCTGGCGGTGGCGACGCGCCCGTTTGTCGCCCTGCTTTCGCTGTCGACCCGCCTCGTGCTGCGGGTGATGGGCGTGAATCAAAACGCCGGGCACGGCGTGACCCAGGAGGAAATCCACGACATGCTGGAGGAAGGCTCGGAGACCGGCGTTATCGAGCAACACGAACATGAGATGCTGCGCAATGTCTTCCGGCTCGACGCCCGCCAGCTCGGTTCGCTGATGGTGCCGCGCGCCGACGTCGTGTTCATCGACGTCAATTTGCCGTCGGAGGAGAACCTGCGCCGCCTGATCGAATCGGAGCACACGCGCTTCCCCGTCTGCGATGGCGGCCTGGACAAGATATTGGGCGTGATCCACGCCAAGCAGGCGCTCGCCGCCGTCGCACAAGGGAGGGCGCCGGATTACGCCGCCAGCGCGCATCCCGCCATCCATGTGCCGGAAACGTTGACCGGCATGGAGCTGATCGACCGGTTCCGTGGCAACCAGGCGCAGATGGTCTTCGTTGTCAATGAATATGGCGAGATCCAGGGCATCGTGACATTGCACGACCTGCTCGAAGCGGTCACCGGCGAATTCGCGCCGCGCGACGCCGAAGCCGCGTGGGCGGTGCGGCGCGAGGACGGCTCGTGGCTGCTGGACGGCGCGATTCCGATCCCGGAGATGAAGGACCGCCTCGCGCTGAAGGCGGTGCCGGAAGAGGACAAGGCGCGCTACCACACGCTCGGCGGCATGATGATGCTACTGCTGGGGAAAGTCCCGATGCCCGGCGACCATGCGGACTGGGAAGGCTGGCGGCTGGAGGTGGTCGACATGGACGACAAGCGCATCGACAAGGTGATGGCCTTCCCGCCGCCCTCACCCGCTTGAGCGCTTGTTACATCACCGATTTGGCGAAGCTGTTACGCGCGGCGGTCACCCCTATCCCGACCGGCGTGGGCATTTCCGTCGCCGCCGCGCGCTGCGGCGCGTAGAAAACGGTCTGGGCCGGGAACGCCAGGCCGATGCCGGCCGCTTCCAGCCGTTCGTAGATCGTCAGCAACAGCTCTTCGCGGATGACCACCTGGGTGTCGAAGTCCGGGACGTCGATATACGAGAACACCTCGATATTGAAGGCGCGGTCGGTGATGTTGCCCAGCCGGGCGCGAGCGCCCTCCGCCATCTTGTCATGCGTGGCCAGCACCTGCTGGACGATGGTGATGGCCTCGCGCAGCTTGGCCGACGTGGTGCCGTAGGAAATGGCGATCACCGGATTGAACAGGAAGCGGTCGCGCTCGGCGTAGTTCTCGATCTGGCGCGCGGACAGGTCGCCGTTGGGAACGGTCACCACGGTGCGCTCGCCGGTGCGGATGCGCGACGAGCGGATGCCGACGTCCTCCACCGTCCCGACCACGTCGCCGACCTTGACGAAGTCGCCCACCTGTAGCGGGCGGTCGGCGATGATGGTGACGCTGCCGACCAGATTCTCCACGGTCTTCTGGGCGCCCAGCGCCAGCGCGATACCGCCGATACCCAGCGCCGCGATCCCTGTGGTGACATCGATGCCGAAGGTGCCGAGTATGCCGATGCCGGCGAACGCGAGCAGCAGGAACTTGACCGTGCGCCGCGCCAGGATGATGACGGAGACGATCTGGCGGCGCTGGTGGCGCTGCATGCGCGCGACGGCGAGGTCGGCGATGCCGTCGACCAGCCGCAGGCCGAACCACACCACCGCGATGGCGGTGATGACACCGGTGTAGCGCAGCAGATTCTGGCGCGCGACGATGGACACGGGCAGCGCGTCGGCCCAGTTGTAGAAGACGCCGACGGCGATCAGCAGGCTCAGTGGCGGCAGCGCCGCCTCGGCGAAGCGGTAGCCGCTGCTGGCGGCCGGATCGGCGACCAGCCGGCGGATGACGGTCACGCAAATGACGGAAACGAGCCACAAGCCGCCGAACACCACCACGCCCAGCCCGAGCAGCACGCCCCAGTCCTTGAGGGGCGCGCCGGCGACAAACCATTCGTTCTTCGGCGGCGCCTGCACCACCGGCGCCAGCTTGATCGCCGCCGACGTCAGCGCCAGCGTCTCTTTCGAGATGCGCCACACCTGCCTGTCGCCGTCCTGGCCGCGCGTGAGCAGAATCGGCACTTCCTTGCCCTGCAACGTGATTTCACCGATATTTTCCTCGTCGGCCGGCAGATCGTCGTCCAGCCTGCCCGTGTCGACGTTCGACAAGGCGGCGAACGGCTTGAGCGAGCCGTTATCGTCGAGCAGCGCATGGAATGCGCGCGCCTGGCTGGCGGCGGTGCGCTGTTGCCGGTTGCTGGTCGGCGCGGGCAGATCGAAGAACTGGGCGGCGCGGTCGTAATCGAGTTCGGCCAAGGCGCCGATCAGCCCGGCGACCATCGAGCGCGGGGTCTCGCGGCCGAGCGTGTCGGCGGGAACGGCCGGCGCCTCGGCGGCGGGCTTGGCGGGCGATGCCGCGACGGCCAGCGGCGCGGACAGCGCGAGCACAAGCCAAATCAGGAAAGTGGGAATAAAACGCATCTAAGAACGACTCCTATGCCTGTTGCATGTAGTTTCCGCGCGTAAAGCGCGGAACTCGACATGTCGGCCGTCAATGATAAAAGTCTCTCGGCCAGCCCGCTGTACGTTACCGCACAAAGAGCACCGGTCCTGCGGGTGGACGGTTCAGCCGTGCCGCGCCCATTGGCCCGATTGTCTACAATAATCCGTGACAACATCGCAAACAGGAGGCCATCATGGATCCAGACCAGCTCAAGTCCTCGGCGTCGGCCGATTACAGCGAAGCCGCCATCATGAGCGGCCTGTACGGCGACGGCTTTATCGCCTGCAAAGGCGCCTTCACCCGTGAGTGGGTGCGCCAACTGGGCGCGGATATCGCCGTGCTGTTCCAGGAAGCGCTGGCCCGCCCGGGCGGCGCCCTCGGTCGCGGGCCCAACCGCTATTATGTCGAGATCCACCCGGAGCGCCTCAGCGGCTTTATCGACATCGTCACGCACCCGTGGGTGGTGGCGGTCTGCCGCGCCATCCTGGGACCCGATTATCGTATCGTCGAAGCCGGCTTCGACGTTCCCGGTCCCGGCGCGCTGCACCAGCCCTGGCACCGCGACTTTCCCACGCCGGAGGCGACGCTGAAGGGCCGGCGCCTCAATTCGCTGGCGTTCAACATCACAACGGTGGACGTGACCGAGGACATGGGTCCGTTCGAAATCGCCCCCGGCACACAGTGGGACGACCTGGCCGGCGGCGACTCGATGTTCCCGGCGCGCGATTTATGGCCGCGCTACGAGGCGCTGGCACAGCGCAAGCTGGCCAAGATGGGCGACATTTCGGCGCGCTCGGCGTTGACCATCCATCGCGGCACGGCAAACCAGTCCGACAAATCGCGTCCGGTGTTCGTGCTGGGCGTCGACGCGCCGGACGCCCGCAACGCCGACAAGCACGACCTGCAACTGACGCGCGGCTATTACGACAGCTTGCCGGAGGCGGTGCGCCGCCACATCACCTGCCGCGTGGTCGACACGCTCGATCCTATCGTGCAGGAGCACACCATCGCGGGTCTGCTGACCGGCGTGTCGCCAGGTGAACGGATGGGAATGGCTGGCTAAGCGCGCGAGCCATGCTCAAGATTGCCGACGCAATCCCTCCACCAATTCCGGCAGTTCGGCCATCGAGCCGAACACCAGTCGGGCGCCGGCCTCTCGCAGCCGTTCGGGCTGGTCCGGCGGGCTGTGCGGACCGCCGGTAAAGCCCAACACGACGGTGCCGGCCCCCACGGCCGCGTGCACGCCGGTGATGCTGTCCTCGACGACGATGCAGTCGGCGACACGTGCGCCCATGCCGGCGGCCGCCATCAGGTAGACGGCCGGATCGGGTTTCGGCCGGCCCGCGATATCGGCCGTGTAGAGGCCGCCGTCAAACAGGGAGATCAGCCCGGTGCGCTCCAGCAGCCCCTGCACGCGCACCAAGCGGCTGTTGCTGGCGACGGCCTTGGGCAGCGCGATGGCGCGCAGCGCGGCCTGGACGCCGGGCACCGGCTCGGCCTTGCGGTCGCATTCGGCCTCGACCACCCCGCGCATGACGGCCAGATCGGCGGCGCTCGGTTCCGGCAGGCCCAGTTCGGCGCACACGCCCAGTACCAGCGCTTCGAGTTTCAGGCCGAGCCGTGGACGGATCAGTGGCAACACACGCTCGCGGTCGCCGGCGATCGGCGCGAGAAAGTCGGCCAGCGCCTGCAGGGCGATGGCTTCACTGTCGATCAGCACGCCGTCGCAGTCGGAGATGAGGTGGGTGATGGTCATGCGCAGCCTTAGAAAGATAATGGACCGCCAATCATGCCATATCAGAATGATTTTCTCCGCAGTATCGAATACTGGGTCACGGGCCGTGCTACGAAGGCTAGTGTATGTTCAGGAGCACGGTAAGAGCTCACCCAACCAACGCCTTTAGCTCCTCCGAACCGCAATGCAATAACCGCTGCCCTTCCTTCGCTACATTGACCTGCAGCGCGACGTTAGCCACTTCGAGCACATCTTGCGTCAACGTGTAGCCGCCCTTGGCCTGCAGCCAAGCCAACACGTCCGCCAAATGCCATATCGAAGAACTGCCTTCATGTACCGGCGCCGGGAAACTGCCCGGGTAAGTCAACATCAGCTTGCGCATGTTTTGCCGTGACACGCCCACCAATTCAGCCACGTCTGTCAATCCAACCAAATCCGGGGCAACCTCGATCAACGTCGCCGAAGGGATAGCTCTGCGCACGTCGGCCAATGCGCTGCGCACGGCAACGTCCGCGTTGTCGGCGTCGCGTGTGAATTCCAGTGCCAGCCGGCCCGGTTGACCGATCCCGACCAAGGCATCGTCGCAGCCTTCCTCGCCTAGGCGCTCGACCAACTTATCGGCATCAGGGTCATCATCGGTGAGCTGATACTTCAACGTAAAAGTGTATTCCATTTGTCAATCCTCGGCATCGTTGGCTGCTTGCTGTTCCCTGCGGCGCACCGTGCAACCGTCAACGACCCGCCGCAAGGCACGCGCGTGGTTGCCAGGATTCTTCGGCGTGCACCATACCGACGCGATACAAAATTCGCCGCAACGGCACTCGCGATCGTTGTATGGACAGTAAATTCGCCCCCAAGCATGGCCGCCGCCAACCTCAACGCGCCATCCCTGTTTTTCAGCGTGTCGGAGAGCATCCTCGATGTCCTTATTGGGATGGGAGGGACGGATCATCGGTGATCTCCAGTATAGGACGTGGGCTCAGGTTGTCAAGTGACAACCTGAGCCCAGGCCTGGGTTTTCGCACAGCCTGTACCGAATTTTCAGCTATTGTGATGACGCGGAGGTTGAGACAGAATCAAATCGATGCTGCTTCAGGAGGCTTTGTCGCGCTACGGCCGCCGGCGCGACACGATGAAGCGCTCCAGCTCGGCGGCCGCGTGGTCGATATGCCGCTTCAGCAGGCTGGCCGCCGCCCTCACCTCGCCGACTTTGCACAGGCGCACAAGTTCGGCGTGCTCTTCCTCGGCGCGCCGGCAGCTATCGACGCTCAGGGACAATTGCAGGCGCGTGTAGCGGTCGGTCTGCTGCAACAAGCCGGCGACGATGGCCATGGTGCGGGGCTGCTCCGCGCGCGACATCAGCAGGTCGTGCAGGCGCGTGTTCAGCTCGCCCCAACGGGTTGGATGCTGTGCGTGTAATTCTTGCTTATACTCGGCCAGGATGGCGTCGATTTCGGCGAAGTCGGCTTGCGTGAGCTTGGGCGCGGACTTCTTCAGCAGTAGCGGCTCAAGCAGGCCGCGCAGCATGAACAGTTCATTGATCTCGGCGATCGACAACTCGGACACCACGGCGCCCTTGTGGGGAACGATCCTGACCAGGCCTTCGCCTTCGAGCTGCACCAGCGCCTCGCGCACCGGAATCCGGCTGATGCCGAATTCGGCCGCCAGCGCGTCCTGTCGCAGCTGGAATCCCTCCGGCAGGTCGCCAGCCATGATCTTGCGTCGCAGCGCATCCGCCGCCTGCTCGGCGACGGTGGTCACGGCGAAGCGCGGAACTGCGGCCTTGGCGGCGGTAACGGTGGAACTCATGGCGGGCTTTCGGTCAGGTGTCCGGGCAGGCGCCCGAACTTTGCAGGCGGCAGTATAAATTATATTGTCGCCTGCGCCGGAACATATCCGGCGCGCGGCCGGAAACCTTAGGCGGCGACCTCTTTCGACCAGCCGGCGTACCAGGTGCGGAACAGGCCATACTGGATCTCGGCATAGCGACGCTGGCTGTCGCTCAGCACATCGGTCTCGTTGAAGTGCAAGGTGTATTCCTTGTCGCCGTTGAGCACCATCAGGTACTTGTAGAACAGCACCAGGTCGGTGCCCTCGTCGAACGACGACAGCACGGCCAGCGCCGATTCCAGCTCGCGCGCCTGGCGGCGGGCGGTGACGTCGCCGTTGGCGGCCTTGCGGCACAGCGCGACCAGTTGCAGCACTTCGCGCGGCAGCGCGTTGCCGATGCCGGTAATGGCGCCGGTTGCGCCGCAGTTGACGAAGCCATGGAACACCTGCGTATCGACGCCGGCCATCAGCGTGACGTTCTCGTCCTGGCTAGTGATGTGCTCGGCCGCGTAGCGCAGATCGACCGCGCCGCCGAACTCTTTGAAGCCGATCAGGTTGGAGTGCTTGGCCCGCAGTTCGAAGAACAGGTCGGCGCGCGTGGCGAAGCCGTAGTACGGGCTGTTGTAGATCACGCTCGGCAGCTTGGGCGCGGCCGACAGGACGGCCTCGAAGTGCGCCTTTTGCGCCGCCGGCGAGGCGCCGCGCGACAGCACGCGTGGAATCACCATCAGGCCGCTCGCGCCCACCTTGGCGGCGTGCGCGGCGTGCGACACCGCCTCCTTCGAATTGACCGCGCCGGTGCCGACGATGGTCGGCACACCGGCGCCGACCAGGCGCGCCACACCCTCCTGGCGCTGCGCTTCGGTCAGCAGCGGCCAATCGCCCATCGAGCCGCAATACACCACCGCGCTCATACCGAGGTCGACTAGCTCGCGGCCCTTCTTCACCAGCGCGTCGAAGTCGGGGGTGCGCTCGGGGGTGCAGGGAGTCATCAGGGCCGGAATGGTGCCGGTGAAGATGTTGTCGCTCATGGTGCTTCCTTTAGATAGGCGTTGGAATGGGGGAAAACTGACCCATGAATCATAATCCCTTTGGATATTTTATACAATCTGAAAAATAAAGACTTGGCCAAATAAATACAAGTCTTTGATTTTTATGAAAATTCCTCTAACCTACCTATCGATCCCAAGGCGGAATACCGGAAAACTCCTCCGCCAAGAAGTCGATCATCACGCGCACCTTGGCGCTCAGGTGGCGCCGGCTCGGATACACCGCCAGCACGTCGATATCGGGCAAATGGTAGTCCGGCAACACGCGCACCAACCGCCCCGCTTTCAAGTCGGCGCCGATCAAAAAGGTCGGCTGCCAGATGACCCCGCCCCCAGCGACGGCCACGGCCCTCGCCGTGTCGCCGTTATTGGTATGCATGGGGCAGTTGACCTTGACCACGTCCGCCTGTCCCAGATGATCGCTGAAATGCCACTCGTCGGCGGTGGCCGCGTAGCGGTAGCCGATGCAGCGGTGCGCGGCGAGGTCTTGCGGCACCTTCGGCACGCCGTGTTTTTCGAGGTAGGACGGCGCGGCGCAACAGATATTTTGCGACGTCGCCAGCTTGCGCGCCGCATGCGATGTCGAGCCGGAGCGCGAGATGCGGATCGCCATGTCGTAGCCCTCCTCGACGATATCGACCACCCGGTCGCTCAACGCCACCTCCAGCTCGACGCCGGGGTGCTCGTCCATGAACTTGCCCCACAGCGGCGCCAGTTGCAGCACGCCAAAACTGAGCGGCGCGTTCAGCCGCAGCAGACCGCGAGGCGTCATCGACGTCGATGACGCGATCGCTTCGACCTCGGCCATATCCTCAACGATGGTCTTGGCGCGCTCGTATAGCGCGTCGCCGCTTTCGGTCAGCGACATCTTGCGCGAACTGCGGTTCAGCAGCCGCGTACCGAGGTGGCTCTCCAGATCGGCGATGATGCGCGTAACATTGGCCGGCGATGTATCGAGCGCGTCGGCCGCCCGCGCGAAGCCGTTTTTGCGCACCACTTCAACAAACACTTCCATCGCCCGCAACCTGTCCATGTCAGCCTCCAATATTCAGAAAACCTGAATATAGCACCAATATCCGAGGCTTTGATTGCTCGGATGATTAATCCTATAGTGGCTACACACCCACTCTTTATTGGAGAACCACCATGAAACGCTTTGAAAACAAGACAGTCCTCGTCACCGGCGGCAACAGCGGCATCGGCCTGGCGACCGCCATGCGATTCGCCAGCGAAGGCGCGCGCGTCATCATCACCGGACGCGATCCAGTCACCCTGGAAACAGCCCGCCAGCAATTGGGCGAAGCCGCGATCGCCGTGCGCAACGACCAAGGCGATATCAAGGATGCCGCAACGCTGGCCGCCACGTTGAAGGAACAGGGCATCACGCTCGACGCGCTGTTCCTCAATGCGGGTGTAGCCAAGTTCGCGCCGTTCGACGACATCGACGAAGCGCTGTGGGACCACACCTTTAACGTCAACGTCAAAGGCGCGTATTTCACGATCCAGGCGTTGACGCCGCTGTTCAGCCGCGGCGCTGCGGTGGTGCTGAACGGTTCGATCAACGCTCACCTCGGCATGCCCAACTCGTCGGTCTACGCCGCCAGCAAGGCCGCCCTGATCTCGTTCGCCAAGACGCTGTCGGCCGAGCTGCTCGAGCGTGGCGTGCGCGTCAACGTGATCAGCCCCGGGCCGGTGTCGACGCCCTTGTATGGCCGCCTGGGCCTGCCCGACGCGCAACTGAGCGACATGGCCGCCGGCATCGCCCAACAAATCCCGCTGAAACGCTTCGGTACGCCGGACGAGATCGCCGGCGCGGTGCTCTACCTGTCCTCGCCCGAGGCCGCCTTCGTCGTCGGCACCGAACTGATCATCGATGGCGGCATGAGCCAGCTGTAAGCACGGGCCGCGCCGCCAGGTCGTGGCGGCGCGGCGCCTGGGGGATTACTTATCGAGCGTATAGAAATGCAGCACCGTGGTCTGCGAGTAGTCGCGGCCCGGGTCCACGCGCGTGGTCGGGAAGGCCGACTGGTTCGGGCTGTCGGGATAGCCCTGCGCCTCGAAGCTGATGGACTGGTACTTGGTCAGCTTCTGGCCGCCCTTGCCGGTCACCTCGCCCTTCAGGAAATTGCCGGTATAGACCTGCATGCCAGGCTCGGTGGTGGCGATCGTCAGGCCGCGCCCGGAGTGGCGGTCTTCGATCTTGACGGCCGGCTTAGGTTGGGCCGTCTTGCCGCCGCGAATCAAATAGTTGTGATCGATGCCGCCGTTGGCCAGCGCCAGTTGGGGATGCTGCATGCGCACGCGCTCGGTGACAACGCCAGGGGTGCGGAAGTCGAACGGCGTGCCGGCCACCGGCAGCGGCTGGCCGGTCGGGATCAAGGTCTGGTTGACGGGCAGGATGGCGTCCGATTCGATGGTCACCTCGGCATCGGTGGCCAGGCGCGTGGCCGGGATGCCCGACAGGTTGAGCATGCTGTGCCAGGTCACGTTGACCACCGTCGGCTTGTCCGTCTTGGCGCCGTAGCGGATGGTCAGGTCGTTTTTGTTATTGAGCTCGTACGTCACGTCGGCCACCACGGTGCCGGGGAAGCCCTGGTCGCCATCGGGCGACGTCAGCGTAAACGTCACCGACGCCTTGTCGGCGGTCTGCTCGACACTCTTGACCACCCAGTTGCGCTTGTCCCAGCCGATCGCGCCGCCGTGCAGCGTGTTGGGCGCCTCGTTGACCGACAGCGCGAACTTCTTGCCGTCGATGGCGAACGTGCCGTTGGCGATGCGGTTGGCGTAGCGTCCCACCGTCACGTTGGTGAAGCCCGGGGTCGTCTCATAGCCGGCCAGCGTGTCGTAGCCAACCGCCAGGTCGGCGGCGTTGCCCTGTTTGTCCGGGAAGCGCAGGCTCTGCACCGTGGCGCCATAGGAGATCAAGGTGGCCGACAACCCGCCGGCGTTTTTCAGGACGATGGCTTCAACCTTGGCGCCATTGGACAGCGTGCCGAAGGGCATGCGCGACAACGACACCCCGGCTGGCGCAGCGGCGTCGCGGGATGGCATCTGGCTGCAGGCGCTGAGGCCGACCAGGGTGCTGAGCAGGAAAATCGTGGCGGGTCTGGTGGAAATAGTCATGTGTAGGTAAGGTGTCCGTTAAAAAAAGAGGCGGCCGGCGGATGCCGGCCATGCCTATGATAATTGCTGAGCCGGCCATCAGGCGCCCGGGAGGGCCGGCATCCGCACAAAAAAATCCCGGACTTAACGCGCGATGCTGGAAATCTCTCCGTCCGTCAACGCCGAACCGTAAATGCGCAGATCGTCCATCGATCCTTTGTACGGCGCGTCCCACCAGTTCACGCCCAGCGCGAACACGCCGGTGGTGGTGGTGAACACATTGGGGAAGTTCACGCCGCTGTAGCGCTTCGCGCCGTTGACGTAGATGTTGACGCCGCCGTTCTTGACGCTGAACGCCACGTGCGACCATTGTCCGACCGGGATGTTCATGCCCAGGCCGGCATCGTACCAGGCGGTTCCCGACCACAGCATGGTCGCGCCGCCGACGCCGTCATGGCCCTTCGGCAGCAGGCTGATCCACGAGTCGCCGGTGCGGGCACCGAAGAACGTGGTGGAGAACGCGGTCAACTGAGCCGGCTTGAGCCACATGGCCACCGTGTAGGTGTTGCTGGAGATCAGGCCATTCGGCAGGCGCACGCCGCTCGCGCCGTTGAACACGGCCGCGCTGCCCTTCATGCCCGCCTCGTAGCCCAGGCTGCCGCCGCCGACATCGATCTTCGCGCCGATGACAGTGCCTGCGCCAAACGCGCCGGTCGCATCGCCAAGGTTGCCGTCGAAGGTGTAGTGGGCGATCATGCCGCCCAGCTTGCGGACCGTGACAACAAACGACTTGGTCACCCGCGCCTGCCCCTTGGTGATGGTGGCCGTCAAGGTGACGCTCACATCGCTCGCCGGGCTGGTGACCTGCCCCGTATTGCTCAACACGCGCGGATTCGACGATGTCCACGTGATCACGGCATCGCGCGCGCCGCTGGTCGGCAGGGTCATGTCGCCGGTGACCGCGTTGGTGTTGCCCAGAGTGAGCTGGTCGGCGATGGCGTTCACCGCCTGCATGTCGCTGCGCGGCGTCAGGCGGCTGCCCATGACGGAGACGCCATCGCGCGAAGTCGCCGAGAACGTCATCACATGGCTCTGCGAGGTTTCATCCCATTGTTTGAGGAACACCCCTTTGAATGGCGGCGAGCCGGCCAGATTGATCTCGGCCTGGTTGGCGCCCACCAGCGCCCAGGAGCCGGTGACGGCGCCGCTGATGGAGCCGTTCGCGTTGAGCGTGATGAACCGGGATTTTTTGATGGTGGCCGAAATATCCTTGCCATGGTTGACGAACATATAGTCGCCGAAGACGAATCCGCGCTGAACCGATTCCAGGGTCTCATTGGAGTTGCGGTACGGCGCCACGACGGGCCAGCCGTCGGCGTTCATGAACATCTGGTGCACGCGGACTTGATGCTGTTCGCCACGCTCGGGGAAGCGGGTGTGGAAAATCAGGAAGTGCTTGCCGGTGGCCGCATCGTAATAAGCCGAATTGTGGCCCGCCGAAACATAGCCGGTGCCGATGCCGGTGCCCGGCTCGCCCAGCTTGCGCTCGAAGAGGAAGTTACCCATGATCTTCACGCCATACGGCGCGATCGACGCGTCGTCGAACAGGGGTTTGGACGGATCGGACTTGACGTTGGCCATGTCCACGCCCTGGGCGTCGTAGTACGGGCCGTCCGGGGAAGTGGCGCGGGCCACGCGCATGTTGTAGCCGCCGGCCGCGTCCAGGCCGCCGAACGACGTGAACATGTAGTAGTACTGCGTGACGGGGCTGAACATCACATAGGCGCCTTCGATCCGGCTGTGATTGCCGCCCATCAAGCGCTTGCCGTAACCCTGCCCTGGCAGCGGCATGCCGTTGACCGGGTTCATCTGCATGATGAAAATACCGCCGGAATAGGAGCCGTAGATCATCCACAGCCTGCCGCCGTTATCGAAAAACACGTTCGGATCGACGGTGTTCGGATGCTTGAGGGCGTCGTAGACGGTGCCGTCATAGCTGGCCTGGCCCCACATGCCGGATTTGAGGAAGATGCCCTTGTTCACATAGGGGCCTTCGATCTTGTCGGCCACCGCGATACCCATGGCCGAGCGCGGGGAGTCGCCCTTGCAGGCGTTGTAATACATGTAGAACTTGCCGTCGGCGAGGCGGATCACGTCCGGCGCCCACAGCGTGGTCGTTTGCGCCCAGGCGAAGGTTTCCGCCAGTTCCGTGTAGACGTTGTTCGAACCGTTGAGGAACAGCTTATTGGTGGCGCTGACGGAGTCGGTGATCGGGGTCCACCGCATCAAATCCTTGCTTTTGGCCGATGCCAGGTGGGAGCCGAAGACGTAATAGGTGCCGTCCGTTTTGATCACGGAAGGATCGTGGACGGAAGCGTTCAGGAAGGTCACCGGCGCGGTTGGCGCCTGCGCGGCGGCGTTGACGGACAGCATGGAAGAGGCCACTACAGCGGCGGCTCCCCAAAGCGAGAAGGATTTGTTCATGTTTGTCTCCGTTGATATTTTTATCGTTTTAGCCGCCAGGAACCTCGGACGCCCGCCTTGCTGGCTGAAGCGGCCCGGCAAATCCCATGGTCGGCTTTGCACGATATAGCGCGGGAATCGGTGTGTCCAATGACCTTTTACGCCGCTGCGATAGCCAAACGGGCATCGGGGGATGGCGAAGCCGTTTGCATGCGCATTGCCCGCCACTTCTCCTTGCAACCCGGTCCATGCGGATTTTCGTCTTTTCTGTTGGAGACTTCCGAAGCGCGCCATAAATTAACGCTGCATGGCCAATCTCGTCTGTCAGGTCACATTTCCTGCAACAGCGGACTGGCGGCGGTGAAGTCGGCGAGATGGTCGAGCAGCAGGCGCACGCGTGGCGGCAGGTAGCGCCGCTGCGTCCACACGGCGTAGACGTGGCGCGGCTGCGGCATCCACGCCGGCAACACTCGCACCAGGGTGCCGGCGGCCACCTCGTCCCGGCTCTGCAACAGCGGACACAGCAGAATGCCCAGGCCGGCAAGCGCCATATCGACCGCCAGCCGCATTTCGTTGACCCGTATCCGCGCCTGTGGCTGGACCACCACCTCGGCGCCGTTGTCCGGACGGCGCAGCCGCCAGGTGCGCAACGGTTCGGCCACGATCAGGTCGTGCCCGCCCAGTTCCGCAGGATCGGCCGGCACGCCGGCGCGCTCCAGATACGACGGCGCCGCCAGCATCACCAGCGATGCGTTGCCCAGGCGGCGCTGCATCAGCGAGGAATCTTCTAGCGAGCCAACGTGGATAGCCAGGTCGGCGCCGCTGCCCACCAGGTCTTGCGGGTGGTTGGAAAGCTCCAGTTCCAGTTTGATCTGCGGGTAAGCGTGCATGAAGCTGGTCCAGGCCGGCGTCAGCAGCCCGCTGGCGAAGTTGACGGGCGCCAGCACGCGGATCAGGCCCGAAGTCTCGGACAGGCTGTCGTCGAGCTGCCGCGTGGCCTGGCGCAGCGCCCGCACCAGGGGCCGGCAGCGCTCGTAGTATTGCCAGCCCTCGGCCGTCGGTTGCAGGCGGCGCGCGCTGCGGTTGAGCAGCCGGTAGCCGAGATCGCTTTCGAGCTTTTGCAGGCGCCGCGTGACCGTCGCCGGGGGCAACTTTTCACGTACGGCGGCGGCGTTCAGGCTGCCCTCCTCCACGATGGTGACAAACAGCGCTAAATCGTCGAGCATGATTTCATTTTTGGAATTTAAAATTGAAAATATGGCTCTAGTATAGATTGTCGCAATTGACTACGCTGTGATCTCCACTCTTTTAGGAGATTCCATGTCTGATCTGTTTCGTTTGCGCCTGGTGTTCGCGCTGCTGATGTCCTTGCTGATGTCGTCCCTGATGAGCGGCTGGGTCACCTGGCTCAATATCGGCCTGCATCCGGCCTTCATGACGCGCTGGCTGTACGCCTTCATGGCGGCGTGGCCCGCCGCGTTCACGGTCGTGATGTTGTGCGGACCGATGGTGCATGGGGTGAGCCAGCGGTTGGCGGTGAAAGCTGCGCGCTGGCAGTAAAGGAAGCGAACTCATATGGGCAAAACGGCGGGCATGGCGTTGCAATTAAGATCGGCCAATAGGCAAATACAACGTCAATGCCTTGCTTGCTGTGCGACGGAATCCAAATCCCTCATAGAACGCGGCCGTCCGAGCATCTTTGGCATCCTCGATTAGCACGCGTACGCCCATCTTCTGTCGCACGGACAGGGCCAAGTTAACGGCATGGCCAAGCAACAAATGCCCGTGGCCCTTACCTTTCTCGGCTTTTGCCACCGCCAGGCGCGCAACCCGTATCGCAGGCACAGGATACTTTGGCAGCCGCTTACGGTCTTCATCTCGCAATTCATGTAAGTGCAGCTCCGCTGCGGATAACGAGCAGTACCCCAAGATACGAGCCGGTTGCGCATCGTCGATCAGCACATGAGTGGTGGCGATACCGTCGCGCTGATGCTGTCCAGCACGTTCACGCAGGTAATCGTCCAGCGCAGCGACACCACACTCAAAACCATCGCGGTCATGGTGGGAGGCATCCAAAACGGTAAAGACCAGTGCCATGCTCAGCCCTGAGCGAGCCGGGACGCCGCCTCCATCGCTCTCTTTAGCCGGTCGTTCGGGCGGAATTGATCATCCAAAGCATCAAGGAACCGTCGCGACTCCTGCTCCGACAGCGTGGTAACGCTGGCGGCGGCAATGGTGGTATCTGCTTCACGCAGCACAGCATCGCGCACGAAAACGGACACCGGCATTCCTCGCAGTGCGGCAGCTCTAGCAATACGATCTTTCTCCCGGGATTCAAGGCGAAGATCAAGGCGGGCAGTGGCAGTCGTCATGGGAACTCCTTTGTACGGAATGCTACCGTACAATCCCAGTCCCTGCAATCGCCCGATCTCAGGGAGCCGATTTCCCTCAACACGCTCTGGAGGATCAGGGAGCACTACCAGGCCAGCGCGCGCGGACCGAGCGCGGCCCCCAGGGCGGTCGGAATCAGTATCCCCAGCAAATACCAGAAACCGACGAACGCCGGACTCATTTCCGGGCAATGCAGGCAGTAGACGACCGCCGCCGCGCCGCCGGCGGCGAAACCCGCCGCCGCACCCGCCAGGCGCAGGCGGGTCGGCGCCCGCCCGCGCAGGATATGCAGCGCTGCGGCCAGCAGCGGCAGCGACAACAACGCGATGAGCAGCGGACAATAGCGCCACGTGCTGCCCCAGAACAGATCCGAACGCGATTCGGGCGCCGCCAGCCACAGCGCGACGCCCGCCACCGCCCACAGCGCCGCCACGGGCCCGGCGATGAACAGCGGCAGCGCGCGCGTGCTCGCGCCGGGCGCGGCCAGGCGTTTGACCGCCAGCGCGCCGGCGCCCGCCAGCGCCAGCGAAAACACCAGCTTCAGCCAGAACTTCGGCCAAGTCATCTCCAGGTCCAGATCCGGACGCAAGCCCAGTATCGCCAGCATCAACGCGGCGCTGGCAAGCAGGCCGCCGAGCAGCGGCAGCGCGGTGGCGCGCACCGGCCGGGCGGCCAACGCCACATCCGGGCCGCTGGACAACATGGTGATCAAATCGTCTGTCTTCATGGCGAACCTCTCAGGATAGTGGCCAATGTCTTCATTCCGCGATGCACAGATACTTTGACGGCCGCCTCCGACATCTGCAGCGTCGCGGCCGCCTCGCGCGTCGATAAGCCGTCCAGCTTGGTATGAACGATGGCGTCGCGCTGCTTGTCCGGCAGCAGGCCGAGCAGCCGGGCGAGGTCGCGCCGCGCCTCGCCGGCCTCCAACTCGGCGCTGGAGAACAAGGCGCTCTCGCCTTCGTCGACGTCGTCCAGCGAATCATGCAGGCTGTCGCGCCTGGCATGCCGCCGCAGCCAGTCGATCAGCTTGTACTTGGCGATGGTGTAGACCCATGCCGTCAGCGGCACGGCGGTGTCGTAGCTGAGGCGCTGGTTGTGGATCGCCAGCAGCGCTTCCTGCACCAGATCCTCCACCTCGTCCGGCCAGCGGCTCAAACGCCGCCGCAGGAAGGCGCGCAAATGCGTCGCCGTCGCCGCCAGAAAACGTCGATAAGCCAGGGCATCGCCATCCCTGCCCTGTAAAAACAAGGCATGGAGGCGTAATTCGGTCATGCGAAGGTGGTCCACCTCTTCTATTCGTCGCATCGCGGCCTTTGGTTACATCGTCCATGCAAATAAATTTTTTCACGATTATTTTGATGTGGCCTGTAACCAATCCGCCGGCTGGCGCGAACTCACTGTTACCGACATCGAGAACGCTCATCATGAAACCCACAGTTATACCAGCTCACGGGACAACAGCCACTATCCACCCGATCTGGCTGCGCCTGACACATTGGCTCAACGCCTTCGCCGTCGTGATTCTGTTGACGAGCGGCTGGCGCATCTACAACGCCACCCGGTTTCTCGATTTCGCGATTCCGCCGGGCCTGACCCTGGGCGGCTGGCTCGGCGGCGCCTTGCAGTGGCACTTCGCCGCCATGTGGCTGCTGGTCGCCAACGGCTTCCTGTACTTGCTGATCAATCTCGTCTCGGGCAGGTTGCGGCGGCAGTTTTTTCCGGTCGCGCCGCGCCAGGTGCTGCGCGACCTGGGCCAGGCGCTGCGGGGCAAGCTGTCGCACGCCGATCCGCGCCATTACAACAGCGTGCAGCGGTTGGCGTATCTGTTTGTGATGGTCGCCAGCACCGTCATCGTGCTGTCCGGATTGGTGCTGTGGAAGTCCGTGCAGTTTCCGCTGCTGCGTGAGCTGATGGGCGGCTACGAAGGCGCGCGCCTGGTGCATTTTTTCGCGATGGCGGGCCTGTTCGGCTTCATCGTTATCCATGTGGTGATGGTGGCCCTGGTGCCGCGCACGCTGCTTGCCATGTTACGCGGGCGTTGATCGCCGACTGGACACACCATGATAAAACTCTTCAAAAAACGCGAGATCGTAATGCCGACCGAAGGCGCCGCGATGCTGGCCGACGCCATCGCACGGGTGCCGGAGCCATCGCGCCGCGCCTTCCTGCAACGCAGCGTGACCCTGGGTGGATTGACCTTGCTGACCGGTTGCTCCCTCGGCAGCGAGGAAAGCATCGAGGCGGCGCTGAACCAGGTTTCCCGCTTCAACGACCGCGTCCAGGGGATGCTGTTCGATCCCGCCCGGCTGGCGCCCACCTACCCGGAATCGATGATCACGCAGCCGTTTCCGTTCAACGCCTACTACGGCGAGGACGAGATCCGCGACATCGACGGCGACGACTGGCGCCTGGAGCTCAGCGGCATGGTCGCCGACCGCAAGCCGTGGACGCTGGGCGCGTTGCGCGCGCTGCCGCAGCAATCGCAAGTCACACGCCACATCTGCGTCGAAGGCTGGAGCGCGATCGGCAAGTGGGGCGGCGTGCCCTTCTCCCGCTTCCTGCGCCACATCGGCGCCGATTTAAGCGCGAAATACGTCGGTTTCAAATGCGGCGACGACTACCACACCAGCATCGACATGGCGACCGCGCTGCATCCGCAAACGCTGATGGCGCTCAGCTTTAACGACCGGCCGCTGCCACCGCGCTACGGCTTTCCGATGAAGCTGCGCATGCCGACCAAGCTCGGTTACAAGAATCCCAAGCACGTACAAGCCATTTTTGTCACGAATACCCACCCTGGCGGCTATTGGGAAGACCAGGGGTATAACTGGTTCGGCGGTAGCTGACCTGCAATCACGTTGTTAAAACCCGTTGTTAAAACCGTTGTTAAACCTAGAAGGAATCACCATGAACAAACTGACCACCACCCTGCTCGCCGCCTGCCTGATGATGTCCGGCGCCTCCTACGCCCAGGACGCGATGAAAAAAGACGACATGTCGAAGGACGCCATGGGCAAGGACGGCATGGCGAAGGATGGCATGAAGAAGGACGCCATGAAAAAACCCATGCATCAGGACAAAATGGCCAAGGACGGCATGAAAAAGGACGCCATGGCCAAGGACGAGATGAAGAAAGACGACATGAAAAAGGACGACATGGCGAAAGACGCGATGAAGAAGTAATTCCGCATCACGGATGTTCGGCAACCGGCTTGCCGAACATCTTCAACCAGACAAACCCCGCCATCCCGGCCACGAGCGAGGCCAACAAAATCGCCATCTTCGACGCGTTGATCAGCGCCGCATCGTCGCTGAACGCCAGGTTGGTGATAAAGATCGACATCGTAAATCCTATCCCGCCGAGCAGGCCGGCGCCGATCACGTGGCGCCATCTCAGGTCCGCCGGCAAGGTGCAGATGCCCAACGCCACCGCGGCCAGGCACGCCAGCGTGATGCCCAGCGGCTTGCCAAGTACCAGTCCCGCAAGGATGCCGACGCTATTGGACGACAGCAGCTCGCCCATCCATCCGGCGCCGATGACAATACCGGTATTCGCCAACGCGAAGATCGGCAGGATGACAAACGCCACCGGCAGGTGCAGCGCGTGCTCAAGGCGATGCGAAGGAGAAGCGGCGTCCTCATCCTTTGCTGAATAGGGAATCGCGAACGCCAGCAGTACGCCGGCGATGGTGGCGTGCACGCCGGACTTGAACATCAAGAACCACATGAGCGCGCCGCCGACCAGATACGGCGCGAGCGCGAGCACGCGAAACACCCGGTTCATGCAGAGCAGCCCGGCGAACACGACCAGCGCGCCGAGCAGGTAGAGCGGCGCCAAGGTCGAGGTATAGAAGACGGCGATGACGATGATAGCGCCGAGATCGTCCATGACCGCCAGCGCCGTCAGGAACACTTTTAGCGAGGTCGGCACGGCGCTGCCAAGCAGCATCAGCACGGCCAGCGCGAAGGCGATGTCGGTCGCCATGGGAATCCCCATGCCGGCCTGGCTCGGCGTGCCGCCATTCAACAGGAAGTGGAACAAGGCCGGCACGACGATGCCGCCGGCCGCCGCCACCATCGGCAACAACGCGCTGCGTATGCTCGACAACTCGCCGTTGTGGATTTCCCGCTCCAGTTCGAGGCCGATCAGCAGGAAGAAGATGGCCATCAAGGCGTCATTGATCCACAACTCCACCGACAGGCCGGCGACCTTGACGTGCCAAAAATGCAGATAGGGCTCGGCCAACGGCGAGTTGGCCAGGCACAGGGAAACGATGGTGCAAGCGATCAGCAGGATGCCGCCGGCTTTTTCCGATTCGACGAAACGGTTGAATGTGTTGGAGATAGGCGTTGGAATGATTTTCATAAGGACGCGTAAAAACCGCGCGGCGGCCCGACCTGACGCATTCCCTGCCACACGACATGTGTGGACACCCAATCACAATGATAACAGAAGGTAACGACCGGCGGCGCACGGCATGGGCGCACGCCTGAAAATAATAGCAAATTTGCTACGGTATAATTTGCCATGAGTTAAGGAGTTCCAATGCAAATTTTATTCCCCGCATGTTTAATCATGCTCGTCGTTTTGTGGGGAATTTTCTCTCCCGCGACGATGTCCACCGTATTCGGCGCCGCGCTGTCGCTACTGACCAAAAACTTCGGCTGGCTGTATTTGTGGGTCGTGCTCGGCCTGGTCTTTTTCGCCGCTTACGTCGCCTTCAGCCGCTACGGCAATCTCAAACTGGGTAACGAGGACGACGAGCCGGAATTCAGCGTCGGCAGCTGGTTCGCGATGTTGTTCGCCGCCGGCATGGGCATCGGCCTCGTGTTCTGGGGCGTGGCCGAACCGGTTTCCCATTACGTCACGCCGCCACCGGGAATCACCGCCGGCACGCCGGAGGCTGCGAACGCGGCGATGCGCTACGTCTTCTTCCATTGGGGCATACACCCGTGGGCGGTCTACAGCATCGTGGCGCTGGCGATCGCTTTCTTCCAGTACCGGCGCGGCGGCCTTCCCATGATCAGCACCGTGACCGGCAGCCTGCCGTGGCGCTGGGTGCGGTCGCTGTCGGGCGTCTTCAACGGCCTGGCGATTGTCGCGACGGCCTTCGGCGTGGCGGCATCGCTGGGCGTGGGCGCACTGCAGATCAATACCGGCATGCACGCAGTCTTCGGCCTCGACGTCAGCAAGACCTGGCAGATCGTCATCATCGTGGTGACGGCCGCCGTGTTCATGACGTCGGCCGTGACGGGCGTCGAAAAAGGCATCAAATATCTGTCGAACTTTAATATCGGCGTGGCCGTGCTGCTGGCCATCACGGTGTTCGTGCTGGGGCCGACGGTGGCGATCATCGACACCTTCAGCAACACGCTGGGCAGCTATCTGACCGATATCGTGCGCATGAGCCTGAGGTCGACGCCGTTCCGCGACAGCGAATGGGTCGGCAACTGGACGATTTTCTACTGGGCGTGGTGGATCTCCTGGTCGCCGTTCGTCGGCCTGTTCATCGCCCGCGTCTCGCGCGGCCGCACGATCAGGGAGTTTATCGTCGGCACCGTGGTCGCGCCGTCGCTGGCGGCGTTCGTCTGGTTCTCGGTGTTCGGCGGCACCGCGCTGCACATGGAAATCTGGCAGCACGTGCCGCTGTCCGAAGCGGTCAAGGCCGACGTCGCGACCGCGCTGTTCGCCATGTTCGCGGCCATGCCGTTCGGCCTGATCATGTCGGTGGTCGCCACCATGCTGGTGTTGGTGTTTTTTATTACTTCGGGCGATTCCGCCGTGCTCGTGCTCGGGATGATGAGCACCAATGGCAATCCCAACCCGCCCAACAAGGTCAAGGTGCTGTGGGGCGTGCTGGTGGCGGGCATCGCCGTCAGCCTGCTGCTCGCCGGCGGCCTGGAGGCGGTGCAGACCGCCACCATCCTGTTCGCGCTGCCGTTTGCCATCGTGATTGTGCTGATGGTCGTGGCGCTGTGGCGCGCGCTGCGCGAAGACTGGAACGCCGAGAACAAACGCGAGCGCGAAATGCGCAAGCGGGTGCGAGAGATGTTGTCCAAATAGGGACAGAGACAGCACCGGTGTCCGGCGGATATATCCTGCCGGACACGGCTGCCCTTCCCCGGCATATATAATAGGTTTCCGTTTCCCGAGTAGGCCCCATGCATCCGCCCGACAAGTCCCCGCACGACATGCGCAGTGCCTTCCGGCGCGAGTTCGCCTCGCCGCAGGTGTGGATGGTGCGCACCGTGGTGGTGAGCGCGGCCGCAGTCGCGGGCCTGGTGGTGGTGGGCTTCACCTGGCTGGCCGAACGCGCGCTGGGCCTTTTCCTGCAACTGGCCGGCGCGGCGTGGTGGCTGCCGCTGCTGTGGACACCGCTCTGCTGCGGCGTCATCGTCTGGCTCACGCGGCGCTATGCGCGTGGCGCGGGCGGCTCCGGCATTCCGCAAGTGATGGCCGCCCTCGACCCGGAGCTGTCCGGCGGCCGGCGGCCGCTGCTTGTCTCGCTGCGGCTGAGCGTTGCCAAGATCGGGCTGACGTCGGCCGGCCTGCTGGGCGGACTGTCGCTGGGGCGCGAGGGACCGTCGGTGCAAATCGCCGCCGGCGTCATGCTCGCCGCGCGCCGCTGGCTGCCGCGCGGCAGCGGCGTGAGCGCCCATTCCCTGCTGGTGGCGGGCGGCGCGGCCGGGATCGCGGCGGCGTTCAACACGCCGCTGGCCGGCGTCATGTTCGCCATCGAAGAACTGTCGCGCACGCCCGAACAACGCAATAGCGGCCTGATCGTCTCAGGCATCGTGCTGGCCGGCCTGATCGCCGTCTCGGTGTATGGCAACGGCACCCATTTCGGCGTCATCCACCCGGGACCGATCGGCCTGCCACTGCTGGGGCCGGGCTTGCTGGTGACGCTGGTCACGGGGCTGGCCGGCGGTCTGTTCGCCCGCCTGCTGCTCGCCTCGCTGCGCGGCACTTCGCCCGACCGGCCCAGCCGCTGGCGGCAGCGATTTCCCATCCGCTTCGCCATCGGTTGCGGGCTGGCGGTGGCGCTGATCGGGGTCGTCACCGGTGGCGCAACCTACGGCAGCGGCAACGACGCCACACGCGCCTTGCTCGACAATAACGGCCACGTCCCGACCGGGTTCGCGCTGTTCAAATTCACCGCCACCTGGTTGACCGCCTGGTCCGGTGTTCCCGCCGGCATCTTCGCGCCGTCGCTGTCGATCGGCGCGGCGCTCGGACACGACGTGGCGGCGCTGACCGGCTATCCGCATGCGCCGGCCGTCATCGCGCTGGGCATGGTCGGCTTCCTGGCCGCCGCGACCCAGGCGCCACTGACGGCGTTCATCATCGTCATGGAAATGGTCGATGGCCACGGCATGGTGCTAAGCCTGATGGCCTGCGCGGTCATCGCCAGCACCGTCTCGCGCGTGCTCAGCCCGCCGTTGTACACGGCGCTGGCGATGATCCAGTTGCCGCCGCGCCGGGTTTTCCCATCGCAGCACAAGGGATGACGGCCTAGTCGGCAGTGCGCTCAAGCGTTAGCGGATATTGCTGTGCCGCGTCGCCACACACCGGCGCGGAATCGAACGCCGGCAGCGCCGCGCTGGCCCTTACCGCGCCTCGGCCCGACGCGGTCTCGAACGTCTGGGAGCGCTGCACCGTTATCCGAGCGTCCGGATAAAGAAACAAATGAACCGAGGTCGATGTCACCTTGTCGCCCGCCGAAACCGGCTTGCGGAACGACGGCACCGTCGGCGTCGCTTCGTTCCATTTCGGAGCGGACTGCAGGCTTTGCCAGCGCACCGTCAACCTGGCGCCCGGTTTCAACACGGCCGAGGATCTCTTGACGTTGCAATAGTTGGCGCGCAGCGGATCGACACCGTCGTAGAAAGGCACCACCTGCCCGTTGACCTCGAGCCGCACAATACTCTCACCGGTCAGATTGTGGATGAACACACCGCTGGCCGGTTTGCCATTGTCGTACTCGAGCGTATTCCCGTCGTTCCAGTCGATGGCGCTGGCCACTTCCACGCGGTCTGGATAATGATAGTAGTAGTGCACCAGCAACTTGGCCAAGCTGGTGCCCAGTTCGGGCAGAAACGGCGCCCAGCCGGCAGGCGTGGGAGCGATCGCCACCGGCACGGACACCGCTTCGCCTTGCTCCTCTGGACCGTAAATCACCTGCATGCGATTGAAATCCGGCGCGAGCAACACGCCCCGGTAGGCGGCCATCCGGTCATCCCGATGGGCCGTAGGCTCGCGTCGCACTTCCAGGAATCTGCCGGGATCCTTGCCCTCCATCTCCCGATGCGGTCCGATCGCAGGATCGAAGCGCAGGCCGCGCCCGGTCAGATTGACGTGGACTTCCCGCACGTCCGGATGCTTGCGGGCATACGATTCCCTTTCCCTTGCGCTGAAGAATTCCGCACCGGGCAGGATCGCAAGGCTCACCACGAACGGCAACCACATGACCGCCATCAACCTGCCATTGATCGCGCCCCGATAGGTGAGGTAAATGGTGATGCCGAGCGTCAGCAGAAACAAAGGCACGCCAAACCCGATCGCGGCAAACATGATACCGATGCCGGCATTGCTGCTGCTTCCGAGGCCTAACGTGTCTGCGCTCAATTTGATCAATACCGCCGCCAGCGCGAAGCCCGAGACCACCCCCAAAGCACGCGCCAAGCCGTGGTCGCCACCCTCAGTACTGTTTTTCATAGAACCCTGGTCGTTTGTATCCGAAGGGCATTATCTTACATTTTACGCAACAGGGTCGCCGCGTTCAGGGGCAGACGCTACAACGACGCCAGCGCGTCGTTGGCGCGTGACCGGCGACGCGAGTTCTTGTGCTCGTACATGCGCGCGTCGGCCAGCGCCAACATGTCGTCGGACGACGGCGACTCGGCCGCCGTCGCCCATCCCACGCTGGCGCCGGCGTGCGGATAACTTTTCTGCCGCAACGCCCCCTCCAGGCGCCGCAGCGACGCCAGCAGGTCGGCCACGTCGCGCCGCGCCGCCAGGATGGTGAACTCGTCGCCGCCCAGACGGAATACGCCGACGTCCTCGCGCAGCATCTGCTTCAGGCCTTGGGCGAAGTCGCGCAACAAGGCGTCGCCGCGCGCGTGGCCATCTTGATCGTTGACCATTTTCAGGCCGTCCAGGTCGATCAGCAGCAGCGCCAGGCCGGCCTCCTCGTCCCCGACGCCGTGTTCGGTCGCGTAGCGCAACGCCAGTTGCTGATCGAACGCGTGGCGGTTGGCGATTCCCGTCAGGTGGTCGGTATGGGCCAGGATGATGGATTGATTAAGCCGTTGCACCGCGAACTCCTTTTCCCGGGCAAGCAAACGCAGCTTGTGGGCCAGCGCGAAGGCCAGCAGCAACGCCTCCAGCGTACCGCCCAGCAGGGTCAACAATTCAGGGTTGTAGACCGGTGGCGCGACCAGCCCGAAATTGCTCGGTAGAATGAGCGTGGCGGGCACCATCAGCGCGCAAAACGCCAGCACGTAGTATCGCGCAAGCGGATTGCCGGCCCGCAGGCTGACGATGCCGCAGGTGAGCGCGAGCGACAACCATACGCTGATGGTCAGCGTGGCCAGTATCGGCGCGTACGGCAGCGCCAGCACGGTGCTGGGCAGCATCAGCAGCGGCAACACGTAGTTGATGCGGCTGATCCTGGCCAGGCGGGGATGGTGCTGGCGCAGTTGCAGGAACTCGACATAGAACGCCGTGTTGGGCAGCGCCATCAGAAAGAACGGCACGTAGATCCAGTGCAAGTTGTGCCAGCCCAGCAGATGCGCCGGCAGATGGAATTCCTGCGCCCAGGCGATCAGGTAGACGACCAGGTACAGCGAATAAAAGAAGGTCGCGCGATCCGGCTTCATCAGGTGGACGAACAGGTTGAACACCGCCAGCGCGCCAAGCGCGCCCAACGAGCCCAGTATTAGCACGTTTTCCCGCGTTGTCAGCCGGCGGTATTCGGGTTCGGTGAACAGCCGCAACGATGGCGGCGCCTGGTAAAAGGGACTGTCGATACGTTCGATGATGGTGGCGCTGGCGCCGGGCGGCAGCCGGATGCGCCGGCCGTAATGCAGCGCGTACTGGTAATCGGCGCGGTAGCCCGTTTCCAGCCGCTGGATACCGCCGTCGCTTCCATATACCCGGATCGCGGCGCGGTCGAACAGCACGCTGCCCGGCGCCAGCACCCAATCCTCCACCGCGCTGTCGTTGCGTACCTCCGCCACCAGCCAGTAGGCGCCGCCGAACAGGCTCACCTTGGGCACAGCCGCCCGGGCACCGCGCCAGCGTTCGATGTCGCCGTAGGAGGCTGGGAAAGCCGCGTCCGGCGCCAGGTAGATGCGGCCGTCGCGCCGCATCAGATCCTCCCCGCTGATAACGGGCCCGGCGGCGCCGGCCGGCAAAAGTACAGCCAGCAGCAGCATGGCCAGCAGCAAATGCAACAGTTTCATGGTCGGCGCGCAATAATTCATTTGCAACGATCATATAACAGAAATTATCCCGGCCCCTTCGCTCAAGATTCCCTAAGCATTTTTGATTCCCCGGTTCGCTAAATTCATAATTGAAAAGGATTGCGGGCTGTGCAATGCTGTTCCGCGCAAAAACGTGCTACTTTTCCTTTTCTTAGCCCCGACCAGGATTCCATGACAAACCTACCCCGCCGCCACCTTCTTGCCGCTTCCATCGCCACCGCCGCCGCCGCGACCCTGCCGGGCATCGCGCTGGCCGCCGACAAAAAAACCAGCACCGGTGCGGCGCTGGCGCCGACGCCGCCGATGGGCTGGAACAGCTGGAATTCCTTCGCCACCACCATCACCGAGGCCCAGTCGCTCGAAAACGCGCGCATCATGGCGCAGCAGCTGCTGCCCTCCGGCTACGACATATTTACCGTCGACATACAGTGGTACGAGCCGAACGCCACCGGCTACGACTATCGCAAGGATGCCGAACTGACGATGGACGCGCACAGCCGCCTGTTGCCGGCGCCGAACCGGTTTCCCTCGGCCGCCAACGGCAAGGGCTTCAAGGCGCTTGCCGACCAGATCCACGCGATGGGGATGAAATTCGGCATCCACGTCATGCGCGGCATTCCACGCCAGGCTGTGCGGATGAATACCCCGATCCTGGGCACGAACTTGCGCGCGCGCGATATCGCCGACACCACCTCCACCTGCATATGGAACGGCGACATGTACGGCGTCGACATGACCAAGCCCGGCGCGCAGGAGTACTACAACTCGATCTTCAAGCTGTATGCATCGTGGGGCGTCGACTTCGTCAAGATGGACGACATGTCGCGTCCGTATGACAAGAACTGGCGCGAGATCGAGGCCGCGCACAAGGCCATCCAGGCGTCCGGGCGCGCGATAACGCTGAGCCTGTCGCCCGGCGAAACCGATCTCAAATGGGCCGAGCACGTGCCGCACTACGCGCAGCTGTGGCGCATCTCCGACGATTTCTGGGACGAGTGGAAATTGCTGAAGGATCAGTTCCAGCGCCTGGAAAACTGGAACCCGACGATGGCGGCAAACGCTTGGCCCGACGCCGACATGCTGCCGCTCGGACGCCTTGCGATGGGTGAGCGCGACACCAAATTCACACCGGACGAGCAGCAGACGCTGATGACTTTATGGTCGATCGCGCGCTCGCCGCTGATCATGGGCGGCGACCTGCGGCGCCTGGACCCGAACACGCTGGCCCTGCTGACCAATCCGGAAGTGATCGCGGTCAATCAAAAGAGCCACCACAACCATCCACACCGCGCCGATCCGGGCACGCGGATCTGGAGCGCGCGGGCGGACGGCACCCAGCCGGTCCACTACCTGGCGCTGTTCAACACCGAGGATGCGCCGGTGGAGATCGAATTCGACCTGTCGCGCCTCAATCTGGGCGACAAGACGGTGAAGCTGCGCGACCTGTGGACACGCAAGGATCTCCCGCCGGTGCGCGGGGTCATCCGCCAGAAGCTGGTTCCGCACGGTTCCGTGCTGCTGCGCGTGGCGGCGTGACCGACCGGACCGCGAGCGTCGCCCGGCGGACGGCGCGAGGCGGTCCCCAACTCAACATGTAAGGAATGAAAAGATGCGACTCCCTCTTGTGCTGCTGTGCTCCACCCTGTGTTTGATTGCGCCGCCGCACGCGTTGGCGCAAAACGCGGCCGACGACGGCTTCAACGCCGTCGTCGGGCTCGGCAGCGGCTACAACGTCAACGCCAACGTGACCTACGTGACCGCCAGCGGACGCGACTTGAAGCTCGACGTCTACCAGCCTTCGCCCGCCAAGGCCGCCACGCCGGTGGTGCTCAACATCCATGGCGGCGGCTGGGTGGCCGGCGCGCGCGAGGGGGATCTGCTGCGATTGTTGCCGTACATGCGGATGGGCTTTGCGGTGGTCAATGTCGAATACCGGCTGGCCAAGACCGCGCTGGCGCCGGCGGCGGTCGAGGACACCCTGTGCGCGTTGCAGTGGGTGGGCCGCAATGCCAAACAGTACAACTTCGACCTGTCCAAGGTGGTGGTGACGGGCGGCTCGGCCGGCGGACACCTGGCGCTGGCGACCGCGATGATCCCGTCCGATTCGCCGTTCACCAACCAGTGCGCGCCGAGCGGTTCGTGGAGCGGGCCGTACGTCAATCCGGCGCCGAAGGTGGCTGCCGTGATCAACTGGTACGGCATCACCGACGTGGCCGACATGCTGCAGGGGCCGAACGTGCGCTCCTACGCGGTGGGTTGGTTCGGCGCGATGGAAGGCCGGATGGAGCTGGCGCGCCGCCTCTCGCCGCTGAGCTATGTGCGCAAGGACGGTCCGGCGGTGCTGACCATCCATGGCGACGCCGACCCGCTGGTGCCGTACGCGCACGCGGTGCGCCTGCGCCAGGCGATGGACAAGGCCGGCGAGAAGAACCGGCTGTTGACCATCAAGGACGGCGGCCATGGCGGCTTCACGCCCGAGCAGAACCAGCAGGCCTACCTGGCCGTGCGCGACTTCCTGCGCGAACTGGGCATCGTCGCGCCGGCGCAATAAGGCGCAAGGCCGCCGGTCTCAGCGGCCGGAAGCGGTTAGTGGACTTGGCGCCACGCCTTCGGTCGTCATGACCACCGGCTGGATCGTGCCGTCCTCGTTGAAGACCATCCGCTCGACCGCGAGCTCGCGGTGGTTGCCGTCCACCTCCGCGAGGGGACGGCGATGGTAGGCGATGTACCATTGGTCCGTCCCTGGCACATTGACGACGGAATGGTGGCCTGCGCCCCGGGCGACCTTGTCATCCTGCTGCAGGATTTTGCCGATGCGCTTGAACGGCCCCAATGGCGACGCGCTCATCGCGTACGCCACGCTGTATCCCGGACCGGTCCACTCCCCCTCCGACCACATGAAGTAGTAGAGGCCCTTGCGCTTGACCATGAACGATCCTTCGACGTATTCCGGGTCCGGCGTGATCTCCTTGTATGTCGCGCCGTCCGGGAACGGCACCACGCCGAGCAGGTCCGGCGCCAGCTTGACGACGTTGGCGTGTTTCCAGCCGCCGTAGTACATGTAGAACTGGCCGTCATCGTCCTTGAATATCATCTGGTCGATGGGCTGGGCGCCGTTGTGGATCTGCCCGATCAGGGGCCGCCCGAGCGCGTCCTTGAACGGCCCCTCCGGACGGTCACTGACGGCAACGCCGATGCCGCCAAGCTGCGCGTCGCTTTTGATGTCGTTGGCGCCGAAGAACAGATAGTATTTCCCCTTGTGCTCGATCGCCGAGGGCGCCCACAAGGCGTAGGCCGCCCACGACACATGCTCGACGTCGAGCACATGCGGGTGCTTGGTCCAGTGCACCAGATCCGGCGACGAGAAGGCATTGAAGAAGGTGCTCTTGAGGAAGGGCTCCCAGATCATCTCCGAGCGGGCGCGCATGCGCTGTTGCGCGGGCGTGAAGGCCTTCGACCGGTCCGGCGCGCCGTGGTCGGCCGAGTAGGTCGGGTATATCCAGTAGCGCCCGTTGAAGATACGGATTTCCGGATCGGCGTACCAACCCGGCACGACTGGATTGGCCGCGTGTGCGGATGCCGCAGCGCCCGCGAGGAAAAACACAGCCAGACGACGCAACAAGCAGTTCATGGTCATATTCATCATCGACATTCAAAAATTGAATCGGGCAAGACTATCATGGCGGCGCCGGTTTCCCGCTTTCCAGCGCGGACTTGACGTCCGCCCAGTGGCGCTCGCTGATCGGCAACGACCGGCCGCAGCGCAGCGCGGCGACGTAGCCTCCCTCTTGCATCTGACGCAGTCCCAGTACCTCGTCACGCCTCACCAATATCCGGCGATGAATGCGCAGGAACTCTTCCGGGTCCAGGTAGTGCACCAGTTCCGTCAATGTCGTCCGGTGCAACAGGGTGCGCTCCGCCATGTGCAACTCGACGTAGTTGCCCGCCGTCTCGATCCACAACACGTCTTCCAAAGCGACCTTATCCATCCGGCCCACCGACCTGACGATCAATTCACGCCAGAACCCGGGCGCGGGGTCGGTGAACTGGCGTAAGGCCTTGGTATAGATGGCGCGCTGTTCCAGCAACACCCGGGCGCGCGACATGGCCTGGTGCAAGCGCCGCTCATCGACAGGCTTGACAATGTAGTCCAGCGCATGGGCGTCAAACGCGTCGAGCGCATGTCCCCGGTGCGCGGTGGCGAACACGATGAGCGGCGGCTGTTCCATCCGGCCCAGGGAACGGGCCATCTCGATCCCGGATTCCTGCGGCATCTGGACATCGAGCAGCACCAGGTCCACTTCGTTCGTTAGCAGAAAGCTGCGCGCGGCGGCCGCGCCGGCACATTCGGCCGCCACCGCCCAATCGCCAAGCGGCGCCAGCGCCAGCCTCAAATTGGTGCGCGCGTGCGCCTCGTCGTCGACTATCAGTACTTTAAAAGCCATCGTCAATCCATCACTTGCCATGGAAGGCGTAGTCCCGCCACAAACCGGCCGTCGATCCGCGCCACATCCAGCGAAGCAAGGGTGCCGTAGGCGAGCCCCAGGCGGGCCCGAATCCCCCGCAGGCCGATCCCCAGTCCCGCCGTCGGTGCCGCCTGCGGGAAGACCGGGTTGCTGACCCGGACCAGCAAGAACTCGCCTTCCCGCGCGAACGTCACACGGATATCGCTGCTGTCCGCGTGACGTTCCAGATCATGCCGCAGCGCGTTTTCGACCAATGGCTGCAGCAGCATCGGCGGGCACTCCACCTCCTCGTCCAGCAGATCGGCGCCCTCTATGCTGACGCGCAAGCGCGGGCCGAAACGCAGATGTTGCAATTCCAGGTAATCGCGCACGAACTGCAGCTCTTGCTTCAGGCTGACCCAGTCGCGCTCGCTACTTAGCAAGGCGTATTGCAGCAGGTCCCCGAAGCGCGACAGTCCCTCCAGCGCCAGCGGCTTGTCGTCGGTCCGCACCACGGCGCCGATCGCGCTGAGGGTATTGAAGACGAAGTGCGGCTCCAGCTGTCCGCGCAACGCGGCCAGGCGCTGCCGCTCAAGCGCCAAGCGCACTTCGGCCAGTTCGCGTGCCTGCTGCTGCCGTTGCTGCCACAACAGGCCCGCCACCACGACACCAAACGCCAGTGTCAACAACACAAACACCACGAACCATTCGAATTTGCCCATCGAAAGCCAGTAGCGCCAGGCGTTCGGCAGATTCGGGACCAGGTCGACCTTGAAGCACCGCCGATAGGCCAGGCCGAGCATCGCGACCGGCCAACACAGGGCCAGGTACAACAGGTATCCGTGAACGATGCGCCGGCGCGTCGCCAGCCAACCGGGATGGCGCTGATAAATCAGATAGAGCAAATAGCTTTGCACCATCATCACCGCGTAGCCGCACCACCAACCCAAGGTCATCATCCAGTAGCTGCGAGCGTCGAGGTGATGCGCCGCATCGCCGTAGGTGCTGATTCCCGCCACCGCGCACAGCAGCGTCCAGAGGCCGAAATTAATCAAAAAGGCGCGCAGATTAGCGGACATAGGCAGCTATATTGTTTATCTAATTGGCAAAGTATAACAGCCGCCCTCATGCGCTTTATCCCCCTTCGTCCCACGGGAACCGGCATTCGTCACACGCCGGTGTGGACGAGTCCGGCCTTGCGCTACGCTGGCCGCTCTCCAACTTCCGGTCTACCACCATCATGCGTTTTTCCCTATTGCGACCAGTCCCGCTTCTTGTGTTCAGCCTCGCCGCCGCGGCCAGCGACGACACACCTCCACCGCAGCAAATCGAGGTGCGCGGACCGGGAAGCAGCCAACTGCGTCGCGACGACGCCGTCGGGCGCATCGTGATCGGCCGCGACGACCTGCAGCGCTACGGCGAGACGACATTGTCGGACGCGCTGAAGCGGCAGCCCGGCCTCAGCGTCGTCGGCGGCGAGGTACGCATGCGCGGCCTCGGCGGCGGGTACACCCAAATCCTTATCGACGGCCAGCCCGCGCCGGCCAACTTCGACATCGCCACGTTGTCGCCGGAGCTGATCGAGCGCGTGGAGATCCAGCGCAGCGCGCAAGTCGATTCAAGCACGCAATCGGTGGCGGGGTCGCTCAACATCATATTGCGCAAGGCGGCGGGCGCGGCGCGGCGCACCGCGAAAATCAGCGCCGAGCGGCAGGCAGACGCCACCAGCCCCACCGCGACGGCACAATGGATAGGACGCAGCGGCGCGGTCGGATACGGCCTGACCGCGACCGCCAGCGAAACACGCCGACACGAACGCACCGCCACCGACGAACAGACCAGCGGCGCCGGCCTCACCGCCGTGCGCCGCCTGGAGGACGGGGACAGCAACCTTACTCGCCGCCTCAGCGCAGCGCCGCGCGCCGACGTCAAGCTCGACGGCGGCAACACATTGACATGGCAGGGGCTGGTCGATCTGTCGCAGGTCGACGCGCGCGGGACGCAATCCGAGCACACGCTGCAAGGCGCCCCCACCGCCTCGCCCGACTCCAACTGGCGGGGACTGTTTAAAAATTGGCTGGTGAAATCGGACCTGGCCTGGATGCGGCGCTTCGACGCCGGCAGCCTGACGCTCAAGGCCGGCCTGGAGGCAAACAACCGCGACGGCGACTACCTTTTCCAAGGCATCGACGCCGCCGGCATTCCCTGGCTGGATCGCGCGGTCGCCTCGCGCGCCTACCAGCGCCGCGCCACCACCAGCGGGAAGTACCTGACACCGCTGGCGGCCAGCCATGACATCGCCATCGGCTGGGACGCGTCCCAGGTGCGGCGCGAGGAGAGCCGGCACCAGCGGGACACCGCCCCGCGCGGACCGGACGGCGCGCCCTTGTACAGCCTGGATCAAGACTACAACGCCAGCGTCGAACAAGTGGCCCTGTTCGCCCAGGACGAGTGGAGCGTCACGCCGCGCCTGCAAGCGTATCTCGGCTTGCGCTGGGAAGGGCTGGAGACGCGCACCTGGGGGCCGGGCAAGGCCGCGACCGCGTCCCGCGTGTGGAGTCCAGTGGCCCAAGTGCTCTGGAAGCTCCCCGACAGCGCGCGCGACCAGCTGCGCGTTGCGCTCGCGCGCACCTACAAGGCGCCGCAGCCACGCGACCTGGTGCCGCGCCGCTATACGGTCAACAACAACAACGGACCGACACAGCCGGACTACCAGGGCAATCCGTCGCTTCGCCCCGAGCTGGCCTGGGGACTGGACGCCGCCCTGGAATCCTATTTTGCGCGGGATGCGATGGTCAGTGTCTCGGCCTATGTACGGCGCATACAGGACGTGGTCCAGCTCAGGCTTTGGCAGGAGAACGGCGTTTGGGTCAGCAGTCCGGCCAATGGCGGCGTCGCCAATGTGCGCGGCGTGGAGATCGACGCGCGCGTCCCGCTCAAAGTGGCCTTGGCCGGCGGAAGCACGATTGATCTGCGGACTAACCTCAGCCGCAACTGGTCGCGCGTCGAAGGCGTGGCCGGCCCCGACAACCGCCTCGGCAACCAGGCGCCGCTAACCGCCAACCTGGGGCTGGACCTGCGCCTGCCGCAGGGACGCGGCGCGGGCGCGAATTTCCGCTTTGTCGGCGGCTGGCGGGCGCGCACGGCGCAGTCCCTGGTCCAGGAAACCGGCGTCGTGCGGGAGCTGGAAGCCTACGCCACCTGGCCGGCCGCCGGTGGCCGCTTGCGCCTGAACGTCGCCAACCTGCTGCAATCGACGCGCCTCGCCGGCCAACGCTATGATGACGGCCTGTACGCGAGCACCCGCCTGTCTTCAAGCGCGCAGCGTCCGCTGTTCCGATTTCAATACGAGGTACAGCAATGAACTGGGCATTTGCGGCCGCCGGCGGAGTTGTGAGACCATGAAGACCATCCTCTCCGACCAGACAACCATGCCAACCTACCCGCAATATCACGCGATCGCGACCGTCACCGAACTCGAGGCGTTGTTCGGCCCGCCGGCGACCGCATCGATCGCGAAGGAAGCCGCTTTCATCCACCCCCACTACGCAACTTTGATCGCGGCCTCGCCGTTCGCGGTGCTGGCGACCAACGGCCCGGACGGCCTTGACGCCTCCCCTCGTGGGGACGCCCCCGGTTTCGTCGTCGTGGAAGACGATACGACGCTGCTGCTTCCCGAGCGGCGCGGTAACAATCGCATCGACAGCATGCGCAACCTGGTCGTCGATCCGCGCGTCGCGCTCCTGTTTCTGATTCCCGGGCACGGCGAAACGTTGCGCGTTCAAGGCCGGGCGAGCATCGTCGTCGCGCCCGCATTGCTGGAGCGCTTCGCCATCAACGGCAGCGCGCCAAAGTGCGTGCTGGTGATCAAGGTGGAGTCGGTCTTCTTCCAATGCGCCCGCGCGGTCTTGCGGTCACGCCTGTGGGACCCGGCGGCGGCGGTGCGCGACACCCCGCTGCCGAGCCCCGGCGCCATCCTCGCCGCCCTCAGCGACAACACTATCGATGGCGGCAAGTACGACGCCGAGTTGCCGGCCCGCCAGCGCACCACGCTTTATTGAGGCATAGCGATAACCACCTTGCCGAACGCGCCTGCTTGCACGCGGCGGAAGGCGTCGCCAGCCTGCTCGAACGGAAAACTTGAGTCAATCACGGGACGCACGTCGGCGACGTCGATAAAGCGGACCAGTTCCTCCAGCATCGCGCGACTGCCAACCATGATGCCGGCGAGCGTCTTGGCGCCCCCGATCAGCGCGCCCGGTTCGACGCCGTCCCCGGCCGCGCCGGCCCTGGCGCCCACCACCACCACGGTGCCGCCCATCCGTGTCGCCTCGACCGAACGGCGCAGGGTGCCCTGCCCGCCGACCTCGATCACCAGATCGACGCCAACGCCATCGGTGAGGCGCCTGACCTCCTGCTGCCACTCGGGCGTGGCGCTGTAGTTAATGGTGGCGACAGCGCCCATTTTTTTCGCACGCTCGAGCTTTTCATCGCTCGAAGAGATGATGATCGGCCGTAAGCGCGCCGCGAGCGCCAATTGCAGCGCCCACAAGGAGACGCCGCCGGTGCCCAGCAACAGCACCGTCGCCCCCGGCTTGAGCGCGCCGCGCGCGAACAACGCGTTCCAGGCGGTCAGGCCGGCGCACGCGACGGTTGCCGCCTCGCGGTCCGACAAGCTGTCCGGCGCGATGACGAGCGCGTGTTCGTCGGCGACCACCGCCTCGGCCAGCGTGCCGGCAAGCTGCGCGCCGAACGAGCGCGCCACCTTGCCGGGCGTGATGGGGCCGTCGACCCAGTCGGGCCAGAAACCCAGGATGACGCGATCGCCGTTCTTCACCCGTGTCACCGCCGAGCCGGTTTCAACGACCCGGCCGACGCCATCGCTCAGCGGCACCACGACCTCGCCGGCCGAATAATAAGTGCCTTCGGCGATCATCACGTCCCGGTAGTTGAGGGCCGCCACGGCCAACCTTATGCGCACTTCGTGCGGTCCCAGCGGGCCTTCCGCACGGTCGACCATGCGCAGCGAGTCGACGCCCTTGCCGGATGTAAGTTCATAAGCCTTCATGGGTAATTCTCCTGTTTGGTGGATGACATACTGGCGGTTGCCAGCTGTCGCCACTGTATAACGCTACCCACAGGCGACGCTAATGATATTATTTCCCCTTATTGTCTCCTGAAAATCTACAATGACCACGATCGATTTGTTTAACGATGTGCCCGCCTTTGTGGCGGTGGTGGAAGCGGGCAGCTTCGCCGACGCGGCCAGGCGCTTGCACTTGTCGCGCTCGGCCGTGGGCAAGGCGGTGGCGCGGCTCGAGGAGCGCTTGAATGTCAGGCTGTTCCAGCGGACCACCCGTAGCAAGAGCCTGACCGACGACGGCCAGATTTTTTACGAGCACTGCCAGCACGCGATTGCCGCGTTGCAGTCCGGGAAAGCCCGGCTGGAAACGGGGCGCAAAACCGTCAGTGGCCGCCTGCGGGTGACCATGCCGGTGCTGTTCGGGCGCATGTGGGTCGCGCCGATTTTGATGGGCCTGGCGGCTGCCAATCCCGAACTCTCGCTCGAACTTGATTTCCGGGACCACGTTGTCGATCTCATCGACGCGGGCATGGACTTGGCCATCCGAAATGGCCCCGTCGGCGTCGTCACCGGCCTGCAAACGCAGCGCATCGCCCTTAGCCGCTACGTCGTCTGTGCTTCGCCTGCCTATGTCGAACGGCACGGCGTGCCGGCCACGCCCGACGATCTCGCCCGGCATGAAGCGATCGTCTACAGCCGCGATGGCCATTTGCATGTTTGGCAATTTCTTCGTGCCGACGGCACGCCGATGGAGTTGGTGCCGCCGGCCAGATTGGGCCTGAACGATCTGGGCGCCATGCTCAACGCGGCGCTGGCCGGGCAAGGAGTCGCGTGGCTACCCGAATGGCTGGTGGCCGAGGCACTCGAGCGAGACGAGCTGGTCAACCTGATGCCCGGGCTGGCAAGCAGGCTTGAGGAAATTCATCTGATCTGGCCGGAATCGCCGCATCTGCCCACCCGGACACGGGTCGCGATCGACCTGGTCGCGCAAAGCATCGCCGCCGCGCGCTGGTCGATCGCCTCAACCTCTCAGACCCGGTTGTAGTCCAGGCGGTTAGGCCCAGGCAGCGTTCGAATAGTTGTGGCGACCGCGCATTGGCGACGCGCGGCCGGCAGGCCGGCGCGCCGCTATGCCGCTTAGGCGATTTGCGTGAGCAACAGGGCTGCCGCTTCCGCCGACGAGGCGGGATTTTGGCCGGTGATCAGCAGGCCATCGCGCACCACATACGAGCCCCAGTCCGGGCCTTTGGAATACACGCCGCCCTTGGCGACCAGCTCGTCCTCGACCAGGAACGGCACCACGTTGGTCAGGCCCACGCCCTCTTCCTCGGTATTGGTGAAACCGGTCACTTGCTTGCCGTCGACCAGCGGACGGCCGGCGGGCGTTTTGACATGGCGCAGCACGCCGGGCGCGTGGCAGACCAGCGCGACGGGCTTGTTGGCGGCCAGGAAGGATTCGATCAGCGCGATCGAGTGCCGGTCTTCGGCCAGGTCCCACAGCGGGCCGTGGCCGCCCGGATAAAAGACGGTGTCGAAATCGGCCTGGTCGACGCTGTCGAGGCGGACGGTGGCCGCCAGTTGGGCGGTCGCGGCGGCGTCGGCCTCGAAGCGACGGGTCTGCTCGGTCTGGAACGATGGCTCGTTGCTCTTCGGGTCCAGCGGCGGCTGGCCGCCCAGCGGCGAGGCCAGCACGACTTCCACGCCGGCATCCTTGAACGTGTAATACGGCGCGGCCAGTTCCTCGAGCCAGAAGCCGGTCTTGCGGCCAGTGTTGCCCAGGGTGTCGTGCGACGTCAAAACCATCAGTACTTTTTTCATGTTAGTTCTCCAAAGTTAAGCTAGACCTTACCGCGCATACTTAATAGAGTAGACCAGTCGTCTAAGCTCGATTTAAAAAAATCAGACCATCCGCGTTTTCTTGTTTGCCGTTTGGTCCGTCCATGTGAAGGACTTTATCACCGATTAGACCGGTCGTCTATAATTATTTTAGAAAATTCGAACGTTGCAATGATCGGCTGTTTAGATTCACTCGTCGCATGAGATTGTCGACCGCAAGGCTCAGCGGCGACTACGACACGCCGCCCCTCGCGCGCCATCATCAAGAGCTCACCCAGAACACTTCTGTTTGCCAGAAGTGTCCGTGCCAATTTATCTGATTGTGGCAGTGCGCGCGCCACCGTAATCTAGCGGACTTTACCCACTTCTTTGCAGGCCACATCCATGAAAGCACTGCTCTTGTTAACTTTAATGACGGTCTCGGCTGCATGCGCGCGCGAGCCAGCCGAAGCGCCCTCCGCCACACCGCAGCCGGCGCCATCGTCCACGGCCGGCTTCGCCCCCGGCGCCAATGATCGGATATTGATCGAGAAACTGCTCGCCACCTATACGGACGCCGTCTCGACCAAAAACCAGGCGATGTTCGAATCAATCCTGCTCGCCAAGACGATACCATTTTCTTACGTGCCCGACGATGCGTCCGGCGCGGGCCTGGCGGACACCGCGAATTACGAGGTTTTCCGGCGCGGCGTGTTTGAAGGCGCCCCGTTCACCCAGCGCTTTATCGACGTCCACATTCTTGTCGACGGCAATCTCGCCAACATCACGCTGGTGTTCATCAACACGCGCGGGCAAGGCGAATCCAGGGGGTGGAAAACGCTCCAGCTTCTCAAGACGAAGCAAGGCTGGAAGATCGCCAGCGAGTTTTTCACATTGCGTCGCTGAAAACACATCGCGAACTGGCGCAGCTTGAGACGAACAAGGCGGTGACCTTGTCGACCGATATCGAGCGGAAAGCCGTCGGTCGATAAGGCCTGCCCGGCCCCGCGCCGTCGCGCCGGCTCCTAGGGCGAATCGCCCTTGGCCATCTGGCCGAACACCTCGTCGCGCCGCACCCAGGCGTGATACAGCGCCGCGCCGAGGTGGGCCAGGATGGTCAGGAACATCACGTAAGCCAAGGCGCCGTGCAGCGGGCGCAATATGCCATACATCTCGGGGCTGTGCGGCAGGATGGCCGGCAGGTGCACGCCGCCGAACATCTGGATCGGATAACCGCCGGCCGACAGCATGGCCCAGCCGATCACCGGCATCGCCAGCATCAGCGCGTACAGCAGCCAGTGCGAGGCGTGCGCGGCGAATTTCTGGATGGCCGGCAGGTCGGACGGCAGCGCCGGCGTCGGCCGGGTCAAGCGGTTGACAAGGCGCACGATGGCCAGCAGCAAAATGGCGATGCCGAGCGGACGATGCAGGTCCAGCAGTTGGTCGCGGTACCGCAGCGAGACGACCATGCCGGCGCCGACGAACAGCATGGCGAGGATGGCGAGGGCCATGGACCAGTGCAGCACCCGGGCAAGGAGGTTGAAGTGGCGTGGGCGGTTCATCGTGCGCTCCCGTTCTGGCCGATAGGTTGGGCGGTCTTGCCTTGGCTGATTTCGCGCTCGCGCCGGTTGAACGACACCGAGTACGCCGCCGAGCGGGCGTGCAGCACGGGATCGTCGCTGGCGGCGATGCCGGTCGGCAGTATCAACGGGTCGAAATTGATGTCGCGGCAAGGACCGTTCGCTTGCGGCTCGGCATGGGCCAGGGTCAGGGTGCCGATGGTGGCCTCTTGCCGCGTGTCGGGCCAAGCCTTCGAGGGATCGGTGATCGGATCGCCGGGCGCGGCGATTTGCACCACCATGTCCCAGACCAGCGGAGCGGCGGCGAGACGCCGGCTCAGGTCCTCCATGAGGAAATTGGGGTCGGCCGCCTTCAATTGCTCGGCTGTCATCGCCACGAACGGCGTGCGCGGGCGCATCGACCAGCGCACCATGCGGTCGGTGCCCTGCCCGTCCGTCAGGCGGAACGCGTTCACGCCGTTGAAACGGGTGCTGCCCAGGCTGTCCGACCGGGGCGCCGATTTCGCCCACGCCTGGAACGCGGCGATCTCCGGGTTTGCGGCCAGCACGGCCTTCATCTTGTCCGGGTCGGGCTTGCCGGTGGCCGGATCGGGCTTGCCGGCCTCGTTCATGGCCTGGAACGCCTGCGGCGTGGCGGCCGCGAAGAACGGGAAGCTGTTCATCGCGATGCGCCAGTCCTGGCCGTCGTCCGTTTTCAGCTGCACGGCCATGCCGCGCACCGGCGAAGCGCCGTCCGGCGCATACGGATTGTTGGAGGACGCGGAAAAGCGGCCGATGACGGCGATCGACGGTTGCGAGAAAGCGCGCGCCGTCGACAGTTTGGCCGCTTCGGGCGTCGGCGCGAATGTCCCGGCGAAACAGACGCCCTTGCTGTGCGCGCGCCGGAAACCGGCCGCCTGCTTGCCGGACGCCTCGGCGAAGTCCATCATTTTTTGCGGCGTCAGGTTGTGGTTGCCGAACCAGCCGCCCACCCACGCGAACAGCGCGGCAAGGACGGCCAGGATCAGGGCGATCGGCAGCAGCAAAATCATGGAGCCGCGGCGCGGCGTGGGAGTGGGCGTGGGCATATCGGCTGGCTTTCGTTGGTGGCTACATCAGTGGACCGAGTTTAGCCGCCTTATCATTACTTCCGGATTACTAATTGTGTCTGGTATGTATCAACCGTGGCGGCGGCCTGGATGTCCCGGGCCGCCGGGTGTGGCTCGCGTATCAGGCCTCCGGGGCGTTTTCCAGAGCGAAGTTGCGATAGGAGTGCAGCGGACGGCCCAAGATCCTGGTGAGGCGCTCGACGTCGCCTGCTTCGGGGATCATGCCGTCGCTGACATAGCGCTCGGCCATCAGGCGCATCTCGTAGGCCATCCACTTCGGCATGAAGCTCGCCAGATTCTGTTCGAATCCGGTTGGGTCGTCGCCGCCATAGGCCACCGGACGCCCCAGCACCTCGGACCAGATCGCCGCCACGCCGGCGCCGGTGAGCGTGTCGGGGCCGACCAGGTTGATGGTGTCGATCGGCAGCTTGCCCGGGGCCCGTTCGCGGCGGATCAACTCGATCGCGGCGACTTCGGCGATGTCCCGGGCATCGACCATGGCCACGCCTTTGGCGCCGATCGGCATCGGGTACACGCCGTGCTGGAAGATGACGTCCTTGACCATGTGTTCGTTGTCGATGAAGTACGACGGCCGCAGGATGGTGGCGCTAAAGCCCATCTGTTCGATCATCCGCTCGGCCCCCAGCTTCACCGCGAAGTGCGGCACGTTGACGAAGCGGTCGCTATGCAGCACCGACAAATAGACGAGCCGCTCGACGCCCGATTCGCGGGCGATGTTCAGCGTGATCAGCGCCTGGGTGAATTCGTCGCCGGCCACGGCGTTGAGCAGGAACAGCGTGCCGACGCCCTTGAAGGCGCTGCGCAGCGAGTCGATGTCGAGCAGATCGCCCTTCACGATCTCCACGCTGGAGGGAAAGTCGGCCTTCGACGGATCGCGAACAAGGACGCGCACGTCGGCGCCCCGGGTAACGAGTTGCTGGACAACTTGGCGGCCGACACGGCCGGTGGCGCCGGTAACGAGGATGGTCATGGTATTTCTCCTTGGTTGCGTATGAAAGAATGTGTTTGGAAGACAGTTCCATAGTAGGGGTACCGCGCACGATCCGATAGATGGCATAATGAGACCCATCGTCTCGCTGGTGGAACACATGGACTTGCTTGCACTCACCGATTTCAACCTTGTCGCCCGGCACGGAGGGTTTGGACGCGCCGCCCGGGCCACCGGCCGCCCCAAAGCCACGCTATCGCGCCGGGTCGCGGAACTGGAGGCCGGCCTCGGCCTGCGCCTGCTCGAACGCGGCGCCAATTCGCTCAAACTGACCGAGGAGGGTCGCGCGCTTCATGAGCGCACCTGGGCGTTGTTGACGGAAGTCGACGAAACGGTGGCGGCGATCGTGTCCGGCGGCGAGACGCCGCAAGGCCGGTTGAGGGTGAGCGCGCCGCTGCTTTTTTCGCACGCCGCCATGGGCAAACTGGCCGCCGGATTCGCGGTGAAATATCCCCTGGTCAGGCTGGAGGTGACGACGGAAGACCGTCCCGTCGACATGGTCGAGGAAGGCTACGACCTGGTGATCCGCGTCAACCCGGATCCCGACGCCAGTCTGGTTGGGCGGATCTTGCTGCGCGATCGGCTGGTGGTGGTGGCGCATCCGGATTTGCAGCGGCCGGCGGACAAGTCGGCCGTCCCCGCCGTGGTGCGAGGGACAGCCGACAGAAGCACCGTTTGGAGTGTGACGGCGCCTGCTGGGAAATCCACCGTCGCCGTCGACACGGTGCTTCGTTTGTCGTCGCACCTCATGGTGCGCGACGCCGTCCGGCTGGGTGTCGGCGCCGCGCGCCTGCCATTGTCGCTGGTGCTCGCCGACCTGGCCGCCGGTACGCTGGTCGCGTGGGGCGATATCGATGGGCCGGACGTCGCGCTGTGGGTGCTATATCCCTCCAGGCGGCTATTGAGTGCCCGCGTGTCCGCTTTCCTCGGCTATTTGAGGGAGGCCTTTCCAAACGGCACACCGGACGAGCTGGCCGCCTATATCACCTAGACCATCCTAACGCGGCGCTGGAACGCTCACCCCGGGTTCGGTTTGCACGACAGGCTTCATCGTGCCGTCCGGATTGTATTGCAGATACTCGACGGTCACCGCGCGCCGGCCGGCCGCGCCTTCCATGCCGCCGATCGACAGTGTGGCGTTGTGCAGGAACAGGTACCAGTTATCCTTGAAGTGGGCGATGCCGGGGTGGATCGTGAAGCTGTTTTTGGCCGGCCCCGTCAACAGGCCGCGGTAGGTCCACGGTCCGGTGATGCTTGGCGCTGTCGAGTACGAGACGTGTTCGGCGCCCTGTGTCGCTTTGTCCATCGACGCATAGCTCAAGTAATACAGCTCGCCACGCTTGTGCAGCCACGGGCCCTCGACGAAGTGCGGCGGCGTGATTTCGCTGATCGGCCCGTCGATTTCGATCATATTGGGCTTGAGTTTCGCGATGTAGCAATTCCCATTGCCCCAGGACAGCCAGCTAGTGCCGTCGTCATCGGTGAACACGGTGGGATCGATGTCTTCCCAGCTGTGCGTGCCCTTCGGCGTCATCTCGTTGGTGACCACGGCAGAACCGCGCGCATCGACAAAGGGGCCGGTCGGCTTGTCCGACACCGCCACGGCGATGGCCATGCCGGGATGGGTGTCGTCGTGCGCGACGGAGGCGTAGAAGTAGAACTTGCCGTTCTTTTCGATCGCCTGCGACGCCCAGGCATCGCCTTTGGCCCACTTGAAATCCGTGGCCTTCATGATCGGCGCATGTTCGGTCCATGTCTTCATATCCTTGGTGGAATAGACCAGCCAATCGCGCATGGTGAACATTTCGTCGCGCTTCGCTTCGTCGTGCCCCACATACAGGTACAAGGTGTCGCCGACGACCAGCGGCGCGGGATCGGCCGTGAATTTATCACGGATGATCGGGTTCGCGCCGGAGCGATCGCCGGGCTTGACCTGCGCGCTTGCGGGAACTGTGGCCGCGACCGCGCACAAGGTTATCAAGGCCAGCCACTGTTGGCCGCGACTGTTTTTCAAAAAGCTCATCATTCAGGTATCCATGTAGTGGAAGGTGATGCCGGGGTTACGGCAACCGGGCGGAGTGTATCCCAAACATTGCGGCAAAAATACATGCCAACCCGGGCCGCCGCGGCTGCTGACGGGCGCCGATCGAAAAATCTGCACAGCCATGACGGTACGCGTGCAGATTTTGCTATCGGTCGGCTGGCGCTCGCCGGCGCCACCGTCGCCGCGCGTCCAACGCAAAAAAGTGCAGGATCAATGCGATTTTCTGCACCTTGTAATATCTTCACGGCTAACGCTAATCCGGCTGTCGGGACAACTGTTGGTTTCCGCAGGACGATGACGGGAAGCACTAATGTTGTTACCATTCGTTGTTTACATCACCTCTACAGGAAATCCATGGCAGTCTCCAGCGCAACCGTACCCGTCACCGCCCCCCTCATCGCGTCCGATCCGGTGGTGCTCGGCATTCTGGTCACCATCCTTGCGCTGGTGATGGCCAGCGAGCGCTCGCCCCATCCTTTCTGGCGCAAGTTCTACGCGGTGGTGCCGGCGCTGCTGCTGTGCTATTTCATCCCCGGCCTGCTCAACACCTTCGGCGTGATCAACGGCGAAACCTCGCGCCTGTACCCGATGGCGCGCGACTACCTGTTGCCGATGGCGCTGGTGCTGCTGACGCTCGCCTGCGACCTGAGCGCGATCGCCCGGCTGGGCCCCAAGGCCATCATCCTGTTCCTGACCGGCACCACCGGCATCATCGTCGGCGCGCCGGTGGCGCTGTCCATCATGGGCGTGTTCGACCCGTCGCTGCTGAACCCGGAAGGCCCCAACGCCATCTGGCGCGGCATGACCACCACCGCCGGCGCCTGGATCGGCGGCGGCGCCAACCAGGCGGCCATGAAGGAAGTGTATGGCGTGGGCGCGGACGTGTTCGGCAAATTCGTGGCGGTCGACGTCATCTGCGCCAATATCTGGATGGCCTTCCTGCTGTTCCTGGCCAGCCGCAGCGCGCGCCTGGACGCCTGGCGCGGCGCCGACACCAGCGCGCTCGACGCGCTGCGCATCAAGGTCGAGAAAGTGCAACTGGAAAGCGCGCGCATCGCCGGCTCCTACGACATGGTGCTGATCCTGGCGTACGGCCTGGGCGCCACCGGCCTGGCGCATTGGATGGCGGGCTACATCGTGCCCTTCATCAAGACCCACGCGCCGCACCTGGAGCGCTTCAGCCTGACGGCCAACTTTTTCTGGGTGACGGTGCTGGCCACCACCTTCGGCCTGCTGCTCTCGTTCACCCGCGCCAAGAAGCTCGAAGGCGCCGGCGCCTCCAAGGTGGGCTCGGTGGCGATCTATATACTGGTGGCCACCATCGGCATGCAGATGAACCTGGCCGCGATCTTCTCCGATCCCGAGCTGTTTTTGCTGGGCCTGATCTGGATCAGCTTCCACGGCGCGCTGATGCTGGGCATGGCTTGGCTGATCAAGGCTCCCGTGTTCTACATGGCCGTGGGCAGCCAGGCCAACGTCGGGGGCGCGGCCAGCGCGCCGGTGGTGGCCAGCGCCTTCCACCCGGCGCTGGCGCCGGTTGGCGTGCTGCTGGCGGTACTCGGCTATGCGCTGGGCACCTACGGCGGCTGGATCGCTGGACAGCTGCTGCGCTTGCTCACGGGGGCGTGAGCGGCCTGATGCCGAGAGGCAATCAGCCGGCCTCGAAAACGACGGCGGCGGCATGGAAATCGCCGCGCAGGTCGACCCGCACGCCATGTCCCATCCAGAATGCGCCGCTGGCTTTTTTCGGCGTCTCCGGCATGACGCCGCCTGAAATGAGGCGCATGGCGTACACCTTCGCCGGATCGAGTCCGCGCAATTGAATGCGCGCCGGCGCGTCGCGCCGCGTCCCGGAGTGCAGGAAGGCAAACAGAACCGCTTGTTTGCCATCCTGCGACACCGACAAGGTCGCGGAGCGGGCCGAGCCGCCACGGGGCGATACCAGCCGGTACAACTCGCCTTGCTGGACGGTCATCCGGATCGTCTTGTACGCCGCGACGAGTTGTTTCGCCTTGGCGAAGTCGTCCGCATTCCAATGGTTGAGATTGGCCCCGATCCCGAGCGCGCCTTGCATCGAGGACAGGAAACGGTAGTCCAGCGAGGTGACGCGCTTGTTGACAAAATTGGGCGCGTCGGTCACCCACGCCATCATGATGGCCGGCGCGTACGCCTGGCTGAAGCCGTCCTGGATCAGCAGCCGGTCATAGGGATCGGTGTTGTCGGACACCCAGACCTGGTCGGTCAGCCGCATGATGCCCAAATCGACGCGGCCGCCGCCGCTGGCGCACGATTCGATTTCAAGTCGCGGGTGGCGCCGGCGCAGCTCGGCCAGCAGCTTGTAGAGATTGTCCACATACGCGACATACAGGCGCTGCTGATCGGCCGTCCCGGCGTCCGGCCAGCCGGGCTCGGACCACGCGCGGTTATGGTCCCACTTGAGAAATGCAATGTTATTGGAGGCGAGCAGTTTATCGAGCACCCGCAGCAGGTAGTCGTAGACATCCTTGCGGGCCAGATTGAGGACCAGCTGATCGCGCGCTTCAGACCGGGCCCGCCCGGCAAAGTGGATGACCCAGTCCGGGTGCGCGCGATACAGGTCGCTGTCCGGATTGACCATCTCCGGCTCGACCCACAAGCCGAACTCCATGCCGAGCTCGTTGACTCTTTGGATCAGCGGCGTTAGCCCGTTCGGAAACTTCTTCCGGTTGACAAACCAGTCCCCGAGGCCGGCGCGTGAATCGTTGCGCGCGCCAAACCACCCGTCGTCGACGACAAAGCGCTCGACGCCGATGCTCGCCGCCTTCTCGGCCAAGGTCATCTGCCCTGCCTCGTCGACGGCGAATTCGGTCGCCTCCCACGAATTGTAGAGAACCGGGCGCGGGCGCGGCGCCGGGGCGCCCGGCAGTATGCGAGTACGCTGATAGCGGTGGAACAAGCGCGACGCACCGCCGAAACCCGCGCCGGAATACCCGGCATGAAACGCCGGCGAGGCCAGGCGTTCGCCCGGTTTCAGGCGATAGGCGAAATCGAAAGGGTTGTACCCGGCCGTCGCGCGCAGTCCTCCCAGGGAATCGATGTCCACGCTGATGCGCCACGAGCCGCTCCACCCCAGTGCGCCAAACCATACCGGTCCGGACTCTTCTTCGGTAGCGCCCCTGCTGATCGAAATCCAGGGATTGGCCTGATGGGAAGTCATGCCCTTGCGGCTTTCGAGCACCGTGGCGCCCGGCGTGACGGGACGGGTTTGCAACGCGAACTCGCCCGCCCAGCGCCCGGTCAGGTAGGACAGCTGATAGTCGTCGCTGTAGGGCAAATTGACGCTGGCGGCCGCCAGCTGGTCGATCTGGATCGGGCCGCTGGTCCGGTTCTCCACCGTGGCGGCGCGCGAGAGGATACCGGTGGCGGCGTCCATCGCATACGCCAGGGTGACATGCACCGCTCGGCTCACGTCCTTGAGCCGGACCACCAATTCGTCGCCGTTCAGTTGATGATCGACATAGCGCAGATCGAGGTCGCGCACGCCATCGGGAAAGGTCACCTTGAGCGCCGGCTCCACCGTCAGCCCGCCGCCGAAGCCCGGAAACTCGAACGGCGTGACGATGATCGACATCTCGTTGCTGGAATTGTCCGGCACCGGAACGGCCCCCGGCAACTGGTCATCGCGCGCCAGGGAACTGCCCCAATACAGGGTTTGCAGGCGGCCGTCCGGATTGACGCCGAAGGCGTATGTCACCGCGCCCCCGTCCAGCCGGAAGACCTTGCTCGCCGCATCGACGGTCGGCAGCGCCTTGGCGCTCCCCGCGATGGACAAACCGGCAAGACCACCCAGCAATCCCATGCATACAGTGCGGCGACGTTGATCGATATTCGTCATGAAGTCCTTGTGGAGGTGTTGGACGGGCGCGAGCGGTCACCCGGCGCCGGCCTATTGTATGGCGGCGGCGAACGAACAAGCAAGCGCTCGGCGAGGCGCGATCCCCGCCACCTCGGGAGGGACAAGACGAGACTATCTACCCATATAGGGATAGCTGACATCCGCAACCAGTGGAATCACCGTCGGGTTCAAACCGGCGAAAACCACATCCTGCATCAAAAGTGAGACATTCACGCGTACAGTGTCTGGCCGAAAGAATCCTAAGCAAGCCGCGCCGTCGCAGGTTATCGCAACCCCGTACGCAAAATCTCCTGGCGCAAGCTCTGCCAGTTCCATTGTCAAGATGGCATTCGCCACCGCTACTGCCGCGGGCGCTCGCGCAGGGTTGCTCATATCGGCGGCAGGAATTGTGGACAAGTAGCGCGCGGCGTCCTGCGCAGCATGCTGGATGGCGGTGTAGTGCCAAAAAACGCGGCCCAGATACAGCGGCATTATCAGCATCAACACGAGAAAGGGTAAAACGATTGCGAACTCGACGGCTGCAATACCGCGCTGTCGGCCAGCGCTACCCTTATAGACGGCACTCATAAATAAAACTCCCCGACGCATATTTGCGGTAACCATGATTCTAGGCGGCAACTAGCGAAGGGGAATTGATGATTGACAATATTCTTGTACGGCGATGCGCTGAGGCGACCCTGCAAAAAGAGTATCGGGGGCGCAGCCGGCCGCCGTCGACTAGGCAGCCAAGTCGCGCAGAATTTCACACTCACTCACACGCACCGTGCTCGTGCACCGGGACCGCAGCCGCGACAGCTCTCCCTGCAGCGCTTTCAACTCGGCCATTTTGCGCCGGATCTCGCCGATATGCTGGTCCAACAAATCATTCACGCCGCAGCATGGCTGTTCAGGATGGTCCTGAAACGCCAGCAGCGACTGCACTTCATCCAGCGACATGTCCAGCCCACGGCAGCGGCGGATGAAGGTCAGCCGGTCCAAGTGCGCGGCGCCGTACAGCCGATAGTTGCCGCTGGAGCGAGTCGGCGCGGCGAGCAGGCCGCGCTGTTCGTAATAGCGGATGGTCTCGGCCTGGCAGCCGGTGCGCGCAGCCAGTTCGCCTATTTTCAAATTCATCACACTTCCCCTTGACCTTGTAGTAACTATAGGGATTCTAATGCGATTTTGAAAGGGAAGTCGTCACGGCTGATTGCCCGGTTCTCGCGCAAGAACCGTATGCGACTTAAGTCCTGGTGGGCGGCCTCCCCGCCGGGCTAGTTTGTTTCCTCGCCAATGCTCCTATACTGGGGCCATCCACTCAACTGCAAGGAGCATGATGAATACCCTCACCAGAAATCGACGTGACTGGCTGCGCGGTGTTGCCGGCCTCACCCTCGGCGGCGTCGCCCTGGCTTCGCCGCTGCGCGGCTCCGCCGCAGTCGGGGCATCCGGCAAATGGGATAGCCTGGCCGCGCACTACGATGTGGCGCCGGAATTCGTCAATCTGGAGAACGCGTACTACGGCATCATGCCGACACCGGTGGCCGACGATTTCAAACGCAACATCGATTACCTGAACCGCCAGAATTCGCACTATCTGCGCGGCCAGTTCGACCGCGCCGGGATCGAGGCCATCCGCGCCACGCTTGCCGGGCATGCCGGCGTCGCCACCGGGGAAATCGCCATTACCCGGGGCGCCACCGAGTCGCTGCAAAACCTTATCGCCAACTACCGCCCGCTCAAGGCCGGCGACACCGTCATGGTGGGCAACCTCGACTACGACACCATGATCGACGCAATGAACGACCTGGCGCGCCGTCGCGGCGCCAATGTGGCGACGGTGCTGATTCCTGAACCGGGCACCCGCCAGGCGGTGATCGACACCTACGAGCGGGCCTTGCGCCAGCACCCCCGCACCCGGCTGCTGCTGCTGACGCACATCAGCCACCGCACCGGCCTGGTGATACCGGTGGCGGAGATCGTCGCCCTGGCCAAGCGCCGCAACGTGGACGTGATCGTCGATATCGCCCAATCCTGGGGCCAGCTGGATTTCCGCATTCCGGACCTCGGCGCCGATTTCGTCGGCGCCAACCTGCACAAATGGATAGGCGCGCCGCTGGGGCTGGGCTTCCTCTACATCCGCGAGTCGCGCCTGCAAGACATCGATATCCAGCTGGGCAACAGCAGTTACCCGGCCACCGACATCCGCGCGCGCGTCCATGCCGGCACCGTCAACGCCGCCGGCGTCATGACCATTCCCGCCGCGCTGAAATACCACGGCCAGATCCCAATCGCCGAACGCAGTGCCCGCTTGCGCGAACTGCGCGACTACTGGGTGCGGCGCGCGCTGGACGTGCCGGGCGTGCAGATTCTCACGCCCGAGGAGCCCGGCGCGTACGGCGCCGTCACCTCCTTCCGCCTGCGCGGCAAGACCAGCTTCGAGGACAACGTGGCGCTGGCCCGAACGCTGATGGACGACTACGGCATCTTCACCGTCGCGCGCAGCGGACCGGTGGGCGGCGCCTGCATCCGCGTCACGCCGGCCTTCTTCACCCGCACGGCGGATCTGGACAAGCTGGTGGTTGCGACCCGCGCGCTCGCCGCCATGGCTTAATACCCGTCAAACCGAACCCGGCCGTCCGGCAAACGCCGTTTAGACGGGCGGACCGCCGGCGGAAGGTTGCGACAGGATCGCGCTCAACAAGCCGGGAAAGCGGGCGTCGATGTCGGCGCGGCGCAGCGTGTTCATGTGGGTGGTGCCGGTGCTCTCCGTGCGCACCAGCCCCGATTCGCGCAACACCTTGAAGTGGTGCGATACGGTCGACTTCGGCCGGCCACCATCGAGTTCGCCACAGGTGGCGCTGTCCACGCCAGCCAGGTGGCGCACAATTTCCAGGCGTATCGAATCGCTGAGCGCGTAGAGCACGCGTTCAAGGACGAAATCGCTGGCGACGGGATGTTTATAGGGACGCATCGGCGACATCATACACCTTCAGGTATAATCGTTCCATAGTTCGAATGTATTCGAACTACCGTCCAACCGATCCGTTAGCTCTTTTACAAAGGAAATCCATGTCCGCCCTCTTCCAGCCATACACCTTGAAGAACGTCACGCTGCGCAACCGCATCGCGGTGCCGCCGATGTGCCAGTACTCGGCCATCGACGGCCTGGCCAACGACTGGCACCTGTCGCATTACGCCGCCATGGCGCGCGGCGGCGCCGGCCTGGTGATCGTCGAGGCGACCGCCGTCGCGCCGGAGGGACGCATCACGCCCGGCTGCACCGGCTTATGGAACAATGAACAGACACAGGCGTTCGTGCCCATCGTGCGCGCCATCAAGGCCGCCGGCGCGGTGCCGGGCATCCAGATCGCCCACGCCGGCCGCAAGGCCAGCGCCAACCGCCCGTGGGAAGGCGACGATCACATCGCCGAAGGCGATCCGCGCGGCTGGCAGACCATCGCGCCGTCGGCCATCGCGTTCGGTGCCAACCTGCCGCAGACGCCACGCGCGATGACGCTCGACGATATCGCCCGCGTGCGCCAAAACTTCGTCGACACGGCGCGCCGCGCCGTGGAAGCCGGCTTCGAATGGCTGGAGCTGCATTTCGCCCACGGCTATCTGGCGCAGAGTTTCTTCTCCGAGCATTCCAACCAGCGCGACGACATCTACGGCGGCAGCGTCGAAAACCGCGCCCGCTTCCTGCTCGAGACGCTCAAGGCCGTGCGTGAGGTGTGGCCGGAACACCTGCCGCTGACGGTGCGTTTCGGCGTCATCGAATACGACGGCCGCGACGAACAAACCTTGCTCGATTCGATCGGACTGGTGCGCCAGTTCAAGGCGGCCGGCATGGACATGATCAGCGTCAGCATCGGTTTCACGATTCCGCAAACCTCGATTCCGTGGGGGCCGGCCTTCCTCGGGCCGATCGCCGAACGGGTGCGCTGCGAAGCCGATGTGCCGGTGTCGTCGGCATGGGGCTTCGGCACGCCGGCCATCGCCGAGCAGGTCGTACGGGACCGGCAGCTCGACCTGGTCATGGTCGGCCGGGCGCACCTGGCCAATCCGCACTGGGCCTATTTCGCCGCCAAGGAACTCGGCGTCGAGCGCGCGTCGTGGACGCTGCCCGCCCCCTATGCGCACTGGCTGGAACGGTATTGATGGCCGGATCGAGTCCGGGCAGTTGAATGCGCTGTGGCGCATCGCGCCGCCGGTACAACTCGCCCTGCTGTACTGCGGCGGACAACGATCGGACAAGCGACGTTCACTTCCGACTACAATTGCGGACACGTGCGAGCTTTCTCGACCCGACCTGGAGATACCGAATGACCGCTGCCCACCGCCTGCCCTCAATCAACGCGTCTATATCCGCAGGAATTGTCGCGTTCATCCTTGCAGGCGGTTTGTCGACGGCGCAAGCGCGGGAGGCCCAACAAGTCGCGCGTCAATTCGACGTGCCCGGCGCATCGTCGTTCGCCATATATCGTCCGGAGTCGATCAAGCAAGGAACGCCGGCCCCGCTGGTGTTCCTGCTGCACGGAAGCTCGGGCGAAGGCACATCCATACTCGGCCGCTCCAACCTGAAGGCCGCCGCCGACAAATACGGCTTCATTATCGCGGCGCCGACCGGCGCGATACGGCTCGCCCAGGGATTTGCATGGAATGTACCTGGCGTGGTGACGACCGACGGTACGGCTCCCGGCGCGGGGGCCAGGGACGACGTGAAGTATTTGCTATCCATCCTGGATATCCTTACCGAACAAGGTCTGGTGGACCGCAGCCGCGTCTATGTGAGCGGTTTCTCCGGTGGCGGCCGCATGGCGAGCTGGCTGGGATGCGTCGCGTCGACACGCTTCGCCGCCATCGCCCCGGTGGTGGGCCTGCGCGCGGGGGCGCCGCTTAAGTCGAACCCGCGCACACCCGACCCGGATAGCTGCCGGCCTGGCGCGGCCGTTCCCGTCCTGGCGTTTGCCGGGAACAGCGATGCAACCAACCCGATCGCAGGCGGCGGCGCCAGCTATTGGCAGTACTCCATGCATGCCGCTGAAATGCGATGGGCGGGACTCAATAGCTGTGAACGCCCGCCTGTCACACGACGGGTCTCGGCAACCGTGTACCAGGAGCTCTACGACGGGTGCCGGGACGGCGCCGTGGTAAGCGCCTATATCACCGAGGGCGGCGGCCATACCTGGCTTGCCGATGAAGACGTCATGTGGGCGTTCTTTGCCGGCTATGCGCGCGCGGCCGATGGCAGATTGCTGAAAGTCGACCATCCCGATCTTTCGCCGGCGCCTCGAAAATGACGCTGACGCTGCGGTCGATTTTACTTGCCGCTTTCGCGCTGTGTTTATCGGCCTCGTCGACATCTGCGCCCGTCGTGGCGCCCGGCATGGGGCACGATCTACGCGATGGTGCTGCGGGAAACCGCCGTGTCGACTATCTTCCGCGCGGCGTCACCGAAGTACTGGCGGAGGCACGCTCACATCCCGAATTGGCCGTCGAACAGCATTTGCTCTTGGCGTATCAAGCCGATTTCAGGTTTTATCTGGGCGCAACTGAGCGATTTTAAAGAAAAATGATTACGTGCATTGGCAATTTTGAGAATTGCGGTGCACGTGCGGACCACGGAGAATACAAGTCATCCTCTGGAGACCAGCCCTTCAACATCACATCGTCGCAAGCGCGCTTTCACCGGCACCGGTCCTTTTTTGCGAACCAAAATGCAAGAGATATACAAGAAGGCGCTGCTGGCACTGATCCTCCTCGTGGCCGCAAATGCGCTGATGGTGTCTTTTTTCACGTATCGGAGCTATCGCTCCCTTTCCCTGTTGCCTTTGGCGGGAGACGGGATTCGCCTTGAAAAGACCGGTTGGACCGATAGCGGCATGGGCGGCACCTCGATCGTCCGCATCCACGATGACCAGGCGGACACACTGCGTTTCGACATGAAACTGACGAAAGCGGTGGAATTCCCATCCGCTATCGCCGACCTGGTGCTCGTCGACGCGAAAGGACGGCAAGTGCTGGCGGACTGGTCGCAGTACACCAGCGTCACCTTCCTGGCCAAATGCACTCCCACCAATTCGATGGTATTTTCCATTACCACCTTCGACGAGAAGATCTCGAACAAGGCCGACTTCCAAACCTACCGTGTGCCGGCCACCTATTTTTCCTGCAATAAGCACGGAGTGCCGGTTTCCCTGGACCTGACCCGGCTCGCCCTGCCCGACTGGTGGCTCAGCAAGATGAAGCTGGCCATGTCGAGCCGGGGTTATGCCCTCGACAAGGTGGCAAAGATATCCTTCGGCGCCAATTTGACTAGTCCTGCGGATGTCGACTCCGAAGTGGAAATCAGCGAACTCGCGCTGCATGGTCGCGACTACCACGCTTTCGCATCGCTGGCCGTGGCGCTGTTGGCCAGCTGGGCCGTATTTGCGGTCTGGTTTTTCCGGGCACATTCCCGCGCGCTGGTCGCCGGGGTGGCGACCAGCCTGAGAAACGATGTTCCCTTGGCCGCCTACCGTCAATTAACCCTGGAACCGTATAAGGATAAGGAAAAGGCGGGGCTTCTGAAGTACATTGCCACCAATTACACCGATACCGACCTGGTCCTGGAGTCGGTTGTCACCGCGACCGGAGTCAACCGAACCAAAGTCAATGATCTATTGAAATCGGAACTGGGCATGACGTTCACCGGCTACCTGAATAAATTGCGGCTGACGGAAGCGGCCCGCCTGCTGTCCGAAAATAGCAGCGCCGCGATCCTGGAGATAGCGTATTCCGTTGGTTACGCCAATGTTTCCTACTTCAATAAGTTGTTCAAGGAAGAATACGGCTGCACGCCGAAAGTGTTTCGATCGATTTCGGCGCAACAATCGGCGCCCGGCGAGGATTTTGCGGCACACTCCCCGCCCTGACTCTCTTCCACTCCTGACAGTGGCGATCGCAATTTCTGCAGTTTTATAGCGGTTTCGCCTCTACCGTTAGATTCTCTGGGTTCCTCTCTTTATGCTCGGGCTGTCGGTCCATGTCATCGCGGGTATTTTTTCCGTCGCGGATTTGGACGATGTTCCCCACATTTTTTGAGAGTGATTTAGAAATGAAAACAATACAAGAGACACACAGACCCCTGATCCCGGGCAAGGCCATCATGGCCGCCGCCGCAGCCGTGACCCTGTTCGTTGGCGCGACAGGTAATTGCTGGGCTCAAAAGTCTGAAGGCCTGGCCGCGACCCCGCAAATGGGCTGGAACAGCTGGAACAAATTTGCCTGCGAAATCGACGAGCGCCTGATCCGCGAGACCGCCGACGCCATGGTCAAGACGGGCCTGAAGGACGCCGGCTACCAGTACGTGAACATCGACGATTGCTGGCAAGGCCAGCGCGACGCCGACGGCAATATCCAGCCCGACCCCAAGCGCTTCCCATCCGGCATCAAGGCGCTGGCGGACTATGTGCATGGCAAGGGACTCAAGCTGGGCATCTACTCGGACGCCGGCGCCACCACCTGCGGCGGCCGTCCCGGCAGCCGCGGCTACGAGTATCAGGATGCGCGGACCTATGCGAAATGGGGCATCGACTACGTCAAGTACGACTGGTGCGACACCCCGGGCTTGAACGCGGAAGCGGCCTACACCACGATGCGCGACGCGATCGCCAAGGCGGGCCGTCCGATGGTGTTCAGCATCTGCGAATGGGGCATGAGCAAGCCGTGGGAATGGGCCGGTCAGGTCGGCCATTCGTGGCGCACCACGCCCGATATCTATAACTGCTTCGACTGCCAGTTCAGTCCCGGTTTATCGACCGGCCTCGGCGTGCTGCGCATCCTCGACAAGCACGCCGACGCAAACCTGCGCAAGTTCGCCGGACCCGGCCGCTGGAACGATATGGACATGCTCGAAGTGGGCAACGGCATGAGCGAGGATGAAGACCGCACCCATCTGTCGATCTGGTCCATGATGGCCTCGCCACTCATCCTGGGCAACGACCTGCGTTCGATGTCCGAGTCGACCCGCCGCATCCTGACCAACCCCGGCGTGGTCGCGGTGAGCCAGGACAAACTGGGTGTGCAGGCGCTGCGCGTCCTGGTCGACGGTCCGTTGGAGGTCTATGCCAAGCCGCTCGACGGCGGGGATTGGGCACTGATGTTCCTGAACCGCTCCAACCAGCCTGCCGACGTTCAACATGACTGGAAGAAGCAAGTCCTGGTGGATGACCTGAGCAAAAGGTCGGTCAATTTCAAGGAGAACGTCTACCGCTGGTCCGACCTGTGGAGCAAGAAGACGGGTGACACCAGCGCCAAACTGCAGGCGAAGCTGGCGCCGCACAGCGTGCTGATGCTGCGCCTGAGCGGCCCTGGGAAGCCATAGGGCAAGCCAGTCCGTCGCCGCGCACAGTCCGGCGGCGGATGGGCTCAGGGCGAAACTGAACGGCTCCAGCGGTCGCCCGGCTGCTTAAAGTACTTCTCGGTCACGTAGCCCCACGGCATGGCGATCGGGATGATGACGACGAGCCCGACCGCAAACAGGTTTTCCAGCATCGCCTGGTCGAGCGGGCCGGCGCGCCAGGCCGGCAGTGCGACGATCAGCAGCCAGATGCTTTTCCAGGTCAGTTCCCACAACAACACCGGCAGCATTTGCAGCGGATAACGGATGCCCAGCGCGCACAGCAAACCGAACGCCGCCAGCATGCAGTTGACGAAGCCTTGCGCCAGACCCCATGGCTGCTCGTGGTGGATCACGCCGGGCCAGATCACCAAACCCAGGCCGACAGCGATGATCAGGTACACGACTCTCAACATATATAAACGGGTCAGCGATACTGCTTGCATGGGGAGCTCCTTGAGATTGGGTTACTCGACTTCTTTCAGAATTTTTTCAATAGCGACGATGCGGGACTTCAAATCAGCCAGCGCGGCGGCCGTTTCAGCCTGCGCGGCCATGCTGCGTTCGGCCAGCTGGCGATAATCGTTGTCGCTTTGCTGGCGCAACTTGGCTTGCTTGATCTGCACGATGAAGCGCATGCCGAAGATCAGCAGCACCGTCACCGGCACCAGGAATATCGTCAGCAAGTAGATGGGTTCGGACATAAAAAAGCCTCTATGGTTCGAGATTGGTGGACAGGGACTGCGCCGCCTCGGCGATCGAGGACGGCGTGAGCTGCAGGCTGAAATCAGGCACTTCAAAATAATTCAGCGCCTTGCCGTCGGCGGACAATTCCAGCTTGCTTGTGACCAAGCCGGCGTCTTCCAGTTTTTTCAGATGCAGATGCAGCAACGGACGGCTGATACCAAGTTCGCGCGCCAGCTGGCTGACATAATTACGCCCGCCGGACGTCAGTGCTGCCACGATGCGCAACCGGTGCGGATTCGATAGCGCCGACAGCATTTCCAGTAGCTGGTCTCCGGTCGGGGTGGGCGTTTTCGATTTCATGTGTAAACAATATCTTACACGTGACAGCGAGTCAAACTTTAATTTCAAAAATCGCGAGATGGGTCGCCCTCCCCAAGTCGCCTGGACCTACCTCACTCGATGCCCATCCGAGACGCACTTCGGACTACAATCAAGGAATCTGCGAGTTTTCCCTATTGAGCCTGGAGACCGAATGACCGTTGCCAACCGCCTGCCCACGATCTATGCATTGATATCCGCAGTAATTGTCGCACTCTGCCTTACAGGCGGTTCGGCGGCAGCGCAAGCAAAGGGGGGCCAACAGGTCGAGCATCAAATCGACGTGCCCGGCACATTGCCGTTCGCCATGTATCGTCCCGAGACGGTCAAAGCGGGAGCGCCGGCCCCGCTGGTGTTCTTGCTGCACGGGAGCTCGGGCGAAGGAACATCCATCCTGAACCGCTCCAACTTAAAAGCCATGGCCAACAAGTACGGCTTTATCATCGCGGCGCCGACCGGCGCGATACGGCTCGCCCAGGGATTCGCGTGGAACATACCCGGCGTGGTGACCGCCGGCGGCGCGGCGCCCGGCGCTGGCGACCGTGACGACGTGAAATATCTGCTGTCGATCCTCGACTTGCTAGCCGAACAAGGACTGGTCGACCGCAGCCGCGTCTACGTGACTGGCTTTTCCGGTGGCGGGCGCATGGCAAGCTGGCTGGGATGCGTCGCATCGACACGTTTCGCCGCCATCGCCCCGGTGGTGGGCCTGCGCGCGGGCGCGCCCCTTGCGTCGGACCCGCGACAACCCGACCCGGATAGCTGCCGGCCGGAATCCCCTATTCCCGTTCTGACGTTTGCCGGCGACAGCGATACGACCAACCCGATTGCAGGCGGCGGCGCCAAATATTGGCAGTACTCCATGCATGCCGCTGAAATGCGCTGGGCGGGACTCAATCGCTGTGAACGCCGCCCCCTCACACGACGGGTTTCGGCGAGGGTTTACCAAGAGGTCTACGATGGCTGCCAGGACGGCGCCATGGTCACCGCCTATATCACCGAGGGAGGCGGCCATGCCTGGCTTGCCGATGAGGAAGTCATGTGGAAGTTCTTCACCCGCTATGCCCGCGCTGCGGATGGCAAATTGCTGACAGGCGACAGTCCCGACGCTGCGCCGGCGTCTCGACAATGAGACGCGCGCTGCGCTCTGTTTTCCTTGCCGCATGCACCCTGTGTGTAGCGGCCCCATCGACGTCGGCGCCCGCTCTGGTGGCCGGCGTCGAACCGCTCGAATTACGCGTCGCCGTGGTGTCCGATGGCCGCGCCGACTACTTCGTCCGCCTGCTCGAAGAGTCGTTGAAGCTGATCAAACAACCCTACCGTATCCAGTACGTCAAAGACATTCCCGCCCGCCGCATGTGGTGGATGCTGGGTAAGGGCGATATCAATCTGTTTTACGGCATGCAGTCGAAGGAAAAGGATAGCAGCAAGGAGCTCGTTGCAGTGCGTAACGCGCTGACCAATGGACTGATCGGCCAGCGTGTGCTGTTAATCCGTCGGACCGATACCGAAGCCTTCGCACAGGTCCGATCCGTTGGCGATTTGAAGCGCACCGGACTCATCGCCGGGCTCGGGGCCGGCTGGCACGACGCCAAGGTGTTCAAAGCGGCCGATTTGCCGCTATACGAGCACACCGCGCCATGGCGCACGATTTACGCGATGGTCGCTGCGGGGAACCGCCATGTCGACTATCTTCCACGCGGCGTCACCGAGGTATTGGAAGAGGCGCGTGCACATCCGGAATTGGCTGTGGAGCAGCATTTGCTGCTGGCGTACCAAGCCGACTTCGTTTTCTATCTCGACGCATCGGCCGCCCGCTATCGCCCGATTCTGGAGCGGGCCTTGAGGCAGGCCGAAATGACCGGACTCAAAGCACGGCTGATCGAAGAGACGTTCGGCGCCGATATCAGGGCGCTAAAACTGAACGGCCGGCTGCGCCTGAACCTGCAATAGCGCCCGCGGCCCGATATCTCGATACGGCGCCATCGCCAACCTCTCAACCTTTGGTCATTTTCCGCGACGGAAACTGGTCCGCGCGCCGCTGCTTTTGCGCCGCGAGGCGGACCGACGGGCAGGCTTGTGCGTGTGCTTCTTCGTCTCGCCCGCTTCAGCGCGCTGCTTATTGACGATACGCGATGCCACCTCCTCCTCCCTGCCCTTGTAACGCCCCTCCTTCTTAAATTTCCGTTCGATCTTTTTGTATTCTCGTTCGCGCTTCGGATTGGCACCTGTCGGCATGACGCTCTCCCTTAAAAAATGAAATTCAGGATACTTTTTGACAGATCCGCTGTATGCGAAGTGCCTCACACTTTGCGGAATAAAAATGAGTGACGGCCGGGGTTGTCATGCGATCTGCACGCAGAACGAAATTGTGCGAACCAACGCACAGTACGCCTGCGAAAAAGCCGGAAAGATGGTGTCACACCCATTGAAAGGAACCATGATGGAGAAACCAAATCCCAGCAGGCGCGCGGTCGTCGGCGCTGCGGCAACCGGTCTTCTCGGCGCGGCGATGGCGCCGTCGCTGGCGAAGAGCGGGGCTGACGCCGGCGCCGATATTCCGCCGATAAATCCGCTCACCGCCTACCCCGCGCCGCCGTTTCCGAAGCAGCAGCAGCCCTGGCCTGGCTTGACCAGCAAGATGAATCCCCGCCCCGACCATGGCGAAACCAGCTATAAGGGTTCGGGGCGGCTCAAGGGCCGCAAGGCGCTGCTGACGGGAGGCGATTCCGGCATCGGCCGCGCCGCCGCGATCGCCTACGCGCGCGAGGGCGCGGACGTGGCCATCAACTACCTGCCGGCGGAGGAAGCGGATGCGCGCGAAGTGGTGGCGCTGATACGCGCCGAGGGCCGCAAGGCGGTCGCCATCCCCGGCGACATCAAGGACGAAGCATTCTGTAAAAAACTCGTGGCCGATGCCGCGCGCGAACTGGGAGGCCTGGATATCCTCGTCAACAACGCCGCGCGCCAATTCTCGCGCGACTCCATCCTCGACATAACCACTGCCCAGTTCGACGAGACCTTCAAGACGAATGTGTATGCGATGTTCTGGATCACCAAGGCCGCCGTGCCGCTGCTGAAGCCCGGCGCCACGATCATCAACACCGCCTCTGTTAACGCCTACGAGCCAAGCGAAAACCTGATCGACTATGCGGCGACAAAAGGCGCCATCATGATTTTCAGCAAGGGACTGGCCAAGCAACTGGCGCCAAAAGGCATCCGCGTCAACGTGGTCGCGCCCGGGCCGTTCTGGACGCCGCTGCAAGTCACTGGGGGCCAACCGCCGGATAAGTTGCCGGAATTCGGCGCCGATACGCCAATGAAGCGGCCGGGCCAGCCGGCGGAGCTGGCGGGCATCTTCGTGCTGCTCGCTTCGAACGAATCGAGCTACGCGACCGGCCAGGTGTATGCCGCAGTCGGTGGCAGAGGCGGCCCGTAAATCCTGCTGGTACCCAGCCGATATGGGATCGGGGCCTCCCCCGCCATGTATCCAGCAAGGTGAGTGACCGCTTACGGCAGGGGCTTAAACGATGAGCGCGGCCCTTGCAGGATTACTTGTTGGTCGATGTGGCGCCCGAAGGCGGCTGCGCGGCCGATTGCGGGTCGGTTGAAGAAGGCGCTGGCGGCGCACCGGTCGTGCCGGCCGGGTTGGCGTCGCGCGTGGTGCCACCGGCGGTGGTGCCGGGTTTGCTCAATTCGGGGTCGGGCACCGCGCCCGGATTGGTGGCCTGGCTGGCCGTAGGCGCCTGCGCCGGCACGTCTTCGGCTTTCTTGTTGCAGCCGGTCAGGACGGCAACGCCGATGGCGGCGCCCAAAAACAGTTTTGCGGCGGTGGTCAAACTGGTCATTGGCATTCCTTTCAGAAATATAGGAGTCAGTGCGGTGCGCACTGGAGAGATGCTGTTTGAGGGACCAGTGTGGTCCAGGTATTTAGATGGCTCTGTGCGGCAAGTCACCGAGACTGGTTGAGCCCGGGCGGCCAGACCACGATTGCCATTCCTGCCGGCACCAACGCTAGAATACCGCCGCCAACGCCGCTCCTGGCCGGTAGACCCACCCGGTAGACGAAGTCGCCGGCGGCATCTGAGGTGCCGCACTGACCACCAGAGGCTTATTCTCATCCGTTTGCAACGCAATCCCAGCGTTGCCGATCATGAAATCACTCCCACTCTGATATTTTTTATTTAAGCCATTGCCTGCGGCGTCCCTCCCCTCCCCCATATCCACAACAGATCGAGAACGCCTGGCGGACGCGGCAATCGAGATTATTGCTGCGGCAGCACGCCTGCAAAAGACGGATAGCACCAGCCGCAAAAATGCAATTGCCGGATATTGCGGCCGCACCGCATTCCCTAAGATGGCACCAACCGAGCGCGTTATCGCCGGTGCCCAACGAGGAATGAGGATACGCTTGATGAAAAATACGACACATGAGCAGGAAGGCTATGTGCCCCTGCTGCAGTTCCCGCGCACGGATGGCTCCCGCACACCCTACAAGGTGTACAGCTCGCAAGAGGTCTACGACCTTGAACAGGAGCGCATCTACCGCGGCGAGACCTGGAGCTTTCTCGGGCTGGAAGCGGAGATTGTCAACAACGGCGACTACAAGAGCACTTTTGTTGGCGATACGCCGGTGGTGATGACGCGCACCGAAGACGGTACGCTGGCGGCCTGGGTGAACAAATGTGCGCATCGCGGCGCGATCGTGTGCCGCACGCCGCGCGGCAACGCCACCTCGCATAGCTGCGCCTATCACCAATGGAGTTTCGATACGCGCGGCAACCTGCTGGGCGTGCCGTTCCGCCGTGGACAGAATGGCGCGGCCGGCATGGCCAAGGATTTCGATCCGAAATGCCACGGCCTGCGCCAGTTGCGCGTCGAAAGCTACCGCGGCCTGGTGTTCGCCAGCTTCAGCGCCACCGTCGAGCCGCTGGCCGACTACATCGGCGCCGAAATGCGCCCGTGGATCGATCGCATCTTCCACAAGCCCATCGTCTACCTCGGCTGTACGCGCCAGTATTCGAAGTCGAACTGGAAACTGTACCTGGAGAACGTCAAGGATCCCTACCACGCCAGCTTGCTGCACCTGTTTCACACCACCTTTAACATCTTCCGCGTCGGCATGAAGGCGCGGTCGATCGCCGACAAACGCCATGGTTTGCACAGCATTATCACGGCCACCAAGAACGAAGTCGAAACCTCGGATGCCTACAAGGAACAGGCGATCCGTTCGTTCGACGAAGGCTTCTCGCTGGAAGATCCGTCCGTGCTCGGCCAGATCAAGGAATTCGACGAGATGACCACCAACCACATCCAACCGATCTTCCCGCAGTTGGTGGTGCAACAGATCCACAACACGCTGGTGGCGCGCCAGCTGCTTCCCAAAGGGCCGGGCCACTTCGAGCTGATCTTCCATTTCTTCGGTTACGCCGACGACACGCCCGAACTGCGCGCCTTGCGTATCAAGCAGGCCAACCTGGTCGGCCCGGCAGGCTATATCTCGATGGAAGACACCGAGGCGACCGAACTGGTGCAACAGGGCACCGTGCGCGATGCCGATGCCTGCTCGGTCATCGACATGGCCAAGGACAATCCGGACCAGGAAGACACGCTGATCACCGAAAGCCTGATCCGCAAATTCTGGCTCGGCTATCAAAAGCTGATGGGCATCGGCTCAATCGAGAAAGCTTAAGCGAGGACGCTATGACGGAAAAAATGACATTGTGGTTTGAGCTCCACCAGTTGCAGGAAAATTATATCCATGCGCTCGACAACGACCGCCTGGAAGACTGGCCGGAATTCTTCACCGACGACTGCCTGTACGAAATCGTGCCCCGCGAAAACGCCGAGGCCGGCCTGCCGATCGGCGTCATCTACTGCGACAACAAGAAGATGCTGCGCGACCGTGTGCTATCGCTACGCCACGCCAACATTTACGAAGCTCACACCTATCGCCACATGACGTCCGGTCTGGTCTTCAAAGCACTGGACGACAACACCGTCGAAACGGAATCGAGCTACGTGGTGATCCAGACGCTGCAAAACGGCGAGTCCTTCGTCTACCAGGCCGGACGTTACCTCGACCTCGTGGTCAGAACCGCCGCCGGTTGGCGCTACGCCAGACGGCGCGTGATTTACGACACGCTGCGCGTGCCCACCCTGCTGGCCACGCCGATCTGAGGACTGCCATGAGCGATTGGTTCGATGTCGGCAGCGCCGACGATTTCGGCGACGGCAAGGTGCGGCCGGCGGTGGCCGGCGGGCAAGCGGTGGCGGTGTTTCGCCTCGGCGATGAATTGTTCGCGCTGAAAGACCTGTGCACCCACGGGAACGCCAGGTTGTCCGACGGCTATATCGAGGATGGCTGCGTGGAGTGCCCGCTGCATCAGGGCACGTTCGATATCCGCAGCGGCGCGCCGCGCTGTGCGCCGGTGACCGAAGCGGTGCGCAGTTTTCCGGTACGGGTGACGGCAAGCCGCGTCGAGGTCCGTGTGGCCGCCGCCGCGAAAGAAACAGCGGCGCCGACGGTGCGGCAACTGCAGGCGGAGATCGTCGCCATCACGCGCGCCGCACCCGACGTGGCGGTGCTGCAACTGCGTTGGGAAGGCGCCGGTCTGGCTTACCAGTCCGGGCAATACGTCGATGTGTTGCTGGCCGACGGTCAGCGCCGCAGCTATTCGATGGCCACACCCGCCGGCGCAGACCAATCCGTACTGGAACTGCATGTGCGCCATCTGCCGGGCGGACTGTTCACCGACCGCGTGTTCGGCGGTATGCGGGAGGGAGAATGGTTGCAGCTGGAAGGTCCAGGTGGCAATTTCCATTTGCGCGATGGCTCCGGCCCCATCATCCTGCTGGCCAGCGGCACCGGATTCGCCCCGATCAAGGCGCTGGTCGAAGAGGCGATCGCCAGCAATAACAAGCGGCCGATGCGTCTGTATTGGGGCGGGCGCAAACCGGCCGATCTCTATATGGATGCGCTATGCCGCGACTGGGCCGCGCGCCTGGCGTGGTTCGATTATGTACCGGTGCTGTCCGAAGTGGACGATGCCGGAGGCTGGAGCGGACGTACCGGCTTCGTCCACCACGCGGTCATGCGGGACATTCCCGATATGCAGCGATATCAGGTGTATGCCTGCGGCGCACCGGTGGTGGTGGAAGCGGCGCGGCGCGATTTCACCGGCAGCTGCGGCTTGCCTGACACGGACTTTTTTGCCGATGCGTTCTTGTCCAAGGCGGACAGCGGCGCAGGAAAAACGCTGCACCTAACCCAAGGCGGGCCACCATGCAAAACCTGAATGAAGACACCATTACCCCGGCCGTCATCGCGCAAATCGCCAACACGCCGGACCCGCGACTCAAGCATGTCCTGACCAGCCTGGTCCAGCATCTGCATGGCTTCGCGCGCGAAGTGGCGCTGACCGAGGACGAGTGGTCGAGCGCGATCGGGTTCCTGACGCGCACGGGCCAGATGTGCGACGACAGGCGCCAGGAATTCATCCTGCTGTCCGACACCCTCGGCTTGTCGACACTGACGATGGCGATGAACAACCGCAAACCGCAGGGATGCACGGAGTCCACCGTGTTCGGTCCCTTCCACGTCGACAACGCGCCGGCATACGAGCTCGGCGCCGACGTCGCCAACGGCGCAAAGGGCGAGCCGTGCTTCGTTTCCGGGGTGATCCGTGGCATCGATGGCGCTCCAGTGCCGCATGCGCGCATCGAAGTTTGGCAAGCCGACGAAGAAGGATATTATGACGTTCAATATGACGGACTGGACAAATTTCAAGCGCGCGGTGCCCTGGCGTCCGACGGCGACGGGCGCTACCACTTCCGTTCCATCGTGGCCGAACCGTATCCGATACCGCATGACGGTCCGGTCGGCGACATGCTGCGCGCGACGGGCAGGCATCCCTGGCGGCCGGCCCACCTGCATTTCATGATCCAAAAGGAGGGCTACCAAAGGCTGATCACCCATGTCTTCCGCCAGGGCGGCACCTATCTCGATTCGGATGCCGTTTTCGGCGTGCGCTCGTCGCTGATCGCCGACTGGGTACGGCATGAACCGGGACGGGCGCCCGACGGCTCGACGATCGACACCCCGTTTTACACGCTTGAATACGACTTCGTACTCAATCCCGCGACCGGGTCCGATCCCGGAGCGCGCCCATGATCAGGCAGGAGCGTCACATGTTGGGATTCACCTATCAAAGCCGCATGCCGCGCGTGGTCTTCGAGCGCGGCGCGCTGCGCCATCTGCCGCGCGAGGTGGAACTGCTCGGCGCCACCAGGGCGCTGGTGCTGTCGACGCCAGACCAGATGCGGCAGGCCGAAATGGTGGCCGACATGCTGGGAGCGCGCTGCGCGGGCATCTTCGCCGAAGCGGTCATGCATGTGCCGGTTGAAACGGCGCGCGCCGCCCGCGACGCGGCGCGCCGACTCGGGGCCGATTGCGCCGTGGCCATCGGCGGCGGCTCCACCATCGGACTGGGCAAAGCCATCGCGCTGGAATCGGGCTTGCCGATCCTGGCGATACCGACCACCTACGCCGGTTCGGAAATGACGCCGATCTATGGCATCACCGAAGCGGGCGTCAAGAAAACCGGCAAGGACGTGCGCGTGCTGCCGCAGACCGTGCTCTACGATCCGGACCTGACGGCGACGCTGCCCTTCTTGCTGTCGGTGACGAGCGGCATCAATGCGATCGCGCATGCCGCCGAAGGCTTGTACGCGCAGGACGGCAATCCGATCATGGACCTGCTCGCGCTGGACGGCATCCGCGCGCTCGCGCAAGGATTGCCCAAGCTCAAAGACAAGCTGGACGACACCGAGGGACGCGACGTATGCCTCTACGGCGCATGGCTGTGCGGCACGGTGCTGGGCAACGTCGGCATGGCCCTGCACCACAAGCTCTGTCACACGCTGGGCGGCACATTCAATCTGCCGCACGCGCAGACGCATACGGTGATCCTGCCGCATGCGCTGGCGTACAACGCCCGCGCCGTCCCCGGCATCATGCGCCGTATCGCGGACGCGCTTGGCGTGGACGAAGCCGCCGGCGGGATATGGCGGTTGGCGCGGAGCCTCGGCGCGCCGGTCGCGCTACGCGACATCGGCATGCGCCATGAAGACATCGCACGCGCGGTGGATTTGGCGATGACGGCCACCTACCCCAATCCCCGGCCCTTGGACGCCGCCGCGTTGCGCGCTCTGCTCGAACGCGCGTTCGCCGGCGAAGCGCCCGATATTGACGAATGAGAACCCGCGCTACGATGAAACGTCCCCTGCTTTCTCCCGACCTCGTGGTCATCCTTTCCGGCGTGACGGCCGCGCTGCATGTGGGCAAGCTGCCACCGGCGCTACCCGCGCTGCAAGCCGCCCTGGGCGTTTCGCTGCTGCAGGCAGGCTTCCTCCTGTCGATGGTGCAGCTCGCCGGCATGACGCTGGGCCTGGCGGTGGGGCTGACGGCGGATGGCCTCGGGCTGCGGCGCAGCATGCTGGCCGGGCTGTCGATCCTGGCGGCGGCCAGCGCCCTGGGCGGCTGGGCGCAGGGTGCGTCCGATCTGCTGTGGTTGCGCGCGTTGGAGGGCTTCGGCTTCCTGCTGGTGGCCTTGCCGGCTCCAAGCCTGATCCGGCAGCTTGTGCCGATCGAACGCCTGAGCGTGAAGCTGGGTCTGTGGGGCACCTATATGCCGTTGGGCACGGCGGTCGCCCTGCTCGCCGGGCCTTGGGCGATTCACGCTTTAGGTTGGCGGGGCTGGTGGTGGAGCCTGGCGATTCTCTCCGCCATCATGGCCCTGTGGATGGCGCTGTGCGTGCCGGCCGATGGTCAGCGCCGGCAGGCGCTGCCCAAGTCCCAAGACAAGGACAAGGCCGGGCTGATGCCCTGGTGGCAACGCCTGCGCCAGACACTTCGCGCGCGCGGCCCGTGGCTGGTGGCGCTGTCTTTTGCCGCCTACTCCGGGCCGTGGCTGGCCGTGATCGGCTTTTTGCCCTCCATCTACGCCCAGGCCGGGATCTCGGGCGGCCTGGCCGGGGCGCTCACGGCGCTTGCGGCGGTCTGTAATGTGCTGGGCAATGTTGCCGCCGGCCGCCTGCTGCACCGGAAGGTACGCCCCCCGCAGCTCCTTTACATCGGCTTCGGCGCCATGGCGCTGGGGGCCTTCCTGGCCTTTGGCTTGCCCGGACACGAGCTGCCCTTGCTGCGCTATGCGGGGGTGCTGCTGTTCTCCGGGGTCAGCGGCCTGGTGCCCACCACCTTATTTGTGCAGGCGGTGCGTCTTGCGCCCAGCGAGCAGACCGTGTCCACCACCGTCGGGTGGATGCAGCAGTGCTCGTCGTTCAGCCAGTTCGCCTATCCCCCGCTGGCGGCCTGGGTGGCCGGCGCCGTCGGCGGCTGGCAGTGGACATGGGCCGTCACCGGGGCGGCCGCGCTGTTGGGCGCGGCGCTCGCCAGCCGGATCGCCAGGGAACGCTAGACAGCTTCGGCGTCTGCTTCGGAATGGGGTCCGATCATGCGTTCATCGATCGCCTTGGTCAGCGCCGCAAGAAAGAATTTGCTTGCGACACTTATATGGCGGCGTGAAGCGTAGAGCGCATAGATAGGAATCGATGGCGGCCGCCAGTCCGGCGCCACGAGACACAGCCGGCCTTGCTCAAGATCGGCATTACACAGCGCGCGCGGCAGGCGGGCAATGCCCAGTCCGGACAAGGCCGCCTCACGGATCGCTTCGAGATTGTCGCTCGAGAAGCGGATATGGACATCGATGTCCGCTTCGGCGCCTTGCGGGCCGATCAAATGCCACTGCGACGAGTGATCCAGCGAGCCCCAACCGATGCCATCCATTCCGTCCAAAGCATCGGGATCAGCGGGATTGCCCGCCGCCTCGACGACCGCAGGCGCGGCGACCAGGCAATACGGAACCGTCGCCAGCCGGTGCGCCACCATGTCCGAATCGGGCAACGCTTGCGTCGACGGCAGCAGGATCAGGTCGAAAATCTCCGTTGACGATTCGACCGGGCCCTTGGTGGTGGACAGGAAGATGCGCACCTGCGGATAGGTGCGCGCGAATTCGGCCGCCACGTGGCCCACGATCGATGATGTCAGCGCCATCGGGCTGGCGATGCGCAGGACCCCATGGGGTTCGGACGCGTTGCCGTGTATCGCCACCATCGCGGCATGCATTTCGGCGCGTATGGCGCTCCCGTGCTGATACACCTGCCGGCCGCTTTCGGTGACTTCGAAATGGCGCGAATTGCGCAGGATAAGGGTGGCCCCCAATATCGCTTCCAGTTCTGAAATCCGCCGGCTCAGGCGCGATTTCGTTACCCCCGTGCGCAGACTCGCCGCACTGAATCCCCCGGCGTCGACCACCTCGGCGAACAGCGCCAGATCGTCGGCGACAACGGTTAACTTTCCCATCTGTTCCGGGCCGAAAGGCAACGGACTCGTGCGGCGGCTCATGTTGCAGTTTCCTTCCTGCGGCAGCGCCCTCCGAGGAGAACACCGTCGTCCGGTTTAATCGGTGCTTGCATTGTACGGCAGCTGGGATGGCATCGTCCCAAGAATAGGACTTTGCATCCCGAAATTGACGATTGCCTGCAACGATGTGTCCTCGCTACATTGGAAGCCGGAAGACAAAAAAACAACCTGAATGCCATAACTAGGCGGGAGACCATCATGTACCGAACCATAAAATCAAAAGCCCTTTGCGTCGCAAGTCTTTTTGTCGCAGGACAGGCAAGCGCGCAATCGGGTACGCAAATCTATGGCTTGATCGATATGTCCATGTATTCGCAGCAGCTCAGCGGACAGAGCCGCGTCAACTCCCTGACGAACGGGAACGTCTCAAGTTCGTACATCGGCTTTCGCGGCAGCGAGGACCTCGGCGACGGCATCAAGGCGTCCTTTCAACTGGAAAGTTTTTTCCGGGCGGACACGGGTGAAATCGGCCGGGGTGGCAACACCGACACGTTGTTTCACCGCCAGGCATGGGTAGGCCTGTCGAGCGCAGAACTGGGCACGTTGCGCTTGGGACGCACGGTGTCGCCCGGCTGGCAGACCATCATCAAGTACGGCCCTTTCGGCGGTCCGGCCAACATTTCACCGATCGTGATGCAGACCTACCAACCGAGTTCCATACACCCGATGATGACCTCGCGTGGCGCCTCGGACGGGCAATGGGCGAACAGCGTCAGCTATTCGTCGCCGGTGTTGTCGGGGTTCTCGGTCATGGCGGTGTATGCGCCGGGTGAAAACAGCTCCGGCGGGCGCCGCGCGGGTGCGATGCTCAACTATGAGCAAGGTCCTCTCGGGGTCGCCGTGGCGGTCGAGAAACTCAGCGGCATGTCCTTGCAGGCCGGGGCGCCCGCTCCCCAGTTGGTGACGCAAGCACGGCCCAGCTACGTGGCGACCGACGATTCGACCGTCAATGCGGCACTCTCCTACGATTTAACCAGCGTCAAGCTGTTCGGCCAGGTCGCGCGCACCAATCTGACGAACACCACTTCGTCGGAAATCAAGTTCACCACGACCCAACTGGGCGCATCGATTCCCTTGGGACCGGCCCGGTTCACCTTGGCCTGGGGCCGCACGGAAAAACAACAAACCGCGACCGGCGATCTGAGACGCGACACCGTCAGCGCCGCTTACGCCTACTTTCTGTCCAAACGCACCGACGTCTACGCGGTGTACCTGAACGACAAGGTGACCAACCTTAGTCGCGGCAACGGCCTTGCCCTGGGCTTGCGCCACGTCTTTTAAACCATTTACCTCACATCGAGAGCTCCATGAACACAAAAGAAGTTGTATTTGAAACGCCATTGGGCAATTTGCGCGGACTGAATCAAGACGGATTGCTTGCCTTCCACGGTGTTCCCTATGCCATGCCCCCCGTGGGAGCGAGGCGCTTTGCGCCGCCGGCGCCGGTGCAGCCTTGGGTCGGCGAGCGCGACGCGCGGCAACGCGGTGCGATCGCTCCGCAGACACCATCGCGCCTGGCCGTCGCCACCGGCGACTTCGACGAACCGCAGGATGAAGACTGCCTCACGCTGACGGTCTGGACGCAAGGCGCCGATACCGCGCGCAGGCCGGTGGTCGTCTGGTTTCATGGGGGCGCTTACACCAGCGGCGCCGGCTCGTTGTCCTGGTATGACGGCAGCCGCCTGGCAAGCGAAGGCGATATCGTCGTTGTCAATGTCAATTCCCGCCTTGGCGCGCTGGGCTATCTGTATGCGCCCGGTGTTTCCCCGGGCAATCTTGGCCTGCTCGATCAAGTGGCCGCGCTGGAATGGGTCAAGCGTCATATCGCCGCTTTCGGCGGCGACCCCGGCCAGATTACCGTGATGGGTCAATCGGCCGGGGCGCACGCGATCGGGCTGATGCTGGCGCGGCCGGCTGCCAAGGCGCCGCTGGCACAACGGGCGATTTTGCAAAGCGCCCCCCTCGGCGTGACGCTGTATGATCATGACAAGGCCAATGAAATCGGCCGCTTCTTCCTTCGCGCACTGGGTATCGATCCCGATGATCCGCGCGCGCGGGAGCTGGCCTGCCAGGTGTCCACAAAGGCGATACTCGATGCGCAATCCGCGACCACGCTGCACGTCGTACAACAGTCGAGCCCGGGAGAGCCGGGCGCGCTGCCTTTCATTCCCGTGGCTGACGGCGTCATCTTGCCCAAGCCGGCGCACATGGCATCGGCGTTGAAAGACGCAGCCGCCAGGATCGATGTTCTCATTGGCACGACGCGCGATGAGGCCACGTGCTTTTTCTACAGGAACCCGGCGATCCAGGCCTTGACGCGCGCCCCTATTCCAGAGGCGGACGCGGCCAGGCTGGCCGCTCGGCGCCCGGGCGCCTCTCCGGGGCGGTTGCTGATGGACTTCGTCTGCGAACAGGTTTTCCTGTGGCCATCGCTGGACTGGGCACGGCACGCCGCGCAGGCCGGACGCAGCGCCTACCTTTACCAGTTCGACTGGGCATCGGCGAATAAGGACCTGGCCGCCACGCACTGTCTTGAACTGCCTTTCGTCTTCGGGACCAGGGAGGCGTTTGCCGATGCGCCGATGATGGCCGGCGCCGACGCCGGGCGGGCCGACGCGCTGTCGGCGGCGATGCGCGCAAGCTGGATTTCGTTCATTCGCACTGGCAACCCTAATCATGCCGGCATACCGCCATGGCCGCAGTTCGAGCCGGCGCGGCGCGCCACCATGCGCTTCGACGACGTCACCGGCGCCGTCGGCGATCTCGCCGGCGATAGCTGGCGTGCGGCGCCTGCCTCTTAAACAACTATTAAAACATCAAGGAGACACCAGTATGGACAGTTACGCCGCTCCAACTCAGCATTCGACAGTGCCGGACGTCGCGCCGGCGCGGTGGCGGGTCGTGATCATGTGCTTTCTCGCGATACTGCTCGACGGCTTCGATACGACATCGATCAGCTTTGTCGTGCCCACCCTTGCGCGGGAATGGGGGGTGGCGCCGGCGGCGTTCACGCCCGCCTTTATCACGACCAGCGTTGGGGCGGTGATCGGCTACCTGCTCAGCGGACGGTTGACATACCGTTTCGGTGAACGACAGGTCATCCTCGGCAGCGTGCTGCTGTTCGCGTGCGGATCGCTCGTGACCTGCTTCGTCGGGTCGATATCGGAACTGGCGCTCTTGCGGCTCGTTACCGGCATCGGATTGGGGGCCGTGTTGCCGGCCGCGATAGCCACGGCCGCGAATCAATTTCCCGCCAATCGGCGCGAAGTGGTCGCCGTCGCGGTGGCCGCCGGCATCGGCCTGGGCAGCACGCTGGGGGGCGTCTTCGGTGGCGGCTTGATCGCGCGGCATGGTTGGGAAGCAGTGTTTTGGCTGGGCGGCCTGCTGCCGTTGCTGCTACTCCCGTTGATGTGGTGGGGCCTGCCTGCTGGCGCCAAGCGAAAGACGGCCGAGCCAAACGCCCGCTTCGAGGCCGGCATTCGCAGTCTCTTCACGAACGGACTGGCAACCGGCACCGTGCTGCTGTGGGCGTATTCCTTCTTGATCTTCCTGGCGCTCTACGCGTTGATTTTGTGGATGCCGACACTGCTGCTCGGTTACGGCTTCAAGCCGACCGAAACATCGATCGGTACCGCGTGCATCGGCGTGGGCGGCTTGGCGGGGGTCATCCTCCTCATTCCTTTATCGTGGCGGTTCGGCGGTTCCCGCGTGCTCGTGTTTGCCTCGCTGCTCGGTGCGGCGGCCGTCGCCTGCCTCGGCCTCGTCGGACTTGAGCGGGGTCAATTGCTGCTGACCATAGCTGTCATCGGCATGGGACTCCAGGCGGGAACGGTCGGTCAAATCGCCCTTGCCGTGAAGCTCTACCCCACTGCCACGCGGACCTCCGGTGTGGGTTATGCGGCGGCGGCGGGACGCATCGGATCCATACTCGGGCCGGCGATCGGCGGCATGCTGCTATCGCTGCAAATGCCACCGAGTCAAATCCTGCTGACCGCGTGTGTTCCGATCGCGGCCGCCGCACTGGCCGTCGGCCTCCTCGATTTTCATGGCCGCAGGAAGTAGCCCTGGTCCGTCTAAGCCGGCCATACGCCGTCAGGAGGTTGATATGCAGAATGTGAGCCACGCACTGAGCCTGGCGTCGCTCCATGGACATCGCGTTTTCCGATCGACCAGGAAAGTGGATTGCCATGCCCAGGTCGCCAGGGAATTGTCGGAACACGATTTGTTCTGGAAGGGCGACGACGTCGATACCGTGCTGTTCAAGGCGACGATCCGGCAGTTGCAGATTTACTTGCTCAGATATGGCGCCGAAGTGATCGTCCGGCCCCGCCTGTTCGATGGGTTTGCGCTGGTCCACATGACCTTGAGCGGCACGGCGGAGATCGAATCCGACGGCCAGAAAGTGCGCATCGCGCAAGGCCGGACAGCGTTGATCGCACCGAAACGGAATGTGCGGCTGTGGTGGCAAGCGGGGTCCGAGCAGCTGATTTTGAAAGTGCCGCTGGCCTTGTTCGACGAGTTGAGCGCGCAGGCGCACACGGGGCCGGCCGACTTGCCGTCGCTGTTCCTGCTGCCCGAGCGGTTGCTGTCGCACTGGGAAATGCTGGTCCAGTCGCTGCTGCGCCTGGTGGCCCTGCCCGGCCACGACGACGGCAACAGCGCCTGGATCAATCATTTCGAACGCGGCGCGGTGCAATTCCTGTTGTCGCAGATGGCTCCGACCGGCCGGGCCGCCCCCGGCGGGGCCGGCTCGGCCGGCTTGGCAGCCGAAGCATCCGCCGAAAGCCTGGTCGGCGCCGGCAAGTCGCAGCGCCTGGACGTGCTCGAAAAATACATCAAGACGCGTCTAAGCGCACCGCTGGCATTGGCCGACCTGGCGAACGCGGCCGGCGTCAGCGTGCGCACCCTCAATGCGCTGTGCCACCAGCACCATGGCGTCGCCCCCATGGACCTGCTGCGCAATATCCGCCTCGACGCCGCGCGCGAACGCCTGCTTGTTCAGCCGGATGCCAACATCACGGACACCGCCTTCGAGTTCGGCTTCGGCCACCTGGGCCGCTTTTCAGCCTACTATCGCGAACGTTTCAGCGAGCTGCCGAAACATACGCGGCGATGCGCACGCTGACCTCCTCCAAATGAATGAACTCGTTCGGCGACGCTCGTACTTGCAAATTCTAATAATCCCAAAAAAGAAGAGCCCCTAACGATCAGCGGCTTCGTCTCATCCATTTGCCTTGCCGCAGCCAGCATCTGGCTGCGCGGCCAGGTCAAGGAAGCATTCGACACCGCGCAGGAATAGTCATTCGGCGAACAGCTCCACCACCAGGCGCCGCAGCCAGCGCCCGCCTTCGTCGCGCTGATAGCGGCGATGCCAGAACATATTGGTCTGCAAGGGCGGCAAATCGAGCGGCGTGGGCGTATAGCGCAGCCGGAACTGTCCGGCGGCGCGCTCCACCATCTTTTGCGGCACCGTCGCCACCAGGTCCGTGGTGCTGACAATGTAAGGTCGACGCCACCTTGGCCTTCATGTTTGAAACGCGCGATGTGATCTGCCCGACCGCGCAGGCGCTCGCCTCGCCCCAGCTGCAGCCGGACTACTACCAGTGCTGGCAGGGCTTCAAGAAAAACTTCAGGTAACCCGCTCGCCAGCTGTACGTGTCGGCAGTGCCGCATATCACGTGGCAAGATGGCCCAGAGCTGGCAGCCTGTTCGCAGGACGCCATGCGAAATACCAGGCGCGAATTCAAGCCAGCGCCGCCTGACGTAACACGTCTTCGGCCCATTGATTCAAGCTCTTGCCGTGGGCGGCGGCGGCAATTGCCGCCGCCTCGTGTAGCGAAGGATCCACTCGCAGGGAGAACTTGCCGGAAAATTGTTTGCGCGGTTCGACGCCGTCGGCAGCGCAAGCTTCGAGAAAGATCTTCAGCGAAATCATACCCTCCCTTTGCAGTCCCTCGACATCCTTAGCGTAAAAATCCGCTCCACCATTAAGCCCAAGAAATTCGCCGCGGAACAGTTGGATTTCGGGATCGAAAGCAATCACGGCCCGGTGGCCGCCGATGGTCATTGTATTTTGCATACTCATGGCTTAACTCCGTTTTCTTCGAACCATTTTCGGATAGACGCCAGCGCGCCCTTATCCGTCATGGGTTCTGGATGTGGCCGGTGAAACACGCGCCTCTCGCCGAACAACCGCACTAAAACGCGCGAACCTTCGCGCTCTTCGACACTCGCGCCCAATTCGATGAACAAAGCTTCGACATCGGCCCAACGGACATTTGCCGATGTTGGCCGTGCGAAAACCAACTCCAAAGTCCTTTGGTGCTTGCGTCTCATAACTCCATGGTAGCAGAAAATGGTATCAATCCATGCTGCGACAAGGTCCACACTTGCTCAAATTTGCATTAAAAAGCTCGCCGAAGCTGGCAGCAGCGCAACCGTTGGCCGTATCGCTCCGTGGATCGGCGCCAGAGGCTAATATTGCACCGGAAATTTACAAAGCGCTCGCAGCAGATGAGCTCGGCCGGTGGGACGCAGTGGTCCACCCCGACGTCGTCGCCAATAGTCCCCCCGGGCGCCATATCGGCGGCCCGACCACTGTGACGCCGCCGCCGGAAATCAAGGGATGGGTGCGTCGGTCGAGCAATCGCAGCGCAAACCGAAATGCTGCTCATCCCGTTCGCGTAGTTCCCGAATCGCGTCCGCGAAACTGATCGGCGCTTCCTGCGGTACGTTGTGTCCGACGCCAGGCAGTACGCGGCGGTCATAGAACCCGATGAATTTTCTGGCATCCTCGTCCTCCGGAAGCGGAGGATCGACGCCGTCGTCCGCCCCCAGCAACGCAATGCTCGGAACCGAAATATCGGGTTGGCGTGCCAATCTCGCTTCGATCTCTGCATAGGCCGGATCGCCTTCAATGACGCCGTACCGATGCCGGTAGGAATGGATGACGACATCGACAAAGTCGGGATTGTCGAAAGAGACTGCGGTTCGCTGAAATGTGTCCTCATCGAACGACCACGATGGTGACCAGGTCTTCCAGAGAAGCCGACTGATTTCGCCCCGCTTCTCGTCCAGGCCCCTGCGGCCCCGCGCCGTGTGGAAGTAGTATTGATACCAGTCGCGTGCCTCCTGGTCCGGCATACCTGGCTTGGCGGCGGCGGTGATGTCCTGGATGTTGTAGGCCATACCGGCGCTGACCAAGCCGACTACCCTCTCGGGCCATAGCGCGGCGACGATACAGGCAGCTCTACCACCCCAATCGTAGCCGCCGAGAATCGCCTCTTGAATGCGAAGGCCATCCATCAATGCCAGCAGATCCGCGCCGAGCGCCGCCTGCTCACCCGAGCGCGGCGTATCCGAAGACAGGAACCGCGTGGGGCCATAGCCACGCAAAAATGGGACGATGCAACGGTGCCCGGCGCCGGCAAGACTAGCCGCAACCTCGTCAAACGCGTGGGCATCGTAGGGAAAGCCATGGAGAAGAATGGTCGGAACGCCGTCCGCAGGGCCTGCCTCGTAATAGGCGACATCCAGCACGCCTGCCGACACACGATTTAAGATAAGCAGCTGTGGCATCGCCGACCACCCTACCTTGGTCGTTTTCCGCGACGGGACGCGGTCCGCGCGCCGCTGCTTTTACGTCGCGAGGCAGACCGACGGGCAGGCTTGTGCGCGTGCTTCTTCGTCTCGCCCGCCTCGGCGCGCTGTTTATTGACGATACGCGAAGCCACCTCCTCCTCCCTGCCTTTGTAACGTCCCTCCTTTTTAAATTTCCGCTCGATCTTTTTGTATTCTCGTTCGCGCTTCGGATTGGCACCTGTCGGCATGACACGCTCCCTTAAAAATGAAATTCAGGATACTTTTTGGCAGGCCGGCTGTATGCGAAGTTCCGCACACTTTGCGAAATAAAAAATGAGGGGCAGCCGGGATCACCATGCGAATTGCAGGGCGACCGAAGCTATGGGTGATTTTTTAGCCATTCCAAACGACGTTGATCAGGTAAATGCTTGACCGAAAATTTCTCAAATCTGGCTTCAAACCCGTCGCCGTCTGGACTAGCAGCCATTAGTCCGACCATTACTGGAGTATTGTCCTCAAGCGGCGCATTTCTGACCATGACATAGTTTTTGTCATCTAAAGAATAAAAAATTTCTACGGCATCCAATCTGCGAACGACCTTGATCCAGACAAAAGGAGGTACTTTCTCAAGTTCTATAACACTCCAGTCACTCTTTTCATGGGTCACTACGGTACTAATGTTAAATTTTCCATCTACAAATTCGACACCGGTCTTAATGTAATTTTTATGATCAGTTCTGATCATTAATCCCATTTGATCGAAACGTGCTTTATAGGAGCCGATGAGTTTAACTTTGGCTTCAAACTCTCCACCGTAAGTCGCATAGTAAAAAGGACCATCGTCCACCGTAAAACCATAATGTGATATCCGCCAATAATCGGTTTTAGGCGTGACCTGCATAATCAGCGCGTTATTTTTAATTTCCCAAAGTTCAGGTTGATTGTGCCATTGTAATTTCTCCAGGTTTTGTGCATTCATTTCGCCAATGTTAAATAACAGGCTTAGTGTCAGAAGGAATTTTTTCATATTTTTTCGCATTTTAAATTTGTTCATGATCAATATTATATCGCTTCTCCAAAACCAAATTCCATAGTCAGCTGAGGCATTTGCCGGCACCTGGAGCGGGCTAGTTCTCAAAGTCGTAGCGCAGGGTGACGCCGACCTTGCGCTCCTCCCGTAGCGGCACCCTGGCGTAGCCGCCGGCGACGCCGCCTTGATAGACGGCGAAGCCGCCCCGGTCGACCGAGCGGTCGAACAGGTTTTGGCTCCACAGGCTCAGTTCCCAGTGCTGGTCCCTGGAACGTACGCCGAGGTACAGGTCGACCGGCGTGTACGAGGCGATCCGATGGTCGATCTGCTGGTTGTAGGCGGGTGCGACGTAGCGCGCCATGCCGCGAACAAAACCATCGACCTTGCCCAGGCCGTGGCTGTATTCCGACTGCAGCACGATTCCCAGCTTGCCCGCCTCGTTGCCGTAGCTGTCGGCCAGCGGCCGATTGCTGTTGCAGACAGACACTTGCCGGCCCGGCTGCATCCCCGTGCCGCCACTATCGGGCACGCCGTCGTTGTTGTCGTCGTTGCAGTAAAGTGAAGCATTGTCATAGCGGGCGTTGATGTAGCTGGCCGATAAGTTGGCGCGCCATGCGGGCGATATCAGCCAAGCCGCGCTCATTTCGATGCCGCGCGAGAGCACGTCGCCATTGGTGTTGAAGTTCAGCGCACCGGTGGCCAGATCGGCCTGATAGCTGCCGCCCGGCCCGGGCCCAGCGGGCTCGCCAGGGATGGCCGCGACGCGCGCGTACACGCCGTTGGCGCGGCCGATATAGTTCTTGATTTTCTGCTGGAAGATATCGGCGTTGAAGGTCACCTTGCGTGCCAACAGTTTGCTCTTGAAGCCCAACTCCAGCGAGTTCGACCTCTCCTCCTTGTAGATGATATAGCTTGGGTCAAGTCCCTGCGCGGTCACGAACGACACCGATCCGCCCGGCCGGAAGCCGCCCGCGTAGCTGGCGTAGACCATGGCATCCTTATTCAGGTTGTGCTTGTAGCTGGCCGATCCTGTCCACGCCGATTGCCGCAGCGACGCCAGCGCCTCCGGCAGCGACGGCGAGACGGTGCCGAACACGCTCAAGTATTGTTGGGTGTACGATTTGGCCTTTTGCATGCGCACGCCAAGCTCGAGTTCATCGGCCGGCGTCAGCGCCAAGCGGTGGTCGGTGAAGAAGGCCGAGCTGCCGCTGAAGGCGCCCGGGGCCGTATAACCCTTCAGCTCGATGGACAGCGGTGCCGCATACGGCGCGGGGAAATAGTAGGCGTAGGGCTGAGTGAAGACCGAACTGGCGTCGGTATGCGAATAGTAGGCGCCGACCATGTAGTTCCAGAAGGCGGGCCCGGTGGACTCGAAGCGTAGCTCATGCGTGCGCTGCAGGGCGCCTATGTTGACTCGCTGCTGGTACTGGAACCCGGCGATGACGTTGGCCTGGTCCAGATCGCGGTCGTCGGTCTCCTTGCTGCGCTGGAAGCCGCCGATGTAACTGAGCCTGTGCGTGCCGAGATCCCAGCTGGCGTTAAGCGATGTCAGCCGGGTATCGGAGTGAAATGCGTAGTTGCCCTCGGCCACGGCGGTACGGTCGTCGGCGTCGAGCGCAGGTCCCGCCGCCTGGCCGGGCGCCGGCCTGCCGCTCACGGTCGGATAATTGATGTTCCTGTCGTTCAGGCGCTGGTGCACCAGCAACAGCTCGACCGACTTGACCGGCTGGTACAGCACCGACACCCGGAGTCCGCGCGCGCGGTCGTGGTTGTCGCTGCCGTTGCTGACGTTGTGCACGCCGTTTTCGGTGTCGTCGGCCAGGCCGGCGACACGCACCGCCAGCTTGCCCTCGATCACCGGCAGGTTGACCGCCAGCTGCGTGTTGCGCTGGCTGCGTGAACCGAAGGTTTGGTTGATCCTGCCGCCCAGCATGTCGAGTTCGGGGCGCGCCGTGCCGATGGTGATCGCGCCGGCCGGCGAGGTCTGGCCGCGCAAGGTGCCCTGCGGCCCGCGCAGCACCTCGATGCGGCCGATGTCGAACATGGCGCGGAACGCATCCGAGGTGCTGATGGGCGTTTCATTCCAGTACACCTGCACCGTCGGGCTGGCGCCGGTGTCGGGGTCGAACGTGACGCCGCGCAGCGAGACGTTCTGGCCGCGTCCGTCGGCCGGATTGAGCACCAGGCCGGGACTGAGCTTTTCGACCTCCTCGAATTTTTGCACGTTCATCTTCAGCAGCGATTCGCCGGTGATGGCGTCGACCGACATCGGTACCGACTGGATGCCCTCCTTGCGCTTGGAGGCCGTGATGACGACCTCCTGGATGCCATCGGCCGGCGCTTGCGCGGCGGCGGGAAAGGCGCAGCTCACAGCCAGTGCGCAAGCGCTTATTTTGATGCCGATATTATTTTCCAAGTTACGTCTCCTGAAGCATGCGCGCACCGGTCCTCCGGCGCCGCTGATCGATGATCCGGACGGCGCCTGGCTGGTGGCGGTAATGATTAAAAGGGGTGGCGCGGTGGGGGCGCCGGCTATCGCGCGCAAGCGCTCGGCCGGCACCTGTTGGGCGCAGCCCGGGGCGGCGCGCTTACTTGGCGCCGGGCGCGGCTTGGGCCGGTGGCGGGGGCAGTTTGTGCAGGTCGGCGTCGATCGCGGCCAGCACGGCGTCGGTGAACGCATCCGGTGCGAAGTCCTGCAACGAACGGAGCGTCAAGCCGCGCGCCTGTTCGATCTGGTCGTCGGCACCGAGCGCAGGCAGGTGCTTGATCAACACGGCCTTGGCGGCCGGGTAATCCAGCAGCTCCCCCACCGACGAATCGATCGATGGGGCCTGCGCGGTGGCCGCCGCCGCCGGCTTGGCTCCGGCTTGGGCTTGCGCCATCGCCTGTTGCGTGGCCGCCGCCGCGATCAGGATGGCCGCCGCCGCGAGAGTTTTGTATGCCTTCATGTTGTCTCCTGTTGCTGTTTTTTATAAATGCCATTAACGAATGTCGTCGTGGTCGCTGGCGCCTCCGACGTTGCCGGATGTGCCTGGGCAGTGCCCTGGGGAACAGTAGAATTCAGACGCAAACCGCTGTCAACCTTGGAGCGCGCAGAGAAATGATCGATCGCTAAATCGTCGGAAATTACAACGAATAAGCCGCGTCTAGTCCAAACGAACGATGACGCCGGCATTCGCCATCCTTAGCCTGCATCCCCAGCTACGGCCGCGTGCAAAAAAAACAGCAAGCACGATCACTGCGGACCGTATTGATGATCACAGGAGACCAGCCGCATGCATCTTAACCGTAGAGATTTCCTGTCCGCCACCGCCGCTCTGGGCGGCATGGCCGCCTTGCCGACGCTGGCCGCCCAGCCCGCGCCGGATTGGCGCAAGGCCTTTGAACAGCCGGAGGGCATGGCGCGCCCGTGGGTGCGCTGGTGGTGGCCAGGTGGTGTGGTCGACGACGACGAACTGCGCCGCGAGATCGGCGTGCTCAAAACGGCGGGCTTCGGCGGCGCCGAAATCCAGGCCTTCAATCCGGCCATCCCAAAGCTCACCAAAGACGAACGCGCGCGCCTGAACGATTTCGCCAATCCCGCCTACTTCGGCCACGTCAAGGCCGTCGCCGGCGAGGCCTTGCGGCAGGGGCTGCAAATCGATTGCACCTTCGGCTCGGCCTGGCCCTCGGGCGGCGGCTTTGCGGTCACGCCCGAATTGGCGCTGCTGGAACTGACGCCGGCCATCACCCCGGTCGTGGCGCCGCTGCAAGGACCGCTACGCTTGACCATGCCGGCCAACACCAAGAAATTCGGCACGCTGTCGTCCCTCGACGCGCGCAGCAAAGACCCGCGCGCGGCCGACTGGCGCGCGCGCCTGGCCGCGCGCCAGAAGCTGGTGGCGATCGTGGCGGTCAAGGGCGCGGCGCCCACGCTGGAAAACAACAAGACCTATCGCAGCGCCGTCGTCAAGACGGCGGGGCTGCTGGAGCAGGCGCAAGGCATCGTGCTGACCGACAAGCTGGGCGCCGATGGTGTGCTCGACTGGACGCCCCCAAGCGCCGGGTCGTGGCAGATCGTCGTCTTCAAACAGTTCGCGGTCGACAGCGGCGTCATGGCCGGCGTCGGCGAAGGGCCGCAACTGGTGCTCGACCATTTCAACGCGGCGGCGTTGGCGGCGCACACGCGCCGCGTCGGCCAGCCGTTGACCGCGATGGGGCGTGAGAAGGCCGGCCTGCGCGGCAACTTCATCGACAGCCTCGAGCTCATGCCGGACCTGTACTGGAGCGAGGATCTGTTGGCGCAATTCGAAGCCCGGCGCGGCTACGACCTGACGCCCTACCTGCCGCTGATCCTGCAGCCGGGCTGGATGGAAAGCTGGAACGCCCATGCCTCGCCGCCCTACTTCGACGCCGGCGCCGACGGCGAGCGGATACGCGCCGACTACCGCCTCACGCTGTCGGAGCTGTTGATCGATAACTTCTGGCGCCCGTTCGTCGCGTGGAACAAAGCCAATGGCTTCACCTCGCGCGTGCAGGCCCATGGCGGCCTGGCCGATCTGCTGCAATCCTACGGCCTGGCCGACATCCCCGAAACGGAGGACCTGGAATCGGGCGGCAATACGCACTTTCTGCGGCTGGCGCGCGCCGCCGCCGACCTGTACGGCCGCCAGCTGGTCGGCTGCGAAAGCCTGTGCTGGAAAGGCCGCGCCTTCGAGACCACCCCGGCCGACTGGCTGGCCCGCGTCAACCTGCTGTTCGCCAGCGGCGTGAACGCCATCGTCATGCACGGCTTCCCCTACGCCCTGCACGCCGACGCCTGGCCCGGCTGGTTCCCGTTCGCACCCAGCGGCTTCATGGACGGCTTCAGCTCCATGCTCAACGAGGCCAATCCATTGTGGGACGGCATGGCCGCGCTCAACGCCTATGTCGGCCGCACGCAGGCGGTGTTGCAGCAGGGCCGCAACGTGGTGCCGGTGTGCGTGTACTTCGGCGAGATCGGCTATTTCCATGGCATCGAACCGGCGGCCACCGAGCAACTGCTGCAAGCGCTGCTGGACGACGGTTACGACTACGACCGCATCAACGACGACGCCATCCTGCGCGGCCGTGTCGCTGGCGGCGTGCTGCTGACGCCGGGCGGCGCGCGCTACTCGGCGCTGGTGGTGCCCAAACGCGACGGCATGCGGGCGGCGACGGCGGCCAGGCTGGCGACATACGCCAAGGCCGGCCTGCGCATCGTCTTCATCGACGCCGTGCCCGACCGCGACGAAGGGTACCTGGACCATCGGCAGGCCGATGAACGGGTGCGCGCGGCGTTGAAGGCGGCCATGGCCGATGGCGCCCGGATCGCGGCGCCCGCCCGCTTGACCGCACTGCTGCGCCAACTGGGCGTGCCGCCCAACCTGAGCTTTGACGGCCCGCCGTGCATGTTCATCGAAAAGGCCCGCGACGGCCAGACCGTCTACCTGCTGCACAACCGGGGCGCGCGGGCGATGACGGTGCGCCTGCGCACCCGCGCCGCCGGCCATCCGCAGCGCTGGGACGCGGCCGACGGCAGCCAGACCAACATTGCGGCGCGGCGCATCGGCGGCGAGACGGCGGTGCAGGTGCATCTCGAGGCCGGCGCGGCCACGCTGTTGGTGTTTGCGCCCGCCAAGGCCCGTCGTACGGAGCGGCCCACTGTCGCCGGCGCCACGCTGGACCCGGGCGCGAACGGCTGGTCCTTCAACGCCAAGGGCCACAGCCTCGGCGGCCGCGTGATCGCGCGCGAAGCCGGACCCGGCACGCTGGGCGACTGGAGCGGGATCGACGGCATGGCCGACTTCTCAGGGCGCGGCAGCTACACCACGACGTTCTCGCTCGACAAAGCGTGGACGACCGGGAACGACCGCGTCCGGCTCGACCTCGGCGCCGTCCACGACATGGCGCGCGTGACGGTCAACGGCAAGCCTTACGGCCCCGTCCTCGCCCCGCCCTACGCGCTCGACATCACCGACGCGCTGCGCGCCGGCCGCAACGTGCTGGAGGTGGTCGTCTCCAACAGCCCCAACAACGCGATGATCAACCCCAGGCTGCCCGGGCTCAAGGCGCTGACGCCAAAACCTGCCGGACTCATCGGCCCCGTCCAATTGCAACGCCACCACAGAAAGACCGACGCATGAAAAAACCAATCCCCTCCGCCATGGCGCTCGCCGCCGCGTTGCTCATCGCCGCCGGCGCCCGTGCCGGCGAAGCGCCGGCCACGCCGGAACAGCGCGCCCGCGCCCTGACCGACCAGCTGACCTCGGACGAGCAATTCTCGCTGCTGCGCAGTTACTTCCCGGCGTTCCAGAAAAAGCTGCCGCCCGACGCCATCATCGGCGCCGGCTATATCCCGGGCGTGCCGCGCCTGGGCCTGCCGTCCCTGCGCGAGACCGACGCCGGCATGGGCGTGGCCAACCTGCTCAACAAACGCGTCGATGATGTCGCCACGTCGCTGCCGTCCGCACTGGCGCTGGCCGCCAGCTGGGACCTCGACCTGGCCTACCACGGCGGCGCGATGATAGGCGCCGAGGCGCGCGCCAAGGGGTTCAACGTGTTGTTGGCCGGCAGTGTCAACCTGGTGCGCGACCCGCGCAACGGCCGCAACTTCGAATATCACGGCGAGGACGCGCTGCTGTCGGGCCGCATGGCCGGCCATGCGATCCGTGGCGTGCAAAGCAACCAGATCCTCTCGACCGTCAAGCACTACGTCATCAACGACCAGGAGACCGGACGCAACGTGCTGAGCGCGAAGATCGGCGAAGCGGCGCTGCGCGAAACGGATCTGCTGGCGTTCCAGCTGGCGATCGAGATCGGCAAGCCGGCCGCCGTCATGTGCGGTTACAACCGCATCAATGGCATTTATGCGTGCGAGCACGATTTCCTGCTTAACCAGGTGCTCAAGGGCGACTGGGGCTATCCGGGATGGGTGCAGTCGGACTGGGGCGCCGTGCACAGCGCCGCGCCGGCCGCGCTGGCCGGGCTCGACCACCAGTCCGGCTACATTTTGGACGCCAAGCCGTATTTCGGCGACCCGCTGAAGGCGGCCGTCGCCGCAGGCGAGGTCAGCCCGGAACGCATCCGGGAGATGGCCTACCGCATCGTGCGCAGCATGTACGCCACCGGCCTGATGGACCGCCCGGTGCCGGATGCGCCGCAAAGCATCGACTACGCAGCGCACGCGCAAGTCAGCGAGCAGGCGGCCGCCGCCGGCGCCGTCCTGCTAAAAAACACCGGCCAGCTACTGCCGCTGGCGGGCAAGCTCAAGACGATCGCCGTCATCGGCGCCCACGCCGACATCGGCGTGCTGTCCGGCGGCGGCTCGTCGCAGGTACGGCCGGTCGGCGGTCCCGCGCTGGAAATCAAGCCAAGCGGTTTCGCGTCAGCGTTCTCGCGCATCACCTATTTCCCCAACGCGCCGCTCGCCGCGCTGGTCAAACGCATGCCCGGCGCGACCATCCGCTACGCCAGCGGCGAAGATGCGGCGGCGGCCGCCGAACTGGCCAGGACCAGCGACGTCGCCATCGTCTTCGCCGAGCAGTGGACCACCGAGGGCGAGGACGTGCCCAACCTGGCGCTGCCGGGCAAGCAGGATGAGCTGATTCGCACCGTCTCGGCGGCCAACCCCGGCACGGTGGTGGTGCTGGAAACGGGCGGACCGGTGCTCATGCCATGGCTCGATCAGGTCGGCGCGGTGCTGGCGGCGTGGTATCCGGGCGCGGCTGGCGGCGACGCCATCGCCGCCGTGCTGACCGGCGAAACCGACGCGGCCGGACGCTTGCCACTCACCTTCCCGCGCGGCGAAGACCAGCTGCCCCGTCCCGTCATTCCCGGCCTGGCCGAGAAAACCAATGCCAAGGGCGAGGTCACCTATGGTCTGGCTGCGGGACTGAAGGAATTCGAGGTCGACTATGACATCGAAGGCGCCGACGTCGGCTACCGCTGGTTCGAACGTACCGGCAAACAGCCGCTGTTCCCCTTCGGCTACGGGCTGTCCTATACCAGCTTCGGTTACCAGCAATTGCGCACCGGCGGCAAGGACCCGCTCACGCTCAGCTTCACGGTCAAGAACACCGGCAAGCGCGCCGGCACCGACACGCCGCAAGTCTACATGGCCGTGCCGGGCCGCGACGGCAAGCCCATCTCCAGGTTGGTGGGATGGGGCCGGGTGACGCTCAAGCCGGGCGAATCGCGCCAGGTGTCGGTCAAGATCGATCCGCGCACGGTGGCCAACTTCGACACCGCCGCGCGGCGCTGGCAACTGGCGCCCGGCAGCTACCAGGTGGTGGTCGGCCGCCACGCCGGCGACCGCGTATTGAGCGCGGCAATGCGGCTGCCCAAAATGTCGATACTGCCTTGAGCTGATGTACGCGGGGCGGATTGGCGCGGGGCCAGCCGCCCCGCATGATTGAGCGCGGCGCCCGATTCAGTGGGCGGCAACGGGCGCCAAGGGCTCCGGCGCCACCATGACGACCTCGACGCCGGCACGCTCAAGCGAACGCAGCGCTTCCACCGGCGCGCCGGTGTCGGTGATCACACACTTGACGCGGTTCAGGGCGCACAGGACGAGGCCGGCCCGGGACGCGAACTTGGAGCTGTCGGCCAGCACGATCAGTTCCTCGGCCTGCGAGATCAGCTGCGTTTCGGCCCGGATCAGCAAGGGGTCGTCCTCGAACAGGCCGCGCTCCGAGATGCCGTGCACCCCGAGGAACATCCGGGCGGCGTAATGATGCTGGCTGACCAGATTCTCGAACGGGCTGAGCACGACATTCTGCTCACGGTAGACCTTGCCGCCGGTGAGCGACACCTCGTTGTCGCTGGAGCGGCTCAGTTGCGCGGCCATCGGAAAGGAATTGGTCAATATCTTGAGTTTGGTGTCGGTCAGGAACTCGGCCATCATATAGGTGGTGGTGCCGCCGTTGATGATGATCGAACCGCTGTGGCCGCACATCGCGGCCGCGCGCCGGGCGATGGCGCGCTTTTGGGCGCTGGCGGTGTCGATGTTTTCATGGAAGGTCGGGCCGCCGTCGCCGAACGCCCGCTCCTCGTTGGGCAGATGGGCGGCGCCGCCGCGCACGCGCCGCAGCAATTTTTGCTGTTCGAGCCACGCGATGTCGCGCCGCACGGTGCAGATCGAGGTGTGGAGCAGGCCGCCCAGCTCCTCCACGCTGGCTTGCTGGTGCATCGCGAGCAGCTTCAATAGGCCTTGGCGGCGCTTGTGTCTCATCATGGTCATCTCCTTGTTATTGTGGGGCAGTGTCATGATGGTCACGCTTCGCGCGTGACGGGACATCGTCCATTCGGACCAGTGGTCATACGACGGCGGACGTGGGCGGCGCTATTTTTCCGCGTAGGAAAGGCCTAAAACGCCGTTCAACAAGATCCGCACCAGTTCGCTTTGCCGGGTGACGCCGGCCTTGGAGAAAATGGCGCGTAGGTGGGCGCGCACCGTGTTGCGGCGAATGCCGAGCTTCTCGGCGGCCTCGTCGAGGCTCAGGCCGTTGACCAGTTCGATGGCCAGATTGGCCTCGGCCGGCGTGAAGTCGAACAACTGGCGCGCGATGTCCTGCGCGGCGATGGCCAGCGCGTCCGGGTCGCGCAGGAAGACGGCGTACGCCGGCTGCGCCCGTGCCTCGGACTCCTCCAGCAACGGGATGCTGCGCACCACGGCGGCCAGTTTGCGCCGGCCCTGCGGCCGGCTCAGGGACATCGCCGTCACCGTTCCCGGATACTCGTGCGCGCTGTCCAGCAAGCGGCGCAAGTCGCGCGTGTCGGCCGGGGTGCAACCCTCGAGCTGGCGCTCGACCAGCCTGACGCCGTCGCCACCGTTGAGCATGTGGCAGGCGACCGGGTTGGCCCGCAGCAGTTGGCGGCGCTCGTCAAGCACGATGACGCCGATGTTGAGCCGGTCCAGGCCCTCTTCGTAGATTTCGCGCTCGGATTCATTGCGGTTAACCTGCGCCGCCAAGGTCATCGCTTGCTTGATGTGCGGCACGAGCACGGCCAGGCGGGCCTTCTCTTCTCCGGTGAACGGCGGCAGGTCCCGGGTCCGGTGCAGCCGCAGGCGCGACACCGTGCCCGCGCGCGTGGTGATGTTGACGCCCATGACGCCCCCGCTGTGGGATGCCATGAGGGGCCGCAGGAAATCGCGGTTGAATTCGCAGGCGAGCCACTGGTCCTCGCCCATCACGTCGGCAATGGTGAGCACCTGCTCGGGGGGCAGCTCCAGAAAGGGGTCCAGCTTGTACCATGTGGAGCGGTATTCCAGTTCGGTCTTGGCATGGCTGGGCATGCAGACCAGATAGCCAAGGTCGAGCGCCGTCGACGGGCGCAGCACGAAGGTCGCGTTGGTCACCTGAAAATACTCGACGAGCAGCTCCAGACACCCGCGCCACGGTTCCCGTTCCTGCACCGAATGATAGATCGCCAGGATCACCCGGTTGAGCAAATCGGCCCCGCCATCGGACACGACCCCGCCCACCGGCAGCGCTAGCAGTTGATTCATGACGGGTCCCCAGAGCGAACCCGGCTTCGGCGCGCCGCGCGGGCGGCCGGCCGGGCTATGTTAGAAAGCAATGGCTTGCAGTCTAGCACCGGGCCTGCGGGCCAGCAATAGCGCGGCTCCGCGCGTCAACCATGCACTCCGCCATCGATGCGGATCGATTGCCCGCTGAGATAGGCGCCGTCCGCCGACGCCAGCATGGCCACCACGGCGGCGACCTGGTCGGACTGGCCGAATGTGCGGTCCGGGCGCGCCAGGTTCATAAACAGGCGCATGTCGGCGTCCTCCACCGGGATGGTCGCCATCGACTCGACCATCGGCGTCAGTATGCCGCCCGGCACGATGGCGTTGACCCGCACCCCGCGCAGCATGTATTCCTTGGCCAGGGCCTGCGTCAAGCCCAGCACGCCGCCCTTGCTGGCCGAATATGCGGCCATGTAGGGATGGCCGAACTGCGCCGCCGTCGATGCCGCGTTGACAATATTTCCGCCCGATTTTTCCAGGTGGGGCAAGGCTTCGCGGCAGCACAAAAAGGTGCCCAGCAGATTGACCTGGATGATCCCCATGAACTGTTCGACGGTGGTCTCGGTGCTGTGGCTGGCGCGCAGTATGCCGGCCATGTTGATCAATACATCGAGGCCGCCGTCGGCGGAGAACCGTCCGACCAGCCGCCGTACCGCTGTCTCGTCGGCCACCGACGCCTCGACCCGGCTGGCGATGCCGCCGTAGCCGGCCGCCGCGTTGGCCTGCTCGGCCGACTCGATCAGCCCCTTCTGGTTGACATCGACCGCCAGCGCGTTGGCCCCCTCGCCGACCAGTCGCCGCAGGATGGCGCGCCCCATGCCGGAACCGGCGCCGGTGATGATCACGCGTTTGCCCTGGAAGCGCGGGGCCAGGATGGTTTGAGACACGATATTCTCCTTAATGTTGGTGGTGATGTTAAACGAATGGCGCTCGACGCCTTGCGTCCGGGCCGTTGAGCCCGGACGACGGTGTAGTCTCATTGAAAAGCCGGCACCGGACATCAGCCGAACGGACTAGCGAATATCGGCGCCGCCTAGTCCGATCGAACGATGCCGGCGCGCGGGGCGACTCCATAATGGCTCACATCCGGCCGCCTCGCATAGCCGGCCAAGGCCAGGACCACAGGAGTTGATGCATGAGTACAGACCCTCTTCCGTTTTCGACGGTTTTGAATGTTATCGAGTCGCCGTTACCGGATGCGCGGGCGCTGCGCGCGGCACTGGAGCGCGCCACGACCTCGACAACCCTGATCACCGCCAGCGGCCCGGACGGCGAGGTGGCCGGCATCGTCGCCACCGGCTTCAACTCCGTCCTGGGCACGCCGCCGCTGGTACTGTGGAGCCTGGCGAGCAACGCCGCCAACGCGGCATTGTTTCGGGACGCCAGCCACTGGGCGGTGCACATCCTTGCCCCTTGCCAAACCGATCTGCACGCGCGCGTCGCCGGGGCTTCGGACAATCCGTTTGAAGGGGTCGCGTTCGCGCGCGGCATCAAGGGCGTGCCGTTGCTGGAAGGCTGCATTGCCCGCTTTGTTTGCCGCCACGTTCACGCGTATGGGAGCGTTGAGCATCTCGCCTTGATCGGCGAGATCATCCAATTCCAGCCTGCGAAGATGAATGCGGATGAATACGACAGCGATGACGCGACATCCGAAACACCCGCCCCTGACGCTGACGTCAGAGCCGACTCGCTCGGTTTCCTGTTGGGCTCTGCATTCTTCCACATGTACGGCCAACTGCGCGAGGCCGGCGGGAAGATGGGATTCACCAATATCGAACTGTTCGTGATCATGGCGTTGGGGGAGCGGGCATGGCGCAGCCGCCACGAGATCAACGCGTTGCTTTACTACGGCGGACACTCGACCAACCTGCAAGTTTTGGACGATCTTGAGGCAAGCGGCATACTGGCTTCACGGACCGGCGAAAGCGAGCAGCCCGACGACATGGAGTTCGAGCTGACGCCCGGTGGCCAGGTCGCATTCGTCCGGTTCACACGGGTTGGCGCGGCGATCGAGGAGGACATGGAGCGCCTGCTTGGATCCTCGGCGAGCACCGTTTTGCGAACGCTGCTGCGCGAGTTCGTCAAGGAGACGGAAGATAGCAGGCCGGTGAAGTGGCGCTAGCGTTTCGCGGCGACTGTGGTCCATCGATTCAAGGGGGGCCACGCCGCGAGGGCGGCGGGCGGGCCGCGCCGAAGCCGGTTCGACCTTCACCCTGCCCTGCGCGCGCGCGGCCTGTCCCGGCCGTCCGTCCACCAGCCGGCTCGCCGTTTCCAGGTGTTCATATCGAAGAGTGGCCTCATAACGAATCAGTGAAAAAAAGCCCCTGAAAATCAGGGGCTTGGTCTCATCCATTTACCCGGCGTTGCCAGCGGCTGCCGGGCTAAAGATCATTCCCATTCGATCATGAACGATCCAGCTAAAAGGCTGATTTCATGAAGATTTCCACTCCTCGAAAGTATCGACACCATCAGAAATACCATCCAATGGAACTGATCAACTACGCTTCCGCATTTCCATCTCACTTGCGTTCGGTCCACGCCGACAACATCGTCCAGTACGCCAACACGATGCGTCACCACATGACGGTCGTGCGCCGCCACGGTGCCATGCTGTCTACGGCCGAAGAAACGTGATTCTGCTGACTTGCGTCGACCTCACCGGCTTCCCCAACAACCCTATCCCGCCCACACCACGCGCTGGTCGATGACGCCGAACGGCCGCCGGCCCTGGCCATCGGTGGCAGACATGCGCACCCGGTCGCCGAAGCGCATGAAGGGCGTGCGCGGCGCCCCGCCTTCGATGATCTCGATCACCCGCCGCTCCGAAATGCAGGCGCTGCCCGCCTCGCGCGCCAGGTTCGACACCGTGCCCGAGCCGATCACGGTGCCGGCCGAGAGCTTGCGGGTGCGTGCCGCATGGGCGATCAACTGGCCGAAACTGAAGTGCATCTCGCCGCCGTGCGGGCGGCCGAACGGCGCCTCGTTGAGATGCACCTCCAGATTGAGCTGCACCCGGCCGTCGCGCCAGCCATCTCCCAACTCGTCGGGCGTGATGGCCAGCGGCGCGAAGCTGGTCGATGGCTTGGCCTGCAGGAAACCAAACCCGCTTTGCATCTCGCGCGGACCCAGTGCGCGCAGGCTCCAGTCGTTGATCTGCACCAGCAAACGGATGCGCGCATGGGCGGCATCCGGCGCCACGCCCATCGGCACGGCGGCCAGCACCACGCCGAACTCGCCCTCGAAGTCGATGCCCAGGCCCTCATCGGGCATCGGCACGGCGTCGCGCGCGCCGAGAAAATCGTCCGACGCGCCCTGGTACATCACCGGCACCGTGTCGAAGTCCGGTATCGGCGGCGTGTTGAAGGCCTGCTCCATGAGCCGGCCGTGCTGCAAAAAGGCCGACGCGTCGCACCACTGGTAGCTGCGCGGCAGCGGCGCGCCGCAGGCGTTGGCGTCGAAGGTGAAGCTGGCCGGATAGCAGCCGTCGTTGAGGCGGTCGGACAGCGCCTGCAACTGCGTGGCCACCTGGTCCCAGCGCTGCAGCGCCGCCAGCAGGTTGGGCGCGACCATGCTGGCGTCAAGCGCCCGGGTGGCGTCGCGAGAAACCACCAGCAAGCGCCCGTCCGGGTCTTCGCAGCGTAGCGAGGCGAACTTCATGCCGCGCTCCGGGGCAAGGCCAACAACGCGTCATCGACGATGGCCACCGCGCGCGTCCAGCCGGCCGAACCGCGCCGCACCTTGTGGGGAAAACAGCTCACGTAAAAGCCATGTCCCGGCAAGGCCTCGAGATTGTGCAGCTTCTCCAGATGGCAGTAGCCGATGTCGCGGCCGGCCTTGTGGCCCTCCCAGATCAGCGCCTTGTTACCGGTCTCCGCGATTTTCTTCGCGGTGTACGCGAACGGCGCGTCCCAGCTCCAGGCGTCGGTGCCGGTCAGGCGCACGCCGCGCTCGAGCAGGTACATCGTCGCCTCGTAGCCCATGCCGCATCCGGCAGAGACGTAATCGTTGCTGCCGTAGCGGCCGCCCGCGCGCGTGTTGACCATCACAATGTCGAGCGGTTGCAACGCGTGGCCGATGCGCGCCAGTTCCGCTTCGACGTCGGCCGCCATGGCCACGTAGCCGTCCGGAAAATGGCGGAAATCGAGCTTCACGCCGGGCTGAAAGCACCATTCGAGCGGCACTTCGTCGATCGTCATCGACGCCTTTTTCTCCCCTGTCTTCGCGTCCATGGTCGAATGGAAGTGATATGGCGCGTCGAGGTGGGTGCCGCAGTGCGTGGTCATGGTCACCCACTCGACCGCCGCCGCCTCGCCGTCGGGATAATCCTCGGCGGTGGTGCCGGGGATCATGGCGATGAATTCGTGCAGCGTGTCCGCGTGCTTCTGGTAGGTGATCCTGGGCGCGAGCGGCGGCGGGTCCGACAGCACCTCATTTTCGAGGAAAAGCGACAGGTCGATGAATTGACGCCCCATGTCACACCCCCTCGACCACCGGCGGCCCGCCCTTGCCCGGCGGCGGTCCGCCCGGCGCCCACTTCTCGCGCGACTGGAACAGGAACAGCTGCGAGGCGTCCGCGCTCATAGGCGCCTGGCGCGCCACCCACTGGTCGTCGTGCAGGTCCATGTCGGCGTCGTACTCCACGTGGCAGCCCAGCGGGCTGTTGAAGTACCAGAACCAGTTCGATCCCATCTTGTGGCGGCCGGGCCCCCAGAACGACTGGTAGCCCTTGTTGACGAAGCGCGTCCCGGCCAGCATCACCTCGGTCGGACCACCCATGTGGAAGGTGAAATGCTCGCAGCCCTTCATGAACGGCGGGGTCTGGATCAGGAACAGCGTGTGGTGGTCGTCGGTGCCGGCCGGCTTGAGGAACGGACCGGCGCCCAGCAGCCGGTCGGTGCAGCGAAAGCCCAGGCGCTCGACGTAGAACGCCTCGGCCTTGGCCGCGTCGGGCACGAAATAGACCACGTGCGACAGCGCGCGCGGCAGCGCCTCGGCATGCTCGTCGACCGCCGGTTGGTTGAGGGCGCGGCGCACGCTGGCGCCGGGGGCGTTGACCTGCTCCGCGCGCAGGTCCAGCGGCCGGCGCACGCTGAGCTGGAAGCCCAGCACGAAGCCCATGTCGTCGACCGACTCGATGCCGCCGTCGGCGAATTTTTTCACCTCGCGGTCGGTGCGCAGTTCGGCGGCGATCGCATCCAGCGTGGCCTGGTCGGCCACGCCGTAGATGGTCTTTCGCAGCATGCTGGCCGTGCCCATGGCCGGCGGCAGGTGCGCGGCGTCGGCGGCGGCGATGGTGACGGCGGTGCCATCGAGCGCTTCGAAACGGCCGTCACCGGCGGGCCGCAGCCCGTAGTCGGTCAGATATTGCGCGCAGGCGGCGACGTCGTCGACGCCGAAGACCAGGCCTTCGAGTCCGGTAATGTTCATGTTGGTTCCTTACAGGTTAAAGTGCGGTGCGGCCATGCAGCGTTTCCGCCACCCAGTCCGCGATGTAGGCGCCGGCGTTGGCCGAATTGTCAAAGCTCGAATGCTGCACGCCGCCTTCCCGCGGAGTGAACACCTTGAGCTGGCGATTGGGGCTGTTGACCAATTGTTCATAGGTGCGCTCGGCCCAGGCCAGCGGGATTTGCGAGTCCTGCTCGCCGTGGGTAACGAGGAACGGCACGCGGATGCGGTCGAGCACCCCGTCCAGATGGACGTTTTCCGCGATACGCATAAAATCGTCCATGTCCTTCGCGCCCCACACCCAGCGCACGTGTTCCCAGTAGTGCGGCACCGGAAAGCTGCCTTCCCTGTCCAGGCGCTTCTTTTGCACTGCGCGCCAGTCGTGGTTGGCGCCCCACACCACGCCGCAGGCGAAGCGCGGCTCGAAGGCGACCGCGCGCGGGCAGTAATACCCGCCGAGGGACACGCCCTCCATGCCGATGCGCCCGGAGTCGACGTCGGCCCGGGTTTCGAGCCAGTCCACGACCCTGGACGCCCAGCGTTCGCTGTCATGGACGGCGGTCATGCCGTGCAGGCGCAGCGCCTCGCCGGTGCCCGGCTGGTCGACCAACAGCGACGACACGCCCCGCTGCGCCAGCCAGCGCGGCAGGCCGACGCGGTACTTCATTTCCTTGGTCGAGTCCAGGCCATTGACCTGCACCAGCAAGGGCGCCGCACTGTTCAGGCCATCGTTCAGGCCCTCGGCGCGCACGTAGAGCGCCGACAGCACCCCGCCCTCATAGGGAATCTCGACACGCTCGCAGTTCTCGCCCGCCAGCGCGATACCCTTGGCAAACACCTCGAGGAAGCACTGGTAAAGCGCCGCGCGGCCGGGCGAACCGTGCGCCTGCAGGCGTTCGGCCGTGAGGTAGTAGATGGCGGCGCGGGAGTACTTGTCGCCGGCCGATATCAGTCGGCCGCGCTCCCCATCCTCCCGTGCCAGCGCGCATAGCTTGTCGGCCATGCGCGTCCAGCTCTCCCGGAAGGCGCGCGTGCCCTCGGCGTCGGGCTGGCGGGCCGCCTCGTGCAGCGGCGCGCACATCTCCTCGATTTCGCCGATGCGCGCGCCCATTTCGATGGCCAGGTCGACCGACAGGTTCCAGACGTAATTGTTGGGGAAGTATTTGAACATGGTGGTCGTTAGAAGTTATAGGCCGCGCGGATGCCGTAGGTGCGTGGGTCGCTGATGAAGAAGGAGCCGGGCACGCGGCTCTCGATCTTGACGACGTTCTCGATGTTCTTGACGAACAGCTGCACGTTCCAGTCGCCGTTGGGGCTCTCGTAACCGATCGAGGCATCGGACTTGTGATAGCTCGGCTGGCGGTAGCGGATGTTCTCGGTCGGGTCGCTGATGTAGTACGCCGTCGAATGGCGGGTGCCGACGGTGGCCGCGATCTCGCCGCCGTTCGCCAGCGCGAACTTGTGCGTATAACCGAGGCCGATGGTCGACGTCGGCGCGCGGTCGAGTTTTTGGCCGGAGAAGTCGATCGTCGGCGAGACGATGTAGCGCTTGTACTTGGCATCGGTGGCGGCCCAGTTGGCGCGCAACATGCCGTCCTGGCCCACTTTGAGCTTGCCTTCCAGTTCCACGCCGTTGATGGTGGAGTTCGCGGCGTTGGTGGTGAACGAGTGGCAGGTCGACGGATCGTTGGTGCGGCAGGTGGTCACCGTCAACTGCTGGTCCTTGTAATTGTAGTGGAACACGTTGGCCGACAATTGCAGATGGTTCTCGAAGAAGCGCCCCTTCAGGCCCGCTTCGTACGAGCGCAGCGTCTCCGGACGATAGACGCCGGTGTCGGCTTCGGCGTTGAAGCCGCCGGCCTTGTAGCCGGTGGAGACGTTCGCGTAGACCATCAGGTTGGCGCGCAGGTCGTGATCGACGCCCATCTTGAAGCTGGTGTTGCTGAAGCGGACATCCTCGCCATAGGCCTTGCTGCTGGTGGTGGCCGGCGCCACGGCGGCCTCGCCGCCGAGCGGATCGTAGCCGGATTTGCGGTCCTTGGTGTGGCGCACGCCGAGCGTCAGCCGGGTGTCGGGACGCAGCGCGTAAGTGGCTTGGCCGAAGACCGCCTTCGATTTATTGCTCAACGAGGCCAGGAACGGCAGCTCGATGTTGAAGCTGCCGAACGGCGCGGTGACGTAGGTGGTGTAGGCGGCACGGCGGAAGATGTCTTCGTCGAACTTGTAGGCGCCCACCACCCAGCGCAGCGGGCCCTCGCCCGTGGAGTTCAGGCGCAGCTCGTGCGAGACGGCCTTGCTGTCGCCGACGTTGAGGGTGGTGAACGGGAAGCCGAAGTAAATGCCGTTGTTCAGCTGGTCGAGCTTGAGTTTCATCTGCGCCAGCTGGTAAGTCAATTCGGTGGCGCCCAGTTTGGTCTTGAATTCGCCGCGCAGCGAATCGGCGCGGTTGTCGCGGTGCGAACCGGCGTCCTGCTTGAACGGCCAGCCGGCGGTGCGCTGCGCGTCGGTGCCGCGATCGACGTACACCGGATTCTGGATATGGTTGCCGGTGTCCGGCGGCGAGAACGGCAAGGTGCCAATCAGCTTCCCGGTGAAGAAGTTCGTGATCGGCACCGGCGAGGCCGCGCCGCCGCCGATCTCGTTGCGTTCGGCCGTCAGCAGCAGGCTGGTGTCGGGCGTGAATTTTCCCAGCAGGTGCACGCGCGCGGAGCGGTCGTCCTGGCTCTTGAGCGGGATGGTGTTGGGGCCGGCCAGCAGGTAGGTGTCGTGCTTGTTGCCGTTGAGGGCCGCGCGCATGGCCCAGGTCTCGCCCAGCGGAACGTTGAGCACCGCGTCGTAGCGTCGCGTGCCGTAGTTGCCCAGCTCCATGCCGACCTTGCCCTCGAGCTTGCGGGTGGGCTTGTTGGTGATCAGGTTGATCGCGCCGGCGGTGGCGTTGCGGCCGTACAGCGTGCCCTGCGGGCCGCGCAGCACTTCGATGCGATCGAGGTCGAAGAAGGCTGCCGCCTGCGCCTCGTAGCGCGGCACGTAGGCGCCGTCGACGTGGAAGGCGGCCGACGGGTCGCCCTTCTCGGTCATATCGAGGCTGGTCACGCCGCGTATCGACACCTGCAGCATGCCGCTCTCCTGCGCGATTTCCACGCCGGGCAGGCTCTCGGCCAATGCGCGCGGATCGACCGTGCCGGCGTTCTTCAAGTCCTCGCCCGAGAGCACGGACAGCGCCAGCGGCGTCTTGCTGGCCGGTTGGGCGATTTTTTGCGCGGTGATGATCACTTCAGCGATGCCGTCCTGCTTCGGTTGCGCCTCGTCGGCGATGGCGCCGGTGGCGGTGGTGAGGATGCCGGCGGCAAGCAGCGCCTTGGCGATCGATGTCAGCTTGGGGTTGTGCATGTAGGTCTCCTGGGTTTGCGCGGCACTTCTGGGGATGCCGCTCTGGTTTTTTTATGCGCTCGTCGTGAGGGCAAAAAAATGATATGCGCTTTCCCACCTTTTCCCATAGCCGATAGTTTGGATAGCATCCATTCACGCGGCGGATACCGAGGCACGGCGCGGCCGGCCGCGAAAAAAAAAAAGCCCCGCAAGCGCGGGGCCGGCGGGGCGAAGATGGTGCGCGTGGCTGGACGCCGCCTAGGAGAGCATGGGCGTCCACGCACCACCACAGAGAGAGGAGGCTTGCACGGTTTCAATGAAAAGAACCCCGCGCAGGCCATCGTCGATGGTTGGAAAGTACGCCGCGCCGGGGTCGGCGCCGTCGCGACGCGCCAGCAGGTGGCTGGCGATCTCGGTATAGAGGGCGGCGAAGGCGTCGATATATCCTTCCGGATGCCCGGCCGGTATGCGGCTCACGCGCGCGCCCGCCGAATTCATCGCGGCGCTGCCGCGCGTGACGATGCGCGTCGGTTCGCCCAGCGGCGTCCAGCGCAATTCGTTGGGCTGCTGCTGCGCCCATTCGATGCCGCCGGCGCTGCCGAACACACGGATGCGCAATTGGTTCGCCTGGCCCGGCGCCACCTGGCTGGCCCACAACATGCCGCGCGCGCCGCCGGCGTAGCGCAGCAGCACCTGCACGTCGTCGTCGATGACGCGCCCCGGCACGAAGGAGCTCAATTGCGCCGCCAGCGCCTCGACCGGCGCGCCGACGATGGTGTCGGCCAGTTGCCAGGCGTGCGAGCCGATGTCGCCGATGGCGCCGCCGCCGGCCCTGGCGGGATCGGTGCGCCAGGCGGCCTGTTTTTGGCCGGTCTGTTCCAGCGGCGCCGCCAGCCAGTCCTGCGCGTACTCCACCTGCACCACGCGGATGGTTCCCAGCACGCCTTCGCGCACCATCTGGCGCGCGTGGCGCACCAGCGGATACGCCGAGTAGTTATGGGTGACCGCGAAGAGCAGGCCGCGCTCGGCGGCCAGCGCGGCCAGCATGCGTGCGTCGTCGCTGTTGGTGGTCACCGGCTTGTCGCAGATGACATGGATGCCGGCCTCCAGGAATACCTTGGCCACCGGCGCGTGCATGTGGTTGGGGGTGACGATGCTGACCGCCTCGATACCGTCCGGGCGCGCGCTTTCCATGCGCGCCATTTGTTCGTAGCTGTCGTAGGTGCGCGCCGGGTCCAGTCCCAGCGCCAGGCCGGAACGGCGCGCCGCCTCGACGCTGGAAGACAGTGCGCCGGCCACCAGCGCATAGCGGTCGTCGAAGCGCGCCGCGTGGCGGTGCACAGCGCCGATGAAGGCGCCCTCGCCGCCGCCCACCATGCCCAGCCGCACACGGCCGGGGAAAATCGCTGCTTGTTCCATCATGGCTCCTCAGGCGATGCCCAGCATGCGCAGGTTGCGTCCCGCGTCGGTGGCGCCGCCGGCGAAGTCGTCGAACGCCTTGTCGGTGACGCGGATGATGTGGTCGCGGATGAAGCCGACGCCTTCGGCCGCGCCCTGCTCCGGATGCTTGAGGCAGCACTCCCATTCGAGCATCGCCCAGCCCTCGAAGCCATACTGCGCGAATTTCGAGAAGATGGCCTTGAAGTCCACCTGGCCGTCGCCCAGCGAGCGGAAACGCCCGGCGCGGTCGACCCACGGCTGGTAGCCGGAGTAGACGCCCTGGCGCGCGTCCGGCCTGAACTCGGCGTCCTTCACGTGCATGACCTTGATGCGGTCGTGATAGCGGTCGATGAAGCCCAGGTAGTCCAGCTGCTGCAACAGGAAGTGCGACGGATCGTAGGCGATCGCCAGGCGCGGATGGTGGTTCACGCGTTCGAGCAGCATCTCGAAGGTAGCGCCGTCGAACAGGTCTTCGCCCGGATGCAGCTCGAACGCCAGATCGACGCCGGCGTCGCCATAAGCGTCAAGGATCGGTGTCCAGCGCCGCGCCAGCTCGTCGAAAGCGGCTTCAATCAGCCCCTCCGGACGTTGCGGCCACGGATAGACGAACGGCCAGGCCAGCGCGCCGGAAAAGCTGATCGAGGCCGTCAAACCCAGGTTGGCCGAGGCCTTCGCCGCCAGCATCATTTGCTGCACCGCCCACTGCTGGCGCGCGGACGGATTACGGCGCAGCGCCGCCGGCGCGAAACCGTCGAACGCCTCGTCGTAGGCCGGATGCACGGCCACCAGCTGGCCCTGCAAGTGGGTGCTCAGTTCCGTGATGGCCACGCCGTTTGCGCGCGCCACGCCCGCCAACTCGTCGCAATACGTCTTGCTTTGCGCCGCCAGCGCCAGGTCGAACAGGCGGGCGTCGTTGGTGGGCACCTGTACGCCGCGGTAACCTAGGTCGCCGGCCCAGCGCGTGATGCCGTTCCAGCTGTCGAACGGCGCCTGCGGCCCGGCAAACTGCGCAAGGAAAATCGCCGGTCCCTTGATGGTGGTCGTCATGCCGTCCCTCACGCCGCGATGCTGGCGTCGATGGTGCAGCTGGTGACGGGGCTCCACGGCAGGTAGGAGATGCGCAGTTGCACCGCCGCCGTCACCGTGTGCGCGCCGGCCGACAGGCCGCCCGGCTGCAGCACCGACACCTCGGCCACCTCGCCGAACTCCCAGCGCTCGTCGTACGTGGTTTCCAGTTCGTCGAGCGTGCGGGTTTTGCCGCGCACGGTGAAGCGCACGTTCTCGCGCGGCACCTTGACGCCGTCGACGGTGAGCGCGATATCCTCCACCGCCGACAGGATCTGGCCGCGATAGTATGGCAGGCGCGCGCCCAATTGCCAGCCCTCGGCGGTATTGCGCACGCTGCCCGGATAGATGATGTGTTGATCGTACATGGTCGGTCTCCTTAAACTTCGCCCAACAGGCGCTTGAACATTTCCTGCTGACGGCGCACTTGTTCGCGGCCATCGACCTCGAAGGCATCCTCGATATGGCGCTGGCCCTCGTATTCGCTCGACAGGTGGCCGGTGTAGCCGCCCTCGATCAGCACCGCTATGATCTCGTCGTAGGGGATCGACGGCTCCTTGCCGTTGTCGTCGATCTCGTAGAACTTGGCGTGGATGTTGAAGATCCACGGCATGAACTCCAAAAGGCGGCGCGGATTGCTCCAGATGTTGTGGCGCAGCGACTCGGCCATTTGCAGGTCGACCGAATTGGCCCCCAGCTTGCGCACGTCCATCAGCACATAGTCGGGCAGGACCCGCGCCGCGTGCGCCTCGAGGATGAAATCGACCACCTTGGGCGTGGCGCCCAGGCGCAGGAAGCGGTCGCGGAAGACCGGCGGGTAGTGTTTGATATACATGCCCATGTCCGGCACATAGCCGACGTGGTTGGAGCCGGTGGCGCGCGTCAGTTCGGTGTAGCGCAGGATCCATGGATGATCGAAGTGGAACGGCGAATGCACCTCGATCCCCATGCGCACGTCCAGTTCCTCGGCCAGCGGCACGCAGGCCACCACCACCTCGGGGGGCGTGTTGACGATCACGCGCACGTTTTTGCAGCCGATGGCGTGCGCGAAGCGCAGGTCGCGCTTGAGCGAGGCCACCATTTCGTCGACATTAAGCTTGCGGTCCTTGTACAGCTTCACGTCCAGGAACATGTCGTGGCACTGGGCGTAGGCGCCGTGGCGCTCCAGCGAAGCAAACCATCCCGCGATCTGCTCCGGCGGCACGTTAGGGAAGCCGGTGAACGATTGTTCGCTCACCACTTCGATGCCCTTCGCCCCCAGGCCGGCGGCGTGGGCGATGCAGTCGTCGAGCGTCATCTTGCGCAGGAAAGTCTCGTACTGATAGCTATACAGCGAGACGCCGCGCTTGATGTTGTGTTGTGTAGTCATGAAAAACCTCGAAGAATGTAGGTCGAAAAAGTCGGTGTCACACCGCAGCCTTCTGTGCTGGCGGAATGCGTACCCTGAGCCGCAGGGCGATCACACACGCAACCAGGGCGCAGATGGCGGCGATCACGCCGAACGCGAGGAAGGCGCCCTGGAGGTTGCCGATCAAGCCGCGCATGGCGTTGACCACGGCCGGCGACAGAAACTGCGCCACGAAGAACGAGCTGGCCCACCACCCCATGCCACGGCCACGGTGCTCGAAAGAGAATTTGCCCTGCGCCCAGGCGATCAGCGCGGGAACGATGATGCCGTTGGCCAGTTGCTGGACGAAGGCGAAGGCCAGCGCCACCTTGTAGTCGGGCGCCATGCCGATGCCGCCCAGGCCGATTGCATAGCAGAGGAAAACCAGGAAAATCTGCGCCCCGGCGCCGAAACGCGTGGTGAGCTTGAATACCACGGCGCCGAGCGGCACGCCGATGCTGGGAATGGCCATGCTCAAGCCGATCGACTTGGGGTCGACCACGCCCAGCTCCTTGAGCAGCAGGGAGAAGTTGATCACCTGGACGTAGTAGATCGTCGACAGCACCACCGTCACGCCGCACACCAGCAGGCCCACCATGTAGGGGAAAGGCGTGGCGGCGACGGCCGCGCCGCTCGGCGTGAGCTGTTTCTTGCGCGGCTCCGGCTCGAACAGGTAGGCCAGGCTGGCGAGGAAGATAGGAATCGCCACGGCATACACCAGGAACGGATATTGCCAGCCCTGCGCCGCGAGGAAGCCGGAACAGGCGATGGTGACCGTGCCGAGCATCGAGCCCACCACGCCCTGTATCATCAGCCAGCGGTGGCGCGCCTTTTCCTCGTAATAGTCCGCCAGCAGCGTGTTGACCACCGTGAGCACGCCGGCCTCGCCGATGCCGATGACCACGCGCCCGGCCACCACGGCCCAGAAATTATCGATCACGAAGGGCATCAGGCCACCGATGCCGTACAGCGCCATGGAGCACAGCAGCAGCCGGCGGCGTCCGAAGCGGTCGGCGATGGCCCCGGCGCCGGGGGCGAACAGCGCGATGCAGGCGCTCGGCGCGGTGATCAGCAGGGGCACCATCAGCCTGGCGTTGGGCACGTCGGAGAAGTGCGCCAGCAACGTGGGCAAGGTCGGCGCCAGCGCGATGATCGCCATCACCGGCAGGAAACCGGAAAACACCAGTATCCAGCCCTGGCGCCAGTCCGCCTGTCGTCGCGCCGGTTGGACGGCGCCTCCTTCCGTGTAAAATTCGCTACGCATTGCCTGTCTCCTTTTTTATGGTCGCTTTTAAAGCTGGGGAAATGATAACGCTTGCCTGCCGCTTTCCCAACCAAAAAACAGGCGCCGAGCACGCATTGTTTGGATATCTCCTATCCATATCTTCAATACCCCGAACGGCGCACCGGGACGTTTTTTTCCGCTATATTAGGAAAACTTTTCCCAGTCTTGCATCCGATGTCAGCCAAATCCAAATCCGTCCCGCCCGCCACTCCCGCCAAGCTGGCCTCGATCTCGGCCGTCGCCGCGCAGGCGGGGGTGTCGATCGCCACCGTCTCCCGCGTCCTGAATGGCACCAAGGCGGTCAGCGCAGATACCAGGGCGCGCGTGGAGGCGGCAGTCGAGGCGCTGGGCTACCGCACCAACGCGCTGGCGCGCAGCCTGATGCGCGGCGAGACCCGCCTGCTGCTGGTGCTGGTGCCGGATTTCGCCAATCCCTACTTCGCTGAAATCGTCAAGGGCGTGGAATCGGTCACGCGCCAGCGCGGCTATGGACTGGTGATCGCCGAGGCCTCGCAAACGCTGTCGCGCCACAGCGCCGAACTTGACTCGCTGTATAACAAGCTGGCCGACGGCGTGATCAGCCTGGCGCGCTACGCCGACCTCAAACCGCTGCTGCGCGAAATCCCCGACCTGCCTTGGGTGGCCTGCTCCGAACACGTGGGCGACAACGAGGTGCCCAGCGTAAGCATCGACCACCGGCAAGCCGCCATCGACGCGGTACAGTACCTGATCAATCGCGGCCACAAGCGCATCGCCCTGCTCAGCGTCAGCGGCGACTACGACTGGGCGCGCCAGCGCCACGACGGCTACGAGTACGCGCTGCGCCGCGCCAACCTGCCGGTGGAGCCGCAACTGCTGCGCGTCGCGCGCGGCACCGACTATATGCACGGCATGGAGGCGGCCGGCGCGCTGCTGGCGCTCGAATCGCCGCCCAGCGCCGTCTTCGCGGTGTCCGACACCCTGGCCATCGGCGCCATCAAGGCCTTGCGCCGCGTGGGCCGTCGCGTGCCGGAGGACGTGGCCGTGATGGGATTCGACGACATCCCGGTGGCGCAGGTGTTCGAGCCGGCGCTCACCACCATCGCCCAGCCGGTGCGCGAGCTGGGCGCGGCGGCCGCCGACCTGCTGCTCAAGCGCCTGGCCGGCGCCCCGGCCGAATCACTGATCCTGCAGCACGCGCTGATCGTGCGCGCCTCGGCCTGACCTCGCGGAGACCCCATGCGTTTCAATAAACTCGACCTGAACCTGCTGGTGGCGCTTAATGCGCTGCTGGCCGAACGTAATATCAGCCGCGCGGCGGAAAAGATCTTCCTCAGCCAGCCGGCGACGAGCAGCGCGCTGGCGCGCCTGCGCGCCTACTTCAACGACGAGCTGCTGGTGCCGTCCGGCCGCCAATTGATCCTCACGCCGCGCGCCAAGGAACTGGTGGAGCCGGTGCGCGAGATCCTCATGCGCATCGACACCACCATCGCCGCCCAGCCGCTGTTCGATCCCGCCACCGAAACCCGCACCTTCACCCTGCTGGTCTCGGACTACACCACGGCTGTGCTGATCCCGACGCTGCTCGAATCGTTGTACCGCGATGCGCCCGGCATACGCATCCGCCTGCGCGACCAGTCCGACCGGCCGGGCGAGGTGCTGGAACAGGGCGAGGCCGATTTCCTGGTCATTCCGTCGCAGTACCTGGCCAAGGAACACCCGTCGGCCGCGCTGTTCGAGGAAGACTACCTGTGCGTGACCTGGGAGGGCAACTCGCGCGTGCAGGAGCGCCTCACCTTCGACGACTACCTGGCCTGCGGCCACGTGATCGCCACCTTCACCAACACCCACAATAATCCGCTGTCCACCTTCGATGGCTGGTTCATGGAAAGCTTCGACGTCAAGCGCCGGGTGGAGGTCACCGTTCCCAGCATGAGCGCCCTGCCCGCACTGGTGGTCGGCACCGACAGGATCGCCACCGTGCACCGCCGCATCGCCGAGAGCGCGCGGGAGCGCCTGCCCATCAAACTGTGGGAGCCGCCGCCGCGCATTCCGCGCCTGGTGCAGATGCTGCAATGGCATAAGCACCGCTCCAACGATCCGGCCATCCGCTGGATCCGCGACAAGATCATCAACGCCGCCGCACTCGTCTAACCATCCTCACAATTCGGGAATCACCTATGCATCCTGCCGTAAAAGGTTCGGAGGGCAGCGCTTTCCATGCCGCCGCCTCGTTTTCGCCGCGCCGCCGCACACTGGCCTTGATCGCCGTGGCGCTGGCCTTCGTCATGGACCTGCTCGACACGACCATCGTCAATGTCGCCATCCCGTCGATCGGCGCCACGCTCGGCGCCGACAAGGCCGCGCTTGAATGGATCATCGCCGGCTACGCCACCGCGTTCGCGGTGCTGCTGATCGTCGGCGGACGGCTCGGCGACAGCTTCGGCTACCGCCGCATGTTCCTGATCGGGATCGCGCTGTTTACGATCACTTCGATGGCCTGCGGCCTCGCGCCCGACGCGCTCACATTGCAGCTGGCGCGTGTGGCGCAAGGCGTGAGCGCGGCGCTGATGGTGCCGCAGGTGATGGCGCTGGTGCAGGTGATGTATCCGCCGGAGCAGCGCTACAAGGTGTACACGATCTTCGGCTTCCTGGGCGGCTTTTCGGCGGCGCTGGGTCCCATCGTCGGCGGTCTGCTGATCGACGCCAACTGGTTCGGGCTGGGCTGGCGGCTGACGTTTCTGATCAACCTGCCCATCGGCTTGTTCAGCATCGCCGCCGGCATCGCGCTGCTGCCGGCGGGACGCGGCGTGAACGCCGCGCCGGTCGATCTGACAGGGGCCGCGCTGACGGTTGCGGTCTTGTTCGCGCTATTGGCGCCGCTGATCGAAGGGCCTTCGCGCGGCTGGCCGGTGGGCCTGATGGTGCTGCTGGCGGCCGCCGTGCCGCTGGCCTGGGGCACCGTCAAATATCTGCGTTGGCGCCAGGCCGCGCGCGGCGACGCGCTGGTGCCGCTGGACCTGTTCAAGCTGCGCAAGGTGAACCTGGGGTTGTTGTGCACTCTGTGCATCAACCCGGTGCTGCCCGGTTACCTGCTGGTGATGACGTTCGTGCTGCAAACCGGGATCGGGCTGTCCGCCTCGCAGATGGCGTATGCGTGCGCGCCGATTGCGCTCGGCGCCATGGGCGGCATCGTCCTGATCGGACCACGCCTGCATCACCTGATGGGCGTGCGGGTGATGCTGGTCGGTGTCGGCGTCAGCGCGGCCAGCCTGTGCCTGGCCGCGTGGTCGGTGCATGGCGGCGTGCTGCTGCATTGGCCGCTCGCGCTGGCGCAGCTGGGCATGGGACTGGGGATGGGATTATGCGGGCCGCAGCTGTCGAACACCACGCTGCAGGATGTGCCGATGTCCGAGGCCGGCGTGGCCGCCGGCATGTTCACCGCCGTGCAGCAGATCGCCGCCGCCTTTGGCGTGGCGCTGGGAGGATTGCTGTTCTTCCACGGGGTGCAGATGGAGACGGCCGACGCGCCGCGCTATGCCGGCGCCTATTTGCAGGTGCTGCCGTTGTTCCTCGGGATGCTGTCAGTAGCCGTCATCGGGACGCTGCGATTGGCGAAGGTGATGCCGATGCCGTCCCGGTGAGTGGGTATTCGGCACCGGCGTCTGCGAGCGAAAGCGAAGAGCCGCTACACGTCGATGATGCCCACGCACTTGCGCAGCATCGCCACCTTGTCCCGGCCAGCCGACGGTGCCCATTCATGGCTGACGAAGCCCTGGAATCCCAGGTCGGCGATGGTGGTGGCCAGGTGGCGGTAGTTCAGTTCCTGCGTCTCGTCGATTTCGTGCCGGCCCGGCACGCCGCCGGTGTGGAAGTGACCGATCAGCGGCATATGATCGCGCAGGAAGTTGGTGAGATTACCGTCCATGAGCTGGGCGTGGTACAGATCCACCAGCAGTTTGACGGCGGGCGAGCCGACTTGCGTGGCGACGTCGAGCCCCCACGGCAGATGATCGAACATGCTGCCCGGTGGCGCCGGCGGACCGCCCGTGTGGCCGGTGTTGATGTTCTCCATGACCAGCAATACCTTGCGCGCCTCGGCGTGCGGTGCCACCCGGCGCAAGAAGGCGATGGCGTTACGCTTGCCCTCGTCGTAGCCTATCGCGCCCCGCTCACCACAGGTGACGATGATGCTGGGGATCTGGTTGTCGGCCGCCGCGTCGATGCGGTCGCGCAGCGCCGCTTCGAAACGGCTTTCCCGATCGGGCGTGCCGATGGCGTTCCAGCCGGGCGGACCGGCAGGCGCCCGGCCGGGACGCGAGATACCTCCGCCGTAATCGACACGCAGCAGCGATACCGTCAAACCGTATTGCCGGATCAGCGGCCAATCAGCCGGGTCGCTGGCGAAATCGAGCCCGCGTATCCCCAGCGCGGCCGCCATGCGGCAGGTCTCGTCCATGGTGGCACAGAACAGGTGCGGCGTGATACCCTGCCGCAGCCGCCCGCGCAGAGCGCCGGCCGCCGCCAACGGCGCTTGGCCCTTGCCAATGGCGACCGGCGACGCAGCCAGCGCCGCCATCGACGCCAAGGCGGCGAGCAAACGGCGCCGCGTCGGTGAACCGGGCGCGCCGGAAGTCATGACTCGAAACCCAGCGCGCGTCTGGTCAACGCCAGCGACTCGTCGGCCGGCACGGTCGGGAAGTATTCCAAACCGATCTCGCCCTGGTAGTCCTTCTCCTTTAGCACCCGCATCACCCCGGTCCAGTCGATGCCGCCGGTGCCCGGCTCGTGGCGCCCGTCGGTGTCCGCCACCTGCACATGGCCGACGAAGCGCATGCGGTCTCCTATGGCGTGTTCCAGGTCCTCGCCCGTTTGCGCGGAGTGGAACACGTCAGCCAGCAGGCGCAGCGCCGGGCTGTCGACGGCGGCGACGATATCGAGTCCGCGACCGATCGTGTCGACGAACATGCGCTGGCCGTTGATCACCATGTACACCGGCTCCAGCCAAACGACGGTGCCCGCCTCGCGCGCCATGGCGGCGGCGCGCTTGAGCACATCGACCACGGCGTCAAACTGTTCCTGCTCCGGCACGTCGGCGCGGGTGAAGCCAGAGGCCAGCACCATGGCGGCGCCGGACAGGCGCCGTGCGACGGGGATCGCGTCGGCCACAGCCGCCAACACCTGGTCGTGGTCTGCCGGATCGGCCAGGCTGCGGCGCGGCTCCACGCAGAAGCTGCGCACTTTCACGCCGGTGTCGCTGGCCGCGCGGGCGATGGCCTCGATCGGCTTCTCCCGCCACAGGTGGAACTCGACGCCGGTGACGCCTGCCGCATGGGCGGCGTGGATACGCGCCGGCAGATCTTCTCCGGCTTCCGCAAACATCCATTCGATACAAGCTGCAAAATTCATGATTGATTCCTTTTGTGAGTGATGGCCAGCGCCACGGCGACGATCAGGCACAGTGCGCCGATCACGGCCACGCTGGCCAGGAAGCTGGGGGTGAAAACGCCGATCAGCGAGACCAGCGGCGGGCTGAGAAACTGCCCGAGGAAAAAGGCGCCGCCCCACAGGCCCATGCCACGCCCGCGATGTTCGAAGCCGTAGTGCAGCAGCGCCCACGTGACCAGCGATGGCAGCAGCAAGCCGCCGCCGACCTGGCCCAGCGCGTCGAGCGGCAAGCCGACAACCAGGTTGGGCGCCAGCGCCACGCCGATGTAGCTCACGCCGTAAAACGCCAGGCAGGTGGCCAGCAGCATGCGCACCGACACCCCGGTCATGCGCTTGAACAGATAACCACCCAACACCGTGCCGAGACTGGCCACGGTGGCCAGCACGCTGATACGCTCAGGCGAGGCAACACCCATGTCGCCGAAGATCCGTCCGTGCTGCACCGCCTGCACGAAAAACACCAGCGAAAACAGCACCGTCACGCCGCACACCAACACGGTGGACCGCCACGGGAACGGCGTGGACGCCACGCCCCCAGCCGCCCGCGTTGCGCTGGTGGCGCGTTGCGGCTCGCGGCAGAACGCCAGTGCCAGCGCGAACACCACGAAGCCGGCCAGGTACAGCAGGAACGGATAGCGCCAGTGCATGCCCGCCAAAAAACCGCCCGACAGCAGGATGGCCGAGCCGATCAGCGGCGCGAACATGTTCTGGTAGCCCAGCCACTTCTGCCGCTGTTCGCCTTCGAAGTAATCGCCCATGAGCGCGTTGCCCACGGTGAGGATGGCCGCTTCCGCCAGGCCCACCACCACCCGGCTGGCGACGATCAGCCACAGATTGTCGAACAACATGGGGGCGAGTCCCAGCAGCGAGAACGCCATCAGCGCCACCAGCAGCAGCTTGCGCCGCCCCCAGCGGTCGGCAATGGCGCCGGCGAAGCCCGAAAACAGCGCCACGCACAGCGACGGCACCGTGATTATCATCGGCACCAGCAGTTCGAAATGCGGCACCGACGAGAACTGCCGGAACAGCTGCGGCAACCCGGGCACCAGCGCCGCCAGCGCCAGGGTGGGCATGCTCATGACGGCCATCAGCGCGATACCCTGCATGCGGCCGGACGGTTGTGAAGCGTGGGCGCCGCCGATGGAAGCGGCGGCCTGCGGTTGCCCGCTGTGGAGTGGGTTCACGGTGCGTCCTTTCAGCGCCTAGCGCGCCAGGGGATCGAGTACGTTCTGCTTGTACCAGCTGTTGAGCATCATGCCGGTGGCGATCGGTTCCGGTCCCTTGTCGCTTTCGATGATGATCCAGCCCGCGTAACCGAGTTCGCGCATGGCCGCCAGCAGCGCCGGGAAGTCCACCATCCCGGTGCCCATCTCGCCGAACCAGCGCGGGATTTCACGCTCGCCGCCGGCCGCGATCAGCGCCCGCTCGGCGTTGGGCAGCCGGTATTCGCCCAGCGTGTCCGTCGCCAGCGCGTCTTTGAAGTGGAAGTGCAGCACGCGTTGGTGGAAGCGCCGGTACAGCGCCACCACGTCATGGCCGGCGATGGTCAGTTCGGCCGTGTCGAAAGCCAGGCCCACGGTGTCCTTGTCGCACAGCGCCAGCAGCTGTTCGATTTCAGCGGCCGTGCGCAGCGCCGACAGCGCGTCGATGTGCAGCACGGTTTTCAGGCCCAGCGCCGCCGTCATGGCGCCCACCTGGTTCCAGCAATCGGCGGCGGCGGCCATGCGCTCGGCGTTGAGCGCGCCCTCCTTCCAGAACGACGGGAACGGGCGCACCACGAGGAACTCGCCGCCCAGTTGCGCCAGCATGGTGGCGTGGATTTTCGCCTGCGCGACGATGCGCGCGTGCTCCGCCGGCTGGGTGCTGGACAGGCCGAAGTGCAGCTCCTCAAAGCTCATCAAGGTCGGATCGAAGAAGGTGCTGGCCACGCGCGTGATGCCCCAGTCGCGCAGCTTGAGGCGGAAGTGTTCGGGCGAACCGAAGTTGATGTCGATGTTTTCGGGGCGCCCGATGGGATCCCAGCGGCCGCTTCCCGCGCACAGCTCCACGGCGGAAAAGCCGCAGGCGGCCGTCACCTTGAGCGCGCGCGCGATTTCCTCGAGCCGCGCGAAGCTGGTGAAGCCGGCCTTCCACTGGTTGACGGCGTAGCCCCATTTGATCTGTTGTGTCATGCTGTTCCCCCCGCTTATGCGTAGATTTTTTTCAGGACGTGCTGGATGTACCACGCCGACAGCGCCGTGCTTTCGGGGTAGTTGCCGCCGCCGATGTCGGCCTTGTCGTGCTCCACGCCGACCCAGCCCTCGTAGCCGCACTCCTTCATCGCCTTGAGCAGCGCCGGGAAGTCCACCAGGCCGCCCTCGACGCCCATTTCGTGGAACCAGCGCGGGGTGGTCGGCGCCATCACTTCGGCATCGGGCTTGCGGCGATAGTCGCCGGTCAAGTCCACGTCGAGCGTGTCCTTCATGTGGAAGCCGCCGCAGCGGTCCTGCAGTTTCAGGTACAGGTCCACCGGATCGACGCCGGCGATGACGTGTTGCGCGGTGTCGCAGTAGAAGAACACGTAGCGCGGGTCGCTGTACTCATAAAACTTGCGTAGCTCCTCGGCGCTGCGGATGCCGCAGAAGAACTCGTGGTGGCAGCAGGTCTTGACGCCATATTCCAGCGTCATCTTGCCCACCCGGCTCCACAGCTCCGCGCAGGCCTTGATCTTGTCATCGGTGACCGGCTCGACGTCGTAGTACAGGCCCGCCGGCATGACGATAAAGTTCTCCACGCCCAGGCCCTGGCTCGAGCGCATGATGTGCTGGGCGTAGTTGAAGATATGGTCGTGCGTGTGGCGCAGGTGGGGCGCGCTCTGGCGCTCGTCGTACATCACCGCGTGGAACAGACTCAGGACCTTGTCGATGCCGCGCTCCTGCATGAAGGCGCGGGCGTTTTCCAGGGAGCCGAACAACTCGCGCAGCGGCCCCAGATGAAAATCGAAGGTTTCGATGGCCTCATAGCCGATCGCCGAGATCTGCTTGAGGAAGACGTCGAAGCGCTTGACCGACGTGTATTGCGATAGCTGCCCTTGCGGGGTGTCGATACGCCAGTGGTCCATGTAGGCCCAGCGCAGTTTTGGTGCGGGTGCGGTCATGACGATTCCTTTTCCAGAATTAGAATGTTGGTTATATTTAGGCTTGGATGCGCAACCTGGCGCGCGGCGGAACCGCGCGCCACGCCTGGTCAGCGCTTGGGAGGCGTAAACAACAGGAAGGCCAACATCATGTCGCCAAGGTCATCGAGCAAGTCGTTCCAGTCCTCGTCCTCACCCTTGCCGCCGGCGGTGTCGAGGCCCAGAAAACGCGCCTGGGTGGCGTAAATGAGCAGCATGCCGGAATCGATGGCGCGCTCAGGCTGCGGGTGGCGGATCTCCTTGCCGCAGGCCTGCAGCAGGCGGATGAATTTGGCGTGGTTCTCGTCCGCCGACTGCTTGCCCGCCGCGTTGATCGCCGCGTCGGAGGGACCGCGCAGCATGAACGAGCGCAGCACGCTGGCGTTTTCGCGCAGCAGGTTGCCCAGGCTGCGCACCACCGCCGGCACCACTTGCGCCAGGCCCTTGGCCTCGCGCTCGATGCGCGCCGCCTCCCCGGTGAACTGCTCGGCCAGGCGTTCGAGGAAGCGCACCTGCACCACCCGCAGCAGCTCGTCCTTGCCGGCCACGCGCCCGTACAGCGACCCGGTCGAGACCTCCGCGCGCTCGCAGATGTCGGCCAGCGTGATCTGGTCGTAGGCGCGCTCGCGCAGCAAGTCGATGGTGCCTTCGATGATGCGCTCGAAGGACTGTCGGCTGCGCCCCTGTTTGGGCGCGCGGGCGTGGGCACTGATAGGCGGCATGGGTGTCGTGTTCCGTTAAGAGATGGAGTGGATTATAGCCAAAGGGCGCCGTTACAGCCGCCCCGCTTTGAGCTCGGCCACCGCGAAGTCCACCGCCCGCACCGTCAGCGCCATGTACGTCAGAGACGGGTTGACGGTGCCGCTCGACGCCATGGCCGAGCCGTCGGTGACGAACAGGTTGCGCACGCCGTGCACCTGGTTGCGGGCGTTGAGCACCGAGCTTGCCGGATCGTGGCCCATGCGCGCGCCGCCCATCTCGTGGATCGACGTGCCGGGCAAGGTGCGCACCGGCGCCAGTTGCACCCGTGCCGCGCCGGCCGCCTTGAGCATGGCCTCGGCCTGTTTGCCGGCGTCGAGCGCCATGCGCTTTTCGTTCTCGCCGTAGGCCACGTCGAAGCGCAGCTGCGGCAGGCCGAAGCCGCCCTTGTTGTTCTCGTCGAGCGTGACGCGGTTGTGCGCCTGCGGCAATTGCTCGCCGAAGGCGCCGAGGAAGGCCACCCACTTGCCTGGCCGGGCGATGTTGTGCTTCATGCCGGCGCCGAAATCGTCGGTGAGCGCGGCCGTGTTAGTCCAGTCGTCGCGCATGGCGCCTCCCTGGAAGCCGTAGCCGCGCGTGAAGTCGGCGTCGGCGTCCTGCCCGCCCAGGTTGCGGAAACGGGGTATCAGGATGCCGGTGGCGCGCCGACCCTTGTAGTTGCGGTCCTCGAAGCCTGGAATCTCGCCGAATGCCGCCACGCCGTGGTGGTCCACCAGGTAGCGACCCAGCACGTCGCTGTGGTTGCCGATGCCGTTCGGATGGGCGGCGCTGCGCGACTGCAGCAGTACCTGCACGCTGCCGTACGTGGACGCGCAAAGGAAAATCACCTTGGCCTTGAACGTGGTGCGCGCGCCGCTCTGCGCGTCGATCACGCGCACGCCGGTGGCCCGCTTGGTGCGCGGGTCGACGTCGATCGCCTCCACCACGCTGTTGGTGCGGATCGTCAGCCGGCCCGTCTTTTGCGCCGCCGGCAGGGTCGAGCTGAGGGAGCTGAAATACGCGCCAAACGAGCAGCCGCGATTGCAGATATTCCGGTTCTGGCACGGACCGCGCCCTTCGTGCGGCACCGTCAGATTGGCCACGCGGCCGATGGTCACGCGGCGGTCCTGCCATTTCGCCTCGATGCGCTGCTTGAGCGCGCGCTCGACCGCCGTCATTTCCATCGGCGGCAGGTAATGCCCGTCCGGGAAGCTCTCCAGCCCCTCCGGCTGGCCGCTCACGCCGATGAATTTTTCCACGTGCGTGTACCACGGCGCCAGGTCGGCGTAGCGGATCGGCCAATCGTTGCCATGGCCGTCGCGGGCGTTGGCCTTGAAGTCGTCGTCGCCCCAACGATACGATTGCCGTCCCCAGGTCAGCGAACGCCCGCCCAGCACGTCGGTGCGGTGCCAGCGGAACGGTTTGGCTTCCTGGTATGGGTTTTGGCGGTCGTTGATCCAGTACTGCCGGTTGGCCCAGCTGAAGGCTCCGCGCTCGATCTTGCTCTGCACCGGATACTCGCGCGCGTACAACTCGCGCTCGGGCAAGCCCTGGTTGGGCGCCTGCCACGGCGGCGTGAATTCGTGCGTGTAGCCGGTTTGATGTTCGAGCGGCTTGCCGCGTTCGAGGATCAGCACCTTCAAGCCTTTTTCGGTCAGTTCCTTGGCCGCCCAGCCGCCGGTGATGCCGGAGCCGATGACGATGGCGTCGAATTGCGTGGTCTGTTTCATGTTCGGTCCCATGGATTTCAGATGACGACCTGGTACGGCCAGGTCTTGATGTCGACATTCGATTCGAACTTGCCGGGCACCGGCATGTAGCGCAGTTCGCGGTTGCTGCCCGCCTCGGAGGTGAAGTAGCCCAGCACCACCAGGTCGCGCAGCCGCAGGTAGAACGGCGATTTCGGATCGAGGATGCGGTCTGTGAGCGAGAACGTGCGCCCGCCGTACGGGCTGGCCGCGCGCAGCGCCTGCAGCAGTTCGGCCCCCTGCCGCGCGTCGCACGCGGCAAAGGCGCGGCCATGTTTCTGCTGCGCGCCGGCCTCCAGGCCGGCCAGGCCCTTGCGGAAGAACGCCGCTTCGTCCACCGTCATCCAGCTGGCCACCAGCGTGGCGACGAACGGCGGCACGCCGGCCTCGCCGGCGCCGGGCGTGTCGGTGGCGGGGATGATGACTTCGGCCGCCGCCGTCAACGTGGCCAGTTCGGCAGGGTCCAGCGCCTGGGCGGCGACCGCCTCGGAGCTCGCGCCGGCCGCCTTCAGGGCCTGCGCCGCCGCCGGTGCCGTCCACACGGCGGCCAGGGTGGTGGCCGCCAGCAGCGCGCCCAGCACGTCGCGCCGCGACACCCCGCGCGCCGGTTCGCCGTGGCGATGGGCCGGGGAGCGGTCGAATTGAATTTTACTGATGTTCATGGTTCGCCTTTCTGCTAGAACTGGGTGCCGGCGCGCAGGCCGATGGTGCGCGGCGCGCCGATGCCGAAGCCGCCCGGCACCAGGCTGTCGATGGTGACGGTGTTTTCCAGGTTGCGCGCAAACGCCTGGACGTAGAAGCGCTGCGCTGCCGCCGTGTAGGTGACGCTGATATCGCTCTTGCGGTACGACGGCTGGCGGTAGCGCGCGGCGGACGCCGAATCGCTGAGGAAGTAGGCGCCGTTCAGGCGCGTGCCCACTTTCGCCACCACGCTGGCGCCGCTGTCGAACATGAAGGTGTGCGCATAACCGAGGCTGGCGTTGTACGCCGGCGCGCGGTCGATCTGCTGGCCGGACCAATCGGTCACGCCGTCCGGCATATAGGACTTGAACTTGCCGTCGGCCGTGGCCAGCGAGAAGTTGATACGGTCGTCGGTCGTCGCTTGCCAGGTGCCCTCCACTTCCACACCCTGGATCGTGGCGTTGGACGCGTTGGTGGTGAGCGCGCCGCAGGTCGCTGCCGTGGCGCCGGTGCACACCACGGAGGTCAGTTGCATGTCCTTGTAGTCGTAGCGGAAGGCGGCGGCGCCCAAGCGCAGGCGGTTGGCCAGGAAGCGGCCCTTGACGCCCGCTTCGAGCGACGTGATGTTCTCGGGCAGGTAGGCCGAGCCGCTGGTGTCGTTGAAACCACCCGCCTTGTAACCGGTCGACAGGCTGGCGTACACCATCACCGCCGGCCGCAGGTCGTAATCGGCGGCAACGCGGAAGTTGGACTTGGCGCTTTCCACTTGGGCGCTATACCCGGGGCCTGTGGCACTGCCGCTGAGCGGGTCGTGGCCCGATTTTTCATCGCGCGTGGTGCGCGCGCCGAGCGTGACGCGCAATCGCGGATCGACGCGATAGGTCATCTGCCCGAACGCCGCCTTGGAGCGGCTATGGACCGTCGGCGTGAATGGCAGCACGATCAGCGGGCCGGGCGTTTGCGTGTTGAAGGTGGAGGAGCGGAAGATATCCTCGTCGTAGTGGTACAGGCCCGCCACCCAGGACAGGCGCGGCGCGCCGGCCGAATTGAGCCGCACCTCGTGCGTGCGCTGGGTCGACTCGCCGAACATCGGGTTATACATCGGGAAACCGAAATAGGTGCCGTTGTTGAGTTCATCCAGCGTCAAATGCAGGCGCGCGAACTGCCAGGTCAACTCCGTGGACTCCCCCAGCGCGGTCTTCAGTTCCGAGCGCAGCGACGTCGCCACGTCATCCTTGTAGCTGCCCACGTCCGCATACCTCGCGGCGGCAGTGCGCTGCACGGTCGCGCCCCGATCGACGTAGACGGGATTGGCCAGGTTGTTCCCGCCCGCGACGGCTGCGCCGGTGAAGAAGTTCGTCAGCGGCACCGAGCTGGCGCCGTTGCCGCCGGCCTTGCTGCGCTCGGCCGTCAGCAACCATGTGGTCGACGGCGAAAAAGTCAGCAATGCGTGCAGCCGCGCGGCGCTGTCATCCTTGTCCGTCAGGCCTACCGTGTTCGGGCCGGGTTCGAGGTAGCTGTCGTGGCGCACCGTGACGGCCGCCGCGCGCAGCGCCAGCATGGCGTTGACGGGCAGATTGACCATGCCCTCGACGCGGCGGGCGCCGTAGTCGCCGATCTCGGTGTCGATCCGGCCTTCGAGCTTGCCGCCCGGCTTGTTGGTGATCAGGTTGATGGCGCCGGCGGTGGCGTTGCGCCCGTACAGCGTGCCTTGCGGCCCGCGCAGCACCTCGACGCGCTCGAGGTCGAGGAAGCTGCCCAGCTGCGCCTCGCTGCGGCCGATGTAGGCGCCATCGACATTGAAGGCGGTGGACGAATCGCCCTTCTCGCTGGTGTCCAGGCTGACCACGCCGCGTATGGCGACCTGCAATTTGCCGGAATCGGTGGAGATCTGCACATTCGGCGCCAGCTCGGTCAGCGCCACGGCGTTGGTGGCGCCGGCCTGGCGCAACTCGTCGCCACCGAGCACCGACAGCGCCAGCGGCGTTTTCGATGCCGGCTGCGCGGTCTTCTGGGCCGTGACGATCACTTCGATCATCGGATTGTCTTCGGCGGCGGCGCCGCCGGCGGCCAGCAAGGCCGCGAGGATCAGGGTAGGTCGCGGACGCGCAAGCAGAGCGCGCGGGCCGGGGCCGGCATCGTTTTGGTAGGGCACTTTTGTCTCCGACGATTGGACTTTTCAGTCTCGTTTTGGGTCGCGCCCTGCCCGGGCGCGCGTCACTTGCAAATCAGGATAGCATAAATTTAGAATCGCAATTCTAATTTTTATTATGCCGCCGCGACCGGGCTGCGCACGCCCACCACCTGCTCCGCCAACAGGCGCAGGCTGGCCGTCACCTGCGGCTCCAGGCACCGGCCTTCGCCGTCGAACAGGCGCACGCCGGCGGTATTGAGCGTGACGCCCACGGGCGTGGGCCAGCCGCGCAGCGCGTGCACGATCGAACGCAGCGCGCCGAGGGTGGTATTACAGCCCTGCCAGCCGGCGGCGGTCACGATACAACCCACCGGCATGCCGTCGAGGTAGACACGCTCGTCGGCGCGCAGGTCCTCCAGCAGATCGATGGCGTTCTTCACCAGTCCCGACACGCCGCCGTGGTAGCCCGGCGAGGCGAAGATGATGGCATCGGCCCGGCGCACCGCTTCCACCAGCGCGCGCTGGCCGTCGGTGCGTTCGTTCTGCTCGGGCGAGTAGCCGGGCAGCGCGGCCAGCGCGGCGCCGCCGAACAATTCGGTGCGCGCGCCCAGTTCCGCCGCGTGGTGCAGCGCCACGCGCAGTGCGGTCTCGGTGCTCGATCCCGGACGCGTGGTGCCGCCGATGCCGACGATGTAAGGAGTGCGGCCGTTGGCGCGGGCGTTGTTGGTGTAGTGGTTCATGATGTCTGTCTCCGTTTTATATTGTTTAGATGGTTGTCGCGAATGGCAGCGAGTAAGGTAAATCAGTGCTCGACCGCCCGACCAGCAGCCGCACCGGCCCCGCCAGGTCGGTCCAGCCGCCATCCCACAGCTGCATGCGGCGCGCGGCGATGGCGACACGCACTTGCCGCTCCTCGCCGGCGTCCAGGTGAGCCTTGGCAAAGCCGACCAGCGTCAGCTCCGGCTGGTCGCGGTACACCTGCACCACTTCGGCGCCGGCGCGCGCGCTGGTGTTGCGCAGGGTGACGGTCAACTCCCAGCCATCGCCGACGGCTTCAAGTCCGGGCGCGCGCAGCTCGAAGCTGGCATAGCCGAAACCGGCGCCGAAAGCCTGGCGCGGCGCCACGCCCTTCGCTGCCAGTCCCCGATAACCCACCCGCACACCATCGCTGTAATGCAGGTCGCCGTTGGCGTCCGGTTGCAGCGACAGCGCCGGATAGTCGCCGTCTTCGGCGGCGATGCTGACCGGAAGGCGGCCGCCCGGCTCGCGCTCGCCCGCCAGCACCTGCGCCAGCGCCGCGCCGAATTCCTGGCCCGGATACCAGCAGTGTAAAACCGCTTTGGCCAGCCCCTCCCAGCGGGTGTCGAACGCATGGCCCACGTTGGTGACGATGACGGTGTTGGGATTGGCCGCGCACACCTGTTCGATTAGCGCGATCTGCTCGGCCGGCAGGTGGGTGTCGGGACGGTCCTTGCTTTCCACGCTGGCGTCGGACGTCTCGCCCACTATCAGGATCACCGCGTCGGCCTGGCGTGCCTGGTCCAGCGCCTGCGCCATCATCGATTCGGCGCTGCCCGGCCCGCGCACGCCATACCACAGGCCTTGGCAACGCGCGGCCGTGTAACGCAATTCCGCCACCACGGCCACCGTTTGGCCCGCCGCCAGCTGCACGGTCACGCTGTCGGCGTCGCCGCTTTTCAGGCGTCCCATCACGTCGCCGGGCGCCAGTTGCTCGTCGCGGCGGAATACCTCGCGGCCATCGACAAGAAGCCGCAGCGCGCCGGTGCCCCCCACGTAGAACAGATGGCCGCCCGCTTCGGCGGCGGTGTAGGCGCCGCTGGCGCGGGTGGCGGCATCGCGCTGCAAGGCACCCGCCTCGTGCACGCCGTGGAACCAGGTGAGCGAGTTGGTGTCGCGCGTTTCGCTGGCCAGCGGCGCGCCCTCGCAGGCCGGATTGTCGAAGTAATCGATGGTCATGCCGCGCGCGCAGCCGTCACCGAGGTCGCGCGCCGGCCGCGCATCCATGCGCGGCAGCTTCGGTTGCGGGTCCACACCGGGCGCATAGCCGGCGATGGCGTCGCCGAAGCGGAGGCGCAGCGCGTCGATGGGCAGCACTGCGTCTGGCCTGACGGCGATCTTGGCGAAGGTGCCGCCCTGGAAGCACGGCGCGCTGGCGTTGGGGCCGATCACGGCGATGCGAGGATGGCGTTTGATATCGAGCGGCAGCAGCGCGTCCTCGTTGCGCACCAGGGTGAAGCCGGCGGCCGCGGCTTCCACCAGCAGTTCGGCCGCCTTCGCGTCAGTCATCGACGTGCCCTTGGCGCCGCCGAAGCGGCGCGCGGCGCCCGCCACCCGGGCCGCGGCATCGCGCAGGCGGGCGGATGGCACGGCGCCCTCCTCCACCGCGTTCGCGCTGTGCGCGCCGAGAAAGCGCGCCGGCCCCGGCATTTCCAGATCGAGTCCGCCGAGCAGCGAGCCGACCGTGGAATGGGTGCCGAACCAGTCGCTCATGAACACGCCGGCAAACCCCCATTCGTCCTTGGCGATGGCGCCGATCACGGGCGACGCCTCGGCGCACCAGGCGCCATTGACTTTGTTGTAGGCGGTGAGCATGCCGGCGCATTTGGCCTGCGCCGCCAGCTCGAACGGCAGCAGGTACACCTCGCGCAGGGTGCGCGGGTCGACCACGGCGTTCATCTGGTCGCGCGCGGTTTCGCTGTCGTTGCACACCAGGTGCTTGGCGACGGCGCCGGTGCCGGTGGATTGGCAGCCCTCGATCCAGGCAGCCCCCAACTGGCCGCACAGCAGCGGGTCTTCCGAAAAGTATTCGAAGGCGCGCCCCGCCAGCGGACTGCGCGCCAGGTTCAGATTCGGCGCGAGCATCAGGTCCACACCCCGGCGGATCGCCTCGCCGCCCACAAGACGTCCGACTTTTTTCGCCAGCGCCGGGTCCCAGCTGGCGCCCAGCGCGACCGGAGCGGGCGTGAGCAGCGAGACGTCGCGCTCGTCGACACGCGCGCCCGCCACGCCCATCGGGCCGTCGGCCATCGACAGCGACGGGATGTCCGCCGCAGGCACCGCCGCCGTGGCCCACATCGTGGCGCCGGCGGTCAGCATGGCCATGTCGGCCACGCTCAATTGTTGATCCATGCTGCTCTCCTCCAGTGGGCGGCCCTGATGCGGACGGCCATCGTCTTGTTATTTGAATGCGGGTACGACGTGCTTGGCCAGCAGTTCCAAGGTCTGGTTGGCATAGGCCAGGCGGCGCGCGGTCAACGGACCGGTGGTGGTGCCGCACAGGATGTTGCCGATGCCGATCTCTTGGTAGGCACGCAATTTTTCGATCACGGTCTCGGGGCTGCCGTACAGGCACCAGGTGGCCATCCATTCGTCCGACAGCGCGTGGCCGGTGCGGTCGGTCTTTTTGTTGGCGTCGGTGGTTTCCGCCTTGGCGTTAAAGGCCGCTTCGCGTTCGATCGCTTCCTGGTAGTCCGTCAGGATTTCCAGCACTTCGCGGCGGGCCTGCTCGTCGGTCGGCGCCAGGTGCACGCACTGGTAGCTGTGCGTGGTCCACGACAGCGCGTCGGACACCGTCTCGTCGCTGTGTCCCGCCGCAAGCAACTGGCGGTGGTAGTTGCCGAAGTGCTTGGTGACGTGGCTGAGCGGATCGATGCCGCCGATGACGGGCGGCGTAAAAGCGGGAATGAACGCCGGCCAGCCGTTGACGGCAGCGCGCGTGGCGCTGCTTTCCTTGAGGGCGACCGGCATCAGGCGCGCGTGATTGGGGCCGTACGAGGTGGGGGCGATGCGCTGCAGCACGCGGCCCTGGTGGAAGCCCGTCAGCTCCACCGGCGCGTCGTCGATACCCTTCGCCCACAGCGCCTCGGCCGCCTCCAGGTTTTCCTCGGCGATGCGGCCGGCGTCCTTGTAGTTGACGCCGAAGCCGATCATCTCCTCCGGCGTGGTGCCCGAGCCGATGCCGACGAGCAGCTTGCCTTTGGTGAGGTGGTCGAGGATGTTGATCCGCTCGACGAAGCGCACCGGATGGTGCAGCGGCACCGACGTCACCGAGAAGCCGAAGTGCATGTCGGGCAGCTTGGCCGCCAAGTACGAGGCGAACATATAGCTATCGCTGGCCACCGGCATGTAGCCGTTGAAATGGTGGTCCGGCATGAAAATGGCATCGAAGCCGAGTTTGCCGGCCAGCAGCGCGTGCTGTTCCAGGTCGACGATCAACTGTTTGTCGGCGTCCGAGCTCATCGTGCGGGCATTGAGGAAGACGGAAAAGCGCATGGGGTGTCCAGTCATAAGGTTACGGGTCACGGATTTGGCGGCCGTTCGGCGTGCCGCCCCTAAATCAGAATCCGAATTCTTATTATGCTATTTCACCCAAATTTGTAAGTCAACGCCGATTTGCCGCACGGATGCGAGCTATCCAAACGACGAATTGCCAAAAGCCCGGGACATCAACCTGATCTGGCCACGCCACCGGCTGGTCTCTTCCCGCCTACGCTGCCCTCCAGGCATGCACGGCGACCTACAACTGACCGGCACGCCGACTCGATCCATTCCCCAGGACCGCAATAAAAATCCGTCCGAAACGCTGCTCAATTCGGTTCGCGCAGTCCCCAATCGCGTCTGCGAAAATAATCGGCGCTTCCTGCGGCACGTCCATAGCGGCGCTGACCAAGCCGACTACCCTGTCGGGCCATAGCGCAGCGACGATACAGGCAGCTCTACCACCCCAATCGTAGCCGCCGAGAACCGCCTCTTGAATGCGGCCATCCATCAACGCCAGCATATCCGCCCCGAGCGCCGCCTGCCCACCCAAGCGCGGCGTATCCAAGACAAGAGACCTTGCCAGCCAAAATAAAAAAAGCCCCTGAAAATCAGGGGCTTGGTCTCATCCACTTACACTGCGCCGTCACCGGCTGCCGAGCAAAACATCATTCCCACTCGATGGTCGCCGGCGGCTTGCCCGAGATGTCGTACACCACCCGGTTAATCCCGCGCACTTCATTGATGATGCGGTTAGACACTTTGCCCAGCAGCGCGTGCGGCAGGTGCGCCCAATGCGCCGTCATGAAGTCCTGCGTCTGCACCGCACGCAGCGCGACGACGTATTCATAGGTGCGACCATCGCCCATCACGCCCACCGACTTCACCGGCAGGAACACCGCGAACGCCTGGCTGGTCGCTTCGTACCAGTTCGCCGGCACGCTGTCCTGATCGAAGCCCGGCACCACCACCGCCTCGTACGGCGTGTTGCGCAGCTCTTCGATGAAGATGGCGTCGGCGCGACGCAGCAGGTCGGCGAAGTCCTTCTTCACTTCGCCCAGGATGCGCACGCCCAGGCCAGGGCCCGGGAACGGGTGGCGATAAACCATGTCGTGCGGCAGGCCCAGCGCGACGCCCAGCTTGCGCACCTCGTCCTTGAACAGTTCGCGCAGCGGTTCGAGCAGCTTGAGCTTCATCGTCTCCGGCAGGCCGCCGACGTTGTGGTGGCTCTTGATGGTCTGGCCCTTCTTGCCCTTGCCGGCCGACTCGATCACGTCCGGGTAGATGGTGCCCTGCGCCAGCCATTTGGCGTTGACCAGCTTGCCTGACTCGACCTGGAACACTTCGACGAATTCGCGGCCGATGATCTTGCGCTTTTGCTCCGGGTCGGCGACGCCGGCCAGGTGACCCATGAACTGGTCCTCTGCGTCGACGCGGATGACCTTGACGCCCAGGTTCTTGGCGAACATGTCCATGACCATCTTGCCCTCGTCCAGGCGCAGCAGGCCGTGGTCGACGAACACGCAGGTCAGCTGGTCGCCGATGGCGCGGTGGATCAGCGCGGCGGCCACGGACGAATCGACGCCGCCGGACAGGCCGAGGATGACCTCGTCGGTGCCCACTTGCGCGCGGATCTTCTCGACCGCTTCGGAGATGTAGTCCGGCATGTTCCAGTCAGATTTGCAGCCGCAGATCTCGTGCACGAAGCGGCCCAGCATGGCCTTGCCCTGCAACGTGTGCGTCACTTCCGGATGCCATTGCACGCCGTAGAAATGCTTCTCTTCATTGGCCATGGCGGCGATCGGGCAGCTTGGCGTGTTGCCCATCAGGACGAAGCCTGGCGGCATTTCCAGCACCTTGTCGCCGTGGCTCATCCACACCTTCAGCATGCCGTGGCCTTCGTCGGTGACGAAGTCGTTGATGCCGTCGAGCAGCTTGGTGTGGCTGCGCGCGCGCACCTCGGCGTAGCCGAACTCGCGCACCAGGCCGTTTTCCACTTTACCGCCAAGCTGCGCGGCCATCGTCTGCATGCCGTAGCAGATACCCAACACCGGCACGCCCAGCTCGAACACGGCCTGCGGCGCGCGCGGCGAGTCGCCGTCCAGCGTGGAGTTGTGGCTGCCCGACAGGATCACGCCGGCGGCGCCGTAGTTGCGCACGAACTCGTCGCTGACGTCGTACGGGAACACCTCGGAGAACACGCCGGAGTCGCGCACGCGGCGGGCGATCAGTTGGGTGACTTGGGAGCCGAAATCGAGAATGAGGATTTTAGAATGCATGGATATCTACAGAAGAGGTCTGGAATGGAAAAACGCCGGCTTACTAGCCGGCGTTGCAAGGACTGGTTAGTCGCCGGAACGGTAGTTCGGCGCTTCCTTGGTGATTTGCACGTCGTGCACATGCGATTCGCGCATGCCGGCCGAGGTGATCTCGACGAACTCGGCTTTGTTGCGCAGCTCGTCGATGGTGGCGCAGCCGCAATAACCCATCGATTGACGCACGCCGCCGACCAGCTGGAAGATGATCGCCAGCACGCTGCCCTTGTAGGCGACGCGGCCTTCGATACCTTCAGGCACGAACTTGTCGGCCTTCATCGTGGCGTCCTGGAAGTAGCGGTCGGCAGAACCGTCCGACATCGCGCCCAGCGAACCCATGCCGCGATACGACTTGTACGAGCGGCCCTGGTACAGGATCACTTCGCCCGGCGCCTCTTCGGTGCCCGCGAACATCGAACCCATCATCACGGTCGACGCGCCGGCGGCCAGCGCCTTGGAGATGTCGCCCGAGAAGCGGATGCCGCCGTCGGCGATACATGGCACGCCGGTGCCTTCGAGCGCTTCGGCGACGTTCGAGATGGCGGTGATCTGCGGCACGCCGACGCCGGCGACGATACGGGTGGTGCAGATCGAGCCCGGGCCGATGCCGACCTTGACCGCGTCCGCGCCGTATTCGACCAGCGCCTTGGCGGCGGCGGCGGTGGCGATGTTGCCGCCGATGACGTCCACGTGCGGGAACTTGGTCTTGATCCATTTGACGCGGTCGAGGATGCCCTGCGAGTGGCCGTGGGCGGTGTCGACCACCAGCACGTCGACACCGGCGGCGACCAGCAGCTCGATGCGTTCCTCATCCTTGGCGCCCACGCCGACGGCGGCGCCGACCAGCAGCTTGCCTTGCGAGTCCTTCGACGCCAGCGGGTGCTCGGTCGATTTCTGGATATCCTTGACGGTGATCAGGCCGCGCAGTTCGAAGGCGTCGTTGACGACCAGCACGCGCTCGAGGCGGTGCTTGTTCATCAGGCGCTTGGCTTCGTCGCGGTCGGCGCCGTCGCCGCTTTCCTTGATGAACACCAGCTTTTCGCGCGGGGTCATCTTGGCGCGCGCTTCGGCGTCCAGTTCCTGTTCAAAACGCAGGTCGCGGTTGGTGATGATGCCGACCACTTCCTTGCCTTCGACCACCGGGAAGCCGGAGATGCCGTACTGCTCGGTCAGTTTGATGACGTCGCGGATTTTCATCGTCGGCGGGATTGTGATCGGATCGCGCAGCACGCCGGCCTCGAAACGCTTGACCTTGGCCACTTCGCGCGCCTGGTCCTTCGGCTTGAGGTTCTTGTGGATGATGCCGATGCCACCCTCTTGCGCCATGGCGATCGCCAGACGGCCTTCGGTCACGGTATCCATCGCCGCCGACAGCAGCGGAATGTTCAACGTGATATTGCGGGTCAGACGAGTTTTGAGGGACGTATCGGCAGGCAAAACATTCGAGTACGCTGGGACGAGAAGCACGTCATCGAACGTGAGTGCTTTTTGGAGAAGACGCATAGCAATTCCTATAGGCGCAAAAGCAGATTATACAGAGAAAGCGGCGTTCTGTCTGGAACTTCTCCCGGCGCCCTTCGCCACCCATATAATTATTTTAACAATGTTACATTTTGATAGTTTGCTCGTTTGACAAACTAGGTATAGTGCCGCCGACTCTTGGTTATTTGATATTAATCAAGGGCGGATAATATAATCATACAAGGGGTGTATATGAAAAAATCGATCATGAAGTTGTTTTCCGCAGCGGCGCTGATTGCCGCGACCGCGGCGCCGGCCTTCGCCGACACCGCCCAGGGCGCCGACGTCGACGTCTGGTTCTCCGGCTTCAACCTTGTTTCAAACAGCGGCAACACGTTCACCTTTGCCAGCGGCCCGTATGTCGAAGACGGCATTCCAAACCACACCTCGTTCAAACACGCGTTCGACGTCACCGCGCACGAGGGCAAAGTCCTTACGGGCAAACTGAGCTTCACCATGGAAGTGCAGTACCAGTTGGAGACGCCGCCCGGTCCATGGCCGTATGATGGCGACTACAACGCGTACGCGCGCGCGAGCATCGATGTGCTGTCGCCGTACTGCGACACTTGCGGACCGTTTGCCGCCGACCTGGTCGGCAACGCCCAAGGTAGCGCCAGCAGCGCGCCCACCTCCACGCCGACGAGCGGCACTTTGTCGTTCAGCTCCAATGCGAGCGAGGCCAGCGGCAGCTATGACCGTCTCATCGCCTATATGTTTTACAGCCTGGACCCAAATCCCGCCTACGGTTCGATGAGCATCACCGCGTTGACGGTGTCCTTCGACACGGCGCCTGCCGTGAGCCCCGTGCCTGAGCTGCCGCCGTTCGCCATGATGGGTGCGGGTTTGGCGGCTATCGGCGTTTTCGCGCGCTTCAAAGGCCGCAAGAAGGCAGCCGACGCGGCACTGGCGGCATAAGCAGTAGACTGGCTTAAAGCCTGGCTTAAAGCCTGGCTTAAAACGCCGGACGGCGTCGACACCTGTTGACGCCGCCCGGCGCTTCACGCGACATCGGTTGACACCCGGGCCGAATCATGGCGAAATCAGCTCCATAGTTACCGGAGCGCACCATGGACCACCTTCGCAGTACGCGCCGAGCGCATTTCCTGCTCGCCAAATCTTCCGCCCTCTTGCTGGTGCTGCTTGCGCTGGGCCTGCCGCGCGCGGCACTCGCACAGTACATCTGGATCGATGACAAGGGCATCAAGCAATTGTCGGACCGCCCGCCTCCGCCGTCGGTGCCCGAAAAGCGCATTTTGAAGGCGCCGGGCAAGGTCCCGTTCAACCCCAACGCCGCGCCGCCGGAAGCCGATGCGCCGCCGGCAAGCGCCGTCCCGGCAGCCGAAGCCGGAGCCAAGCCCCTTCCCACGCTGGCCGAACGCGACGAGGCCTTCAACAAGCGCCGCACGGACGCCGCAACGGCCGAACGCAAAACCGTCGAAGATGCCCAGCAAAAAGCCGACATCGCCGCCAACTGCGAGGCCGCGCGGCAAAACCAGCGGGCGCTGGACCAGGGTATGCGCATGGTCAACGTCGACAAAAACGGCGAGCGCGCCGTCCTGAGCGACCAGGAACGCGCCGAAATGGGTAAAAAGAATCAAAAAGTGTTGGCTGGCTGCCAATAAGCACTTTCCCCCTCTCCCTTTCGTACTAAGCTGCCGTATGATATCGCTATCAATACCACTATAAGTATTACTGATGACGAAATCACAAGCGGGCAGGAGCCGCGCCAGCGGCCGCATCACCCTGGCGATGGTGGCGAAACACGCCGGCGTGGCGACCATGACCGCGTCGCGCGCCATCACCCAGCCGGACATGGTGTCGCAAGCGCTGCGCGACCGGGTCGACAAAGCGGTCATCGAGCTCGGCTACGTGCCCAACCGCGCCGCCCGCGCGCTGGCCTCGTCGCAATCGAAGGTGATCGCGGTGCTGGTGCCGTCGCTGTCGAACGCCGTGTTCACGGAAGTGCTGGCCGGCATCCAGGACGCGCTCGACGCCGACGACTACCAAATCCTGATCGGCAACACCCGCTATTCGGACCAGGAAGAGGAAAAGCTGATCGGCACCTACCTGCAGTCGAATCCGGACGGCATGCTGTTGTCGGGCCTGTCGCACAGCGACCGAGTGCAGCAGATCCTGACCAACTCGCGCGTGCCGGTGGTGTCGATGATGGACATGTCCACCGACCCGGCCCAGCTGACGGTGGGCTTTTCTCAATTCCAGGCGGGCCAGGCCATGACGCGCTATCTGCTCGACAAGGGCCACAAGCGCATCGGCTTCATCGGCGCCCAGCTCGACGAGCGGACCCTGCGCCGCGCCGAGGGCTACCGCCAGGCCATGAACGAGGCCGGCCTGGCCGACGTCCGGCTGGAAGTCATGGTGGCGGAACCGTCGACCATCGCGCTGGGAGCCGAGCTGCTGGGGCGCATGCTGGCCCAGGCGCCCGACTGCGACGCCATTTTCTGCTGCAACGACGACTTGGCGCACGGCGCCATCTATCAATGCCAGCGGCGCGGCATCTCGGTGCCGACCCAACTGGCGATCTGCGGCTTCAACGACCTGCCGGCGTCGGCATGGATGAATCCGTCGCTGACCACCATCGGCACGCCGCGCTACCGCATCGGCTTCGAGGCGGCCACCCTGCTGCGCGCGGTGATCAAGGGCGAGGTGCCGCCGACGCGCCAGATCGACCTGGGCTTCACGCTGATGGCCAGGGAAAGCGCCTGAGTCCGCGCAGCCCGTCGGCCGTGCCGCTTTGATGCGGCGCACCATAGATTCTTGTTTACAAATCGCGGCAAAAGCTTACACTACAAACAATCTGTTAGCGCTAACATCCCTATCCAAATATGAGTAATCAAACAACGCAGGTCCGCTGGGTCGTCATGGGCGTGAGCGGCTGCGGCAAAAGCTCGGTCGGGCTGCAACTGGCTACCGCACTGGGCGCGCCCTTCCTGGAAGGCGACGCCTATCACTCGTATGCCAACGTCGCCAAGATGTCGGCCGGGATGGCGCTGACCGACGGCGACCGCGCCGACTGGCTGAAGGCTCTGCATGCCGAGATCGCCGTGGCGCGCGACCGCAACGCCGGCCTGGTGCTGTCGTGCTCGGCCCTGAAGCGCCGCTACCGCGACTTGCTGCGCGGCGCCGATCCGCAACTGCGCTTCGCCCATTTGGACGGTCCGCGCGAGCTGATCGCGGCGCGCATGGCGGCGCGCCCAGGCCACTACATGCCGACCTCGCTGCTGGACAGCCAGCTGGCGTCGCTGGAACCGCTGCAGGCCGACGAAGCCGGCATCGTGCTCGACATCGGCAAGGACCCTTCCGAGCTGGTGCGGGAGATTTTAAAAAACAACAAGCAGGAGACACGATGACATCCGCCACAGTTACCGCTACCAGGGTTACCCCCATATTCGCGCCGCCAGCCCCCGGTTGACGGCCGCAAACCGCGCTCTCTCGGGGCGGCGTCTCCCCCTGACCCGTGCGCAGGCATGCGCGCCTGTGCACGGCGTCAGCGATCCGCCCTGTTCGGGCAGTGGAGTTCCGGCTTCACTGCCTGTTTTTACATGTGCAACAATCGACGGCATCAGACTGTCATCGACCGTTAAAACAAGGCGACTGTGAACAAACAACTGACCTGGCGTGAAAAGATCAGCTACGGCATCGCCGATATGGGCTTCAATTTTTATTGGACCAATATCGCTACCTTCCTGCTGATTTACTACACCGACGTCTTCGGCATCTCGGCCGGGGCGGCGGCGTCGATGATGTTTACGATCAAAATCATCAACGCCTTCACCGACCCGATGATCGGCGCCGCCGCCGACCGCACCACCACCCGCTTCGGCAAGTTCCGCCCGTATCTGGTCTGGGTGCCGGTGCCGCTGGCCTGCGCCGCCATCCTCACCTACACCACGCCGGACCTGGGCGAAGACGGCAAGATCATCTGGGCCTACGGTACCTATCTGCTGATGATGGTCTGCTATACCTGCATCAACATCCCCTACAACGCGCTGTCCGGCGTTCTGTCGGCCGATCCGCAGGAACGCTCCACCGTCAACGGCCTGCGCTTCATCTTCGCCTTCGCCGGCGGCACCCTGGTCACCGCCGCCACGCCGGCGATGGTGTCGTGGCTGGGCGCCGGCGACGACAAACTGGGTTGGCAGTTGACGATGCTGGTGTGGAGCGTGTTCGCCTCCGGCCTGTTCGTGCTGACCTTCCTGAACACGCGCGAACGCATCGCGCCGGCGCCCTCGCAAAAATCCAACGTCGCGCAGGACATCCGCGACCTGTCGCAAAACCGGCCGTGGGTGGTGCTGTTCTTCCTGGCGCTGATCATCATGATCACGATCACCCTGCGCACCACCAGCGCGGCTTACTACTTCAAGTATGTGGTGGGACGCCCGGAGCTGATGCAGGGCTTCGTGCCGGCATATATGATCTCGGCCGCCATCGGCGCCTCGATCACGCCCTTCCTCACGCGCTTCGTCGACAAGAAGAAGCTGATGATGATTTTGATGAGCGTTACCGCCGTGCTGTCGTCGGCCTTCTTCTTCGTGCCCAAGGACCAGGTCACGCTGATGTTCGCGCTGCAGATCGGCATGGGCCTGGCCCTGGGACCGAAGTCGCCGCTGGCCTTCTCGATGTACGCCGACACCGCCGACTACAACGAATGGCGCACCGGCCGCCGCGCCACCGCGATGACGTTCGCCGCCGCCACCTTCTCGCAAAAGCTGGGCACCGCGATCGCGGTCGCGGTCATCGGCTCGCTGTTCACGCAGCTCGGCTATGTCGCCAACGCGGCGCAGTCGGTCGGCTCGCAGGCCGGCATCGTCTGGCTGATGTCGTTCATTCCTGCCGCCTTCGCGGCGCTGGCCGTCGCGGTCATGTTCTTCTATAACCTGGACAACACCAAGCTGGTTCAAATTCAGGCGGAGCTGAAAGAACGCAAAGCCAAACTCGCTTGACTACATCGTTGATTCATCACGCTAAATACAGCACGCTTTAATACGGAGACCGTCTCATGCTACGCCCAACCCACAATGGCGACCGCTTCGAACTGACCAGCGCCACGGCCATGCCGCGCGCCGCCGGCTTCCTGTGGAACCAGAAAATGATGATCCAGGTGACCTGCCGCGGTTACGCTGTCGCCCAGTACATGCAGCCGGAGCCCGCCAAGTACGCCTACGCGCCCAACCTGGAGGCCAAGACCTTCATGCAACCGGAGCAGAACTACTACGCCCATCACCCGGGCCGCTTCTTCTACATCAAGGACGAGGAGACGGGCGAGCTGTTCTCAGTGCCGTACGAGCCGGTGCGCACGCCGGTCGACAGCTTCAATTTCTCGGTCGGCAAAAGCGACATCGAATGGACCATCGAGCACCTGGGCCTCAGGATCGAACTGACATTGAGCATACCAACCACCGACGTGGTGGAACTGTGGTCGCTGCGCGTGACCAATCTGTCCGGCCGCGCGCGCAAGCTGAGTGTCTACCCGTACTTCCCGATCGGTTACATGTCGTGGATGAACCAGTCGGGCGAATATCGCGCCGATCTGGGCGGCGTGGTGGCAAGCAGCGTGACGCCGTATCAAAAGGTCACCGACTACTTCAAGCAGAAAGATTTCAAGGACAAGACCTACTTCCTGTGCGAGCAGGCGCCGGTGGCGTGGGAAGTGCAGCAGCAGGCGTTCGAGGGCGAAGGCGGCCTGCATTATCCGAGCGCGATCCAGGACGAATTGCTGGCCAACGGCGACGCGCGCTATGAAACGCCGGCCGCGGTGGTGCAATACCGCCTGGCGCTGGTGGAAGGCCAGTCGCAAGACTACCGCTTCATCTTCGGCCCGGCCTTCGACGACGCGGAAATCGTCGCCATGCGCGAGAAATACCTGGGCGCAGCCGCCTTCGACGCCGCCCGCAAGGACTACGCCGACTACATCGCCGGCGGACGCGGATGCCTGCGCATCGAGACGCCGGACAAGGAGCTCGATAACTTCGTCAACAACTGGCTGCCGCGCCAGGTGTTCTACCACGGCGACGTCAATCGCCTCAGCACCGATCCGCAGACCCGCAACTACCTGCAGGACAATATGGGCATGAGCTTCATCAAGCCCGGCGTGATGCGCGCGGCCTTCCTGCACGCGCTGTCGCAGCAGGAGGCCAGCGGCGCGATGCCGGACGGGATCTTGCTGGCCGAGGGCGCGGAGCTCAAATACATCAACCAGGTGCCGCACACCGATCATTGCGTGTGGCTGCCGGTGGCGCTGAAGGTGTACCTCGACGAAACCGGCGACTACGATATCCTCAACGAGGACGTGGTCGGCCACGAAAGCGGCGTCGCCATCACCGTCTCCGAGCGCATGAGCAGCGCCATGGACTGGCTGCTGCAGGCGCGCGACAAGCGTGGCTTGAGCTACATCGCCCAGGGCGACTGGTGCGATCCGATGAACATGGTCGGCTACAAGGGGCGCGGCGTGTCGGGCTGGCTGACGGTGGCCACGGCCTACGCGCTGAACCTGTGGGCCGACATTTGCGAGAAAAGCGGCGCCAGCGCCTCGCTCGCCGAAAGCGCGAAGCACTTCCGCGCCGGCGCCGTGGCGGTCAACCGCGCGGCCAACGAACACCTGTGGGACGGCGACTGGTACGCGCGCGGCATCACCGACGACAATGTCACCTTCGGCATCAGCAAGGACAAGGAAGGCCGCATCTATCTGAACCCGCAGGCCTGGGCGATACTGGGCGGCGCGGCCGATGCCGGCAAGCGCGCGGCGATGAAGGCGCAGGTCGCGGAGCAACTGGACACGCCATACGGCGTGGCGATGTTCGCGCCGCCCTACAGCGCCATGCGCGACGACGTCGGCCGCGTGACGCAAAAGCATCCCGGTTCGGCGGAAAACGGCGCGGTCTACAACCACGCGTCGATCTTCTACATCTACAGTCTGTACACCGTCGGCGAAGGCGACCGCGCCTACAAGCTGCTGCGCCAGATGATTCCCGGCCCGAGCGAGGCCGATTACCTGCAGCGCGGCCAGCTGCCGGTGTTCATCCCCAACTACTATCGCGGCGCGTATCACCAGTATCCGCGCACGGCGGGCCGCTCCAGCCAGTTGTTCAACACGGGCACCGTGTCGTGGGCCTACCGCTGCTTCATCGAGGGACTGTGCGGCTTGAAAGGCGATAGCGACGGTTTGCTGGTCGATCCACAGCTGCCCAAGCACTGGGACGGCATCAAGGTCACGCGCCAGTTCCGCTACGCTACCTTCGAAGTGTCGATCCGCCGCGCCGACGTGAGCGAAATTCAGGTCACGCTGGACGGAAAACGATTGCCTGAACCGCGCGTGACCGGTATCGTTGCGGGTGGAGTATACGCGCTCGAGGTTTTAATCCCGCGCGCCGACCTATAAATCGAAATATAAGGACATTGCAATCGTATGAAGAAGCGTCTCTGGCTGTCACTGGCACTGGTTTATCCCCTCATGCTGTCTTCCACGTTAAGCGGAGCGGCCCATGCCGCCGACGCCAAGCGCCCATGGCTCGATAAAAAGCTGACGCCGGACGCGCGTGCCGAGCAGCTGGTCAAGGCGATGACGCTGGATGAAAAAATCCAGACCGTGTTTGGCTACTTCTCCACCGATTTCGAGTCCAAGAAACACATCGCGCCGAAGGAAGGCCGCAAGGATTCGGCCGGCTTCATCCCGGGCATCGAGCGTCTGGGCCTGCCGCCGCAATGGCAGGCCGACGCCGGCGTCGGCGTCGCCACCCAGGCGGCATCGAAAAAGCCTTACCAGCGCACTTCCCTGCCCTCCGGCCTGGCCACTACGGCCACCTGGAATCCGGAACTGGCGTTCGCCGGCGGCGCGATGATCGGCAGCGAAGCGCGCAAGACGGGCTTCAACATCATGCTGGCGGGCGGCGTCAACCTGCTGCGCGAGCCGCGCAACGGCCGTAACTTCGAATACGGCGGCGAAGATCCACTGCTGGCCGGCGTCATGGTCGGCGAGCAGATTCGCGGCATCCAGTCGAACCACATGGTCTCGACCTTGAAGCATTTCGCCTTCAACGACCAGGAAACCAACCGCAATAACGTCAACGTCAAGATCGACGACACCGCCGGCCGCATGTCGGATCTGCTGGCGTTGCAGATCGCGATGGAACGCGGCGATCCAGGTTCCGTGATGTGCGCGTACAACCGCGTCAATGGTTCCTACGCCTGCGAGAGCGACTACCTGCTGAACCAGGTGCTGAAGCAGGATTGGGGCTTCAAGGGCTACGTCATGTCCGACTGGGGCGCGACCCACTCCACCGTTCCCGCCGCGATGCACGGCCTGGATCAGCAGTCCGGCCACCCGTTCGACAAGTCGGCCTACTTCAACGAGGCGCTGAAGGAGGCGGTGGTCAACGGCCACGTTCCGCAGGCGCGCCTGGACGACATGGTCAAGCGCATCACCCGCGCCATGTTCGCCAATGGCCTGATCGAGCATCCGGTCGTCACCCCGACCACCGACGACGCGGGCATCGACTTCGCCGCCAACGGCAAGATCTCGCAGTCGGACGCCGAAGAAGCCATCGTCCTGCTCAAGAACACCAACGACCTGCTGCCGCTGGGCGCCAACGTGCGCACCATCGCCATCATCGGCGGCCACGCCAACGTCGGCGTGCTGTCCGGCGGCGGCTCGGCCCAGGTCTATCCGATCGGCCTGTCGCCGGTCGCCAACGAAGGCCCGGCCTTCTTCCCGGGACCGATGGTCTACCACCGCTCGTCGCCGCTGCAGGAACTGAGCACGCGCACCGGCGCCAGGATCGTCTACAACGACGGCAAGGACGCCGCCGCCGCCGCCAAGCTGGCCGCGTCCAGCGATGTCGCCATCGTGTTCGGCAACCAGTGGATGGCCGAAGCCATCGACGCGCCGGACCTGAACCTGCCGAACAAGCAGGACGCGCTCATTTCCGCCGTGGCCAAGGCCAACGCCAAGACCGTCGTCGTGCTGCAAACCGGCGGTCCGGTCGTCATGCCATGGCTGAACAACGTCGGCGCCGTGATCGAAGCCTGGTATCCGGGCACCAGCGGCGGCGCGGCGATCGCCCGCGTGCTGACCGGTGAAGTCAATCCGTCGGGCCGCCTGCCGGCCACCTTCCCGGCGTCGGTGGCGCAATTGCCACGTCCCGTGATGGACGGCGACGCGGTGACCAAGGATGAAGCCATCATCGAGAAGATCACCACCGACTACAACATCGAAGGCGCGGCCGTCGGCTACAAGTGGTTCGACCTGAAAGGCCACAAGCCGCTGTTCCCGTTCGGTTACGGCCTGTCGTACACCAGCTTCGCCTTTGCGGACCTGAGCGCGAACAAGTCGTCCGACGGCGCCGGCATCGACGTTACCTTCAACGTGCAGAACACCGGCAAGCGCGATGGCAAGGCGGTTGGACAGGTGTATGTGTCGCCTGCGGCCGGCGGCTGGGAAGCGCCGAAGCGCCTCGGCGGCTGGGACAAGGTGGCGGTGAAGGCCGGCGCCAGCGGCAAAGCCAAGGTGAAGATCGATCCGCGTCTGCTGGCCATGTATGACAGCGCCAGCAAGACCTGGAAGATCGCCGGCGGCGAGTACATCGTGACCCTGGCCGAGTCGGCGGGCGCCAAGCCGGCGGCCACCGTCAAGGTGAAGCTGGACGCGCGTACGCTCAACATCAGCGGACGCTAAGCCGTCCCGCGCGCGGCATCGCGGTTCACGCGATGCCGCAGTTTCATTTTTCTTTCCAGAACACGTCGACGGTGTCGACGCTGTTCTGATTCCACGCCTGAACCTTGGCCTCGACGAAGGTGCCTTCCATATCGTCACGCGGCGTGATGCTGGACGCGTGATAACGGAACTGCGCGCCGTGCTTTTCCTGCGCCAGCTGCTCCGCCTTCTTCTTTAAATCACTGTTTTGCCCAAGCTGTTTGCCGGTCAGCGCCAGCATCGACAGCGCCACGCCGATGGTCAGCGCCACGTTGATGGCCGGCTTCTTGCGGCCGGTGGTTTGGATCGCCGATTGCACGGGCTGGCGGCCCAGCTGTTGCAACAGCCAGTACAGCAGGCCGCAGAAGATCAAGAGCGGCAGCGCCGCGCCGAAGTGGGCCGCCGGCGCCAGACGCAGTTCGGTCAGGGTCAGGTCGAGCGGCTGCATCAGCGACATGGCGCCGCTGGCCAGCGCCATCGGCAGCAGGATGGCGGCGATCCAGATCAACGCGGAGGCGGCCTTGAGGCTGCCGCGCATCAGCAGCACGCCGACGATCACGGCGGGAATGGTCATGCTATAGGAATAGCTGGCGCCGGTGGACAGGCGCCAGATCATGTAAGCGATATCGATCGCGCCGACAACCAGCAGCACGACGCCGGCCCGGTGCAGGACTTGTGGTGCGGTGTGCGTTTCGATCAATTTGGCTCCGCAGTAATTACAGTAAGCCAATATTGTAGCTGATGCCAGTCGGGACGCGCTGCGGGGTCACCACTCGTCTGTTCGCCGAACGCAGCGTCGGCTGCTTACGGCGCACAATGGCTGGTCGCCTAATTGCTGTGAGCTTCGCGCGAGCCTTGTGATCGCAAGCGGCAGTACTCGGCGAACTCCCGTCCAACGTAATCGAGATCTTGCGCGATATGCCACAGCAGTGTTTCTTCGTAAAAGCTTGGGCGCGCCTCGCCCGATTCCCACCGACGAATGTTGCGCAGGCTAAGGCCAAAACGGCTGGCGAAGTCGGACTGCGACAAGCCGATTGAGGCGCGCAGGCAAGCCACGTTGATCGGTTCGGGAATGAACTCGACGGTTTCTAGCTCGATCTCCCCACGGACGTGCTGGCCCATTTCCTCGATAGCCTCGATTAGTCCATGTACGTCCATCGCGACCTCCTGCGATAAGTATCTTGTGTTAGATTGGTTAGAAGTCAATAAGGTTCCATAACCATTTCAATCCGCTGCGCACCGTTAAAGCTACCGCGCTCCCTGTGGCGGCCGACAGCGCGACACGCACCAAGCCCTTTTCGTTCGACACTACTGCGGAAGGCACATTCCAATCCACTTTTTCAATGCTTAATAGATGAACACGCGTGCAGTCCGCGGAAAGATTGTAGCGGCTAATCGAGGGTCACGGCTAATTGACCAGGCCGTGTTCGAATGACAGGCTTGACCCCGGCAGCTGTCAGGCGGCGGCCTTGCGGCGGCGGCGCGCGTTCTTGGGATCGGCGATCAGCGGACGGTAGATTTCGACGCGGTCGTGGTCGCGCAGCACCGTGTCCAGCGGCTTCTTCTTGGCGTAGATGCCGACCTGCATCGTAGTGAGGTCGATGCCGGGCACTTCGGCCAGCATGCCGCTGGCGGCGATGGCCTGCTCAAGCGTGGTGCCCGCAGGCACCCGCAACGCGCGCAGAAATTGCACCGCGTCGCTGGCGTAGCACACTTGCACGTTGATCAGTTCAGCCGCCATAGACGGTTTCCGCCCGTTTGCAGAAGGAATCGACCATGCTGTTGGCGATCATGCCGAACACCGGCCCGACCAGCTTGTCCAGCAAGGTGCCGGAGAATTCATAGCGCATATCGAACTCGATTTTACAGGCGTCCTCGCGCAGCGCCTTGAACGTCCACACGCCGTCCAGGGTCTTGAAAGGCCCGTCGACCAGCTTCATCTTGATCGTGGTCGGCGCCGTGTTCTCGTTGGAGGTCGTGAAGCTTTGCTTGACGCCATGGTAGTTGATGCCGATGCTGGCCACCACGACGTTGTCGCGGCGCTCGCGGATCTCGACGCCGCTGCACCACGGCAGAAATTTGGGATAGTCATCGATGTTGGCGACCAGGTCGAACATCTGCTGGGCGCTGTAACCGAGGAAAACTGATTTGTGCACTACTGCCATTGGCTAACCATTTGCTATGATGTTGAATTAGTCGCGTTTTTTGACGCGAAGCAGTAGTTTAACCGACCCGCACGGGTTTACAGCTGATTTACGAACCCCATGACCATAGCCGATAACAAAAAAGCCTTTTTTGACTACTTCATCGAGGACCGCTACGAAGCGGGCATCGTGCTCGAAGGCTGGGAAGTGAAGGCGATCCGCGACGCCCGCGTGCAGATCAAGGAGGCCTACGTCACCATCCGTGGCGACGAGCTGTTCCTGTTCGGCGCCCACATCAGCGCCCTGCCCACCGCGTCGACCCACATCAGCCCGGAAGCGGTGCGCACCCGCAAGCTGTTGCTGCACCGCCAGGAGATGGACAAGCTGATCAGCAAGGTCGAGCGCTCCGGCTACACCCTGGTGCCGCTCAACCTGCATTACAAGGGCGGCAGGGTCAAATGTGAAATCGGCCTGGCCAAGGGTAAAAAAATGCACGACAAGCGCGCCACCGAGAAGGATCGCGACGGCAAACGCGAAGTCGCGGCCGCGATGAAGACCCACAGCCGCTAAAACCGCCAAAACTGTTGCGCGCTCCGTACACAACCCGGTCCCGAACCGGGTTTTTTATCGCCTTGAGAATTTCTAATCGGAAACATCCATGCTAAACTGGACGCTGGATGATTTTACATTCGGCGGCCGCCGCTCACCCTTCGCGGCCCCGGATAACGTTAGACTTTTGACGATGAGGCAACAATGGCGCTGAAAACTGCAATGGCTCTGGCAGCCGGATTGGTCCTGTCAGGATGTGCGGCGCGCTACACGCCCACCCCGCTGGCCGCGAACTTCCCCATCACCAAGCAGGCCAAGCTGCAAGCCGCCTACCATTGGGGCATCGTGTCCAACAACATCGAAAAACGGCTGGTGGCCGAGCTCAAGAAGAGCCCGCCCCGCCCGGTCTTCATCAACGAGCCGGCCGAGTCGAACGCCTTCCAGCGTGCGCTGGTGACCCAGCTGACCACCTCGCTGGTCAACGATGGCTTTATCGTCTCGCGCACGCCGGCCGGGTCGCTCAGGATCGATCTGGACATCCAGGCCGTCACCTTCGCCGCCGACCGTCCGCAATACCGCCCCATCGGCGAACGCACGGCGCTGCCCGGCGGCGTCTCGATGGCCGAGCTGGAGCCAGCGCCGCTGGGCCGCTGGCGCGCCATCGGCACCGGCTGGGACCCGTTCGACACCTCCAACGCCCAGTTCGCCCCGGGCGAGACGCCGAAAACCGAGATCATCGTGACCCTGTCGGTGTCCGACCAGTACCGCTACCTGGCGCGCACCACGTCGGCCTATTACGTGGCCGATTCCGACCGCGAGCTGTATGGCATCGTCGAGCAGGACGCCGAACTCACCAAACTGACCCGTACCTTCAAAGTACGCGGAGACATGTAAATGCTGATGACATCCCTGGCCCGCGCCGCCGCGCTGGCGCTGCCGCTGCTGCTGGCGGCGTGTTCCTCCACCGCCACCAAGGAGGAAGGCAATTATTCGACGATTTCATCCAACCAGTTCATCGACGCCAACTACAAGGCCGCCGATTCGCTGATGAATCAGCTCAACGGCAAGCTGACCGCCGACAAGCCCCTGATCATGGCCACCATCGTCAACATCGACGCGCTGGAGCAAACCACGACCCTGGGCCGGCTGGTGTCGGAGCAGGTGTCGACCCGCCTGGCCCAAGGCGGCATGCGCATGATCGAGATGAAGTTGCGCAACAACGTCTACCTGAAGCGCAATCAGGGCGAGCTGATGCTCACCCGCGAAATCGGCGAAGTGGCCACCGCCCACAACGCCCAGGCGATCGTGGTCGGCTCCTACGCCGAAACCAGCGACATGGTGTTCATCAACGTCAAGGTGATCCAGCCGAACTCCAACCTGGTGCTGGCCGGCCAGGACTATGTGCTGGCCAAGGAAGCCATCGTCCGTTCGATGTTGCAGCGGAACTAAGCCGGCACCGCTCAGACCAGGCGCGGCAGCACCTCGGCCGCCGCCGCCTCCACCTTCAGTCCGATCAGGTCGTCAGCGCGGGTCTTGCCCAGGTTGATCGCCGCGATGGGCTTGCCCGCGGCGGCCGCCAGCTTGCAGAAGCGGTAGCCCGAAAACACCATCAACGACGAACCGACCACCAGCAAGGCGTCGGCGTGCTCCATCATGGCCAGCGCGTCGGCGGTGCGCTGGGCCGGAATATTGTCCCCGAAGAAGATCACGTCAGGCTGCAAGGTGCCGCCGCAGTGCCCGCATACCGGCACGTGGAAGTGCTGCAATGCCTCCAGCTCGACCTCGGCGTCGCCGTCGGGACGCACCTCGGCGTCGACCGCGAACAAACCGGGATTCGCTTGCAGCAACTCCGTCTGGATCGCGGCGCGCTCGCTGATGCGGCGGCAATCGAGGCAGACGACGCCATGGATATTGCCGTGCAGCTCGATCAGCTTGCGGCTGCCGGCGCGCTGGTGCAGACCGTCGACGTTTTGCGTGATCAGGCCGTCGATGCGGCCGGCCTCCTCCAGCGCCGCCAGCGCGCGGTGGCCGACGTTGGGCGCGGCCTGCGCCAACGTTGGCCAGCCGACCATGCTGCGCGCCCAATAGCGGCGGCGCACGCCCTCGTCGCGGCGGAAATCCGGCCCCTGGATTGGTGTGCGGCCGCGCCGCACGCCATCCTTGTCGCGGTAGTCGGGGATGCCGGAATCGGTGCTGAGGCCGGCCCCGGTCAGGACCAGCACGCGCCGGTGCTGGTGTAAAAATGTTTGCAGGTGATCGATTTGAGCGCTCAGGTTCATGAATGCCATGGTAGCCGAATCCGGGTGGTAGCATGCGGAATGGACAGGTTTTGACCCGGCGTCGCTAGTTGCCGCCGGTTGCACGCTTGTTGCGTATATATTTTTACTGTTTAGTAGAACCATTTGTCGACGAAACGGCATCTACGGCAAACAATGGAGGATGGCGGATGCGTCAATCACAGGGCCTGTCGACGGGCTCATTACCGGATGCGAACGAGGCGTGCCTGCTAGGCAGGATAGCGGGCGGGGACAGGGCCGCCTTCGAGCAGTTGTACCGCAGCTATTTTTCGCGCCTGTCGCGCTTTATCGGACGGATGACCCGCAATGCCACGTTGATCGAGGAAATTGTCAATGACACCATGTTGGTGGTCTGGCAAAAAGCCGAGACCTTCGACGGCAGTTGCAAGCCTTCCACGTGGATTTTCGCCATCGCCTACCGCAAGACCCTCAAGGGTTTGCGTGGCAGCGACGATCCGGTGGAATCCGATGCGTCGTTGTACGAGGATGAAAGCGGCAACCAGCCCGAGCAGACGATCACCCGGCTGCAATTGCAGAACACGGTGGCCGAGGCGTTGGATCAGTTGCCCGCCGCACAGCGCGCGGTGATGGTGCTAACCTATTATCACGAGATGGCCTACAGCGACATCGCTGAAGTGGTCGATTGCCCGGTGAACACGGTTAAAACCCGTATGTTCCACGCGCGGCACAGATTGAAGGATTTGTTGTGGAACGAGAGAGAGAACGGTCGATGAACGGGCGAGTCTTCAGACTGGACGTCCCGGCGCACCAGGCGGTGCAGGAACTGCTGCCGTGGTACGCGTCATCGCAACTGGAACCGGACGACGCGCACCGCGTGGAAGTGCATCTGCACACCTGCGAGCAATGCCGTCAGGATTTGCAATGGGAGCGCGAGATGCTGGACCAAGGGAGCGCCGACACCGCCCTGCCGCCGGGTGTGGACATGGAACGGGCCTGGGCGCGCATACTGCCCGCGCTCGGTCCGGTGGACGACATTGACGATGTCCCGGTGCGCGCCAACGCGGCGCCGGCCGGCAAGGCAACCATCGCCACTCCCGCCGATGTCAAACCGCTGGCCGATGTGCCGGCGCCCGGCGTCCAGGTCGTGCCACGGCGCTGGTGGGCCATGGGCGCGGCCAACCAGCCGACCTGGCTGCGCTGGGCGGTGGCGGCGCAATGGGTGCTGATCGTCGGCCTGGTGGCGCTGCTGGCGCGTCCGGACGAACCACCGGCCGCCTATCGCGTGTTGGGCAACAACGTCGGCGCCAATCCCGTCGGTAACCTGGTGGTGATGTTCCAGCCCACCACCACCGAGCGTGAGCTGCGGCGCATCCTGCAAGCGCAAGGCGCGCGCGTGGTCGACGGCCCCACCGTGACCGACGCCTACCTGATCAGCGTGCCCGAAGAAAACCGCGACCGCGCGCTGCAAGCGCTGCGCGCCGATCCGGCCGTCAAGCTGGCCGAAGCGCTCGACGACGGCGGCACGCCTTGAACGCCCGAGCCCTCGTGCTGGCCGCCTTGTTTGCGCTATCGGCCGGCACGGCTTTCGCGGGTTCCCATGACGCGCAGGCGACGTCGCCGGCTCCCGTGGCCGGGGCCGCGCCCCCGGCGGGCGACGAGCGCATACTGCCGCCAGCCGACGACGGCGCCCACGACCCGGGCGCCAACCAGCTGCTGGTGATGCTGCGCCTGCCCGCCACCCACTACCGGCCCGACGCCACCTACGGCGGCCGCTATATGGACGACAGCGGCAGCGGCGGACGCCGGCGCCGCGCCGAGGCGTTGGCACGGCAGCACGACATGACTGTGGTCGAAGGCTGGGCCATGTCGCTGCTCGGCATCGATTGCTACGTCATGCGCTACAAGGACAACGCCGACGCCGCCCGCATCATCGAACAGCTGTCGCGCGATCCGCAAGTGGAATGGGCGCAGCCGGTGGCCAGGTTCGAAGGCATGGCCGGGCAGGCGCCACGCGTCACGCCAGCAGGCAACGCCGCGCCGCAGGTTGCGCCGGTTGCGCCCGTCGCGAACGCGGCGGCCGGCACCGACGCGCTGTATCCGGTGCAGCCGGCCGCCCGCTACTGGCATGTGGCCGACCTGCACCGCTACACCACCGGCAGCGAAGTGCGGGTGGCGGTGATCGACAGCGGCATCGACGGCAACCACCCCGATCTGCAGGGCCAACTGGCGGTCAACGCAAACTTCGTCGACAACGGCGAGCCGCCGCCGGAGATCCACGGCACAGCCGTCGCCGGCATCATCGCGGCGCGCACCGGCCACGGCGGCATCGTCGGCGTCGCGCCCAAGGCCAGGCTGATGGGCTTGCGGGCCTGCTGGCAACTCCCCAACCAGGGCACCCGATGTAACAGCTTCACCTTGAGCAAGGCGATCAACTACGCGATACTCAACGGCGCCAAAGTCATCAACCTGAGCCTGTCCGGTCCGCCCGACAGGCTCTTGGACCGTTTACTGGACGTGGCGCTGCAGCGCGGCATCGGCGTAGTCGGCGCGATCGACGCGCAGGCAAGCGCGCCAACCTTCCCCGCCAGCCACCGCGGCGTGCTGGCCGTGGCCTCGCAGCCGAGCGTCAAGGTGTCCGGCAATTTCGCGCCGGTGAGCGCGGCCGCGATGATGGTCAAGACAGCGGCAGCGGCCGGCCTGGAGCGGCCGCTGTTCGCGCCGGGCAACGACGTCCCGACCACCGCGCCGGGCGCGCGCTGGTCCTTCGTCAGCGGCAGCTCGTACGCCGCAGCCCACGTGTCCGGCATGCTGGCATTGCTGGGGGAATTGCAGCCCGGCGCCACGCCCGCCCAGTTGCGGCGCATGCTGCAACCGCCGGAAGTGTTGAACGCTGTTAATATTGACGCATGCGCCACGATCTCCCATCTCATCGACCATTGCAGCTGCGGCTGCCCCGCCAAATTGAGCCAGCGCGGCGCCAATCCGTGAAATCGCGCGGCCTGGCTATCGGCCTCGCCTGCCTGTGCGCGGTGGCGCCGCCCGCGCGCGCGCAGTTGGATATGGATATCAGCGGCAGCGTGGCGCTGCAGTCCGAGTACCGTTATCGCGGACAAAACCCCGGCAAGGGCAACGCCGTACCGCAGATCACAATCAATATCGACGGCGTGGCCGGATGGTATCTGGGCGGGTTCGCCAGCGCCATGACCATCGGCGACGCGGACGGCTACAAGCTGCAAGGTTACGCCGGCTACGCGCAGCGCTTGCAGTCGGGCGGCAGCTGGGAGGCCGGTTGCAGCCGCATCACCTATACGCAAGCGCATCAGAACGACTTTTCAGAGTGCTACGCCGGATTGAGCTTCGAGCGTGGCAGCACGCGGATCTATTACTCGCCCAAGTACCTGGGCTTCCCGGTGAAGACGGTGTATGCGGAGGTCAGCGCCTTCTACCCAGTGCATCCGCGCTTCAACCTGATCGCCCATGCGGGCGTGCTGCATAACATCAGCGGCGGCTATTGGCCTGGCATTCCGACCTCCTCGCGCATCGATGCGCGCCTGGGAGTCGGCATCCCTTTCGGTAACTGGACGGTGCAGATCGCCCGCGAGTATGTGCAGGACGACGGCCGGCGCTATGCGTGGTATCCGGTGCATCCGCCCAAATCCTGGAGCCTCGGGCTCACCTACGCGTTCTAAACCCCACCCAACGCCCCTGTAGCACCCTCCCCTCGCGCCTTCCCCGGGCGCGCTGTTCCTCGCCGCCGTCCGGCCGCCGGACGCATGTCCTGTGCCGACGCAGCGACATGCGCTGCCGAAAAAACTAGCACAAAATAAATTACTAGATTACAATGCAATTGTCTTACGGGGAATATAAGTTTCTAAAAACAAATTTTACGGAGAAATACCAAAATGACCATCACGAACCTGTTCAAATCCGCCGCGCTCGTCGCCATGCTATCCGCCGGCAGCGCCTTCGCCGCGCCCGTGGAACTGCTGGTGAACGGCAGCTTTGAAGCCACCCACCAGGCCGCAGGCAGCTGGTCCAATTACGCCAGCCTGACCGGCTGGACCGGCGGGCAGAGCGGTATAGAACTGCGCAACAACGTCTACGGCGTGGCCGCCGATGGCGTCAACTTCGTCGAACTGGACACCACGCGCAACAGCAGCATGACCCAGACCGTGCTGACCACGCTCGGCCAGCACTACACGCTGAGCTTCCAGTTCCAGGACCGCCCAGGCGTCGCCATCTCGTCGCAAGGCCTGTCGGTGGACTGGGGCGGCAACCAGATCGGCCACGTCAACAACTCGCTCAACGGCGGCTGGCAAACCCAAACCTACTCGCTGATCGGCGACGGTTCGGCGATGAAACTGAAGTTCATCGCCACCGGCACCAGCGACAGCCTGGGCACCTCGCTGGACAATGTCTCGTTGACCACCGCCGTGCCAGAGCCGGAAACCTACGCGATGCTGCTGGCCGGCATGGGTCTGATCGGCGTGGCAGCGCGCCGCCGCAAGGCCGCCAAGTAATCTCCGCGGCACGCCATCAAAAAGAAAACGCCCTTCAGGGCGTTTTTTTCGTTTCAGGCGACGATGCGTTCACGCAGGGCTTCGACCGACGCGCGCCATTCCTCGTAATGCTCGCTCTCGGCCCACAGCTCGCGCAACTCCGATTGGTCGGACAGGATGCGGGCGATGGCTTTCAAGGCCTTGTCCTCCAGGTCCGCGCGCCGGCGCGCTTTGGGCTTGCGCGCCTCGACCCACTCGTCCACCGCCGCGCTATCCTCGCTGGCCGCGCCGCCCTTGCCCTGAAGGCGCGCGAGGACCTCGATGGCCACCAGCGCCTCCGCCGCGAACGGCGCCTCCAACTCGCCGGCGCCGGTATCGAGCGCCGTGTTCAGCGTGTCCTCGACCGCGTCCAGATTACTAATCTCCTGCAAATCCTGCGCCCAATCCTGCGCGTAGTCGTTGCCGAAAGCGTCCACCGCCCATGTACCCATCATCCGCTCCTTATGCTTTGGCGGGTTTGATCAGCGACGCGTCCTTCTGCGTCTTCACCACTTGCATCGCGGTCGCGATCAAGCCGCTCATCTCACCCAGGTTGGCCGGAATGATAATCGAATTATTGGTTTTGGCAAGCTGGCTGAAGGCGCCGACGTACTGCTCCGCCACCTTCAGGTTGACCGCGTCCTCGCCACCGGGCTCGCGGATCGCGGCGCCGACCTGACGCAGCGCCGAGGCGTTGGCTTCCGCCAGCGCCACAATGGCGGCGGCCTGGCCTTCGGCGCGGTTGATGGCGGCCTGCTTGTCGCCTTCCGAGCGGGCGATCTGCGCCTCGCGTTCGCCGTTGGCGATGTTGATCTGTTCCTGCTTGCGGCCTTCGGAGGCGGCGATCAACGCGCGCTTTTCACGCTCGGCGGTGATCTGCGCCTGCATCGCGTGCAGGATCTCCTTCGGCGGCGTCAGGTCCTTGATCTCGTAGCGCAGCACCTTCACGCCCCAGTTGGCGGCCGATTCGTCGATGGCGTTGACCACGGTGGTGTTGATGTGGTCACGTTCCTCGAAGGTCTTGTCCAGCTCCATGCGTCCGATCACCGAGCGCAAGGTGGTCTGCGCCAGCTGCGTGATGGCGGCGATGTAGTTCGACGAACCGTACGAGGCGCGCATGGCGTCGGTGATCTGGAAGTACAGGATGCCGTCCACCTGCAACTGCGTGTTGTCCTTGGTGATACAGACCTGCGGCGGCACGTCCAGCGGAATCTCCTTGAGCACGTGCTTGTAGGCGATGCGGTCGACGAACGGGATCACGATGTTGAGGCCCGGCCCCAGGGTCGCATGGTATTTACCAAGCCGCTCGACCACCCAGGCGTGCTGCTGCGGCACCACGTTGATGGTCTTGAACACAAACACCAACGCCAGGACAAACAGGACCAGGCTTACGTTACCAAAACTGATATCCATCTAAACTCTCCAGTAAATTAATCTTAGCCGGCCACGATCAGGCGGCTGCCGCGCACTTCGCGTATGGTGTACTGGCCGGGCGCGGGGGCGCCGGGCGACGCGCTGCGGTCCAGCTCCACATCCCACAGCGCGCCGCGATACATCACGCGCGCCGCACCATCCTGCCATGCCGGCACATTGACCTTCTGGCCGATGTCCATATTGATGTTGGGATCGCGTTCGGCCTGCACCTGGCTTCCGGTTTTGCCGAAGCGGCTGCGGCGCAGCGCGACGGTGGCGCCCACGCCCACCAGCGCCGCCACCAGCGTTTGCGCCGCCAGTCCAAAGCCCAGCAGCGCCGCCAGCGCGCCGGCGGCAGGGCCGATCGCGATCATCAGCAGATAGAACGTGCCGATGAACAGCTCCACGATGACGGCCGCGCCGGCGGCGACGAGCCAATAACTCCAGTCAGCCATGATGACCTCCCCTTACGACGGTTGAAAAATGCAAAAACCCCCGCTTCCCGGAGTGGGACACGAGGGTTCTTGCAGCAGGACAGAATGTATTGATAGAGTTTTTTGCAACTAAATTCGACAACTCCAGTCTATACCATTTTTATCCTGCGTCAAACTTTATTCTTACTTCTGCAGCGCGGCCAGCTTCTGCCACGTGTCGATCACCGAATCCGGATTGAGCGACATCGACTCGATGCCCTGCTCCATCAGCCAGACCGCGAAGTCCGGATGGTCGGAAGGGCCCTGGCCGCAAATGCCGATGTACTTGCCCTGCGCGCGGCAAGCCTTGATCGCCAGCGACAGCAGCGCCTTGACGGCCGGATCGCGCTCGTCGAAGTCGGCGGCCAACAGCGCCATGCCGGAGTCGCGGTCCAGGCCCAGGGTCAGCTGGGTCAAATCGTTGGAACCGATCGAGAAGCCGTCGAAGTGCTCCAGGAACTGGTCGGCAAGGATCGCGTTCGACGGCACTTCGCACATCATGATCAGGCGCAGTTCGTTTTCGCCGCGCACCAGGCCGTTTTTGGCCAGCAGGTTGACGACCTTCTCGGCCTGGCCCAGGGTACGCACGAACGGCACCATGATCTCGACGTTGGTCAGGCCCATGTCGTTACGCACGCGCTTCATCGCCTGGCATTCCATTTCGAACGCGCCTGCGAAGTCCTCGGCCAGGTAACGCGCCGCGCCGCGGAAGCCCAGCATCGGGTTTTCCTCGTCCGGCTCGTAGCGCGAACCACCGATCAGTTTTTTGTACTCGTTCGACTTGAAGTCGGACAGGCGCACGATCACCGGTTTTGGCCAGAAGGCGGCGGCGATGGTGGCGATACCCTCGGCCAGCTTGTCGACGTAGAAGGCTTTCGGCGAGGCGTGGCCGCGCGCGACCGACTCCACCGCTTTTTTCAGGTCCGCATCGATGTTCGGGTATTCCAGAATCGCTTTCGGGTGAACGCCGATGTTGTTGTTGATGATGAATTCCAGACGCGCCAAACCGACACCGGCGTTCGGCACCGACTGGAAGTCGAACGCCAGCTGCGGATTGCCGACGTTGAGCATGATCTTGGTCGGCAGTTTCGGCAACTCGCCGCGCGCCACTTCCGATACTTCCGTTTCCAGCAGGCCGTCGTAGATCTTGCCCTCGTCGCCTTCGGCGCAGGACACGGTGACGAAGGTACCGTCCTTCAGGATCTCGGTGGCGTCGCCGCAACCGACGACCGCAGGCACGCCCAGTTCGCGGGCGATGATCGCCGCGTGGCAGGTACGGCCGCCACGGTTGGTGACGATCGCCGAGGCGCGCTTCATGACCGGTTCCCAGTTAGGATCGGTCATGTCGGCGACCAGCACGTCGCCGGGCTGTACGCGTTCCATGTCGGCCGGGTCGTGGATGACGCGCACCGGACCGGCGCCGATCTTCTGGCCGATCGCGCGGCCGGAGGTCAGCACCGTGCCGCTCGATTTCAGTTTGAAGCGCTGCTGCACGTCGGTCGCCTTCTGCTGCGATTTGACGGTTTCAGGACGCGCCTGCAGGATGTACAGTTTGCCGTCCCGGCCATCCTTGCCCCACTCGATGTCCATCGGACGGCCGTAGTGGTTTTCGATGATGACGGCGTACTTGGCCAGTTCCACCACTTCGGTATCGTTCAGCGAATAGCGGTTGCGCATTTCGACAGGAACGTCGACGGTCTTGACCGAGCGGCCAGCCTTGGCTTCGTTGGTGAACTCCATCTTCAGCAGCTTGGAGCCGATGTTGCGGCGGATGACGGGCGATTTGCCTTTTTCCAGCATCGGCTTGTGGACGTAGAATTCGTCCGGATTGACGGCGCCCTGCACCACCGTCTCGCCCAGGCCATAGCTGGAGGTGACGAAGACCACGTCCTTGAAGCCCGACTCGGTGTCGATGGTGAACATCACGCCGGCCGCGCCCAGGTCGGAACGGACCATGCGCTGCACGCCGGCCGACAGGGCGACTTCGGCGTGGGTGAAGCCTTTGTGGACGCGGTACGAGATCGCGCGGTCGTTGTACAGCGAGGCGAAGACGTGCTTCATCGCGTCCAGCACGTTTTCGATGCCGACGACGTTGAGGAAGGTCTCCTGCTGGCCGGCGAACGAGGCGTCCGGCAAATCCTCGGCGGTGGCCGACGAACGCACGGCGAACGACATCTCGGTGCTCGAATCGGCCACCAGTTTGTCGTAGAAGGTCTCGATTTCCTGCTGCAGGCGTGGCTGGAACGGGGTTTCGACGATCCATTGACGGATCTCGGCGCCCGCTTGCGCCAGCGAGCGCACGTCGTCGATGTTCAAATCGGCGAGGCGGTCGGCGATGCGTTCGGCCAGCGGCTTGCCGCCGTCGACGCTGTGCGACAGGAAGTCGCGGAATGCCTGCGCCGTGGTGGCGAAGCCGCCCGGAACACGCACACCGGCTTCCGCCAGTTGGCTGATCATTTCGCCCAGCGAGGCGTTTTTGCCGCCGACGGATTCGACATCCGTCATGCGCAAATTTTCGAACGATGCGACGTAAACCGCTTCGTTATTTTGCTCCTTCAATGCTGCGTTAGACATATTGACACCTTTTGATGATAGAAATCTTCCGGCGGTGCGCACACGCGATAGCTTGTTTCATTCTTGTTATTCTGGTCGTCGTGCAGCACAATCTTACCTATGGCGTCCATTCTACAGCCTGCGGCTCAAATTGACGATTCACAATCCTGACAGGCTTACATCACATGACACAAGAACAACGTCCTCCCCTGCCGTCGTCCGCCCGCACCGTGTTCTTCGTCTCGGACGGCACCGGCATCACGGCTGAAACTTTTGGTCACTCGGTCCTGACCCAGTTCGAGTTGCGCTTCCGCCAGGTGCGCCTGCCTTTCATCGATACCCTGGACAAGGCGCACGACGCGGCGCGCAAGATCAACGAAGCTTTTGCAACCGACGGTCAACGTCCGATCATCTTTTCGACCCTGGTGCAGACCCAATTGTCGGACGTGATCCGGGCCTGCAAAGGCATGTATATGGACTTGTTCCAGACCTTTGTTGCCCCGCTGGAACAAGAATTGAATGTCAAATCGACACACACCATTGGCCGCTCACACAACATTGTGGACAGCGAAGAATACAAAAACCGCATCGAGGCGATCAACTTCTCGCTGGCGCACGACGACGGCCAGTCGCACAAGAACCTGGCGTCGGCCGACGTGATCCTGGTCGGCGTTTCGCGCTCCGGCAAAACGCCAACCAGCCTGTATCTGGCGATGCAGTACGGGATCAAGGCTGCCAACTATCCGCTGATTCCGGACGATTTCGAGCGCGGCAAGCTGCCGTCGTCGCTGTACGACTTCAAACCGAAGATTTTCGGGCTGACGATCACGCCGGAGCGCCTGGCCGAGATCCGCAACGAGCGCCGCGCCGGCAGCAAGTACGCGTCCATCGAGAACTGCCGCTATGAGGTCAACGAGGCGGAAATGATGATGAAGCGCGAAGGCATCCGCTGGCTGTCGTCGACGACCAAGTCGATCGAGGAGATTTCGACCACGATCCTGCAAGAGATCAAACCTAACCGTCGGGAGTACTGACATGATCCGGCGCGCCGCGTTGACCATGCTGTTGGGTACCTTTGTTTTGAACGGGGCGGCGCAGGAGACGCCCTCTTTGGCGAAGGCCTACGAGGGCCGGTTAAAAATCGGCGCCGCGATCGAACCGTCGCAATTGACGTCGGCCGAAGCGCCGCTGCTGGCGGCGCACTTCAACAGCATCGTCGCCGAAAACGTCATGAAGCCGACCGATATCCAGCCCAAGGAAGGCGCGTACAATTTCGCGCCCGCCGACAAGCTGGTGGCCTACGCGCAAGGAAGCGGCATGGCCATGCGCGGCCACACCTTGCTGTGGCATCTGCGTACGCCGGAGTGGATGTGGACCGACAGGGATGGCAAACCGGCGTCGCGCGATCTGGTGCTGGCGCGTTTGAAGTCGCATATCGAAACGGTCGTCGGCCGCTACAAAGGCGCGGTGTATGCCTGGGACGTGGTCAATGAAGTCATCGACGAGAAGCAGCCCAACTGCCTGCGCAAGGATAAATGGTTCGCCGCGACCGGCGACGCGTATATCGAGCAGGCCTTCCGCTACGCCCACGCCGCCGATCCCAAGGCGCGGCTGTATATCAACGACTATTCGACCGAGGAACCGGCCAAGCGCCAGTGCCTGGAGCGGATCGTCAAGGGCTTGATCGCGCGCGGCGTACCGGTGCACGGGGTCGGGCACCAGATGCATGTCTCGGTGTTTAGCCCATCGGTGGAATCGATCGATGAATCGCTGAGTACCTTTGCGCGCCTGGGCCTGGAGAACCAGGTCACGGAGCTCGACATCAGCCTGTATCGCTATCAGGCCAAGTCGCTGTCGGATACCGAGGAGAAGCTGCTGCAGCTGCAGGGCGAGCGCTATGCGGCGCTGATGAAGGTCTTCCTGGCCCACCCCGAACTGCGCGCGGTCACGCTGTGGGGCATCTCCGACAGCCACACCTGGCTCAATCACGGCGAGTATGAAGGACGTCACGACTCGCCGCTGCTGTTCGACCGCCAGCAAAAGCCTAAACCCGCATACACCGGCATGTTGAACGCGGCAAAATAAACAAGGAAAACTCAAACCCGAGGCGGGTCGGTCTCCCTTGCATAAATCCGATGCTGCGCCAACGCCGTCTCGAAGCGCGCCAACGCCGGCCCCACCTCCCCCTCCTGCGCCACGATCACGCCCGGATCGGGCTCGCCGTTCGGCAGCTTGGAGGGAATCCCCGCCGCCCGCAGCAACACCGCGCCCGAGCCCAACGCCAGCAGCGGCTTGTTATGCCGATACTGCAGCTTCAGGAACTCGATCGCCAACGCATCCCGACTCAGCTTGCCCTCCCCATCCGCGCAATCAGGCACGATCGCCCCATCGAACAACACTGACGGCCCGGCCTCGAAACTGATCTCGATATCCATCGGCGCATCGTCGTCGGCGGCCACCTTCCCCACCCGCTGGCCGACCAATCGGGGCACTGCGCCGGCATCCAGCAGCGCCGCATACAGCTTGCGCGTCTGCCGCCCATCGACGCCCGGCGCCACCAGCAGCGCGACCCGCCGTGTGGCCACACCGATATTCCCGGGGCGGCTGAACAGCGATAAAGCCGACGACGGCGGATACTGGTACATCGGTCGATCCGTCGCCGGCGGCAGCGGCGGCGGCACCTCCATTCCTAAACCCGCTGCCACCATGGCCGCCAGCCGCTCGTCGATATTGATCAGCCCCGCCACCACGCGCCGGCGCACGGCCGGGGTCTGCACCCGCGTCAATTCGAAACGGAAGGCGCCGATGATGTGCGCCTGCTCGATCGGCGTCTGGCTGATCCAGAACAGGCGCGCCTGCGAATAATGGTCGGCGAACAGCTCCGGCTTGCCGCGCACCTTGGTCGCCTGGAGCGGCTCCGGGAAGCTGACAAACCCGCCCGCGCCGGCCTGGAACGGATAGCCGCCGGCCAGCGAATTCGGCTCGTAGTTGACGCGGCCGCGATTGATCGACTGCCGATGAAAACCCTCGCGCTGGTTGTTATGAATCTGCGCCAGCGGGGTGTTGATGGGGATCTCGTGGAAGTTCGGGCCGCCCAAGCGCGAGATCTGCGTGTCGATATACGAATGCAGCCGTCCTTGCAGCAAGGGGTCGTCGGTGAAGTCGATGCCTGGCACCACATGCGCGGCGCAAAACGCCACCTGCTCGGTCTCGGCGAAGAAGTTATCCGGATTGCGGTCCAGTACCAGCCTGCCCACCGGGCGCAGGCGCACCATCTCCTCGGGTACGATCTTGGTCGGATCGAGGATATCGAACGGGAACTGGGCGGCCTGCTCCTCGCTGAACAACTGCAGGCCCAGCTCCCACTCGGGGAACTGGCCGCTGTCGATCGCCTCCCACAGGTCGCGGCGGTGGTAATCAGGATCGGCGCCGGCCAGCCGGACCGCCTCGTCCCACACCAGCGAATGGGTGCCGGCCTTGGGCGTCCAATGGAATTTGCAGAACACCGACTCGCCCTTCGCATTCACCAGCCGGAAGGTGTGCACGCCGAAGCCCTGCATCATGCGGTAGCTGCGCGGGATGGCGCGGTCGGACGTATGCCACATCAGCATGTGGAAAATCTCGGGACTGAGCGAAGCGAAATCCCAGAAGGTGTCGTGCGCGCTCGAGGCCTGCGGCATCGCGTGGTGCGGCTCCGGCTTGACCGAGTGGACCAGATCGGGAAACTTCATCGCATCCTGGATGAAGAACACGGGGATGTTGTTGGCCACCAGATCCCAGTTGCCTTCATCGGTATAGAACTTGGTAGCGAAGCCGCGCACATCGCGCACGGTATCGGCCGACCCTCGTTCGCCGGCCACGGTGGAGAAGCGCACGAACACCGGCGTGCGTTTGCCGGCGGCGCTGAACGGCGCGGCGCGCGTGATGGCACAAAGGTCGTTGTAACTTTCAAAGTAGCCGTGTGCGGCCGAGCCGCGTGCGTGGACCACGCGCTCGGGAATGCGCTCATGATCGAAGTGGGTGATCTTCTCGCGCAGGATGAAATCCTCCATCGCGGTCGGGCCACGCAGGCCGATCTTGAGGCTATGCTGGTTGTCTGCGACGGGCACCGCCTGATTGGTGGTCAGCTCGCGGCCGCTATCGTCGACCCGTACGCGGTCCAGTGGACCATCGAGGGAATTTTCGCCGATATCGGGCTGTCCGTCACCGACCTTGGGCGAAGCGACGCTCTCGGTGCTCGTGCTGGCGGTGGCCCAATTGCTGGCCGGCGTCTCGGTATCGCCCTCGTGCGGCGTGTAGGCAGCCTCGCCATACTCAAGCGGCTTGGTCGGATTGAACGGCATTTGGGCGGCCAGGGCCTGGTCGGTGACGACTTTCGTCAGCAGCTGTTCGGCGATCTGATTCGGCGACCCGAGGCGGGTCGGGTACGGCGGCTCGGACGGCCCCGCGATGGTGCTCAAAACGGAGCCAGCGCCATCGACCCCGCCGCCATTGTTTTTACGTTTAGCCATGTCTGACCTCATAGAAAATGAAAGCTGAGGTCGAGTTTGCTTTGTTAAGGCCAACCGAGTTTGATAAGGCGCAAACCCGGAGGCGGGGACGCGGGCATACCCGGGAGACACGTAGGGCGGATTAGCCGAAGGCGTAATCCGCCATGCATGCGCCGCCGACGGAGCTTGGCGGATTACGCTACGCTAATCCGCCCTACGTGTTTTAGATGTATGCGAGCCAACGTGGCCTTAGCTATTTAAAAGAAATGCTGCCAGTCGGCGAGCCAGGCGGGGAATTCTTCCACTGGCATCGGCTTGGCGATGTAGTAGCCCTGCGCGTAGGTGCAGCCCAACCCTTGCAGGAAGTCCCAGTCCTGCTTGGTTTCGACGCCGACCGCCACCGAGCGGCGGTCCAGGCTGCGCGCGAGGCCGAGGCAGGAGCGCAGCACCGTGCCGATGGCTTGCTTCTTGGAGGCGCCGTCGACGAAGCTGCGGTCGATCTTCAATTCCGAAAATGGTATGCGCGCCAGCAGTTGCAAATTGCTGCGCCCCGTGCCGTAGTCGTCGATGGCGAGGCCGAAGCCCTTCATCCGCAGCCGCAGCAGCCGCTCGAGGAAATGCGGGTCGGTCGTGAGCACCGACGATTCGGTCATCTCGAAGGTGATGTAGTCCGGCAGGATGCTGTGCCGCGCCAGGCAGGCCGCGATCTGCTCCATGAACTGCGGGTGCGCCAACGTGCTTTGGTCGACGTTGATCGAGAACGAGATCGGGATGCCCTGGTCGTGCAGGGTGCGGCAGGCGGCGACCGACTTTTCGATCATGCTCCAGTCGAGGAAGTCGATGCGGCGGTTTTGCTCCAGCACCGGCATGAACGATGCCGGCCCCAATAGACCATGCAGCGGATGGCGCCAGCGCGCGAACATCTCCAGCCCCTTGACTTGCCCCGTCTCCAGTTCTATCTTGGGCTGGAAGTGGGGGTCGAATTCGCGCGCCTGCAATCCGGCGCCCACTTCGGCGAACGACATCGGCTGCACCTTGCCGGTGGCGGCATGGGGCTCCGGCCGCTGCAGATGATTGGCGACCAGCGCTTCGAGGCGGCTGCCGATGACCGGCTTGCCGACCGCGCCCAGCACGTTGACGCCGTAGGCGTCGGCCATCGTCTCGCACGAGAACAGCACCGCGTTGGTCTGGGCGCCGACGATGATGATGCCAGCGCTGCTTTTCGCTTCACCCAGCCGGCGTATCAGTTCCAATGCGTCCATGCCTGGCAGGGCCAGGTCGAGGATGGCGATGTCCACCGGCGGCGTGATGCCGGCGCTGAAGTGGCGCAGCGCGGTGTAGCCGTCGGGCGCTTGCGTGATCCGGCCCACGCCCAGATGGACCAGGATATCGGCCAGCGCGTGTCGTTGTACCTGATCCCCTTCCGCTACCAGAAAGTGCAACTGCGAGTGCAACTGCGCGATATCCATGACGGCTCCGATCAAACGTTCTACAGTTGATTCTGCCTGACTTGTTCGAAAAAGCATACTGCCGCGCATGCGGCGACGTTCAGCGACTCCACTTGCCCCAGATGCGGGATCACCACCTGGTGGGTCGCCATCGATAGCAGATCGTCCGCCACGCCCTGCCCTTCGTGGCCGAACAGCCACGCGACCGGCTGCCGCAGATCGACGTCGTACAGCCGCTGCGTGGCGTAGCCGCTGGTGGCCAGCGACGTCACCTTGGACGACGACACCAGCGCGGCCAGGTCGACATTCTCGAAAATATCGAGCACGAAGTGCGCGCCCATCGCCGCCCGCAACACTTTGGGCGACCAGCAGAACGCGGTGCCGGCGCTGCAATAGACTTGCTTGATGCCAGCCGCCGCCGCGCTGCGCAGGATGGAACCGACGTTGCCGGGGTCCTGCACATTATCGAGCAGCACCGCCGACACGGCCAGCGGCTCGGTGACAGCGCGCTCCGGCGTCGGCACCGAAAACATCACGCCGACGCCGTGTTCGACCTGGCTGACGGCGTTGTACAGCGCATCGGGCAGCGCCAGCACGTGCGCGTGCTTCGCCTCCAGCTGGCCGACGATATCCATCACTTCGGGGTTGTGCAGCGCGGTCTCGCTGACGATGCACTGCTCCGGCAGGCCGCGCAGTTGCAAATAGGCCTGGCACAGATGCACGCCGTCCAGCAAGGTGCGGCCGGACTTGCGGCGCGCCTGCGAACTGCCGGCCAGCTTGACCAGTTCCTTGTATTGCGCGTTGTCGCGCGAGGTGATGGTCTTCATGCGAACCCTCCGGCGGGCAGCAAGTCCATGGTGTACGCGGTTTGCACCGTTTGCGTCACTTTCACGGTCTCGACGAAGACGCCGTTGCGCATCGCGTGCAGCTCCAGCACCTCGCGCACCGGCGCGAACGAGCGGCGGTGCACCGGCGAGGCGCCGTGCTCGCGCAGGCGCTCCATATGCAGCGCCGTGCCGTAGCCCTTGTGCTGGTCGAAGCAGTAATGCGGATACTGCGCATGCAGCGCCACCAGCGCGGCGTCGCGGGCGGTCTTGGCCAGGATCGACGCCGCCGAAATGGCGTCGACCTTGTCGTCGCCGCCGATGACGGCGATGCTCTGGATTTTCATGACCGGGCAGCGGTTGCCGTCGATCAGGGCCAAGGTCGGCACCGTCTTCAGCGCCTCCACCGCGCGCCGCATCGCCAGCATCGACGCCTGCAGGATATTGAGCTTGTCGATTTCCTCTTCCGACGCTTCGGCGATGGCCCAGGCCAGCGCCTGCGCCTTGATCAGAGGCGCGAGCAAATCGCGTTTGGCTTCGGTCAGCTTTTTCGAGTCGCGCAGGCCGGCGATCGGCCGCGACACGTCCAGGATGACGGCGGCGGCGAACACCGGCCCGGCCAGCGGGCCACGGCCGGCTTCATCGACGCCGCAAATGATCTCGTCGGACGAATCGGGCAGGTCGTCGAACAGACCGGGATGTTGATTTTTCACGTTGATTCTCTATCTTGAAATGACCTTGAGCACGGCCGCCGCGCTCTCCACCGCGCTATTGCGCAGCAGGCTGTGATGCATGTCGCTGAAGCGCTGCACCAGCTTGAGGCGATGCGGCACGTCGCTCAGTTGCTTCCACATGGCGTCCGCCAGTCCCTGCGGGCTGGCCTCGTGCTGCACCATTTCCGGCACCAGGAATTCGCGCGCCAGGATGTTCGGCAATCCGATCCACGGCTGGTAGCCGAAGTGGCGCAGGATCTGGTATTCGGCCGCCATCATCTTGTACGCGATGACCATCGGCTTCTTGAACAGCGCCACCTCCAGCGACGCCGTTCCCGACGCGACCAGCACGGCGTCGGCCGCCGCGATGGCGGTGTGCGACTGGCCGTCGAGCAGCTGGACTTCGACGTCCTGCAGGCCGGCCTGCGCCACCAGTTCGAGGAAGTACTGGCGCTGGCGCTCGCCCGCCATCGGCGCGACGAAGCGCAGCGAGCGGTCGCGCTCCTTGAGCAGTTTGGCGGCGCCGATGAAGGCCGCCGTGTTGTACTTCAATTCGGACATGCGGCTGCCTGGCATGATGGTCACCACGTTGGCGTCCTCCGGCAGGCCCAGGACGCGGCGCGCCGCCGCTTCGTCCGGCGCCATCGGTATCAGCTCAGCCAGCGGATGGCCGACATAGCTGACCGGCACACCGGCCTTGCGGTAGATCTCCTCCTCGAAGGGGAAAACCACCAGCATGTGCGACACCGCCTTGATGATTTTCTTGATGCGCCCACCGCGCCACGCCCAGATCTGCGGCCCGATGTAGTGGATGGTCGGAATCCCCGCGTCCTTGAGCTGCATCTCCAGGCCCAGGTTAAAGCCCGGATAGTCGGCGCCGATGAAGGCGGCCGGCCGCTCGGCCAGCAGGCGGTCGCGCAATTCGTTCTGGATGCGTTTGATTTCGGGATAGCGCGGGATCACGGCCAGCAGGCCGCGCACCGTCAGCTTGTCCATCGGGTAGTGCGATTCGAAGCCCTGCGCGATCATATGCTCGCCGCCGATGCCGTGGAAGCGCGCGTCCGGCAGATGCGGACGCAGTCCCGATAACAGGCGCGCGGCCAGCACGTCGCCCGAAGGCTCGCCGGCGACGACCGCCAGCGATAATGGCGATCGCTCCGGCGCTGTCATACCAGCGATATCAGCGGACGATGCCACGGCTGGCGGTGCCGAGGAATTCGCGCATCGAACGAATCTGCTCGGCGGCGGCAGGCGTGGCCTGCTCCTCGGCCAGCAGCGCGGCCTTGGCTTCTTCCAGGGTCAGTCCGGAGCGGTAAATCAGCTTGTAGGCGGTGCGGATGCCGTTGATCTGCTCGCGCGTGAAACCGCGCCGCTTCAGACCTTCGATATTGACGCCGTGCGCCTGCGCCGGATTACCGTTTAACAGCACGAACGGCGGCACGTCCTGGGTCAGCGAGGTGCTCATGCCAACGAAGGCGTGGGCGCCGATCTTGCAGAACTGGTGGACGTTGGCGAAGCCGCTCATGATCACCCAGTCGCCGATTTCGACGTGGCCGGCGATCTGCGCGTTGTTCGAGAAAATCGTGTTGCTGCCGACCTGGCAGTCGTGCGCCAGGTGGACGTAGGCCGAGATCCAGTTGTCGTGGCCGAGCGTGGTGACGCCCTTGTCCTGCACCGTGCCGGTGTTGAAGGTGCAAAATTCGCGGATGGTGTTGCGGTCGCCGATCTCCAGGCGGGTCGGCTCGCCCGACCACTTCTTGTCCTGCGGCGCGGCGCCGATCGACGAGAACTGGAAGAACTTGTTGTCGCAGCCGATGCTGGTGTGGCCTTCGATGACCACGTGCGGTCCGACCACGGTACCGGACCCGATGCGCACGTTCGGACCGATGACCGAATACGGTCCGACCTCGACGCTGCTGTCGAGTTCCGCTTTGGGATCGACGATGGCGGTGGCGTGAATCTTCGACATGCTTACTTCCCCATCGGCTGGCTGGCGTCGACGGCGCTGCGGATGGTGCACATCAGTTCCGCCTCGAGCGCCAGCTGGCCGTCGACCGTGCCCACGGCCTTGTACTTCCAGATGCCGCGCGCGTGGCGCAGGATCTCGACGTTCATCACCAGCTGGTCGCCCGGTTCGACCGGACGCTTGAAGCGCGCGTTGTCGATGCCGACGAAGTAAACCACCGAGTTCTCGTCCGGCTTGACGCCGATCGACAGGAACGACAGGATGGCCGCCGTTTGCGCCATCGCCTCGATCATCAGCACACCCGGCATGACCGGCTTGTGCGGGAAGTGGCCATTGAAGAACTCCTCGTTGACGGTGACGTTCTTGATCGCCGTGATGCGCTTGTTGGCCTCCCAATCCAGCACGCGGTCGACCAGCAGCATCGGATAACGGTGCGGCAGGTACTGTTTGATCGCGTGAATATCCAGGCACTTCTTGGTGCAGGACGATTCGGTGGTTTCCGGAGTGGTGGTCATAATTATTTCTCTTCTTGATTCGTCAGTGTTTTAATTGTCTTTTCCAGCGCGCGCACCTTGTCGCGCATGGCGGACAGGTTGCGCACGATGACGGCCGACTTTTCCCATTCGGCCGGGCGCGACATCGGGTAGTAGCCGATATAGGTGCCGGGTTCCGTCAGCGAGCGCGGGATCATCGTCGACGGACCGACATTCACGTGGTCGGCGATGGTGATATGGCCGTTGATCATGGCGGCGCCGCCGAAGGTGCAGTACTTGCCGACGGTGGTGCTGCCGGCCATGCCGACGCAGCCGGCCATCGCCGTGTGCGCGCCGATATGGCAGTTGTGGGCGATCTGGATCAGGTTGTCGAGCTTGACGCCGTCCTCGATCACCGTGTCGGCCAGCGCGCCGCGGTCGACCGTGGTGTTGGCGCCGATGTCGACGTCGTCGCCGATCATCACGCGGCCGGTCTGCGGGATCTTGATGTAGACGCCCTTCTCGTTGGCGAAACCGAAGCCGTCGGTGCCGATGACGGCGCCCGAGTGGATGATGCCGCGCGCGCCGATCTGGCAGTAGGCGTGGAAGGTGACGTTGGCGAAGAAGTGCGTGCCCTCGCCGATCACCGCCTCGCGCCCGATGTAGCAGCCGGCGTCGATGACGGCGTGCTCGCCGATGACGGCGCCCGGTTCCACCACCACTTTCGGTCCGATGTGGGCCGTGGCGGCGATCTGCGCGCCCTCGCCGATGAAGGCGGTCGGATGGATGCCCGCCGGCGGCACGATGGCCGTCAGCGAGTAGAAATACTGCGCCGCCTTGGCGAAGTAGACGTACGGGTTGGGGGTGACGATGCGCGCGCCGGTGTAGCCGGCGGCGATGAATTCGTCATCGGCGGGCGAGACGATCAACGCCGCCGCCGCCGTCTGCAACGCCTGGGCGCGCAGTTTGCTGTTGCTCAGAAAGCTGATGTGCGAAACGCCGGCGTCGGTCAATGGCGCGATCCCGGTCACTTCCAGGTTCGCGTCACCCATCAACTGCCCGCCGAAGCGTTCGACCAAATCTCCCAGTCGAGTGCCCATCGGGATATCCAATCTTGTGTGATTTATTTGTCTTTATCGAGCGCCGCCAGCACCTTGTCGGTGATGTCGATGCGCGGGCTCGCCCATACCGCGTCCTGCAGCACGATGTCGAAGCCTTCGACATTGGCCATCTGGCGGATGATCTTGGTGGCGCGGTCCGAGATGGCCTGGCGCTCCTCGTTGGTGCGCTGGCTCAGATCCTCGCGGAACTCGCGCTGGCGGCGCTGGTATTCCTTATCGAGTTCGAACACGTCGCGCTGGCGCTTGACGCGATCGGCCTCGGACAGCGCCGGCGCTTCCTTCTCCAGCTTGTCGGACGCCGTCTTCAGGCGCCCGGCCATCTCCTGCATGGCTTTTTCGCGGCTTTTGAACTCTTCCTGCAGCTTTTCGCTGGCCAGCTTGGCCAGCTTGGACTCGTTGTAGATGCGCTCGGGGCTGAGCCAGGCGATGCGCGAGGCCGAGGTCTGGGCCTGCACCGGCGCCAATGCACTCCATCCCAGCGCAAGCACGGCGAGATATTTGGTCAGGTTAGCGGATGCAGTCTTCAACTTGTTTCTCCGAGGTAAATATTGGTACGCAGGGTACGCTCTAAAATCGCCATCCGCCGGCATCAGAAGCCGCTACCCATCTGGAACTGGAAGCGTTCCAGGCGGTCGCCTTCCTTGGCGTTCAAAGGCTTAGCATAACTCAACTTGAGCGGGCCGACCGGCGAAATCCAGCTGATGCCCAGGCCGGAGGAATAGCGCAGCTGCTGCAGGCGCATCTTCTCGCCTTCCTGGTAGACCTGGCCGCCGTCGAGGAAGGCGAACCAGCGCAGGCTGCGATCCTGGCCGGAACCGGGGAACGGCATCTGCAGCTCGGCGTTGCCGATCAGGCGCGAGGCGCCGCCCAGCGCGTCGCCGTAACGCGGATCGACCGCGCCCAGCGAGGAGCTCAGGTAGCCGCGCACCGAACCGATACCGCCGCCGTAGAAGTTTTTAAATACCGGATAGGAGCTGTCGCGCAGCCCGCGTCCGTAGTCGATCTCGCCCTTGAGCGCCAGGGTCACCTTCGAGAACAGCGGTTTGTACCACTGCTGCTCGTAGACCGCGCGGTAGTACTTCTGCTGGCCGATGATGTCCAGTTCCAGGTTGGCGCGCTGGTAGCGGCCCACGGTCGGCGTCAGCGCCGAATCGCGGCTGTCGCGCGCCCACGCCATCGTCAGCGGCACGGCGTTGGTCTTGGCGCTGCCGATGCCGCTCTGGATACCGGTGATGTCGCGCACGTACTGCTGGAAGCGGGTCGGCGAGGTCTGGTCGGTCTCGATGTTCGAGCGTTCCAGGCCGATGCCGAAGAACACGGTGTCGACTTCGGAGAACGGCACGCCGTAGCTCACGCGTCCACCCTGCTGCTTGATGGTGTAGTAACCGGTGTTGAGCGCCGGCGGTTTCTGCGTGCGCAGATAGATCTCGTACGAGCGCGAAACGCCGTCGTCGGTGTAATACGGGTCGGTCTGCGAGAACGAGATCGTGCGGCTGTACTTGGACGTGTTCAGTTCCATGCCGACGGTGGTGCCCGAGCCGGCGAAGTTGGCCTGCTGGATCGCCGCCTGGAAGGTGAACTTCTCCGACTGCGAGAACGCGCCGCCGATCTGGAAGTTACCGGTCGGCTTTTCGACCACGGTCAGGTTGACGTCGACCTGGTCGGAGGTGCCCTGCGCCTCCGGCGTGTCGACGGTGACGTCCTTGAAGTAGCCCAGGCGGTCGACGCGGTCGCGCGACAGCTTGATCTTGTTGGCGTCGTACCAGGACGACTCGAACTGGCGGAACTCGCGGCGTATCACCTCGTCGCGCGAGGTGGTGTTGCCGGCGATGTTCATGTGGCGCACGTAGGCGCGCTTGCCCGGATCGATGAAGAAGGTGAACGCCACTTCGCGCTTGTCGCGGTTGATGTCCGGATTGGCGTTGACGTTGGCGAAGGCGTAGCCGAAGGTGCCGAGGCGGTCGGAAATGAGCTTGTTGGTCGCGGTCAGGCGCGCGCCCGAATAGGTCTCGCCGTTGCGCAGCAGGACCAGCGAGCGCAGTTCCTCTTCGCGGCCGAAGGTCTCGCCCTCGAACTTGATGCCGGAGACGGTGTACTTCTCGCCTTCGGTGATGTTGATCGTGATGTAGATGTCCTTCTTGTCCGGCGTGATCGATACCTGCGTCGAATCGATGTTCATCTCGATGTAGCCGCGGTCCAGATAGAAGGACTTGAGCGCCTCGATGTCGCCGGTCAGCTTGGTCTTGGAATACTGGTCGGCCTTGGTGTACCAGCTGAACCAGCCGCCGGTGTTGAGGGCCAGCTGCTGCTTCAGTTCCTTGTCGTCGAACACCTTGTTGCCGACGATATTGATCTGCTTGATCTTGGCGACGTCGCCCTCGTCGACCGCGAACGTGATGTTGACGCGGTTACGCTCGATCGGCGTGACGGTGGTGACGATCTTGACGCCGTACAGGCCGTGCGACAGGTATTGGCGCTTCAATTCCTGCTCGGCGCGGTCGACCGACGCCTTGTCGAAAATCTTGGTTTCGCCGACGCCGATGTCCTTCAGCGCCTTGACCAGCGTGTCCTTCTCGAATTCCTTGGTGCCGGTGAACTCCACCTTGGAGATGGCCGGACGTTCCTCGACCAGCACCACCAGCACCTGGCCGTCGGCTTCGAGCTTGACGTCCTTGAAGAAACCGGTCGCGTACAGCGCCTTGATGGCGGTGACGCTCTTGTCGTCGTTGAAGGTCTCGCCCACCCGCACCGGCAGGTAGCTGAACACGGTGCCGGCCTCCGTACGCTGAATACCTTCGACGCGGATGTCCTTGATGACGAACGGTTCGATCGCCATGGCACGGCCGGCGCACAGCGCCAGGACGGCGGCGCCGATCAGGCTGCGGCGTAAAGAAGGTGAAGTAATACGGTCAGAATATAATTTCATTGGGGTTATTCAATGGCTAAATCAACGAACTACTTTATAAGAGCCGGGCGACGTCGTTAAATACCGCCAACAGCATTAACGTCATCAGCAAACCTATGCCAACGCGCTGTGCAATCTCATTAAAACGTTCCGGCACAGGACGCCCAGTTAAAACTTCCAGCGAATAATACAGCAAATGCCCCCCATCTAGAACCGGAATCGGTAGCAAATTCATTACCCCTAAACTGATGCTGATGAAGGCGATAAAGCTTAAATAACTGACCACGCCCATGCGCGCGGTCTGGCCGGCGTAGTCGGCGATCGTGATCGGGCCGGTGACGTTCTTGAGCGAGACCTCGCCGACGATCATCTTGCCGATCATCTTCAGCGTCATCGTACAAGTGTCCCAGACGCGGGTCATCGCCTTGCCCACCGCCTCCAGCGGCGACGAGGGCACGACGATCATATCCGGCAGCAAAGCGACATAAGCGCTGATCTTACCGACTGTTACAGTTCCTTTGCCGCTTTTTGCCTGCTCGGCCTGGGGCGTCATGGCCAGGGTGACCGGCTGGCCGGCGCGCCGCACCACAACGTCGACCGTCTTGCCGGCCGAGGCGCGGATGATGTCGATGAAGGCGATGCCGTCGGCCACCGGCGTGCCGCCGACCGACAGCAGCAAATCATCGACCCGCAGGCCGGCGCGCTCGGCCGGGCCGCCGGGCAGCACCTGCTGCACCACCGGCGCCGGACGCGCCACGCCCAGGCCCAGTTTGCCCAGCACGTCGCCGTCGAGGTCGAGCGCGGCGAGCACGTCGGCCGGCAGCACGAAGTGCCTGCGCCCTTCGCCCGGGCGTTCGACCGTCAGGCGCGCTTCCTTTTTATCGATGGCAGCCTGCATCAGGTTCCAGCGCAGCTCGGACCAGACGGCCACCGGCTGCTCGTTGACGGCGGTGACCTGGTCGCCGCTGCGCAGGCCGGCCCGCCACGCGGGCGTGGCGGACGCGGTGGCGGCAGGTTTGCCCTGCCCAGCATCGGCGGCGGCGGCGGCGTCGGGATTTTCGGCGGCGACCGACGAATCGGTGGCCAGCGCGACCACGTCGCTGGCGCGCACGCTGACCTTGCTGACCGGCTCCTCGACGCCATACATATACAGGCCGGCAAACAGCACGATCGCGATCAGGAAGTTGGCCAGCGGGCCGGCGGCCACGATGGCGATGCGCTTCCACACGTTCTGGCGCGTGAACTCGCGCTTCAGGTCTTCCGGCGGCAGGTCCTTGAGCTCGCCCTCGCGGGCGTCCAGCATCTTGACGTAGCCACCCAGCGGCAGCGCCGACACGGCCCACTCGGTCTGGTCGGGGCCGAAGCGGCGCGACCACACGACCTTGCCCATGCCGACCGAGAAACGCAGCACCTTGACGCCGCACCAGCGCGCCACCAGGTAGTGGCCCAGCTCGTGGAAGACGATCAGGGAGCCGAGGCAGACGACGAACGCCAGGACGGTTTGCAGGAAGTTCATTTTGCCAGTCCGGCGATATGGGTTTCAGCGGCGGCGCGCGCCAGCGCGTCCTGCGCCATGACGGCCTCGATGCTGTCGGCGGCGCCGTGCGGCAACGCGTCCATCACGTGGGCGATCACGCGGTCGATCTGGCGGAAGCCGATCTTCAGGTCGAGGAAGGCTTGCACCGCGACCTCGTTGGCGGCGTTCAGCAGCGCCGGCGCCGTGCCGCCGGCGCGCAGGGCGTCGAAGGCAAGCGCCAGGCACGGGAAGCGGGCGAAGTCGGGACGCTCGAACTGCAAGGTGGCGATCTGCGTCAGGTCGAGCTGGGCGACGCCGGAATCGATGCGCTCCGGGTAGGCCAGCGCGTGGGCGATCGGCGTGCGCATGTCCGGGTTGCCCAGTTGCGCCAGCACCGAGCCGTCGACGTAGGACACCATCGAGTGGATCACCGATTGCGGGTGGATGACGACATCGATCTGGTCGGCCGGGGCGCCGAACAGCCAGTGCGCCTCGATTACCTCCAGGCCCTTGTTCATCATCGTGGCCGAGTCGACCGAGATCTTGCGACCCATCGACCAGTTCGGGTGCTTGCAGGCCTGTTCCGGCGTGACGTCTTCCAAGGTCTCGACGGCGCGCGTCAGGAACGGGCCGCCGGAGGCGGTCAGCAGGATCTTGGCGACGCCGCTGGCGCCGGGCTGGCGGCCGTACGACGCCGGCAGGCATTGGAAAATCGCGTTGTGTTCGCTGTCGATCGGCAGCAGCACGGCGCCCGCTTCGGCGGCGGCGTCGATGAACAGCTGGCCGGACATGACCAGCGCTTCCTTGTTGGCCAGCAGGACCTTCTTGCCGGCGCGGGCGGCGGCCAGGGTCGGCGCCAGGCCGGCGGCGCCGACGATGGCGGCCATGACGCTGTCGACCTCGGGCGCGCTGGCGATGGCGCACAGGGCGGCCTCGCCGTACTCGACTTCGGTGGTGACGCCGGCCGCGCGCAGCAGCGCGCCCAGGCGCTCGGCGGCGTCAGCCGTGCCGACCACGGCGCGCAGCGGACGGAATTGCACGCACTGGGCGGCCAGTTCGTCGACGCGGCTGTGCGCCGACAGCGCGTAGACGGCATAGCGCTGCGGATGGCGGGCGAGCACGTCCAGCGTGGACACGCCGATCGAACCGGTGGCGCCAAGGATGGTGATGCGTTGCATAGGAATGTCTTTCAGAGCCAGGCGGTCAGCAGCGCGGCCAGCGGCAGCACGGGGATCAGCGCGTCGACACGGTCGAGCACGCCTCCGTGGCCCGGCAGCAGGTTGCTGCTGTCCTTGATGGCGGCGCGGCGCTTGAGTTGGGATTCGAACAGGTCGCCGATGACGGAGGCGGCGACGATGACCAGCAGCGCCAGCAGCGTCAGGGCCCAGCCGAAGCGCGCCTGCAGGCGCACGGCGAAGGTGTCCTGCAGCCATGGGGCCGAGCCCGCCAGCAGGATGGTCAGCGAGGCGATCGCCAGCACGGCGATGCCGCCGCCGATGGCGCCCTCCCACGATTTACCCGGGGAGATGGTCGGCGCCAGCTTGCGCTTACCGAAGGCTTTGCCGGAGAAATAGGCGCCGATGTCGGCGATCCAGACCAGGGCCAGCACCGACAGCAGGTACAACGGCGACTTCAGGTACAGGCCGACGATGGCGAAGAAGCAGGCGAAGATGGCGAAGCTGAACGTGATCGCCATCGACCAGTTGGCCGCGCCCTTGAGCGGCGGCAGGCCCAGGCCCAGCGTGGGCGCGTAACGGATCAGCCACAGCAGCGCGGCCACGCCGTACAGCGCGGTGACGGCGCCCGGCTTGGCGCTGTACATCAGCAGCACGAACAGGCCGCAGCTGACCACGCCGGTGACCTTGGCGGCGGTCGGCGACAGGCCGAACAGGCGGGCGCCCTCCCACATCGCTGCGCCGACGAACAAGGTGACGACCACGGCGAACGCGGGGAAATAATTGAAGAACAGGACCGGCAGCAACACCGCCAGCAAGAGCACCGCGGTAATAATCCGTGTTTTCAGCATTAGTTTTTCTTTTCCGCCAGTTGCGCGCCGGTGCGGCCGAAACGGCGCTCGCGGTGCTGGTAGGAGGCGATCGCCTCGTCGAGGCACTCGATGGTGAAATCGGGCCAGTACGTCTCGGTGAAGAACAGTTCGGTGTAGGCCAGTTGCCACAGCAGGAAGTTGGAGATGCGCTGCTCGCCGCCGGTGCGGATGAACAGGTCCGGCTCGGGCGCGTAGGCCATCGCCAGGTGCGGCGCCAACTGCTCCTCGGTGAAGTTGCCGGTACCAGGGTGGGCGGCCACCATCTTGCCGACGGCCTGCATGATGTCCCAGCGCCCGCCGTAGTTGGCGCAGACGGTGACGGTCATGCGGGTGTTGTTGGCGGTCTTGCGCTCGGCGCTGGCGATCATGCCCTGCAACTTGGCGTCAAAGCGGCTCAGGTCGCCGACGACTTTCAAGCGGATATTGTTGGCGTGCAGCTTGGAGACCTCGCGGTCGAGCGCCGTGACGAACAGGCGCATCAAGAGCGATACTTCCTCTTCCGGGCGGCGCCAGTTTTCGGAGCTGAAGGCGAACAGGGTCAGGTATTCGACGCCGCGGCGGGCGCACGCCTCGACCACGGTGCGCACCGCTTCCACGCCTTTGACGTGGCCGGCCACGCGCGGCAGAAAGCGTTTGGTCGCCCAGCGGCCATTGCCATCCATAATGATCGCCACGTGACGCGGCACATTCGGGGCTTCCGGAACCTCAGTAGTCGAACTCGTATATTTCATGAAAACTTTGGTGCCAAAGTATAAAGTATTGCAGGTGTGACGCAAAAAGACAAGACGCCATGATAACCCACGCCCCAAAAGCGGCGCGGGGTCGGACCCCGTACGGGGTCCGACCCCTCTACCCGGCTGGGGAGGCGGCCGCCGGCGTCTTCCGGGTTAAACCGTCAGCACTTCTTTTTCTTTTTCGACAACCATCTTGTCGATGTCGGCGATGAACTTGTCGGTCAGTTTTTGCACGTCGTCGGAGGCGCGACGCTCGTCGTCCTCGGAGATGGCCTTGTCCTTGACCAGCTTTTTCAGGCTTTCATTGCCGTCGCGGCGGATGTTGCGCACCGCGATCTTGGCGTCCTCGGCTTCGCTCTTGACCAGCTTGACCATTTCCTTGCGGCGTTCCTCGGTCAGCGGCGGGGTCGGCACGCGGATCATGTCGCCCTGCGACGACGGGTTCAGGCCCAGGTCGGCGTCGCGGATGGCTTTTTCGATGGTCGAGGCCATTTTCTTCTCGAACGGCTGCACGCCGATGGTGCGCGCATCCATCAGGGTGACGTTGGCCACCTGGGTCAGGGCCGTCGGCGAACCGTAGTACTCGACCATCACGTGGTCGAGGATGCCGGTGTGGGCGCGGCCGGTGCGCACCTTGGCCAGATCGGCGCGCAAGGTTTCCAGCGATTTGGTCATGCGTTCTTGCGCATTCTTTTTAACGTCAGCTACGGACATTGCTGCTCTCCTGTGATCGGATATAAATAATGATGGTATTAACGGCGTTACACGTGGACCAGTGTACCCTCATCCTCGCCCATGATGACGCGTGCGAGCGCGCCCGGCTTGGTGATGGAGAACACCTTGATCGGCAATTTCTGGTCGCGGCACAGCGCGAAGGCGGTCGCGTCCATGACTTGCAGGTGCTTGGCGATCGCCTCGTCGAAGGTGATCGAGTGGTACAGGGTGGCGTTCGGGTCCTTCTTCGGATCGGCCGTGTAGACGCCGTCGACCTTGGTGGCCTTCAGCACGATCTCGGCGCTGATCTCGGAACCGCGCAGCGCGGCGGCCGTGTCGGTGGTGAAGAACGGGTTGCCGGTGCCGGCCGCGAACACCACGACCTTGCCCTCTTCCAGGTACTGCAGCGCCTTCGGGCGCACATACGGCTCGACCACCTGCTCGATGCCGATGGCCGACATCACGCGCGCGGTGATGCCGACATGGCGCATCGCGTCGGCCAGCGCCAGCGCGTTCATGACGGTGGCGAGCATGCCCATGTAGTCGGCGGTGGCGCGGTCCATGCCTTGGGCGCCGGGGGCGACGCCGCGGAAGATGTTGCCGCCGCCAATGACGATCGCCAGTTCCACGCCCATTTTCGCGACCTCGGCCACATCGGCGACCATCCGTTCGATCGTGCCGCGGTTGATGCCGTAAGGATCATCGCCCATCAGGGCTTCGCCGGACAGTTTGAGGAGGACGCGCTTGTAGGCTGGTTTGGACATGAGAAGGGGCTCCTAAAGTGTGTATGGGGTTGATTCAGGGAAGGCTGCCGGCGCCTATCATACCTTGAGATAGGCGCGATGGCCGCCGGGGACAACTGGTGTTACAGACAAGATTATCTTGCCGGGCTAAAAAAACGGGCCTCGCGGCCCGTTTTCACTATTAACCCTGGGAAGCGGCCATTTGAGCGGCCACTTCTGCGGCGAAGTCATCGACCTTCTTCTCGATGCCCTCACCGACGACGTACATCGTGAATGCTTTCACGGTGGTCGCTTTTTCCTTCAGCATCTGTTCGATCGACTGCTTGTCGTTCTTGACGAACGCCTGGTTCAGCAGCGACACTTCCTTCAGATACTTCTGGACCGAGCCTTCCAGGCGCTTGGCGACGATTTCCGGCGACTGCGCTGGCTTGCCTGCGGCGGCGGCGGTGGCTGCATCTTCATCGGCCTTCAACTGGGCGACCGAGCGCTCTTTTTCGATCAGTTCGGCAGGAACCTGGTCGGCCGACAGCGACACCGGCTTCATCGCGGCGATGTGCATGGCGACGTCTTTACCGACTTGTTCGTCGGCGCCGTCAAACTCGACCACAACACCGATGCGGGTGCCGTGCAGGTACGACGCCAGCTTGGCGGTCGTTTCGAAGCGCTGGAAGCGGCGGATCGACATGTTTTCGCCGATCTTACCGATCAAGGCGGCACGCACCTCGTCCAGGGTCTGGCCGTTGCCAGCTGGCAGGGCCAGCAGCGCGGCGACGTCGGCCGGGTTGTTTTCGGCGACCAGCTTGGCGGCGGTGTTGGCCAGGTTCAGGAAGTCGTCGTTCTTGGCGACGAAGTCGGTTTCCGAGTTCACTTCGATCAGCGCGCCCACGCCGTTGGCGATGTAGGTGGCGACCACGCCTTCGGCGGTCACGCGCGACGACGCTTTCGATGCCTTGCCGCCCAGCTTGACGCGCAGGATCTCTTCAGCACGGCCCATGTCGCCTTCGGCTTCGGTCAGTGCTTTTTTGCATTCCATCATTGGCGCGTCCGTCTTGGCGCGCAGTTCGCCTACCATTGCTGCAGTAATCGCTGCCATAGTGTTTCTCCTGTATTCGGTATTCGGTGGAAGGGGAGCGGCCGGTAAGCCCTGCTCTACCCATTTACGTTAAAAAAAAGGGGGAGCTGTTGGCCACCCCTTTTTCCTTGCAGCTAGTTCAGAACAATTAAGCCTGTTCGTTCACTTCGACGAATTCGTCGCCTGCTGCGGCTTTGACCATTTCAACGATCTCGTTACCGGCGGCTGCACGGCCTTCCAGGATCGCGTCTGCTACGCCACGGGCGTACAGCGTGATGGCTTTCGACGAGTCGTCGTTGCCTGGAATAACGTACTGAACGCCTTCTGGCGAGTGGTTGGTATCGACCACGCCGATGACCGGGATGCCCAGTTTAGCGGCTTCGGTGATGGCGCCTTTATGGTAGCCAACGTCAACGACGAAGATTGCGTCAGGAACGCCGCCCATGTCCTTGATACCGCCGATCGATTTTTGCAGCTTGATCATTTCGCGTTGGAACATCAGCGCTTCTTTTTTCGACAGCTTCTCAACCGAACCGTCTTCGATCTGGGCTTCCATGTCCTTCAGGCGCTTGATCGAGGTCTTGATGGTTTTGAAGTTGGTCAGCATGCCGCCGAGCCAACGCTGATCGACGAAAGGAACGCCTGCGCGTGCCGCTTCAGCAGCGATGATTTCGCGGGCTTGACGCTTGGTGCCGACCATCAGGATGGTGCCGCGGTTCGAAGCAACCTGCTTCACGTGTTTCATCGCTTCTTGATACATACCCATCGTCTTTTCCAAGTTGATGATATGGATCTTGTTGCGGTGACCGAAGATGAACGGTGCCATCTTTGGGTTCCAGAAACGGGTTTGGTGACCAAAGTGGACACCGGCTTCCAGCATTTCGCGCATCGTTACGGACATATTTAACTCCAGGGTTGGGTCTGGAATCCGATCAGTCACCATATAGGCACCCTTGTCGATCGGATTCGCGTTTATGAATAAACAATATTAACTACTTTATTGCCTGAACCGAAAGTCAAATCCAAGCAACCCGAGATTCTACACTGGAAGCGGCCATTTGGGCAAGCCCGGACGGCCGCCGCCCGTCATCGGCAGAGTGCGCTGATCGGATTGGGGCCCTTGGCCGTGATCACGCCCAGGCGGTACGGAAGCTTGATGTAGTCGTCGACGCGCACCTTGGGGTCGTTGCCCTGGAACAGGTATTCAAGCGGCTTGCATGGATCGATCGTCATGGTTTGATCGGTATTGGTGCGTACCATTTCACCGTGGGAAATGCCTTCCGACCAGATCTTGTCCACGTTGTCGGCGGACGCGAACGCGTTCATCGGCGCGGAAGAGAAAGGCTCCCATTTTCCGTCGAGGCGATCGCTCTTCCAGATGCGGAAGTAGCGCCCCTTCGGCGAAATCGCCTCCACCAGCGTAATGTAGGTATTCGTGTTGGCCAGCTTATAGGTATTGCTCGCCTCGAATACGTCATCCCTTTTTTCCGTCATGACGGCGACGGTGTTGCGAAAACCGTTAGGGAACTGAGCCAATTCGGTTTCGGAACGAAGCAGGCGGCCATTATCGTCGGTACCGAACATATAGCACTTCTTATCATCGCAGATGACCCAGAAGTCCAGCCAGCCGTTACCCTGCGGCTCCTTGATGATATCGGGAATGACCGGGAAGAACGGCTTGGGCGCAGTCCAGGACATCGGATCGCCGATATCCTTCGAGGTTGAATACAGCGGATCGCCACCTTGGTAAACCATATACCATGTCTGCTGTGGAGCGAAATAGAATACCTGCGGCGCCGCGCGATAGCCCGGTCCCATCGGGGACTTATCCAGCGGAACTATTTTCGCGGCCGGCGCGTTCTCCCATTTGTCGAAGCTGGTGTAGCCAAGACCCCAACCAGCGGACCCGGCAGTTGTGAGAAATACATGATACTTGCCGTTCGCATAGACTATGGACGGATCTTTCACGCCATAAATCGTCTGATTGGCATCCGGCTGGGGCGCGATCAGCGGCGGGCTCGACGTCCAATTGAACGCCCCGCTGGCAGGCCGCGGCGCAGGCTCGTTGGCCATTGCATTGCTCCCGCCGCATCCGGCCAAGGCCGCCCACAGCAAAACCCCCATACCGCGTTTTTGTAGTGTCATTTGTCTCTTCCTCTTTTTGCGCATCAAAATTATTTGCAGAACTCAGCAGTTCGTCCGCGATCTGCCGCTTGCGCCGGGGAGGATAGAGGGAAGCGCGTACGTACGGATAAGGCAGATTGCACTGATTCCTGCAACGCGCAGCTTTTTCAAGGAAACGTGCCGGAAGTGTTAACCGTGGAGAGGCGCCGGCGGTTCAATCGACCTCCCTGACCCATATATTTCTGAACTCCACACCCGGCCCCTTATCTCCATGATCCTGCAGCATGATCGGCGAGCGCCCATGCGCGAAATACCGGGGCGTTCCCGCATACAGCGTTTCGCCTTTGAGCTCGGCGTTCCATTGCACCAGTACCCCGTTATGGAATGCCGTCACGCGGGCCGGACTCCGCAACGTGCCATCGGCAAGGAAGCGCGGCGCGCTCCACAGGATGTCGTAGCTTTGCCATTCCCCGTTCGGCCGGCAGGCATTCACCAGCGGAGCAAACTGTTTATAGATGCTGGCGGCCTGCCCGTTGACATAGGTCTTGTTCGCGGCGCAGTCGAGCACCTGCAGCTCGTACCCGCGCAATGCCGGGCCGGTGGCGGCCAGGAACACGCCGCTGTTGCCGCGACTCTGGCCGGCGCCGACAACATCGGCCGGAGTGCGCCATTCGATGTGCAGCTGGTAGTCGAGGAAGTCGCGCCGCGTCTGGATGTGGCCTGAGCCGCTCCGCACTTTCAAGACCCCGCCGGTCACCGGCCATTGCGCCGCGCCAGCCCTGGCGTCGCTGGACACCCACTCTCCCAGGCTGGCGCCATCGAACAGCACGATGGCGTCCGAGGGCGGCTTGGCACCTTCGCCCGGCGCCACCCTTGCCGGCTCGGGCGCCCACAGTTCAGTCGCCACCGGGTCCACCGGCCCGGCCGAGGCGGCGGCGGCGGCGATAAAATGACTGGCAAGCAAGGCCACCACTGCGACGGATGTGATTTGCATTGTTTTCCTTTTGGCAAGTAGGTGAAAATCGTTGTTTTATAGGGTAAACCGCTTCCCGGCGCGTTTACTAGCGATATTTGCATCTTTGCTCGGGGCGACCACCTCGCCATCACGCAATCGGCCTCCCGTCCGGCCTTGCCCTGGACAAACAATGTCAATTGTCGGCAGCAATACAACGACCCAAACGTTAAATTGTAACAATCAGAAATTTATTGTTCTCAATCATGGGAATCGTAAGCAATTTGTAATATCATTTGCAAAAGTTTAGTGCCGCAGCCATAAGACACTTGCTTTTTTGTAATATCTGATAAAATTGCAATATTGCGTTTCGGAGATTGTCTTAATGTCTACCCTCTTTGCCATAACCCTCGCGGCCGCGGCCACCGTGCAACCCAGCTGCTCCTGGGACCGGCCGGGCGCCAACCCGTATACCGGCAAGACCGACGCGGCGATCGACCGCTACACGGACATCCCGGAACGCACACGCGTCAAGCTCAAGCACCGCATCACCTACGGCAATCCGGACGAGACCGTCAACATCACGCGCGACGCCATCACCGGCAAATACGTCTACGACGCCGAGATCCGCGACATGCACTTCGGCGCCGCCTCCGTCTGCCAGACCGTCACCCGCAGCAAGTGGGCCGCCAGCCGAAATGAACCGGGCGCCGTCTACTGCGTCGACCAACATTGCATCCTGGTACCGAAAATCTGCGGCAACGTAAGCCGCATCGTGCGCCCCCGCCCGGCCGTGGCGCAGCTGCCGCCGCCGGCAGCCGCGACGCCGCCGAACTGGAACGAGCATGTCGGCGACAGCGACCTCGGTCTGCTGGACGCGCCTATCGTCGAAGACGTGCCCAACCTGCGCACCGCTGGCTTCCTGCCGGCGCCGCTGGCGCTGGCGCCGATCGAGGAACGCACGGTCGAGCGCCCGGGCGGCTTCGACGGCCGCCCGACTCCGACCAACCAGCCGATCTTCCCGGGTGGCAGCGTGCGTCCGATCACGCCCCCGCCGCCGGGCGTGACGCCGGTCGCCCCGGTGCCCGAGCCGGAGACCTACGCCATGCTGTTGAGCGGGCTGGGCCTGCTGGGCTTCGCAGCGCGCCGCAAGCGCCGCGCGGCCGCCGCCCTGGCCGCCGCCGGCAAGGCCGCCTGAGGCGAGACCGGACAGCGCCGGGACCGATTCCGCCACAGACCGGTTGTTGCCGCACGCGACGCCCCCGGCGTCGTTTATAATTTCAGCATATTTGCACGCCGCGACGGACGAAAGTCCGCTCGCCGCCTGCGTTTTTACCGTTTACCTTGCTGATTGCGATCCTCTATGTCTATCTCCATCAAATCCGCCGAAGATATCGCCGGCATGCGCGTGGCCGGCCGCCTGGGCTCCGAAGTGCTGGACTACATCACCCCCTTCGTCAAGGCCGGCGTGACCACCGGCGAACTGGATCGCCTCTGCCACGAATACATGGTCAACGTGCAAGGCACCATCCCGGCGCCGCTGAACTACTGCCCGCCGGGCTACACGCCCTACCCCAAGGCGATCTGCACCTCGGTCAACGACGTCATCTGCCACGGCATCCCGGGCGACAAGTTGCTCAAGAGCGGCGACTCGGTCAACCTCGACATCACCGTCATCAAGGATGGTTATCACGGCGACAACAGCCGCATGTTCCTGATCGGCGAGCCGTCGATCATGACCAAGCGCCTGTCCGACATCACCTACGAATGCATGTGGTTGGGCATCGCCAAGGTCAAGCCGGGCGCGCACCTGGGCGACATCGGCCACGCCATCCAGCAGCACGCCGAAAAAGCAGGCTACAGCGTGGTGCGCGAGTTCTGCGGCCACGGCATCGGCAAGATCTTCCACGAGGAGCCGCAGGTATTGCACTACGGCCGTCCGGGCACGCTCGACGAGCTCAAGCCGGGCATGATCTTCACCATCGAGCCGATGATCAACGCCGGCAAGCGAGAGATCCGCGAAATGGGCGACGGCTGGACCATCAAAACCAAGGACCGCAGCCTGTCGGCGCAGTGGGAACACACCATCCTGGTCACCGAGACCGGCTACGAGGTGCTGACCCTGTCGGCCGGCAGCCCGCCGCCGCCAGCCTTCATCCTCAACGCCGACGCCTCGGCCGCACCGGCCGTGGCGGCGTAAGCGCCCATGTCGGCGGTCGTCATGAAGAACGAGCTGCGCGAGCAGCTCAAGCGCCAGCTCAAGGCCGAACGCCAGATCGTCATCGCCGGCTTCCAGGCCGACGGCATGCCGGAAAAGCTGCTGCGCAGCCTGCGCCAGAGCGTCGACGCGGTTTTGACGACGGCCTGGCACGAGGCGCGCCTGCCGGCCAACACGGCACTGATCGGCGTCGGCGGCTACGGCCGTGGCGAGCTGTTCCCCTATTCCGACGTCGACCTGCTGATCCTGCTCGAGGAGGCGCCCGACGCCCCCACCACCGCCAAGCTGGAAGAACTGGTGCAGCTGCTGTGGGACCTGGGCCTGGAGATCGGCCACAGCATCCGCACCGTCGATGAATGCCTGACCGAGTCGGCCGCCGACATCACCGTGCAAACCAGCCTGCTCGAGGCGCGCGTGATCTGCGGCGACGAGCAATTGTTCGAACAGCTGCAGCGCCGCTACGACGAAGCGATGGATCCGCGCGCCTTCTACCACGCCAAGCTGCTGGAGATGCGCCAGCGCCACGCCAAGTACGAAGACACCGCCTTCAGCCTGGAGCCGAACTGCAAGGAAAGCCCGGGCGGCCTGCGCGACCTGCAGGTGATCCTGTGGCTGGTCAAGGCCGCCGGCCTGGCCAACTCCTGGCGCACCCTGGCCACCAGCGGCCTGATCACGCAGACCGAGGCCAAGCAGCTGATGGAAAAGGAGCGCGCCTTCAAGGACATCCGCGTGCGCCTGCACCTGCACGCGGGCCGGCGCGAGGACCGCCTGGTGTTCGACATCCAGACCGCCATTGCCGAGTCGCTGGGCTTGCAGGCCACCGGCAGCGGCCCCGGCATGCGCCGCGCCAGCGAATACCTGATGCAGCGCTACTACTGGGCCGCCAAGACCGTCACCCAGCTCAACACCATCCTGCTGCAGAATATCGAGGAACGGCTGTTCCCGCAGGAAGAGCTGGCCGTGCCGATCAACGAGCGCTTCAACGATCTGAACGGCCTGATCGACATGCGCGAGGACGACACCTTCGCCCAGCGCCCGTCTGCCATCCTGGAAATTTTCGTACTCATGACCGAGCGGCCTTCGCTCAAGGGCATGACCTCGCGCACCATGCGCGCGCTGTGGCACGACCGCTTCCTGATCGACACCCAGTTCCGCGCCGATCCGGCCAACCGCGCGCTGTTCCTGCGCATTTTGCAGGCGCCGCAGGGCATCATCCACGCGCTACGCCGCATGAACGATCTGTCGATCCTCGGCCGCTACCTGCCGAACTTCCGCAAGATCGTCGGCCAGATGCAGCACGACCTGTTCCATGTCTACACGGTCGACCAGCACATCCTGATGGTGGTGCGCAACATGCGCCGCTTCACGATGGCCGAGCACGCGCACGAGTACCCATTCTGCAGCCAGCTGATGGCCAACTTCGCGCAACCGTGGCTGCTGTACCTGGGCGCGCTGTTCCACGACATCGCCAAGGGACGCGGCGGCGACCACTCCAAGCTGGGCACGGTCGACGCCCAGCAGTTCTGCGTCGAGCACGGCATGAGCGCCGAGGACACCGAGCTGGTGGTGTTCCTGGTCGAGCAGCACCTGGCCATGTCGCAGGTGGCGCAAAAGCAGGACCTGTCGGACCCCGACGTCATCGCCGCCTTCGCCAAGACGGTGGGCGACGAGCGCCACCTGACGGCGCTGTACCTGCTGACGGTGGCCGACATCCGCGGCACCAGCCCCAAGGTGTGGAACGCCTGGAAGGCCAAGCTGCTCGAGGACCTGTACCGCATCACCCTGCGCGTGCTCGGCGGCGAGCCGCACAGCGCCGACCACGAACTGAAGAACCGCCAGCAGGAGGCGCTGGCCACGCTGCGGCTGTACGGCCTGGGGCCGGACGCGCACGAGGCCTTCTGGCGCCAGCTCGACGTCGCCTACTTCCTGCGCCACGACGCCTCCGACATCGCCTGGCAGACGCGCGCGCTGTACGACCGCTTCACCAGCGACAAGCCTATCGTCAAGTGCCGCCTGGCGCCGATCGGCGAAGGCTTGCAGATCGCCGTCTACATCCGCGACCAGCCGGACCTGTTCGCGCGCATCTGCAGCTATTTCGACCGCAAGAACTTCAGCATCCTCGACGCCAAGATCCACACCACGCGGCACGGCTACGCGCTCGACACCTTCCTGGTGACCGAGCAGAACTTCGCAAAGAGCTACCGCGACATCATCAACCTGATCGAGCACGAGCTGTGCGGCGTGCTGACCCATCCGGAGCCGCTGACAACGCCCGGCAAGGGCCGGTTGTCGCGCCTGTCGCGCACCTTCCCGATGCAGCCGACGGTGGACCTGCGCCCGGACGAGCGCGGCCAGTACTACCTGCTGTCGATCGCCGCCAACGACCGCACCGGCCTGCTGTATTCGATCGCCAACGTGCTGGCCAAGTACCGCGTCAACCTGCATACAGCCAAGGTCATGACCCTGGGCGAGCGGGTCGAGGACGTGTTCCTGATCGACGGCGCTGCGCTGGGCAATGCGCGCAGCCAGTTGCAGCTGGAAACCGACCTGCTCGAGGCGATCAAGGTTTAAACTTTAACTATAGAAAAGCATCATGTCAGAAGAATTATTACGCCTGTCCAAACGCATGTCCGAACTGGGCCTGTGCTCGCGCCGCGAAGCCGACGAGTGGATAGCGCGCGGCTGGGTCCGGGTGGACGGCCAGGTCGTCTCCGAGCTGGGCAGCAAGGTCTATCCGAGCCAGAAGGTCACCGTCGAGCGCCAGGCCGCCGCCGAGCAATCGAAGCGCGTGACGGTGCTGATCAACAAGCCGATGGGTTACGTCAGCGGCCAGGCCGAGGACGGCTACCAGCCGGCCGTGGTGCTGGTCAAGCCGGAGAACCGCTGGCCGGACGATCCGTCGCCGGAACTGTTCCACCCCACCCAGCTGCGCTCGCTGGTGCCGGCCGGCCGCCTCGACATCGACTCGGTCGGCCTGCTGGTGCTGACCCAGGACGGCCGCGTGGCCAAGCACCTGATCGGCGAGACCACCAGCGTCGACAAGGAATACTTGGTGCGCGTCGAGTACACCAAGCCGGGCAAGCTGCCCGACAGCGACCTGAAAAAGCTCAACCACGGCCTGTGGATGGACGGCAAACCGCTGCTGCCGGCCAAGGTGCGCTGGCAAAACGACGACCAGCTCAGCTTCACCCTGCGCGAAGGCAAAAAACGCCAGATCCGCCGCATGTGCGACATGGTCGGCCTGAAAGTGATCGGTTTAAAAAGGGTACGCATCGGCAAGGTCAAACTGGGCGACCTGCCGGTCGGCCAGTGGCGCTACCTGCGTCCCGAAGAGCAATTTTAAGCGGCGGCCGGGCGCCGGCGGCGCCCTCCCCGGCGCGCGCGTGGATCAAACCGCACATTCCGCGAAATATTCTCGCTGGTTATTGCTATTTAGCAAGCCAAGCGCACGAATAACTTGTAAACTGTTCGAACCGACCTCGCATTGCTGAAGTCATAATCAAAGAGATATGCCGTCGTGAACGATCCCATACCCAACGAAATTCGCCGCGGCCCGCCCAGCCTAAAAGACGCTGTGGAGCCCATACCGGCGGGTTCGAAGCCGCATGACATGACCGATGAACATGACATCGGCGATTCGCTGACCCTGCTCGCCGACAACGGCGACCCGGTCTCGATCTACCCGGCCAGCACCACCAACGTGGTGATGGCGCGCATCCGCTCGGTGGACCCCGAAAATCCCCACTTCGTGCTCGAACTGAACGAGGGCGAGTTCCTGCCGCCCGGCGAGGCGACCTTTGTCGCCTGGCTGCGTTCGGCGAAGATCCAGTTCAAGCTGACGTCCGAGGACTGGGCCTGCCAGCCCGGCGTGCCGACCCTGATCCCGCTGGGCTTCCCGCTCAAGTGCCTGGTGCTGAACCGGCGCGCCTCGACCCGGCTGGAGACGCCGCTGGGCATCTACTACATGGCGTCGTTCGTGTTGAACGGCAAGCCGTACGAATTGCAGCTGTACGACTTCTCGTCGGGCGGCGTGGGCATGCGCGCGCCGCCGCGCGACTGCGTCGGCCTGCACGTGGGGCGCAAGCTGCAGCGCGTGCGGCTCGAACTCGGCCCCGATTCGGTCATGATCGCCGACCTCGAGGTGCGCCTGTCGCGCACTTTCCGCTCCTTCCTGCTGGGCGAGCAGGTGCAGATCGGGTGCCAGTTCACCAATCTGTCGCCGGCCATGCAGGACGAGCTGACCCGCCTGCTCGACAAGCTCAACAGCGGACGCCACCGCTAGCGCCAGCACCACAATGGTGCGGCCGGCGTCGGTCGCACCACGATGGCGCACCGCGCCCGCCACCCTCCCCGCCAAGTCCCTGCATACCCCGCGTTCACGTTTATTTATCGGCATATTTCTTGCTTGAAAGTCTGGAGAACATAACGATAAGCCAGACAGGGAGCACATGAGCACCACCGCGGCAGAGACCGAACCGCCCCAGCGCATCGTCAAGATCCGGCGCGACTACAACACCTGGGTGGCCAACGAGACGATCGAGGATTACGCGCTGCGCTACACGCCGCGTTCGTTCCGCAAATGGTCGGTGTTCCGCGTCTCCAACACGGCCTTCGGCGCCATCTCCTTCCTGGTGCTCGAGGCCATCGGCGGCACCATCACCGTCAACTACGGCTTCATCAACGCGCTGTGGGCCATCATGGCCGTCGGCCTGATCATCTTCCTCACCGGCCTGCCGATCAGCTACTACGCCGCCACCTACGGCGTCGACATGGACCTGCTCACGCGCGGCGCCGGCTTCGGCTACATCGGCTCGACCATCTCCTCCTTTGTCTACGCCTCGTTCACCTTCATCCTGTTCGCGCTGGAGGCGGCCATCATGGCCTACGCGCTGGAACTGTATTTCGGCCTGCCGCTCTATCTCGGCTACATGGTCAGCGCGCTGGCGGTCATCCCGCTGGTGACGCACGGCGTGACTTTGATCAGCCGCATCCAGATGATCAGCCAGCCGGTGTGGCTGATCCTGATGGCGCTGCCCTTCGTCGCCATCCTGCACAAGCAGCCGGAATTGCTGCCGCAACTGATGGACTACGCCGGCCGCTCCGGCCAGAACGGCCAGTTCAATGTGCTGATGTTCGGCGCCGCCACCGCCGTCGGCGTGGCGCTGATCACGCAGATCGGCGAGCAGGTCGACTTCCTGCGCTTCATGCCGCCCAAGACGGCCGAGAACCGCGTGCGCTGGCACCTGGGCGTGCTGATCGCGGGCCCGGGCTGGATCCTGCTGGGCATCGCCAAGATGCTGGGCGGCGCGCTGCTCGCCTTCCTGGCCATCAGCAGCGCGGTCCCGCTGGAGCTGGCCGTCAACCCCACGCATATGTACCTGGCCGGCTACGGCCAGGTGTTCGCCGATCCGCGCTGGGCGCTGCTGGCCACCGCGCTGCTGGTGGTGATCTCGCAGGTCAAGATCAACATGACCAACGCCTACGCGGGCTCGCTGGCGTGGTCGAACTTCTTCGCGCGCCTGACGCACAGCCACCCGGGGCGCGTGGTGTGGGCCGTGTTCAACGCGCTGATCGCCGTGCTGCTGATGGAGCTCGACGTGTTCCAGGCGCTCGACCAGGTGCTCGGCCTGTACTCGTGCATCGCCATCTCGTGGATCACGGCGGTGGTGGCCGACCTGGTGGTCAACAAGCCGCTCGGCCTGAGCCCCAAGGGCATCGAATTCCGCCGCGCCTACCTGTACGACATCAATCCGGTCGGCGTCGGCGCCATGGTGCTGGCGTCGGCGCTGTCGGTGGCCGCCTTCATGGGCGTGTTCGGCCACCAGGCGCAGGCCTTCTCCGCCTTCATCGCGCTGCTCACGGCGCTGGTGGCGGCGCCGCTGATCGCCATCGCCACCAAGGGCAAATACTATATCGCCCGCCAGCCGGGCGTGGTGCAGAAGACCTGCGTGATCTGCGAAAAGGAGTACGAAGCCGAGGACATGGCGCACTGCCCGGCCTACCAGGGTTCGATCTGTTCGTTGTGCTGCTGCCTGGACGCGCGCTGCAACGACGTCTGCAAGCCTCACGCGAAGGTGTCGGCGCAGTGGCAGCAGGCGATGCAGGCGCTGCTGCCCAAATCGCTGTGGCGCTATTTGAGCAGCGGGCTGGGACACTACCTGCTGCTGATGATCGTCACGGTGCTGTTCCTGGTCGCCCTGCTCGGATTGATCTACTACCACGAGCAATCGGTGCTGCCGATCGGCGACGCCGCGCTGCTGCCGCAACTGCGGCTGGTGTTCTTCAAGATCTTCGCCGCGCTGTTGATCACCAGCGGCATCGTCGCCTGGTGGCTGGTGCTCACCAGCGAAAGCCGCCGCGTGGCGCAGGAGGAATCGAACCGTCAAACCGGCCTGCTGACGCGCGAGATCGAACTGCACAGCCAGACCGACGCCCAGCTGCAGCAGGCCAAGAAGACCGCCGACCTGGCCAACCAGGCCAAGAGCCGCTACATCGCCGGCATCAGCCACGAGATCCGGACGCCCTTGAATTCGATACTGGGCTATGCCCAGCTGCTCGACAACGATCCATCGATCCCCGAGCACCGCCAGCAGGCCATCCGCGTGATCCGCAGCAGCGGCGAGCACCTGCTGTCGCTGATCGAGGGCACGCTCGATATCGCCCGCATCGAGGGCGGCAAGCTGACCTTCGACACCAAGGAGATCAACTTCCCCGACTTCATCGGACAGCTGGTGCGCATGTTCGAACTGCAGGCGGCCAACAAGGGCCTGACCTTCCGCTACGAGTTGACCGGCGCGCTGCCGCGCATCGTGCGCGCCGACCGCAAACGCCTGGGCCAGATCCTCATCAACATCCTCGGCAACGCCGTCAAATTCACCAGCGAGGGCGGCGTCGTGCTGCGGCTGAAGTACGCGCGCGAGATCGCCTCGTTCGAGATCGAGGATTCCGGCCCCGGCATCCTGAAGGAGGAACTGGACCACATCTTCGAGCCGTTCACGCGCGGCAGCGCCAGCGCGCACGCCAACGCCAGCGGCACCGGCCTCGGTCTGCCGATCAGCAAAATGCTGACGCAGCTGATGGGCGGCGAGATGAAGATCGGCAGCGCGCCTTTGCGGGGCAGCTTATTCCACATCCGCCTGTTCCTGCCCAGCGTGCATGTCACCGGCAACGCGCTGCGGGAACTGGAGGCGCCGGCGCAACAGCGCACCGGCTATCGCGGTCCGCGCCGGCGCATTCTGGTCGTCGACAACGAACGGGTCGACCGCGAACTGCTGCTCAACATCCTGGCGCCGCTGGGGTTCGAGATCGCGCAGGCCGCGTCGGGCCTCGAATGCCTCGACCTGCACGCCTCGTTCCGGCCGGACCTGATTTTGATGGACCTCGCCATGCCGGGCATGGACGGCTGGGAGGCCAGCTACATCCTGCGCCGCCGCCAGTTGTCGCCGGTGCCGATCGCCATCGTCTCGGCCAACGCCTTCGACAAGGGCATGGAGAACGCCGCCGGCATCAAGGCGGAAGACTTCATCATCAAACCGGTCAACGTCGGCGAGCTGCTGGACTGGATCGGCCGCCGTCTGGCGCTGGAATGGATCACGCAGCCGCGCGCGGAAAGCATCAGCAGCGAAATGCCGGCGCCGTCGGCCGCCATGGCGCTGCCGCCCGCCGCGCAGATGGCGGCGCTGGAGGAGTTGATACGCATCGGCTATGTGCGCGGCATCCAGGCCAAACTCGACGAGATCGACGTGCTCGATGCGCGGTACTCCCGTTTTACCCACGCCATGCGCGATTTTGCCAAACGCTTCCAGCTGGATGCGATGGCTGACTTTGTCCGAAAGAATAAGAGCGATGAACTTCAACATTGAACCCGCGCGCGGCAACCTGGTGCTGGTGGTCGACGACGTGCCGGAAAACCTCGCCGTGCTGCACGACGCGCTCGACGAATCGGGCTTCACCGTGCTGGTGGCGAACAACGGCGAAGCGGCGTTGCAGCGCGCCGCCGAGGCGCAGCCGGACATCATCCTGCTCGACGCCATCATGCCCGGCATGGACGGCTTCGAAGCATGCCGCCGGCTCAAGGCCAACCTGGCCACGCGCCATATCCCGGTGGTGTTCATGACCGGCCTGACGGAGGCCGAGCACGTGGTGGCCGCCTTCGAGGCGGGCGGCAACGACTACGTCACCAAGCCCCTGCGCACCGGCGAGGTGCTGGCCAGGATCGCCGCGCACATGCAGACGGCGCGCCTGATGGACCAGGCCCGCAGCGCGCTGGACGCCTTCGGCAACGCGGTCATCGCGATGTCGCCGCGCGATGGCAAGATCGTCTGGCAAACGCCGTTGGCGCGCAACTTGATGCAGGGCTACCTGGTCGATGCCGAGTTACCCACCTGGCTGGCGGCGACGCAGGCGGCGCACAGCCAAGGCCAGTCGCACCCGCCGCTGACCTTGGCGCGCGGCGCGCGCAGGTTGATCTTCTCGGCGGCCGAGTTCAGCGAGGACGAGCAATGGATGATCGTGCTGCGCGAGGAATCCGACGTCGCGCAGATCGAAAAGCTGATGGCCGCCTTCAAACTGACGCAGCGCGAATCGGAGGTGCTCAATTGGCTCATCAAGGGCAAGACCAACCGCGATATCGGCGAGATCCTCGGCACCAGTCCGCGCACGATCAACAAGCACCTCGAGCACGTGTTCGTGAAGCTTGGCGTCGAGACGCGCACCTCGGCGGCCGCCGTCGCCCTGAGCAAACTGCGCGCCGGCGGCCGCAAAGAGGAACTCGAACGATCCTGATTCAGGCGGCGTTCGCGGCTATCGACAACTTGGCGATCAACGGCTCCAATGTCCGGATCAAAGGAACCGGCGACACCGAAGGACCGCCAGCCACCCAGGAATTCTGAAACTCCGCGATTTCAAGGCCCACCACCCCACCTTCGGCGATCACCTCGCAAGCGCCGCGCAGGTCTTGCAGCGTCAATCCATGCGCATGCACATAATCCGTCGGAACGATACCGGGTTCGAGAACGTCGCAATCGAGATGCACATATATTGGACGACCCGCTATGGCCTTGCGCAGCCGGTGGTCCAATCCGGGGCCGGGCGGGACATGGCAGACCTTCCCCGACGCGATGAGCTGCATTTCAAACGGATCGAGATCGCGCTGGCCAACCAAGACAAGGTTGTCGAGAGCCAGACCCGCGCCCAAGCCCGATTCCCATAGTCCGGCAGGCCCCGACAACGCCAATCCGCCCAAGTAGCCGCTGTTCGTGGAAGCCGGCGTATTCAGATCCGCATGGGCGTCAAACCAGACGATGCATGCGTCCTTACGATATTTGGCCACGACCGGCAGGGTTGCCAGGGAAACGGCACAGCGGCTAGTGGCCGACAAGGGCATGTCGCCATCGAGGAATATCTGCTCGAACCGCTGCTGAATCTGGCGTAGTGCCGGCAGCGCATGGTCAAGCTCGATCCGCCAATCGACGCTGAGCGCCGTCTCAGGAGAGCCGATCGTCAACGGCGCCAGGCCAAGCATGACGCCGAGTTGATCGCCGATCGCCTTGGCGCCCGGTATAGCGAGGTCGTTGTGGTCTCCGGCGCGGCCTTGAAACACAGTCAGTGCGATGGACATTGCGCGTTCCTTGAATAGTTAAAACCACAGATTGACATCGCGCCATCGACAAGACAAACTAATTATTCTTCATATTATTAAGTTTTTCTAATGACCGCACTCAATGCATCGCAGCTCGCGGCCTTCGCCGCCATTGTGAGAAATGGCAGTTTTGAGTCGGCCGCAAAGTGCCTGTATGTCACCTCGTCGGCGATCAGCCAGCGCCTCAAACAACTTGAGGACAGCCTTGGGCAGGTGTTGGTTGTCAGGGATACGCCCTGCCGGCCCACCGCCGCTGGCCGGGAACTGCTCCGCCACGCCATCCAGGTCGAGCTGCTCGAACAGGAGCTGTTTGAGAATCTGGGACTGGATGATGGCGATGGCCGCAAGCCGGTGTCTGTCCCCGTCGCCGTCAACGCCGACTCGCTGGATGGATGGTTCCGCGACGCCTTCGAAGAGACCTGCAACAACGCGCGAATCGTGCTCGATGTGCGGGTCGAGGATCAAAATCACTCGGCCTATTTGCTGCGTGACGGCGAGGTGATGGCGGCCGTCAGCGCTTCACCAATGGCGGTGCAGGGATGCTCCGTCGAGTACTTGGGCAGCATGCGCTACCTCGCCTTGTCCACCCCCTCGTTTTGGGATCAATATTTCGGGGCGGGCGTCAACGCGGACACGTTGGCAAAAGCCCCGGTTCTCGTCTATAACGCCAAGGACGGAATGCAAGCGGACTTCATCGAGTCCCTCACCGCGCGACGCATGCAACCACCGTCGCACTTCGTCCCGTCAACGCCCGCCTTCCTGCATATCGCACGGCGGGGACTTGGTTGGGGAATGATTCCCGAGCATATGGCAAAAGACTTTGTCGCCAGCGGCGAGCTGGTCGAAATACATCCGGGCGCACACTTCGACATCAAGCTGTACTTCCATCGATGGCAGGTACAGTCTTCGGCATTGGACGTCTTGAGCAACGCAGTGCGAACCGCCGCCCGGCAATTGGTCCAGAAGTGCGGGTTTGGTCAACCCTCGCAACGGGTGCCAGCTAGTTGTCAATGACTCCGTATTGAAGCTCAAACGGAACAGGAACCGGACGCGGTGGCTCCTCACCAGGCACCACATAATCCAGCTTCAGATTGGCGCCGCCGCCTCTCTGGAAGTACTCCATCCGAATTGGATAAAAGCCCTTCTCCAATGGAAGCATATAGGTTTTCGGCTTCCCATCACCGTGCAATCCATCATAGGCGATCAGTTGCGTGTCTCCCAAAAACAGTTTCGAGCCATCATCCGAATCCAGCACGAAGATGTAGTAGCCGTCCCTCTGAATCTCGATATAACCCTCAATCAGGCATGCAAAGTTGGTTTGCCGTCGAAGTTTATTCACACTGAAATCCTTGTCTGCGAAACCAGACTGAACGGGTTTCAACTTCCCGAAGTCCGGCAGCTCGTCCCACTCCCCTTCGTAATAGGAATAGCGGTAGCCGCCCGGCTTCACATTCGCCGGCTTGGCGCTTGCAGCGAGCGTTGTTCCCAGTTTGAACTCGCCAACAGTGGCCTTGTTATACCGGTCCTTGCGGCCGAGGGACTTGGCGGAAAATTTCGCGCCGTTCGTTAAAGTGGCTTCAGCGCCCATGATGGGGGCTGCGGAGGTAGGTTCGCTGCCGTCACTGGTATAACGCACCTCTTGCGGCGGCCCGAAATAATAGATTTTGTAAGGCTTATCCTTCAGAACGATGCCATTCATTGGATGAAACTGAACGCCTTGATTGCCGAAGCCATCGTAGAAAAACCTCAGCCCGTCGTACACACTTTTCAGTCGTATCGATCCGTGGTCCTCTTCAGGATAGGATGCGATTTTCCAGTTCAGCTCCTTGGGCGCCTTCTCTTTCAGGACAGCGTCCATGGATGAAATCCCCATCTGCTTGATGCCGCCTTCGTCGCGTCCGGCGATGAAAAGTGATTTTCCCGACGATGCGCTCAGCTTATCGACCGCAAGTTTGTTCAGATAGTTGCCGTCCCAAAAAAAACTCGGATCAACTGCCAAGTAATATTTAAAGAGCAGTGGCTCCTCAAGCAGCGCATACATCGCGAACAAGCCACCAAATGAATGACCATACAAGATGGCATTGCCGCTCACGGGGTAGGATTTGTTAATGTAGGGGACAAGTTCCTTTTTCAAAAATGCCAGGAACTTATCCGCTCCGCCCGATGAAGCCAAGCCAGCCATGTGGGTGGGCGAGAGGTCGCGATTGCGATCGGTATTGAACACTGCCACCATAATAACGGGCGGCATGCCGTTATGATTCTGGATGAACTGCTGGATAGCGGCGATGGTTTGCAGGTTCGAATCGCCATCCAAAAGGTACAACACATCGTACTTTTCTTGTGACCCGGGTTTGTAACCCTCCGGCAGCAGCACCTGGATGATTCTTTCTTCCTTCAAAATTTCTGACCGGAGTGCGACACGCTTGCCGGGCAGATCCTGGGCAATCGCATTCATAGAACATGCCAGGAGCGCAAGGACGACCCACATGCAACGCAAGAGGGTGGAATGGTTTTTCATCAGTGAATAGTCCTCCGTCAGGGAAGTGGATCGGTAGTCTACTCCGGACTATTCTATTTAAATGCATTTGTGTCAATTCTTTTTTAAGCAACGCTTTAAGCGGCGTACTAAATCACCACGGTGGAATATGGCGCAATGGCAGTCCAGCCTAACGTTGAATACAGTGCGCGCCCTGCATCGGTCGCCACGAGAACGCGCCGCGCGGCGCGCGAGCGTTGCGCCGCCCCCAGCACCGCCATCATCGCCTTGCCCAGTCCTCGTCGCTGATGCCCCTCCTCGACGATGATTCGGTCAAAGATGAATGTCCCGTTGTATTCCGCCGCATAGCCGCTGGCGGCCAGGTCGTCGTCGACGCTGAAAATGCGGGCCACGGTGGTGAAGTCGTCGGCGACCAGTTCCAGCCGATACCCCAACGGCAAGGCGGGCCGCGCATCCTGCCTGCCGTCATGGATCATCACGTGGGCGCCGGGCTGCAATTGCCATGCGGGCGGCACGAGTTCCAGTAGTTGTTCCGCTGGCCCGATCATTTTGATATAGATGCGCGGTTGCGTGATCGACCTGGCCAGCTCGCGTATTTCCGGCACCGGCCCGGCGAACACATAGCGCCGGACTTCACTGGGCGATCCCGTGTCGACGCGCAGTCCACCGCTATCGGGTACCGGCAGCGGCAGGCCGCGCGCGATCGAACGCGCGGCAAGCCAGTCCGCCAGCAACTCCGTGGCGACATCGTAAGAAGTAGGCTTGCCCATCGTCCGGTCTCTGCTCCTATCGGCTAGCCGCGATGGCGCGATTCTTCGCCTGCAGCTCGGCCGCCTTTTCCGCCATGTCCTTGCCGGCGGCGATCGCCGTGGTCACCTGCTGCGTCGACAGTGGTCCCTTCAACGCCCGGTCCACCTCCGCCTTGTAGGGATTGGGGAACTTCGAGTCGCTCCGGCTCAACATGCTATCGAAGATCTCGCTCACCGCGTAGGTATAGCGCAGCGCCAGCGCCGGGTCGGGGTCCAGCGTCTCCCCATGGCCGCTGTACTCCTGCATCAAGGTCAGCATGCTCGACATGTCGCCCGCCTCCGCGTGCGCCGTTAGCAGCTGCTCGGCCTCGACAAGCCATGCCTTGACCAGCGGATCGTCGGGCCGCGTCTTCAACGCGCCCCGATCGCCGAAAGGACCGGCACGCAGGAACGCGTCATCCGCCCCGCTCACCCCAGCCCTGGCAGCCATCGCCAGATGGTCAAGGCGCGACATTTTGATACGTTCCGTCATGCCGGCGCAAAGTGCCCTCTGCGCCTGATACTCCTCGTCTGTCAAGCCGCGTAAATGCGTCTCGCTTTGCGCGTCCACCTTCAGCAGCGTGCCTTTTTCCGCGATGTCGACGCAGGCCTGCACCAGCCAGTAAGCGCGCAGCGCGTCGGACGGAACACCTGAGGAAATCAGACGATCGATTTGGGTCGCCAACGGCACGATCGGTCCGGACGCGGCAGGATCGGTGTGCGCCGGATCGCTCGATGGCGCGTGGAGCATCGCGCGGGGATTGCCCAACCAGGCGTCTGACCGATGCGAAGCCCCCGCCGCTCCCGCGTGGCGTGGAAAGCTGGAATAGAAGTACAAGGCGAACAGCGCGAACATCAACAACAGGAACGCGTACAGCGAATGCTTTACATGCATGTGTCGGCGCGGCGCGGGCACCGCTCGGAAAAGAAAACAAAGCAATGTAGCACAATATTTAACAAAAAAGGTACGCGCTTTGTCACAAAGCTTTTCCGGCGCCGTCACGGCCCCGTACACATCTCCAGCATCAGCATCGGCACGCAAGTCCACAGGATGGCCGCCAGCGCCAGCGCCGCCGACGCGAAGTGGACCCAGTCGATCAGGCGCACAGGCTGCGGCGCGCGGCATACCCGCCGCAGCGCGCGCGCCAGCAGCATCGCCGCCGCGCCCACCGCCAGCACCGACGCCACTCCCAGCGCCAAGGCGGGATCGCCACCCCGCTGGCAGGCCGCCGCCGTCCACGCATAGCAAAAGAAGAAGTGCGCGGCCCAGATCAGCAGCGGGGCCACCGCCAGCGTCATTTTTCTCAAAAGCCGGTCCTGGGTGCGCATGATCATCCCATCAGTTTTGGCAGCCATTGCACCGCCGCCGCGATGACGAATCCCTGCAGTGTGGCGTAATGCCACACCAGCGCGCAGTTATCCAGCGTGGCGCGGCTGGCCGGCTCCAACCTGCCGGTCCAGGAGCGGGCCAACAAATAGCACGCCAGGATGAACAGCAACACCGCGTGCAGCCCCTGATAGGCGAGCATCGCCGCCACGGTCGCCCCCCACGCGTGGCCGGTCGGATCGAGTCCCGCCAGCGCCTGGCCGCGCAGATCGAGTCCGAAGGAGCCCAGCACGCACGCCAACGCCAGCGCGATCGCCAACCTTTGCCAGCCCTGCCCCCGGCGTGGCGCCTTGCCCGGTTTCGCCGGCGCGACCGCACAGGTGCGCCGGGTCCATTCGATCAGCAGCGACCCGGCCAACAGCAGGCCGCACGACAGCAACGGCCAAAACGGTTCGGGCAGCCGGCTGCCCGGCGGCGGACACACTTCCAGCCGCATTGATATGTGGATATGGGCGAACAGGAAGGAGGCGAAGATGGTGCCGTCCACCACCAGCATGATGACGGTCCCCCACCACGAGTGCGAGGCCGTGCCGGTGACGCCGACCGGCAGCGCGACGTTATCCGCCACCTTGGCCGTGCGCTGCGCCGGCGGCGTGTCGGATTGCCACATCCACGCCAGCACCGAGGCCACCGCGACGATCCCGCAGACCCACGCGACCAAGGTCATTTTGATCGTCAACAGCAGGAAGAAGCCGGCCGTGCCGACGGCGGCGGCGAACGGCCACCAGCTATCACCCGGGAGCACCAGCAGATATAGCGGACGCGCGCTTACGGGACTCGTGACGATGGACTCGCGCCGCCCGGTCGCGGTATTTGGCAGCCAGTGCGCGCCCTCTTCCACTTCCCGCGCCAGTTGCGGACGATCCCACAACGGGTCGCGCGACTCCACCTGCGGAATGCTGCGCGTGGCGTAATCGTCGGCCGGCAGCCATTCGAGCGTGGACGCGTTCCATGGATTGCCATGCTCGCGTTCCGGCAGGCGCAAGGTGCGCACCGCGTCGACGATAAACACCAACACGCCCAGCGCCAGGGCAAAGGCGCCGATGCTGGATAAAAGGTTCAAGAAGTCCCATCCCATCTCCGGCGAGTAGGTGTACACCCGGCGCGGCATGCCCAGCAAACCGGTGATATGCATCGGGAAGAACGCCAGGTTCATCCCGCCGAACATCAGCCCGAACACCCAGCGCGCCACGGGCTCCGACATGCGGTTGCCGTTCAACAGCGGCATCCAGTAATACAGCGCCGCGAACATCGGGAACACCAGGCCGCCGATCAGCACATAGTGCAGGTGGGCGACGATGAAATAGGTGTCGTGCACCTGCCAGTCGAACGGCAGCACCGCCACCATCACGCCGGTCAGGCCGCCCAGCACGAAGATGAACATGAAGCCGAGCAGGAACAGGGTCGGCGCGTTGATGCGCACCTGGCCGCGCCACAGCGTGGCGATCCACGCGAACACCTGCACGCCGGTCGGTATCGCCACCGCCATGCTGGCCGCCGACACCAGGCTCGTTTCCAGCAGCCCCAGGCCGGCCGTGAACATATGGTGCGCCCACAGCGCGAAACTGAAGAAGCCCACCGCCACCAGCGCCGCGACGATCGAACGGTGCCCCACCAGCGGCGTGCCGGCCAGCGCCGGGATCATCGTCGAGACCATGCCGGCCGCCGGCAGGAAAATGATATACACCTCGGGGTGGCCGAAGAACCAGAACAGGTGCTGCCACAGCAGCGGGTCGCCGCCGCGCGCGGGAATGAAGAACGGCCAGTCGTAGGCCCGCTCCAGTTCCAGCAAGGTGGTGCCGGCGATGACCGCCGGGAACGCAAACACGATCATCACGCCCACCACCAGCATGGCCCACGCATACACAGGCATGCGGCCCAAGGTCATGCCCGGCGCGCGCGTAAACAGTATGCCGACAATCAGCTCGATGGCGCCGGCGATCGCCGAGATCTCGATGAAGCCTATGCCCAGCAGCCAGAAATCGGCGTTCAGGCCGGGCGAATACTCCTTGCCCGTCAACGGCGGGTACATGAACCAGCCGCCGTCCGGCGCCAGCCCCCAGAACAGGCTGATGAAAAATCCGAGGCCTCCCACCGCGTAGGCCCAGAACGCGTAGGCCGACAGGCGCGGGAACGGCAGGTCGCGCGCGCCCAGCATGCCGGGCAACAGGAACACGGCGATCGCCTCGACCACCGGAATCGCGAACAGGAACATCATCACCGTGCCGTGCATGGTGAACACCTGGTTGTACGTTCCGGCGCTGAGCAAGGCGCTCTCCGGAACCGCCAGCTGCGCCCTGATCATCAGCCCCAGGATGCCGGCGAGGATGAAGAACAGCAGCGCGGTGCCGATATACAGCAGCCCGATATTGGTGTTGTTGACAGACGTGAGGAAGGCCAGTCCGCGCGGCGTACGCCAGACCCGTTCAAGTTGTTCGAGCTCTCCCGCCGGCCGTGGCAGGGAGCTGGGGAGATCGCGTACCGCCGTCATTTGAGCTGCTCCAGATAAGCGGCCAGCGCGCGCAGGGTGGCGCCGTCCATGTCGGCGCTGGCGGGCATGCGCACGCCCGGCTTGGCAACGTGCGGATCGGCGATCCACGCGGCCAGCGCGCCCTGCCCGTTGCGCAAGGTGCCGGCGCCCAAATACAGACGGCTGCCAACGTGCGTCAGGTCGGGCCCCAAGACGGCGCCGGTGTCCGCTGTCGCGCCCGTGCCTGTTTCGGTGCGTATCGTATGGCAGGAGGCGCAACGCTGTTCGGCAAAGGCGCGCCGCCCGCGTTCGACCTCGCCGCCTTGTACCATGATCCCCGCCGGCCGCGCCTGCGCCGCCAGCCAGGCGGAAAATTCGGCCGGCGACTGCGCCACGACGTGCAAGGCCATGCGGGCATGCTGCTCGCCGCAGTATTCGGCGCACTGCGCGCGGTACACGCCGGCGCGATTCGCCTGCAAGGTCATGCCGTGCACGCGGCCCGGCACCATGTCCACCTTGCCCGCCAGCGCGGGCACCCAGAAGCTGTGGATCACGTCGGCGCTGCTCAACCCCAGATACACGGGCTGGCCGAGCGGCACGCGGATCTCGTTGGCCAGCACAATATCCCGGCCGCCTGCGGGATCGGTATAGCGCACCTCCCACCACCACATGCGCGCGATCACCGAAATCTTGATCGCGTGCTGCGACGTCGGCTTGCTCAACTGGGCGCTGCGCCAGGTGCCGAACACCAGTGACGCCGACAGCAGCACCAGTGGCAGCAGCACCCCGCCGCCGACGATCCACACCATCGGCCGCACCGGACGGCCGCCGCGAAGGCTCATCGCGCACAGGACCATCACGCCGATGAACAGCAGCGTGCCGCCAATGAACAGCACCCACGTCAGTTGCGCGATGACGGCGGCATCCGGCCCGGCCGGGTGCAGCGCCGATTGCAGCCACTCGGTTGGACTCGTGGATACGCTCATGGCAGCGCGTACAGGTAGGCCGCCATGTCGCGGGCGTCGGCGGCCGACACGCCCATGGCGGGCATCGCGGTGCCGGGCTTCAGGGACGCCGGATCGACGATCCAGCGCGCCAGCGCATCGGGATGATTGGGAATCTGGCCGGCGATGTAACTGCGCCGGCCATAGCTTTCCAGCGCCGGGCCGAGCGTGCCGCGTGCCGCCGCCACGTCGGGAATCTGGTGGCACGACCCGCACTGGTACTGCGCCAGCAGCAGCTTGCCGCGCCCGACGTCGGCGCCTGGCACCGGTGAACGCGCCTGCTCGCCGGTATCGCAGGCGGCCAACAACGCCAGTAGGGAGAAGTAAAGGATGCGCACGATTGGAACCTGCTCAAGCCTGTTGAATGGCTATAATACAAGAAACATATCATTTCGCTATTTTCAACAGAACACCAGCCAGCGCGGCGTTGTCGCCCCGTTCGGCGAAGGGCTCGAACGATGACGATGCACCGCCGACGACTCGTTTTGATCACCGTCGCCGCCACGTTGGCGACGCTCGGGGTGCTGGGCGCCGCCATCGGGGCGGTGGTCTTTTTCGGCGGCTTTTACGACATTTCCTCGACCAAGCTGCACCTCCAGCCGGTGCACACGGTGCTTGAACAAGGCATGCGCGAATCGGTGCGGCACTACGCGCGGGACGTTCAAACCCCGGCGTTTGTGACGCAAGCCAAGGCGCGGGCGGTATCGGAAGGCGGCGTGGCGTCGTCGCCGGCCTTGCTGCGCGGGGCCGGACTATATCGGGATAATTGTGTGGTCTGCCATGGCGCGCCGGGTGTCGCCCAGGACGATATCGGCAAGAGCATGCAGCCGGTGCCGGGACCTCTGGCCGACGCCTCGCGCCGTTGGCGTCCGAATGAACTGTATTGGATCACCCGCCACGGCATCAAGATGAGTGGCATGCCGGCGTGGGAATTCCATCTCGCCGACGAGGATTTGTGGGCGGTGGTGGGTTTTCTGGTCGCCGTGCCGGAGCTGTCGCCGCAGGCTTATGCGGCGGTCACCAAACAGGCGGGCGCGCAGCCGCGCGCGCCACGGCCGGAGCGCGCACACGCCGACGCCGGGCGCGGACGGCTCGCGCTCAGCCAGTATGCGTGCAACGCCTGCCATGTGATTCCCGGCGTGACGGGACCGGATACCTTCGTCGGTCCGCCGCTCAAGGACCTCGCGGCGCGCAAATACATCGCCGGCCACCTGCCCAACAGCGCCGCGAACTTAGCGAGATGGATACGCGATCCGCAGCAAATCAATCCGCAGACGGCGATGCCTGCGATGGACGTCACCGAATCGGACGCGCGGGATATGGCGGTGTATTTATTGTCGCAATAGCGCTGTTGGCGGATCATGGCCGATTACGCCGTTCCGGCTAATCCGCCCTACGTGATTGCGTGGAATCTTGAGATCTGACGTGTTCCACGTAGGGCGGATTAGCGCAGCGTAATCGGCCAAGCTCCGTCGCAATTGCTAAAAAACGCCTCCTACACCGCCAAATGACGTTTGACGTCCGGATCGCCCATCGTCGCCTGCGCGCCCGATGCCACCACCTCGCCGCGCGACAGCACCATGAACTGGTCCGCCAGCTCGTGCGCGAAATCGAAATACTGCTCGCACAGCAGAATCGCCATATCGCCGCGCTGGCGCAGCAACCGGATAACGTTGCCGATGTCCTTGATGATCGACGGCTGGATACCCTCTGTCGGTTCATCCAGGATGATCAACTTCGGCTCCGCCAACAACGCCCGCGCGATCGCCAGTTGCTGCTGCTGGCCGCCGGACAAGTCGCCGCCGCGCCGGTGCAGCATGTCCTTCAGAACCGGAAACAGCTCATACACCTCGCCCTTGATGATGCCGGCCTTCTTGCCGCTATGCGTGGCAAGCCCCATCAGCAAATTCTCCTCCACCGTCAAGCGCGCAAAGATCTCCCGCCCCTGCGGCACATAGGCGATGCCCGCCCTTGCCCGCTGGTGCGGCGCCATGCGCGTGATGTCGCGCCCTTCCAGCTTCACACTGCCCGCCGACACCGGCAACACGCCCATCAAACACTTCAACAGCGTGGTCTTGCCCACGCCGTTGCGGCCCAACAGCGCCATGCACTTGCCGCGCTCCAGCTCCAGCGACACGCCCCGCAAGGTGTGCGAAGAACCGTAGTACTGATTGATTTTTTCAACTTGCAGCATATTCTTAGCGTCCCAGATAGACTTCGATCACCCGCTCGTCGGACTGCACCTGGGCCATGGTCCCCTGCGCCAGCACCGAGCCCTCGTGCAGCACCGTCACCACGCCCTGCTGCGCGATCTCCGTCACGAACGCCATGTCATGCTCGACCACCATGATCGAGTGCTTGCCGCGCAATTCATTCAGCAGTTCGGCCGTGCGTGCCGTCTCGGCGTCGGACATGCCGGCGACCGGCTCGTCGAGCAAAATCAGCTGCGGCTCCTGCATCAGCAGCATGCCGATCTCCAGCCACTGCTTCTGGCCGTGCGACAGCAGGCCGGCAAGCCGCGCCTCGCTGCCGTTCAGGCGTATCAGCTTGAGGATCTCGTCGATCTTGCCGCGCTGCTCGGAGTTCAGCCGCGCGAACAACGTGGGCCGCACGCGCTTGTCGGTCTTCATCGCCAGTTCCAGGTTCTCGAACACCGTGTGCTGCTCGAAGATGGTCGGGCGCTGGAACTTGCGGCCGATGCCGGCGTGGGCGATCTGGTACTCGGTCATGCGGCTCAAATCCATCGTCTGGCCGAACCAGGCGGTCCCGGACGTGGGCCGCGTCTTGCCGGTGATGACGTCCATCATCGTCGTCTTGCCGGCGCCATTGGGCCCGATGATGCAACGCAGCTCGCCGACCGAAATGTCCAGGCTCAGTTTATTGAGCGCCCGGAAGCCGTCGAACGACACCGTGATCTCCTCCAGGTACAGGATCGCGCCGTGCGTCGTATCCAGTCCGTGGCCTGCAACGCGGTCATAGCTCTCGTTTCCGCTCATGCCGCCTCCTCTTTGGCCTTGCCCGAACCGTTACCCCAACGCGCCGCCAGACCGGCGATGCCCTGCGGCAGATAGCGCGTCACTAAAATAAATATCAATCCCAGCGCGAACAGCCACAGGTCCGGGAAGGCGCCGGTGAACCAGCTTTTCAATCCATTGACCGAGAACGCGCCGATGATAGGACCGATCAAGGTGCCCCGCCCGCCGACGGCGGCCCAGATCACCATCTCGATCGAATTCGCCGGCGACATCTCGGACGGATTGATGATGCCCACCTGCGGCACATACAAGGCGCCGGCGATCCCGCACAGCACCGCCGACAGCGTCCACACGAACAGCTTGAACCACAGCGGGTTATACCCGATGAACATCAGCCGCGATTCCGAATCGCGCACCGCCTGCAGCACCCTTCCCAACTTCGATTGCACGATCGCGCGGCACAGCAGCAGCGAGCCGGCCAGCGCCGCCAGGGTCACCAGGTACAAGGTCGCCTTGGTGCCCGGCGCGCTGATCGAATACCCGAGAATGCGCTTGAAGTCCGTAAAGCCGTTGTTACCGCCAAAGCCGGTGTCGTTACGGAAGAACAGCAGCATGAAGGCGTACGTCATCGCTTGTGTGATGATCGAGAAGTACACGCCCTTGATGCGCGAGCGGAAGGCGAAGAAGCCGAAAACGAAGGCCAGCACGCCGGGCACCAGCACCACCAGCGCCAGGCAGTACCAGAAGCTGTCGGTCGCGGTCCAGTACCACGGATAGGTTTTCCAATCCAGGAAGACCATGAAGTCAGGCAGATCGCTCTGGTACACGCCGTCCCTGCCGATGGCGCGCATCAGGTACATGCCGTGCGCATAGGCGCCCAGCGCGAAGAACACGCCGTGGCCGAGCGACAGGATGCCGGCGTAACCCCACACCATGTCGAGCGCCAGCGCGGCCAGCGCGTAGCACATGAACTTTCCGATCAGGCTGACCATGTAGCTTGGCACGTGCAGCGCGTGGCCGTCCGGGAAAACCAGGTTAAGCAAGGGCAGCGCCGCCAGCACCACGCAGGTCGCGACGATGACGCTCCATGCCCTGCGCGAAAATAAAGAGTTGTGGATCATTCGGCACTCCTGCCTTTCATGGCGAACAGACCCTGCGGCCGCTTCTGGATAAAGATGATGATGAAGATCAGGATGGCGATCTTGGCCAGCACCGCGCCGGCCACCGGCTCCAGGAACTTGTTGGCCTCACCCAGGCCGATCGCGGCGATGATGGTGCCGGCCAGCTGGCCGACGCCGCCCAGCACCACCACCATGAACGAATCGACGATGTAGCCCTGGCCCAGGTCCGGCCCCACGTTACCGAGCTGCGACAGCGCCACGCCACCCAGGCCGGCGATGCCGGAGCCCAGGCCGAAGGTCATCATGTCGATCTTGGCGGTCGAGACGCCGACGCAGCCGGCCATGCGGCGGTTCTGCATCACCGCGCGGACGAACAGGCCCAGTCGCGTTTTGTTCAGGATCAGCCACACGCCCGCCACCACGATCATGGCGAAGATGATGATGGCGATGCGGTTGTAGGCCAGCACCAGGTTGCCCAGCACCGTCACGCCGCCCGACATCCACGAGGGATTGGCCACTTCGACGTTTTGCGCGCCGAAGATGCTGCGCACGCCCTGCATCAAAATCAGGCTGATGCCCCAGGTGGCCAGCAGCGTTTCCAGCGGACGGCCATAGAGCCAGCGGATCACCGTGCGCTCCATCGCCACGCCCACCGCCGCCGTCACCAGGAAGGCGGCCGGCAACGCGGCGATCAAATAGGCGTCCACCGCCGAGGGAAAGTACTGGCGGAAGGCCGTCTGGCACAGATAGGTGGTGTAGGCGCCGATCATCAGCAGCTCGCCGTGCGCCATATTGATGATGCCCATCAGGCCGAAGGTGATGGCCAGGCCCAAAGCCGTCAGCAACAGCACACTGCCGAGCGAGAGGCCGTAGAAGACGTTGCCGATAAATTCTGTGCGCGCCAGGCGGCTGTCGATGGCGGCCAACGTGCGCGCGGCGGCCACGCGGACGCCTTCATCCGGCTCGGCCGGCGTGCCGTCCGCATTCTTGGTCAGCATGGTTTGCAAGGTCGGGCGCAGGTTGGCGTTGCTGCTGTCGGCTAGCGCCTCCACCGCCGCTTTGCGCTTGGCGGCGTCCGGCGATTGCAGGTTGGCGGTCGCCGAGACCAGTTGTAGCAAGGGGCGGATCTCGGCGTCGGTTTCCTTGGCGAGCGCCTTGTCGATCAGCGGCGCCTGCGCCAGGGTCACGCTTTTTTGCAGCTCGGTGACGGCCGCCAGGCGTTCGGCGCGGTCGGCGGACAGGAGTTTGAGCGCCGACAGCGCGTCGTCGATGGCGCCGCGCAGACGGTTGTTGATCATCAGGCCATCGATCCCCTCGGGCAGCGGCCCGGTGGCGCCGGTGGCGGGGTTGTAGGCCTTGTCGTCGGTGACGATCAAGACCTGGCCTTCTTGTGTCGCGTAGGCGTCGCCGTTTTTCATCGCCATCAGCAGGCGGGTGGCGTCGTCATTGGCCAGGGCGCCGATCCGGCCGACCGCCACGATGCGGGCGTCGGCGTCGTCGCCCGTCAATGGCGCCAGCAAGGCGCTGTCGATGGCCGCCTGTGCCGCCCCGGTGAGCAGCAGTGCGGCGATAAGCAGGAGTTTTTTCAAGATGCGTCTTCCTCAAATGAAGCCGGCCGGCCGCCGGACGGCGGCCGGCTCCCGATTACAGCTTTTGCTTGCCTTCGTTACCCTGAATGTACGGGCTCCAAGGCTGCGCGCGCACCGGACCAGGCGTTTTCCACACGACGTTGAACTGGCCGTCGGCACGGATCTCGCCGATGAACACCGGCTTGTGCAGGTGATGATTGGTCGCGTCCATCGTCAAGGTGAAGCCCGACGGCGCCTTGAAGGTCTGGCCGCCCATCGCCGCGATCACTTTGTCGGTGTCGGTCGACTTGGCCTTCTCCACCGCCTGCGCCCACATGTGGATGCCGACATAGGTCGCTTCCATCGGATCGTTGGTCACCACCGTTTTCGCGTTCGGCAGCTTCTTGGCGACGGCGTAAGCCTTCCACTTCTTGATGAAGTCCGTGTTGACCGGATTTTTCACCGATTCGAAGTAGTTCCATGCCGCCAGGTGGCCCAGCAGCGGCTTGGTGTCGACGCCGCGCAGTTCCTCCTCGCCCACCGAGAACGCCACCACCGGCACATCGGTCGCCTTCAGGCCGGCGTTGCCCAGCTCTTTATAGAACGGCACGTTGGAGTCGCCGTTGATGGTCGAGATCACGGCCGTCTTGCCGCCCGCCGAGAACTTCTTGATGTTGGCGACGATGGTCTGGTAGTCGGAGTGGCCGAACGGGGTGTACACCTCGTCGATATCGCTATCCTTCACGCCTTTGCTCTTCAGGAAAGCGCGCAGGATCTTGTTGGTGGTGCGTGGATAGACGTAGTCGGTCCCCAGCAGCACGAAGCGCTTGGCGCCGCCGCCGTCCTTGCTCATCAAATATTCAACGGCGGGAATCGCCTGCTGGTTCGGCGCCGCGCCGGTGTAGAACACGTTCTTTTCCAGTTCCTCGCCCTCGTACTGCACCGGGTAGAACAACAGGCTATTCAGTTCCTTGAACACCGGCAGCACCGACTTGCGCGACACCGAGGTCCAGCAACCGAAGACGGCGGCCACCTTGTTCTGGGCGATCAGGCCACGCGCCTTTTCGGCGAACAGCGGCCAGTTGGAGGCCGGATCGACGACCACCGCCTCCAGCTTCTTGCCCATCACGCCGCCCTTGGCGTTGATCTCGTCGATGGTCATCAAGGCGACGTCCTTGAGCGACGTCTCCGAGATGGCCATGGTGCCGGACAGCGAGTGCAGGATGCCGACCTTGATGGTGTCGGCGGCATAGACATTGACACCGGCGGCCAGCAGGGACGTGGCGGCGGCGATGCGGCTGATGGTGCCGATGAAATTGCGACGATTTTGCATGTGATAACTCCGTGGGTGGCGAGATTAGTATTGCAGCTGCAAAGTGACCGAGAATTTGTCCTGGCTGGCCACGCTGGTGACCTTGGTCTTCGAATACACGGCGCTGATTTGCGCGTTGTAGCCGTCGATGATGTAGTTCACGCCGGCGTCGATTTGCTTGGTGTCGATGTTGGTGTCGGCGGCGAATTTCTGCCAGCGCGCGAACGGCTGGACCTTGCCCCAGCCGAGCTTCTGGTCGAAGATATAGGACACGCCCGCCGAGTAGGCGTTGCCCTGCTCCGCCAGGATGATGTTGTCGGTGTCGTAGTCGTAGTAGGCCGCTTCCACCGCCACCGCGCCGGAGCCCTTGATGCGCTTCTCCATCAGGAAGTCGACGTTGTAGGAGCTGTATTTTCCGGTTTTGACGGCGGTCAGGATGCCGTCCTTCTGGTAGCGCCCCGCCACGCCGATCGACAGGATGTCGGCGTTGCCGAGGAAGTTGCCGGTGCCGTAGTAGCCCGGTTCCGCGTCCCAGAAGTCGTACTGCAGGCGGCCCGCGTACATCAGCGAATCGTCGGCGTTGACGCCGGCCGCCTTGGCCTGCGACTGCGTCAGCGAACCGATGCCGAAAGTGTGGCCTTCGAAGGCGCCGAAGGAGTAACCGAGCTTGCCGTCGGCGACATTGCCCCAGACGACGACGCCGTCGTCGCGGCCGCGGAAGATGCCGCCGTTGTAGCCGTAGCGCGAAGCCACGCCGGCCCAGTAGCCGCCGCCCATCGAGTAGTAAGGGCCGGCCATGTTGGCGCGGTCGCTCGGCGACAGCAGGCGGCCGGCCCAGATATTGAATTCGGGGGAGATGGCGAACTGGCCGGCGGCGTCGAGCACGCGGATCTTGTCGCCGTCCCACTCGGTGTTGAACATGCCCTTGATGTTCTTGTTTAGCGAGGCGCCGAAGTACAGGCGGCCGCTATCGAGGTTGAAGTCCTGCGAGCGCCCGGTGCCGTTGGGCGCCGCGTCTTCCGCGCTGGTGAAGCTCTCGCGCAGGCCGAAGCCGACGCTGACCGACTTGTCGTCGCCCATGTTGATCGTCGCGCCGGCGCAGGCAGGTTTGACTGCACCCGCCGCCACCGCCGCCACCGCCGCCGCCAGCAGCACTTGCCGGCTTCCCCGTTTCAGACGCATCGTGTTTCCCCTTGGTTGGACTATTGTTGAACTAATGTTGCAACTTTAGCCAGCGATGGTGACTCGGGGAATACGTCGAATGACGTAGTGGTAAAGGTGGGACATGCGCACGCAAATCGCAGGAATGGCGAATTGGTGCACAATGGCGCTTTCAGATTTTAAGAGAGTTCCGATCATGACCATCTTTGCCGCCCCCGTATTCGACGCCACCGTGATTTACGAGGGCAACGAACTGTTCAAAGGCCAGGGCGCGGCGCGCGGCTGGGCCGAGAAACTGGCCAAGGAACTTGAATGCGAAATCGGCGTCGAAAAGATCGGCACCGGCTGGGTTTTGTGCGGCACCGTCGACGGCACGCCATGCAAATGGAGCATCGTCGGCCAGCGCCTCAAGCGCATGGATTAAGCGTGCGTTATCGCACATCGTTGCCCTGTTTCAAAAGGTAGGATCGTTGCTACCCTGCGTAAAAGAGGACAGCAATGAAGCGCGATCACCCAGCGGCCGTCACCCCGGCCTCCACACCGGCCACGGCCGACGCCCTGGCGGCGGCCAAATCGGCCGGCCTGCGCTACGTGCACGACTACCAGCCCGGCATCGCGCGGCGCAAGCGCGGCAAAACCGTCTACTACGTCGACGCCGACGGCAACACGATCAAGGACACCGACACGCTCACCCGCATCAAATCGCTGGTGATACCGCCCGCCTGGACCGACGTCTGGATTTGCAAGCAGCCGCTGGGCCACCTGCAGGCGACGGGGCGCGACGCGCGCGGCCGCAAACAATACCGCTACCATCCACGCTGGCGTTCGCTGCGCGACGAATCGAAGTACGAGCGCATGCTCAAGTTCGGCAAGGCGCTGCCGGCCATCCGCAAGGCCGTCGACGCCGCGCTCAAGCTGCCCGGCCTGCCGCGCGAAAAGGTGCTTGCCACCATCGTCTACCTGCTCGAGGCGACGATGATGCGCATCGGGAACGAAGAATACGCGCGCGAGAACAAATCGTTCGGGCTGACCACCCTGCGCGACCGCCATGTGCGGCTGGACGGCACCAAGGTCGAGTTCCGCTTCCGCGGCAAGAGCGGCGTCAACCACACCGTCCAGGTGCAGGACCGGCGGCTGGCCAACACCATCCGCCGCACGCTGGACCTGCCGGGCCAGGAGCTGTTCCAGTACATCGACGACGACGGCAACCCGCACACGGTCGGCTCGGCGGACGTCAACGAATATCTGCAATCGATCGCCGGCGAGGACTACACCGCCAAGGACTTCCGCACCTGGTCGGGCACGGTGCTGGCGGCGGTCGCGCTGCTGGAATATGAAAAGTACGACTCCGAGGCGCAGGCCAAGAAGAACATCGTGCAGGCGATCGAATCGGTGGCCAAAAAACTGGGCAACACGCCGACCATTTGCCGCAAATGTTATGTGCATCCGGCGGTGATCGAGTCCTACCTGGACGGCACCATGCTGACGGCGCTGCGCCAGCGCGCCAAGGAGGAGTTGAAGGAAGACCTGCACGAGCTGCGGCCGGAGGAAGCGGCCGTGCTGGCGCTGTTGCAGCAGCGCTTACAGGCCGCTTGACGGTTTGGACGTCGCCGCAGTCAGGCGCCAACGGCCGGACAGGTAGTCGAGCGCGATCACACTGTCGCCGAACGGGCGCAGACCGAGCACGCCGATCACCTTGACGGGAAAGTGGAACTCCTGTTCCATGCAATAGGAGACGGTGGCCTGCAAACCCTGCGCGCCGCCGGCGTCGAATCCGCCGGCGAGCGGGGTCTCGTAACAAGGGAGCTGGCGCCCCCAGCTCTGCACGGACATGGTCTTGACCTTCGGCCCGTCGGCCAGCGGCAAGCCGCCGGAGAAGTCGGCCCATGCATCCGCGTTGATCGCCACCAGGCCAAAGCGCGCCGAACCGGTGTCCAGCATCGCGTAGCCGGTCTTGCCGCCGGGACGTTTCACTTCCACCAGCGGCGCGCCGCCGCCTTCCTCCCAACGTGTGTAGCGCATCGCTTGCGCGGCCGGCTCACCGGCCAACTTCGGCGCCGCATCGAACGCGAAGCGCGCGCCGCCCAAATCGAGGGTCAGCGTGCCGTGCTCGAAAAAGGCGTTGCCAACGGTGGCGATGGGGCCTACGGCGCAGATCTCGGCAGTCAGCGGCGTTAGATTGACCGGCTGCGCGGGTACGGACTTGCGGATGCCGGCGAGTTCGACCAGCGCCGTCTGGGGCGCCATGTGCGCAGGCTCGGTGGGAGGCGCCTGCCGGGACCAAATCAGCGCGTCCCTGGCGCCCGTATCGAGCTGCACCTGGCAATCGATTCCGTTGACTTTCACCGGCAGCAACATCGCCGCCCGCTCGACGGGACCGCCGCCGATGCTTGCCATGTACCAGCGGAACGGATGCCAATCGGCCGCGTGGGCCGCGCACGGCAGGGAACATGCGAGCAATGCTGCAGATATCAAACGCATAGAAGAATTGGTTATTAGCGGGAGGAAAATCTTAGCATATCGGCCACAGGTCAGGTGGCGCAATGTTCGCGTGGGACCCGCCTTCGGAGTAGAATCTAAGTCCCTTTATCGCGAGCCCGCCCATGCCCCCTGCCCTGCCATTTCCCATCCGCAAAGAGTGCCCGCCCGGCGCCTGCGAATGCCGGCATGGCGAACTGCTGGACGCGTGGGAGCGCGACGACCAAACCGACATCCGTGTTCTGCGGTTGACGCGCGAAGAGGAAAAAGCGCTGATCGCGCGCATCGAGGCGATCGACAGCTATGAGGCGCTGGGCCGTATCGAGCAGCGTATGCAGGAGTTGCTAGGCATCCGCCTGACGATCACGCCCAGTGCCAACGGCGTGCGCACCGTGATGGGTTTGCAGATCAGACTGGCGGATCAGCCCGGCCTGTGCCGGCGCACCCGCGAAAACATTCCCGCCGCGATACGCCGCTGCTTCGGCCAGCATCCCGAGATCATCTACGCGCTGCTGAACGCGCGCGACCTGCTGGGAGCCGAGCAGGACTGACCCCGTTCTCGCGGGCGTGGTTGGCGTGCTCAGACGGGAGGACGGCGAAGTTCCTTGTCGGCGTAAGGCGTATTCGCGACAGCTCGCCGGTTGAAATCGGGCGCACCGTCGGTCCACCATACGGGGCCGCGCTCACCCAGGGCGCGCTTGGCCTCATCGACGGCGGCGCGGGCGCGGTGCTCCGCTTCCGCGTCGCCGGACTTCTTCGCCGCGCCCACCTGCCTGCGCGCCTGCATCAGAACGTCGACCAGCCGCTGTCGTTCCTCCGGGTCGAGGTTGGGATTGCTCATGCGCCAGAGCCGGCCGTTGACGATGAAGTAGCGCCCGTCCTGCGTGCTGGGATATTTATTCGGAGAAGGCATGGAATGACTATACCCCGCGCCGATTCTGGCTTTCGTACGGCCGCTAACCCAGATCGATGGACAAGTTTTCACAGGGACCGAGCGTGTAGCCGAGCTTCCTGAAGAGCCGCTGTGCCCTGTCGTTCTCTTCCGCCACATCCGCCGTTAAACGTTGCAATCGCAAGACGTCTTTAGCGAACACGGTCAGAAGGCCAATTGCTTCCGCCATATAGCCGCGCCCCCAGAGCGTTGGCGTCAGCAGGCACCCTACCTCCGCCGTACCGAGCGCCCGATCGAAGCTGTGAAGGCCGCAAGTTCCGATCAGTTGGCCTTCGCGCGCGACGACCGCCCACTCCAGCGACTCCCCGTTGGCAAGCAGACGACGAACGCTTGCAAGCATGAGGGCGACCGTGTCCAAATCAGCAAAGGGTAGCTCATCCGTATATCGCATGACAAGCGGGTCGCCGTACAGACCGAGCAGCGCACCGGCATCGGCGTCCTCCATGGCGCGCAGGACCAACCTGTCGCTCCGCAAAGTCGGTAGCGCCGCTGGAAGGAAAAACCCCGGGGTCAAGTCTGGCATTCGGACAGGAGCTCAGCAATCCTGAGGTTCAGTTCGTGTCCGAATGTCGGACCTGACCCTCGGGGGTTGACGTTAATCGGTGTGAAACTCGGTGGCGGTGGCGAACAAATCCCAGGCCGCGATGAACAGCGCGGCAATCACCGGGCCGATGACGAAGCCGTTCAGCCCGAACAAGGCCATGCCGCCCACCGTCGACAGCAGCACCACGTAATCGGGCATCTTGGTGTCCTGGCCGACCAGCACAGGGCGCAGGAAGTTGTCGACCAGGCCGATGACGAACACGCCGAACGCGGCCAGGGTGGCCCCCTGCCACACCTCGCCCGTCGCCAGGAAATAGATCGCGACCGGCGCCCAGACGATGGCCGCGCCGATGGCCGGCAGCAGCGACAGGAAGGCCATCAGCACGCCCCACAGCACCGGCGCCCGCACGTCCAGGAACCAGAAAATCAGCCCGCCGAGCGCGCCTTGTGCGATGGCGACCAGGATGTTGCCCTTGACGGTGGCGCGGATCACGGTGGTGAAATTCAGGAACAGGCGCTGCTTGTACTTGGAGCTCAGCGGCACGGCTTCCTTGATGCGCTTGGACAGCTTGTCGCCGTCGCGCAGCAGGAAGAACAGCAGGTACAGCAAAATACACAGGCTGGTCAGGAAGTCGAAGGTGTACAGCCCGGCGTTGATGGCGCGCTTGGCCACTTCCTGGCTCACTTGCGACGCCGCTTCCGAGAGCTTGTCCTGCAAATACGTCAGGCTGGTCAGATGGAAGCGGTCGAGCAGCGAGACCAGCCAGTTCGGCAGCGCTGCCATGATCTTGTTGAAGTACATGGCCACCGTGATGTCGCCGGAGCGCACCAGCTCGACCACCGAGGCGGCCTGGTTGACGATCGATATCGACACCAGGGTTAGCGGCAAAATGACGATCACGACGATCAATAGCAAGGTCAATAGCGAGGCCAGGTTGGCCTTGTTCCTGGTTCGCTGCAACAACCAGCGGTAGATCGGCGCGAACAGGATCGCCAGCACCACGCCCCAGAAAATGGCGCCGCCATACGGCGCGAGTATCCACACGAAGGCGATGGTGACCAGGCCCAGCAGGGCCAGGAATACTTTTTGTTGGAACGAGAATTGGGGCATGGTTTATTGTTATTTGAGTGTGGTCAATCGTCGTCGTTGGGATCGAGGTCGGGGAACATCACCTCGGTGAAACCGAACTTGGAGAAATCGGTGATGCGCATAGGGTACAGCACGCCGAGCAGGTGGTCGACTTCATGCTGGACCACGCGCGCATGGAAGCCGTCCACGTCGCGCGAGATCGGCTGGTTGAACTGGTCGACGCCTTCGTAGCGCAGCTTGGTCCAACGCGGCACGCTGCCACGCAGGCCGGGTACGGAGAGGCAGCCTTCGAAGCCCTCTTCCTTTTCGTCCGACAGCGGCGTCAGGACGGGATTGATCAAGACCGTTTCCGGCACCTGCGGCGCGTCCGGATAACGCGGATTTTGCTTGAAGCCGTAGATCACCAACTGCAGGTTGACGCCGATCTGCGGCGCCGCCAGCCCGGCGCCATTGGCCGCGTGCATGGTGTCGAACATGTCGGCGATCAATTGGTCCATTGCCGGCGTGCCGAATTCGGTCACCGGTTCGGCCACGCGCAGCAGGCGCGGATCGCCCATCTTCAGGATTTCACGTACGGTCATCTCGCCACCTTCTCCAGTTATTTCGCCAGCAGTTCCTGCAGGCCCGCCTCGTCGAGGATCGTCACTTCCAGCTCCTGCGCCTTGGCCAGCTTGCTGCCGGCATCGGCGCCCGCCACCAGATAGTGCGTCTTCTTCGACACCGAACCGGAGACCTTGCCGCCCTGCGCTTCGATCATCGCGGCCGCCTCGTCGCGGCTCAGGTTCGGCAAGGTCCCGGTCAGCACGAAGGTCTTCCCGGTCAGCGGACCTTCGGCGGCTTCCTCCGGCAGTTGCGCCAGCAGGTCCTCGCGCAGCTGGTGCAACGCCGCGACCAGTTCGCGGTTGCCCGGTTCGGCCATCCACGCGGTCAGCGCTTCGCCGACGGCCGCCGGCAAGCCGAACACGGTGAAGATCGGCAGGTTGGACATCGCCTTCAAGTTCATACCCTGGTCGACCAATTGCTTGCTGCGCGGTTCGGTCAGTTTCGGGATCCCCAGCGCGGCCATCAGCTTGACGGTGTCGAGCTTCTCGCGCAGCTTGGCGCTCGGCGGATGCTCGCCTTTCGGCGTGACGCCGGCGGCCAGCAAGGCGTCGATGGCCTCCTGGTTTTTCGGCTCGGCGAAAAATTCGGCGATCGACAGCGCCACCGTGCCGCCGATATCGGGCAGCACACGCAGCAGCGCCGCCGGCACGCGGCGTATCAGGTCGAAGCGCCCCAGCCACTCAGCCAAGGTCTTGGCGGTCGATTCGCCGACGTGGCGGATGCCGAGCGCGAATAGCAAACGTTCCAGCGGCGGATTTTTGCTGGCGGCGATGGCCTCCAGCAGATTGTCGGCCCACTTGGTGGCGATCTTACCCTTGGCGACAGTATCCGGCGTCGTGCCATCGCGCTCGTCGGCCAGGCGCTTCATCTCCAGCAGGTCGTCCAGCTTGAGCGAGTAGAGGTCGGCCACGCGCTGCACCTTGCCCCATTCGACCAGGCTGTCGATATAGCGGTCACCCAGGCCTTCGATGTCCATCATCTTGCGGCCGGCGAAGTGGCGGATCGCTTCCTTGCGCTGCGCGGAGCAGAACAAACCGCCGGAGCAGCGGGCGATCGCCTCGCCCTCTTCCCGCACCACATGCGAGCCGCACACCGGGCAGATTTTTGGCAGCTCGTACATCGCCGGTTCCGGCGTGGGACGGCGCTCCAGCACCACGGCCAGCACCTCCGGGATCACGTCGCCTGCGCGGCGCACGATCACCGTGTCGCCGACGCGCACGTCCTTGCGGCGCACTTCATCTTCGTTATGCAGCGTTGCGTTGGTGACGTTGACGCCACCGACGAACACGGACGCCAGCCGCGCCACCGGCGTGATGGCGCCGGTGCGGCCGACCTGCACTTCGATCGCCTGCACGGTGGTCAGCGCCTCCTCGGCGGGGAATTTGTGCGCGAGGGCGAAACGCGGCGCGCGCGACACGAAGCCCAGGGTACGCTGGTCCTGCGCCAAGTTGGTTTTGTAGACCACGCCGTCGATTTCGTACGGCATAGTCGGACGGGCTTCGCCGATCTGTTTGTAGTACGCCATCAGGCCTTCGTAGCCGCGCACCACTTTGCCTTCCTTGGCGACGGGCAGGCCGAGCGTGCGGTACCAGTCCAGCAGGGCGGAATGCGACGGCGGCATATCGGCGCCCTCCAACAGGCCGATGCCGTAGCAGAAGAAACTGAGTTTGCGCGCGGAGGTGATGCGCGAATCGAGCTGGCGCAGACTGCCCGCCGCCGCGTTGCGCGGGTTAACGAACTCCTTCTGCCCCGCTTCGCGCTGGCGCGCGTTCATGGCGTCGAAATCGGCTTTGAACATCAGCACCTCGCCGCGCACATCGAGGACGGCGGGTGGATTGGACGTTTTGAGGCGCAACGGAATGGTGCGGATGGTGCGGATATTGGCAGTCACGTCCTCGCCGGTGTAGCCGTCGCCGCGTGTGGCAGCTTGCACCAGCACGCCGTTTTCGTAGCGCAGGTTGATGGCCAGGCCGTCGTATTTGACTTCGGCCGCGTATTCCACGGCGCCGGCGGCATCCAGGCCTTCGCGCACCCGACGGTCGAAGTTTTCGACATCCTCGTCGGCGAAGCCGTTATTCAGCGACAGCATCGGCACCGAATGGGTGACCTGGTCGAACTGCGGCAGCGGCGCCGCGCCCACGCGCTTGGTCGGTGAGTCAGCCAGCGCCAGCTCCGGATGCTCCAGCTCCAGCGCCTGCAGCTCCATGAACAACTTGTCGTACTCCGCGTCCGGGATGGTGGGCGCGTCCTCCACATGATAGGCGTGCAGGTGCCGGTTCAGCTCAGCGCTCAGCGATTCGATACGCGCCTTGTAATCCACTTCAGTCATTGCTACTTCCAGAATCAGCTAAACAAACGCAGTGCGCGGGTGGAACCGGCCGGGATATCGGCCTCGTTCATCTCGGTGTAGAAGTCCTGTACCTGCGTGGCGATCTCGCCCAGCGCGGCATCCGTCAGCGGCTGGTTGTAGTCGTCGACGATGGTGCCGTCCAGACGCCCCACCAGCGACTTGGCGCAGGCCACCATGGCGCCGAAACCGTCGCGCGCCGGCGCCACGCATGGCACGTCCAGCAGCAAGGTCAGACGCGAGGTGGTTTCCTCGGCCAACGTGACGTTGGTCGACAGCGAGAACAGGAAGCCGCCGTCGCCGTCCGGCATGACGAAGCGGCCGTCCGGACGCACGTCGAAGCCCTGCTTTTCCAGCGCGCCGATCAGGGTCGAAATCGCCCACGGCGCGCCGTTCGATTGCAGGTTGACGCCCAGTTGCGCGTCGTGGCCGGCGACGAAGCGGTGCAGATTGCGCGCCTCGGCCATCACTTCGATCATGTCCGGGATTTCCGGCTCGGCGCCGATTTCGTCGGCCATGGCGCGCAGGCGCGTGACCAGTTCCGAGTATTCCAGTTCGTTCAAGGCGGTGCTGCGGCTGGCCAGTTGCACGCCGCCCTGCAGCTTGGTGTATACGCCGCCGTGGACGATGGGTTCCCAGTCGCCGCTGACGGCCAGGCCGATGTAGTGCACCGGCTTGTTGCCGACCATGCGCAGGGTTTGCAGCACCGGCAGCAGCTTGTCGCCGCGCGCCGCGCCTTCCAGCGCCAGCGGCAGCAGGCAGTCGATCAACGGGTCGACCAGGGCCGTGGCCTGTTCGGCGGCGGCAGCCGATGCCGCGTTGGCGCGCGCGATCAGCGCCGCCTCGGCGGCTTCCGTCGACGAGGACGGATCGATCGGGTCGGTACTGAAATCCCCGCCGACGGCGCCCAGCGAAGCGGCGACGGCCGCCTCGGAGCCCGCCGCAACGCCCGGCACCGGCGTGTCGCCGTCGAGCGAGAAGCTCGGTTCCTGGCGCGGGCCGCCGACCGGGTCGACGCGCGGTTCCAGACGCGGCTCGGGACGCGCCGCAGCCGGCGAAGGCGTCTCGCCGGTGCGCATCAGCACATCGTCGTGATCGGTCGCGAAGGCGCGTTCGACGCTCTTCTTGGCCTTGTATTCCTGGATTTTGTTGTAGGTGAATACACCGGCGACGAATACGCCGGCGATCCCGATCAAACTCATTTGAAGGTCTGTCATGCTGCTTGTGCCTCTGAAGCGAAATTGGCGGCGGATTGCATATCCACCGCCACGATGCGCGATACGCCCTGCTCCTGCATCGTCACACCGATTAGTTGATTGGCCATCTCCATCGCAATCTTATTGTGCGAGATGAAGAGGAATTGGGTATGGTCGGACATCCGTTTGACCATCCGGCAGAATCGTTCGGTATTGGCGTCGTCCAGCGGTGCGTCGACTTCGTCGAGCAGGCAGAACGGCGCCGGGTTAAGTCGGAACATCGAGAACACCAGCGCCGTCGCCGTCAGCGCTTTTTCGCCGCCGGACAGCAGGTGGATGGTGGCGTTCTTTTTACCAGGCGGCTGCGCCATGACCTGCACGCCGGAGTCGAGGATTTCATCGCCGGTCATGATCAACTTGGCCTGGCCGCCGCCGAACAAGATCGGGAACAGCTCGGAGAAGTGACCGTTGACGCGGTCGAAGGTGTCCTGCAGCAGATCGCGCGTTTCCTTGTCGATCCGCGCGATGGCGTCTTCCAGCGTGTTGATCGCCTCGTTCAAGTCGGCGTTCTGCGAATCGAGGAAGTTCTTGCGCTCGGACGCCGTCGCCAGCTCGTCCAGCGCCGCCAGATTGACGGCGCCCAGCATCGAGATGGCGTTGGTCAGGCGCGTGACCTCGCCCTGCAGATACGACGCCTTCATATCCGGGTGCAGCTTCTCGGCCAGCGCCGCCTCGTCGGCCTGCACCTCCGCCAGCTGCGCGGCGAACTGCTCCTGGTTCAGGCGCGCGGCCTGCTCCTTGAGCTGCATTTCCATGATCTTGTCGCGTTGCGGTTGCAGCGCGCGTTCGGTCGACATGCGCCCTTCCTCGAACTGGCGCAGTTGCTGCGTGATCTGGTCCAGTTCATGGCGCGCGTCGGACAGCGCCTTCTCCTGGCCCGTGCGGCGGTCCAGCAGGTCCTGCAGGCCGTCGTTGGCGGAGCCGGATTCCATCGTCGCCAGTTCGTGCTGGCCCGCTTCCAGGCTTTGCGTCACCTGCGCCACCTGCGCGGTCGCGGTGGCGATCGAGCGGCGCAATTCCTCGATCTTGCTGCGCTGGGATTTTTCGGCGAACTGCGCCTCCTGCGCGGCGCGCTCCAGATCGCGCAGCGCTTCGCGGGCGTCGGCCAGGCGCTGCTCCTTTTCCAGGAAGACGGTCTGGCCGTCCTCGTGGTCGCCCTGCAGGTTGCCGAGCTCCATATCGAGCTGCTCGAACTTCTCCTCGGACTCCATCTTGATCTGGGTCTGCTCTTCTTCCTGCGCGGCGATTTCGGCCAGGTCGGTTTCGATCTGGTTGCTGCGCTGGTTGAAGCGCGCCTCGATCTCCGACAACTTGACGACGTCGAGCTGCAAGGTGTGCACCGACTGCTGCAGGCTTTGCAGCTTGGCGCGGTACTCGGTCACGCGGCGCGTGTGTTCGGACAGGGCCGCCTCGGCGCGCACCGAACGGGCGCGCGCCTCGTCGGCCAGCATCTGCTGCGCGCGCAATTGCTTGGTGATGTTCTCGATTTCCTGCTGCCGTCCCAGCATGCCGTCCTGCTCCGAGTCGGCCGCGTAGAACCGCACGCTGTTCTGCGTGACGACGTGGCCCTGGCGCGTGACGAAGTAGCCGCCGGCCGGCAGCTTGGCGCGTTCGGCGAAGGCTTCGGCCGCGTCCTCTGCGTGGTAGGCGTTGTGCAGCCAGTCCTGCAGCAAACCGCGCAGCGACGGGTCGTTGAGCTTGAGCAGATTCAGGAAAGGCTTCAGGCCCGGCGCCTCCACCGGCGCCGGCGGCACCGCCGTCGATGGCGCGAACAGCGCAAGCTTGGCCGGCGGCGCGTCGCCGAAGAAGGCCTTGGCCCATTCGATGTTCGACATTTGCAGCGCCGAGGTGCGCTCGCGCAGCACCGATTCCAGCGCGGTCTCCCAACCGGATTCGATATTCAGTTTTTGCCACAGGCGCGGCAGGGAATCGAGCTCGTGCTTTTGCAGCCACGGCGTCACCTTGCCCTGGGTCTGCACGCGTTCCTGCAACTGGCGCAGCGCGTTCAGGCGCGCTTCCAGCTGCGCGTTGGCGGCGGTTTCGCTGTTGACCTGCTGCTGCGCTGCCTGGCGTTCCTCTTCAAGGCGCGGCTGCTGCTCCAGCGCCTCTTCCAGCAGGAAGCTCTGTTCTTCCAGCGCCTGCTGCTTCTCCTCCAGCTGCATGCGCATATTGGTCAGGTGCGCGCTGTCCGGCAAACTCAGGCCGCTTTTTTCCTGCTGCAGGCGCTCGCGCCGCACGGCCAGGCCGTTGAGGATGTTATTGGCGTTGCGCTGGTGCGCCGACTCCAGCTCCAGCTGCTGCTGCGCCTGCATGATGCGGGCGCGCGATTCGGTGCTCTTGGTCTGCGCCTCGCGCCAGGCCTGTTCCAGCATCGGCAGCGACTCGCCTTTTTGCTCGGCCATCATCTGCGATTGTTCGACCTTGGCCGACAGCTCTTCGAGCGTGAATTCGGCTTCCTCGATCTGGCCGCCGTATTCGGTGGCCTGGTTCTGCCACTGGTCGCGCTGCGCGGTCAGCGCCGCCAGCTGCGATTGCAGGCGGCCGCGCGACTCGATGACGAACTTGATCTGCGCTTCCAGGCTGCCGATTTCGGCGTTGGTCTGATACAGGCTGCCCTGCGCCGTGTGCAAACGGTCGCCGGCGGCGAAGTGCGCCTGGCGCATGTGCTCCAGGGTCGCCTCGACGTTGCGCAGCTTCGCGGTCTGCTCTTCCAGATCGTTCTGCGCCAGCTCCACCTCGCGGAAGTACTTTTTCTGCTCGTTTTCCGCTTCGATCTTGCGCAGCAGCCAAAGCAGCTTTTGCTTCTCTTCCTGGTCCGACTGCAGCTGGTGGAACTTGGTCGCGACGGCGGCCTGGCCTTCCAGCTTTTCCAGGTTCGAATTCAGTTCGCGCAGGATGTCGTCGACGCGCAGCAGGTTTTCGCGGGTGTCGTGCAGACGGTTTTCGGTTTCCCGGCGGCGTTCCTTGTACTTGGAGACGCCGGCCGCCTCCTCGAGGAACACGCGCAATTCCTCGGGGCGCGATTCGATGATACGGCTGATCATGCCCTGGCCGATGATGGCGTAGGCGCGCGGACCGAGGCCGGTGCCGAGGAAGATGTCCTGGATGTCGCGCCGGCGCACCGGCTGGCCATTGATGTAATAGGTCGAGGTGCCGTCGCGCGTCAGGGTGCGCTTGACGGCGATCTCCGCGTACTGGCCCCACTGGCCGGCGGCCTTGCCGTCGTTGTTGTCGAAGACCAGTTCGACGGAAGCGCGCCCGGCCGGCTTGCGGTGGGTCGATCCGTTAAAAATGACGTCCTGCATCGATTCGCCGCGCAGCTCCGAGGCCTTAGATTCTCCCAGCACCCAGCGCACGGCATCGATGATATTCGACTTGCCGCAACCATTCGGTCCCACCACGCCAACCAGCTGGCCCGGCACCTGGAAATTGGTGGGATCAACGAAAGACTTGAATCCCGACAATTTAATGGAAGATAGACGCACGTGATTATCTGGGCTATGGGCTGTAAAAGATCACAATAATACCATTTAGCGCATTAAATAAGGTTATAACACGGTCAAAACCCCGGCCGGAGCCGGGCCCGCGTTACAGCTTTACTCGTGCCCGCGATGCTTGGACTCCGCCCACATGGCGCGGGTGTAGGGCTGGTCGCGGCCGGAGAGGTACAACGCGGCCTGGGTGATCCATTGCTCCGCCGGCACCGGTTCGACGCGCGGCGCGATCAGCAGGATCGGCAAGCACAGCACGACCAGCATGCGGCTGAGCGCCCAATGGTGCTCGGTGCTGGCGAAGCGGATGAAAGCGGCGGCGATCGTCAGCCCCAGGATACAGCCGGTGACCGACTCGGAGACCGAATGCGCCATCACGGGCACGCGCGAAATGGCGATCAGGATGGCGAAGACGACGCCGGCGGCGGTAGCCGCGTGCCTGATGCCGCTGCTGGAACTGCGGAAAGCGAGGAAGGCGGCGACCGGATAGACGGCGGCGGCGCGCATCGCGTGGCCGCTAAAGCCTGCGAACTCGACCGACTCAACGCCGATACCCCAGCCCACGAACGCCATTTTGGTCACGACGACCAGGCTCATGCCGATGCCGAACAACAGCGCCCACATCCATGAAAGTCTCCAGGACTTGCCCGCGAGCAGCCAAACGCCGATCGCCACGCCTATTGGTCCCGTTACCGCCAAACTACCCGCTACGCTTAAAGCATGCCACCATATCATCCAATCACCGCCTTTCAATTTTTTTGCACTGCACCATCATTAAAGCACACCCGGCCGTTTTTGACTCATCAATTGCCGCGCACCAACTTCACTAAGGCAAAAGATAAGCTCGCAAGGACCGTGCCCGGCGCCAAAAAAGAGGTCCGCCAGCAGCCTCGGGCGACGCGTGGCATACTGTTGCTCATACTCACTGTTGTTTGATCGGATACGTTTTATGACACTCTCGACCTGGCTGCTGTTCCTCTCCGTTTCCCTGGCGGCGGCCTTCAGCCCTGGACCGGGCGTTCTGATGGCCATCTCGACGGCCGCCACGCAAGGCGCGCGGCGGGCATTGTATAGTTCCCTGGGCAATGCGCTGGGTGTGTTTATCGTTGCCACCACCGCCGTCGCCGGCCTCGGCCTGGTGCTCAAGACCTCGGCGCTGGCCTTTGGCGCGGTCAAGGTGGCCGGCGCCGCCTATCTGATCTATCTCGGCGTGAAAACCTGGCGCCAGGCGTCGAAGGCGCCGGCCCAGGCCGATGACGTCGCGCAGCCGGTCCAGGCCGCGCAGGCCAGCCGTTGGAGCACGTTCCGCTCCGGCCTGCTGGTGGCGATCAGCAACCCCAAGGCAATCCTGTTCTTCACCGCCGTGTTCCCGCAATTCATGCCGCCGGACCACATCGACCCGATGCGCTTCCTGCTGCTGACGTCGACCTTCACCGCTTGCAGCCTGCTGTCGCACTTCTTCTACGTGGTGTGCGCGTCGTGGATGAAGCGCCGGGTACGCCAGAGCGCGGCCCGCTCGCGCTTTACCAAGCGCACCACCGGCGCCTTGTTCATCGGCATGGGCGGCGCGCTGCTGACCGTGAAGTAATCGGAGGCGGCCGGACGCGCCTCAGCCGAAGGCGGACGCCGGCAGGGCCGGACTGGCCGACGTGTCGTTGACGGCGCCGCGCGCCAGCGCTTCGGACAGCGCGAGGGCCACCACGCCGTCGTTGCGCACCACCCGCGCGCTGTCTTCCCGGAATTGCCGCGCCAACTGCTCGCCCGACACCGAAAAAGCCTCCTGCCGCGCGGCGGTGGAGAAGATATACAAGGTGCGAAGCGGACTGATCCACGCCAGCTTGACCTTGCGCCGGCCGCCGTCCGGCTGCGCGAACTCGAGCCACATGCCGCGCCTTAGCCCCTCGACCTCGATGGCGGCCTCCTCCTCGGCCGCTTCGAGCTCCGGCTGGCTGGCGCGCGCGTCGGCCTCGGCCTTGTCGGCCGCGTCGGCTTTCGCCTGCAATTCCAGACGCCGCTCGGCGGCCTGCTTCGCCACCTGCACCGATATTTCCAGCTGACGCTCCGGCGACAAGTCCAGCGGCGCGCGCACGATGGAGGCATGGCATTCGGCCAGTTCGGCGAAGAATTGCAGGCGGTCGGCGTCCTGCCACTTGATCACGTCGAGCCACTTGTTCAAGGTCGCCAGCATGCCTGGCAATTTGGAAATCAACAGCTTGCGGTCGTCGGCGTTCAGCTTGGGGCGCACGCTCCAGATCAGCTCGTCCATGGCCCTGGTGGCGTTGTTGACGGCGCCCGGCTTGCCGTCTTCGATGCTGTAGGCCACGGTCAGCACCGAGACCCAGCGCTGTTCGAGGAAGGCTTCCACCACCGCGATGACCTCGCCGGTGCCGATGCGCAAGGCCACGGCGTTTTTCGCCAGCTTGGCCGATTCCGCCATCTTTTCCTGCTTCAGCGCGGCGGCGATCGGTTCGGCGATGGTGGCCGCGGCGGCGCGCTCTTCGGCCTGGATCGACGCTTCCAGGTCGTTGACCGCCTGCGCGAACACCGACAGCTCCTGGTCGTAGTCGCGGCCGACGCGGTCGACGCTGCGCCGCATCGCCTTGAACAGCGGATCTTCCGGCCCCTTGCGTTGCTCCCAGCCCATGCGCGACAGCAAATCGATCATGCGGCGCGCCGGGTGCTCCTCCTGGAAGAAGAAGTTCTTGTCGACCAGCGCCGCCTTGAGCACGGGAATTTGCAGGAAACGGATCAGGTCACGTATTTCCTGCGAGATGTTCTGGTCGCTAAACACGGTGTCGAAGATCGCCGTCAGCAAATCGATGGTGCTTTCGTCGGCGCGCGTCAGGCTGCCTTGCGGCACGCTTTGTTTGATGTTGGGCAGGTAGAACACGTTGGCGGGGACGGCCGCGCCGCCGGGCGCCGGCCCGCCCCCGGATTCGCCCTTGGATGCGCCGGCCACCTCGTCGTTGCCGGCCGCGCCGGCAGCCGTGGCCTGCAACTGCGCCAGATAGGCGAACAGGGGTTGCTTGGCGCCGATCTGCGACTGCCGCTGCGCCTGCTCGTTGCTGACGCCCCGCGATTGGAAACCTTGCGCCGGTCCCTGCACCCATGCGCCGCCGGGTGGGGCGCCGGTGGCGAAGCCCTGCGCCGAACCCGTGGTGGCGCCGAAGCCGGCGGCGGCAAAGCCCGCGCCTGCGACGCCTGCCGCGCCAGCCGAGCCAGCCGCGCCGCCCATCGCCTGCGCCGGCACGCCCTGCCCGGCCGCGTTCGGCACCCAGACAGCGCCCGAATTCAGCGCCGACATCGGCAAATCCGGAATGCTCAGATCAATACCGCCGGCGCCGTGCAGCAGGCCGCCGGCGATGTTGTCGACGATCTGGCCGGCGGCCGATCCGGCGACGTCGCTGGAGGCGAAAAATTGCCGCAGTTGCTGCGCCAGCGCCGCCTGGGTGCCGCGTGCGCGCTCGCCCGCCGCCGCCCTGGCCGCGTCCGCCTTGCGCCCCTTGTAGCCATCCACCGAGCCCGGCAGCACGCCCTTGCTTTGCAACGCCAGGTTCAGCGCCTCCAGCATCGGCCCCAGCTCGATGAACATGCCTGGTTTGATGAGCGGTTGCAACAAGGACGCCGATTCGGGTTCGGGATCGAATTCCAGCCAGGCCCGCTGCAAGGCCACCAGGAACACCTCCGGGCGGAACGGGTTCTGGCTCACCCGCAAGATATCGCGGTCCAACAGGAACGCCAGCCGCACATTCAGCGTCTGCAACGCATCCGAATGCAGCGATTCGAACGGCTTGCTGACGCCGTCGAGCGCCACCTTGGTGTCCATTTCCTCGAACGGCACCAGCGACATCGGCTGGTCGGCGCCGCCCCGCTTGCCTTTGACGACCGGCGCCAACTCGGCGATCTCGTGCCGCAGCGCTTTTTCCACGGCCTCCGTTGCCAGATGCAGGAACGCGAAGTGGCGGTTGCGCAGCATATTGCCGGCACGCAGCCGTTGCTGGATGGCGCGTGTATCGCCGTCGGTGGCGTCGATCAGCGCGCCGGCCAGTTTGGTGGCCAGCTCCAGATATTGGTCGCCGGCATGCTTGACGGCGATACCGATCAAGTCCTCCAGCAAGCCATGCCGCGGCGAGACCGTCTTTTTGGGCGCAACGCTGGTGATTGGAGTGGTTGAAATGTTAGCCATCGTGTCGGCCTGCTGGTGAGCGATCCGTAGACCCCATTCTTACACATTATTTCCACATGGAAATACCAACAATGAAAGAATTCGTGATTTTTTTGCCCGTTTGCGGGACTTGTACCACTTTCCCCGTTCCAACAGGGGCTTTGACGAGGCGCAATGAACAAGCTTGGACTTTGCTTAACATCATTATCTGGTCCGCCCCGCGTTCCCGCCCCCGCCGCCGCTTCCCTCACCAAGGATATCCATGAAATTCCTGCATAACCTGGACACCTCCAGCAAATTGCTGGTCGCCTTTGCCACCGTGCTGATCCTGACCGTGCTGCTGGGCCTGAGTTCGCTCTCGCGCATGGGCGACATCAATCAGGCATCGACGCAGTTGTCGGGCACCTGGCTGCCCCAGACGATCGCCGCGTTGTCGCTGAAAAACGACCTGCAGGAATTACGCAAACTCGAGCACGTGGTTATCAGCGACAAGACCAGTATCGACGGTTCCGAGCAAAAACTAAGTCTCGCACTATCCGCGTTCCGTGACAATGCCGACAGGCTCGGCAGGACGGTCAACGATACAAACGCCAAGGCCGAGGCGACCGAATTACAACGAATGGCCGGGGCCTACCTCGCCGAACACGACAAAATGATGGCGCTGGCCAACGAAGGCAAGAAGGATGAGGCGGTTGGCGTCCTCAAAGGTTCCTCGCAGCCGACCCTCGATGCAGTCAACGGTCAGCTCGACAAAATACTATCCAGCAATATGTCGGGCAGCCAGCAGGCGGCGCGCGGCGCCGACCAGGTGTACACGATCGCGCGCGTCACCACGTTGGCCATGCTCGGCGCCGCGATCGGCTTCGGCGTGCTGCTGGCGCTGTGGCTGGCGCGTTCGATCTCGGCGCCGCTGCAGCAGGTGATGCTGGTGGCGCAGCGTATCGCCGATGGCGACCTGAGCACACGCATCGAGGTGCGCTCGAACAATGAAACCGGCAAGCTGCTGCAAGCGATGCAGCACATGAACGACAGCCTGATGACGATGATCGTCCAGGTGCAAAGCGGCGCGCGGGCGATCGGCCAGGCATCGGCCGAGATCGCGGAAGGCAATCTGGACCTGTCGACCCGCACCGAGCAGCAGGCCGCCTCGCTGGAGGAAACCGCCTCGTCGATGGAGCAACTGACGGCCACCGTCAAACAAAATGCCGAGCACGCGGTGCAGGCCAACAAACTGGCCGTGTCGGCGTCGGCGGTCGCGGTGCGCGGCGGCAGCGACGTCGAGCAGGTGGTCGGCACCATGGCGTCGATCAACGACAGCTCGAAGAAGATCGCGGAGATCATCGGCGTCATCGACGGCATTGCGTTCCAGACCAACATCCTGGCCCTGAACGCGGCGGTGGAGGCGGCGCGTGCCGGCGAGCAAGGCCGTGGCTTCGCCGTGGTCGCCTCGGAAGTGCGCAACCTGGCCCAGCGCAGCGCGGCGGCGGCCAAGGAGATCAAGAGCCTGATCGACGACTCGGTCGACAAGGTCGTGCGCGGCACGCAGCTGGCCGACCAGGCGCGCCTGACAATGGACGAGGTGGTGGGCAGCGTGCAACGGGTAACCGGACTGATCGGAGAAATCGCCGACGCCAGCGCCGAGCAGACCGCCGGCCTGGAGCAGGTCAATCAGGCGATCGCGGCGATGGATCAGGCGACCCAGCAAAACGCCGCGCTGGTCGAACAGGCGGCGGCGGCCGCGTCGTCGATGCGCGATGAAACAGGCAAGCTCAACGAGGCGATCGGCGCCTTTGCCGTCAACGACGGCGCGTACCGCGACACGCAGCAGTCGTTCGGTGCCGCCGACGCACTGAAAACGCACGGTACCGCCGGCATGGCCGGCAGTGCGGAGATCCTGGACCGCGAGGACACGCCGCCCCTGCCGGCCAGCGCCGGCCGCGAACGGCTCAAGCCGGCATTGCCGTCGCCGGACAAACGCAAGGGCGTGCCACGCCGCCCGACCGCCAGCGCCGGCGCCGCCACCGGCGTTAAAGCGGACGCCGACGCGCCCGCCAAGGCACGCCCGACCGGCCGCGCCGGCGCCACGAGCGGGCTGGGCAAAGCGTCCGGCAAGCTCAGCAATGAAGTCGAATGGGAAGAGTTTTAACGGCGAGTGCGAGGCGTGTTCCTACAGTCCCCCAAGACGCACTCCGATAGTAAGTGCCTAAGCGAAAACGCATCATTGCTCTACCAGAAACGCGCACGGTGTCCACCGGTTTCCGACAAGCACGGCGCGCTTTTGGCGAGTACGTTCTTTCACTTTCGCAAAGGAATTAAAATGAACTCGAATCAAAAAGGCGGCGGCAGCAAGCAAGGCTCCAACCAAGGCAGCAGCAAGCAATCGGGCGACAAAGGTTCGTCCAGCGGCTCGCGCTCCGGCACCCAGGGCGGCACCCATGAGCAACATGTGGAAGCCGGCCGGCAAAGCCACAAAAATGACGGCAACAAGCAGTCGGGCAACAAAAACCGCTAACTGATTGGCGGCGCTGTATTACCCCGCAACGCCAAGCGGGTCGTACCCAACGGGCACGACCCCTAAGCGCAGCAGCCAGCGTTTTCGCATCAGCGCTGCGGGGTTGATTTTCTAAATATTGGCCACGCGCTGTCCGCGCGGCGGCACGAAGTCCTTCACCGCATTGACCATCCCCACCGCCACGCCCTCGGCCGCCGTCAGGTGCAGGTCGGAATACGCATGCGTCCGCCAGTGCTCCTCGGTCAGCTGCACATGCTCGCGCAGGATCTGCTCGGTGCGGGCGTCGTCGGCCTGCAAGCCTTCGACGATGATGCGCAGCGCATCCGGCCGGGCGCCGTGCGGCGCGCTGGCGTGCGATTTGTGCACCATGAAGCGGGCTGTGTCGCTGGCATAACGCTCCTCGCCCGACAGGAACAGGATCACCGCGATCGACGCCACCGCGCCGGCGTTGTAGGTGACGATCTTGATCGGCAGCTTGCTCAGGTAGTTGTACAGGCAGATGCCGTCGCTGACATAGCCGCCGTTGGACTGGATCAGGATGTGGGCGGTGGTGATGCGGTCCTCCGTCATATCGGCAACGGCGTCGAAGACACGGCGCACCATGTCACTGTTGACGTCGCCTGACAGGGTGAACCACGCGTGGCCCTCGTAGGAATTTGGATCTTGGCTCATGGCTGGGCTCTCGAATAAGTGTCATTTATTCTAGCAAATAGTTGTTTATATATGGTTTTTATTGTGTTCCATTCGTGCGCGCCCCCGCGCCTCGCCCCGTCCCGCCTTGCCCGCAAGATTGACATTCAGGCCCTTCTGACATATATTCCCGAGTCTTGATCGGGAGAGGGTTGCGGGCCAATTGGCCAACGCGGCCGCCGAAGGGGCACTACCCAAAAACTCTCAGGCAAAAGGACCGATCAAGGGACCAACGCGGCCGCCGTTTGATTTTTTATCACGGTGGGATGCCAACTGGTCCAACTCTGGAGAGCGGTCGCGGCACACGCCGGCGGCCCACCGAAGGGGCGCACGGGAATCGAGTTCGACTCCGGTCGATTCGCCCGTAATCTCTCAGGTACCAAGGACAGAGGGGTCTGCGATCATTGCGGAAACAGCTTTTTAGCCGTTCCTTGTATGTTCTGTTAACCCCTTTTCGATTTGGACCGAGGAATCATGACGCTCAAAGCCACCCCACTCAATAACGCACACCGCGCCGCCGGCGCCAAGATGGTCGATTTCGGCGGTTGGGACATGCCCGTCAACTACGGCTCGCAGATCGAAGAACACAACGCCGTGCGCACCGACGTCGGCATGTTCGACGTCGCCCACATGTGCGTGGTCGACATCAAGGGCGCCAACGTGCGCGCCTTCCTGCGCGGCCTGCTGGCCAACAACGTCGACAAGCTGCAGGTGTCGGGCAAGGCGCTGTACTCGTGCATGCTCAACCCGCAAGGCTTCGTTATCGACGACTTGATCGTCTACTTCATCGACGAGAGCTGGTTCCGCCTGGTCGTCAACGCCGGCACCGCCGAAAAAGACGTGGCGTGGATGCAGGCGCAGAACACCGCCACCAACAGCGGCGTGACGATCACCCAGCGCAGGGATGGTGACAACGCCATGGCGCTGATCGCCCTGCAGGGCCCGAACGCGCGCGCCAAGGTGTGGGAAGTCATTCCAGAATCGAAGGCCGGCACCGCCGAGATGAAACCGTTCAACGTCGCCTTCGCGCACAGCGCCGCCTTCGGCGAGGCGATGATCGCCCGCACCGGCTACACCGGCGAAGACGGCTTCGAGATCGGCGTCGCCGCCGACCAGGCCGAGAAGCTGTGGAATGCGCTGGCCGCCGCCGGCGTCAAGCCGGCCGGCCTGGGCGCGCGCGACACGCTGCGCCTGGAAGCCGGCATGAACCTGTACGGCCAGGACATGGACGAAACCGTCAACCCGCTCGACGCCGGCCTGGCCTGGACCATCGACCTGGTGTCCGAGCGCGATTTCATCGGCAAGGCTGCCTTGCAGGCGATGGGCCAGAACGCGCAATTCGTCGGCTTGATCCTGCGCGAAAAAGGCGGCGTGCTGCGCGCCCACCAGAAAGTCATCGTGGCCGGCACCGACGCCGCCGGCGAGATCACCAGCGGCACCTTCAGCCCGACCATGCAGCAGGCCATCGCGCTGGCGCGCGTGCCCAACGGCGTGGCCGTCGGCGACACCGTGCACGTCGAGATCCGCGACAAGAAACTGGCCGCCTCGGTGGTCAAGCTGCCTTTCGTCCGCAACGGTAAAATCCTCGCTGTTTAAATGATTTAGTATCCTTAGTTCGTACCTCGACCCCTATCCCTCTGGAGCCTTACATGAATATTCCTGCAGACCTGAAGTACACCGAATCCCACGAATGGGTACGCGCTGAGTCTGACGGCACCGTCACCGTCGGCATCACCGAGTACGCGCAGGATGCGCTGGGCGATATCGTCTTCGTCGAACTGCCGAAGGTCGGCAAGAGCTACACCGCCGGCGACGACGCCGCCGTGGTGGAATCGGTCAAGGCGGCCAGCGACATCTACGCCCCGGTGTCGGGCGAAGTCATCGCCGTCAACGAAGACGTGGCCAGCGCCCCGGAATCGATCAACACCGACGCCTACGCCGCCTGGCTGTTCAAGATCAAGCCGGCCGACGCCAGCGCCATCGACGGCCTGCTGGACGCAGCCGCCTACGGCAAGACCACCGAAGCGTAATTCTTTAAAGACCGGCATTGCGCCGGCCTTTGCCTTAACCCGCAGAGCCAGGCGGGGTCGGACCCCACCGGGTCCGACCCCAGGTTTGGCTTGGGGTTACCCTCTTATTTGGCCCTGACAAATCATGACCCGCTCCAGCCTGACCCAACTCGAAGCCCGCGACGCTTTCATCGCACGCCATATCGGCCCTGACGCCGCAGAACAGGAAGCCATGCTGGCGGTCCTCGGCTACGCCTCGCGCGCCGCCCTGATCGACACCATCGTCCCTGCCAACATCCGCAACAAGGCCACCCTGCCGCTGGGCGCGTACACGCAGCCGATGCCGGAGCAGGAAGCGCTGAACAAGCTGAAAAAAATCGCCGGCAAGAACAAGGTCCTGAAGTCCATGATCGGCCAGGGCTACTACAACACGCTGACCCCGGGCGTGGTGCTGCGTAACATCTTCGAAAACCCGGCCTGGTACACCGCGTACACGCCGTATCAGCCGGAGATCTCGCAAGGCCGCCTGGAAGCGATCCTGAACTTCCAGCAAACCGTCACCGACCTGACCGGCATGGGCATCGCCAACGCCTCGATGCTCGACGAAGGCACCGCGGCCGCCGAAGCGATGACGTTGATCCAGCGCGTGGGCAAGTCCAAGTCGAACGTGTTCTACGTCGCCGACGACGTGCTGCCGCAAACGCGCGAAGTGGTCGAGACCCGCGCCAAGCCGTTGGGCATCGAAGTCAAGAGCTTCCACCCGGCTGAATTGTCCGGCATCGGCGAAGCCTTCGGCGTGCTGCTGCAGTACCCCGGCGTCAACGGCGTGGTGCGCGACTACAAGGCCGACGTCGAGGCGGTCAAGGCCAAGGGTGCAATGATTGTCGTCGCCGCCGACCTGCTGGCACTGACCATGCTCACGCCACCGGGCGAATGGGGCGCGGACGTCGTCGTCGGCAACAGCCAGCGCTTCGGCGTACCGCTGGGCTTCGGCGGCCCGCACGCCGGTTACCTGTCGACCCGCGACGAATTCAAACGCAGCATGTCCGGCCGCCTGGTCGGCGTCACCATCGACGCACAAGGCAACAAGGCCTACCGCCTGGCGCTGCAAACCCGCGAGCAGCACATCCGCCGCGAAAAAGCCACCTCCAACATCTGCACCGCGCAGGTGCTGCTGGCGGTGATGGCGTCGATGTACGCCGTCTACCACGGTCCTAAAGGCTTGCTGCAGATCGCCCAGCGCGTGCACCGCTACACCGGCGTGCTGGCGGCCAACCTGAAGACGCTCGGCTACACCGTCACCAACGATACCTTCTTCGACACGCTGACCGTCGCCGTCGCCAACGCCGAACAGCTGCACGCGTCGGCCCACTCGCACGGCGTCAACCTGCGCGTGATCGACGCCTCGCACGTCGGCGTCTCGCTCGACGAGACCACCACGCGCGAAGACATCGCGCTGCTGTGGACCGTGTTCGCGCATCCGGTAGGCGGCCCGGCCCACGGCCCGGCCTTCGACGCCGTCGAAGCGGCGGTCGCCGAATCGTTCCCGGCATCGCTGGCGCGTTCGAGCGAGTACCTGACGCACCCGGTCTTCAACCGCTACCACTCCGAAACCGAGATGCTGCGCTACCTGCGCAGCCTGGCGGACAAGGACCTGGCGCTGGACCGCACCATGATCCCGCTGGGTTCGTGCACCATGAAGCTGAACGCCACCAGCGAGATGATCCCGGTCACCTGGCCCGAGTTCTCCAATATCCACCCGTTCGCGCCGGACAGCCAGACCATCGGCTACCGCGAAATGATCGCGCAACTGGAAGAGATGCTGTGCGCGGTGACCGGCTACGCCGCCATCTCGCTGCAGCCGAACGCCGGCTCGCAGGGCGAGTACGCCGGTCTGCTGGTGATCCAGGCCTACCACCAGTCGCGTGGCGAAGGCCATCGCAACATCTGCCTGATTCCATCGTCGGCGCACGGCACCAACCCGGCATCGGCCAACATGGTCGGCATGCAGGTGGTGGTCACCGCCTGCGACGCCAACGGCAACGTCGACCTGGCCGATTTGAAAGCCAAGGCCGAACTGCACTCGAAGAACCTGGCCGCCGTCATGGTGACCTACCCTTCGACCCACGGCGTGTTCGAGGAAGGCATCCAGGAACTGTGCGAGATCATCCACTCGCACGGCGGCCAGGTCTACATCGACGGCGCCAACATGAACGCGCTGGTCGGCGTGGCCGCGCCGGGCGCCTTCGGCGGCGACGTCTCGCACCTGAACCTGCACAAGACCTTCTGCATTCCGCACGGCGGCGGCGGTCCCGGCGTCGGCCCGATCGGCGTCGGCGCGCACCTGGCCAAGTTCCTGCCGAACCAGCGTTCGAACGGCTATATCCGCGACAACGCCGGCATCGGTGCGGTCAGCGCCGCGCCATACGGCTCGGCCAGCATCCTGCCGATTTCGTGGATGTACATCGCGATGATGGGCGCCGAAGGCCTGACCGCCGCGACCGAAACCGCGATCCTGAGCGCCAACTACATCGCGCGCCGCCTGTCGCCGCACTACCCGGTGCTGTACTCGGGCCACGACGGCCTGGTGGCGCACGAGTGCATCATCGACCTGCGCCAGCTGCAGGACGCCACCGGCATCAGCAACGAGGACGTCGCCAAGCGCCTGATGGACTTCGGCTTCCACGCGCCGACCATGAGCTTCCCGGTGCCCGGCACCTTGATGATCGAGCCGACCGAGAGCGAATCGAAGGCCGAGATGGACCGCTTCATCGACGCCATGATCGCCATCCGTGGCGAGATCGCCAAAGTGGAAAGCGGCGAATTCGACAAGCTGGATAATCCGTTGAAGTTCGCGCCGCACACCGCCGAGGTGCTGACCGCCGACAAGTGGGAGCACAAGTACAGCCGCGAAGTGGCGGCCTACCCTGTGCCGTCGCTGCGCAAGCAGAAGTACTGGCCGCCGGTTGGCCGCGCCGACAACGTCTACGGCGACCGTAACCTGTTCTGCGGCTGCGCGCCGATGAGCGACTACGAGTAACTTGTAGGGCGGATTAGCGCGTAGCGCGTAATCGGCCAGGAGCCGTCGGCGGCGCCTGCATGGCGGATTACGCTTCGCTAATCCGCCCAACGTGTTTCAGAACTTATCATCGGCCAAAGCGCGTGGGAAGCGATAAAACACGTAGGGCGGATTAGCGCGTAGCGCGTAATCCGCCACGAGCCGCCGACAGCCTACGAGTGCGCTCAAGTCCTAATCGATGCCAGCCGCAGGCGCACTACCCGCGGCGAGCCCGGTTGCTGGGGGACGTTTGGCTCCTGTCCTTCTTCCAGCTTGAACATCGCCACCGCCTCCGACAGATTGAGCGCCTGCCGCTGCAACCCGGTGGACGCCGCTGCGGCCTGGCGCACCAGCGCCAGATTCTGCTGCGTCACCTGGTCCATCTCCAGGATCGCCATGTGCGCGCCCTGCAGTCCCTCGGCCTGTTCGGCGCTGGCCGCGCTGATCTGGCCGATGATGTCGCCCACCTGCTGCACCGAGGCGACGATTTCCGCCATGCTGTCGCCGGCCTCCTCGACCGAGCGCGCGCCGCCCTCGATCTCGGCCACCGACTCGGCGATCAAGGCCTTGATCTCGTGCGCAGCCGTCGCCGAGCGCTGCGCCAGGGTCAGCACCTCGCTGGCCACCTGGGCGAACGCTTCGCCCTGGGCGCCGGCCCGCGCCGCCTCCACCGCCGCGTTCAGCGCCACCAGATTGGTCTGGAACGCCAGCCCGTCGATGACGCCGACGATGTCGACCACCTTGCGCGAGCTGCCGCGTATCGACGCCATCGTCACCACCAGGCGCTGCACCACGCTGCCGCCGCGCACCGCGAAGTTGGTGGCGCAGCGCACCAGTTGATTGGCCAGTTGGGCGTTGTTCGCCGTCTGCGCGACCGTGGAGCTGAGCTCACGCATCGCGCCGCTGGTCTCCCCCAGCGAGCTGGCCTGCCTTTCGGCGCGCTGGGTCAGATCGACGCTGCCTTGGACCACGGAGCGCGAGGCGGAGTCCATCGACTCGGCGGACGCCAGGATCGTCTTGAGCGTGGTGTTCAGGTTGCGGATGCTGGTGTCGAGCGCACGCGAGGTCTCGGAGATTTCGTCCCTGCCGTAGACGCGGTTCTTGACCGTCAGGTTGCCCTCGGCCAGATCGATCGCCGCCGCGCCGATCTCGCGCACCTCCCTCAGCAACGCGTTACGCACCGCCATCGTGACCAATAGCGACAAGATAATTGATATCGCTACCATGATCGGCATCCAGACCGACACGCTGGTGAACTCCGCCTCCGCCTCCGTGAAGGCGCGTTCGCTGAGCGACTGTTCGAGCTTGGACAGCTCCTCGAGCCGCTGCGACACCACGTCGAACGCCCGCTCGGCCTTGAACATGGCGTTGGCGGCCATCGAATGATCGGCCATTCCCAGCTCGATCACGTCGGCGATGGCCTTCACATACTGCGCGTGCGCGGCCTGCGATTGCACCACGAAGCGGCGCTCGGCGGGACTCGATTGGGTCACCATTTCCAGCTGCGCGAACTGGCGGTCCAGCGCCGCGTGGCGGGTGTGGATGTCGCGCACCAGCGCGTCGATGCGCGGCGGCGCGAAGCTGGCGTTGATCCAGGTGAGCAGCTGGTAGATTTCGGTATGCGCGCGGTTGGCGCCGGCCACCAGGTCGGCGGTCGCCTTCAGGCGCACCGCGCGCTGCTGCACCATGTTCTCAAGCGAGGCGTTTTGCCGCACCATGCCAAGGTAGGCCCCGGCCGACAGGCAAATCAGCAGGATCAGCACCACACCGGGCGCCAACAACAGTTTTGGACCTATACGAAGTTTGCTGAGCATGACATTGACCGGTCAGTGTTTGTAGATGCCGGCTTCCAGCGCCACGTCGTCCACCCGCAGCACGTAGGTGCTCTTGGGCGCGACCTTGCCGGTTGCGGGATTACGGAATTTGTAGTCGACCCACCCTTTGCCGCTGCCTTTGGCCACGGCCACCATCTCGTGGCGGAAGGCCTTGCCGTCGGCGTCCGGCACGTCGAGGAAATCCTTGCCGATCAACGCCGTGGTGGGATGGGCGATGGTGATGCCGCGCATGTCGCGCATCGCCAGATAGAGCGCGCCCTGGTTGAACAGCGGGTCCTTGCGGTTGATGCGGGCGATCATCTCCGCTTTGCCGTAGGTTTTGATGAACAGCGCGCCCTTCTCGGCCAGTGCGACGGCATCCTTCTCGCCGGGCTCGGCGTTGGCAGCGACGTTGACCGATAGACAGCTTAGCAATGTGACGATTCCGAATATGGCGCGCATGATTTTCCCCCGCAGGTAACATGCTGTAATCTACGCCTCGTACCCCCACGCAATCTTGCGTTGTCTCAACTTGGCGCCAGCCCTACCAATAAACAACAGCCACAAGGAACGGAACCAAGCACGCATGATGAAATCCACTACCAAGGCGGCCCTGGTGTCGGCGCTGATCTTTCCCGGCCTCGGCCATCTGGTGTTGAAACGGCCGCTGCGCGGCTGCCTGTTCATCGTGCCGGCGCTGCTGGCGATCGGCTTCCTGCTGCGCACCACGCTCGAATTGGCCTACAAACTTGTCGACGAGATTAACAGCGGCAAGCTGGCCATCGATCCGTTCGAGATCATCGCGCGCATCCACGCCTCCGGCGTTGACAATCCGGCCACCAACGCCGCCTCGCTGGTGATCCTGTTGTGCTGGATCGGATCGGTTGCCGACGCTTACTGGCTGGGACGTCGCGGACAGGCGTAGAATCGAACGGCGCTCCCGCGCTCCGAGGTCCAATCCATCACAGAAAGGATACGCCATGAGACAGCAGCCGCTTCCCCGCCCCTACCCGAAAATCCGCTTGGTCCTGCCGATATTGCTGCTGGCCGCCAGCGCCGTGACGGCGACCGCGCTGGCGCAATCGTCGGCCATCCGCCGCACGGTGATTCAAAAAGGCGAGGTCTCGGTGCCGGGGCGCGAGGCCGTCGTCGCCCGCGTGGAGCTGGACAAGGGCGCGACGGCCGGACGCCACTCGCACCCGGGCGATGAAATCGGCTATGTACTGGAGGGCGAAGCGGATTTGATCGTCGACGGCGAAGACCCGCGCCGCATCAAGGCCGGCGAGTCGTACATCATCCCGGCCGGCACCGTCCACGACGCCGTCAACGCCGGCCCGGGCACGCTCAAGCTGGTGGGCGTGTTCGTGGTCGACAAGGGCAAGCCGCTGGCGACCGCCGCCAAGTAGCGCCCGCATACACACAGTCGCTTGTGATCGCGCTTATTTTTCTTCCGGCGGCTTGTCTTCGTTCTTGAACGCGCCGCGAATATTCGTGGCGACCAGGCACAGCTGAAGCGCGATCAACGCGTAGGCCTCGTCATGCAAGCCCCACACCACCCACAGCACATTGCTGGCGAGAAAACACCAGAACCCTACCTTGCGTCGGGTGTGTTGGGTGGACGCGACCAGCCACGCGGCGAGCACCGTCACCGCCATCGCAGGCCACTGCAAGAAATCGATCCAATCGGGCATGCTCACAGCATATGGGTTCGTCGCCCCACCCTATGTGCGCTGGTTCACCGCCGCAGCGATTTGACTCGGCAGCAGCGCGCCATGCCAGTGGCGCGCTGCATATAATGCAATGAAATCGCAAGAAAAATCGTACGGGAGAAAAGCATGTTCGACATGGAATTGCCGTGGTGGGAATTCGTCTTGCGCGCAAGTATCGTGTATATCGCGTTGCTGGTCATGATGCGTTTTTCCGGCAAGCGCACGGTGGGCCAGTTCACGCCGTTCGACCTGCTGGTCGTCATGCTGCTAAGCGAGGCGGTATCGTCCTCGCTGTCCGGCGGCGACGACTCGGTACCCGGCGCCCTGATCCTGGCGCTGACCTTGATCGTGCTGAATGTAGTGATCGCGGTTGCCACCTCGCGCAGCGAGAAAATCGCCGCCATCATCGACGGCGAAGCGGTGCTGCTGGGGCGTGACGGCAAGGTGTTCGAGGACGCCATGCGGCGCAACCACGTGGCCAGGGGCGACGTCGACCAGGCGCTGCGCGAGGCCAACTGCTCGCAGGATAAAATGAAATGCATATTCCTGGAGGCGAACGGCCAGATCACCGTCCTCCACGACGAGTAGCCAAACAAAACACAAGGAGATCCATGCGCATCGCCACCTTCAACGTCAACGGCATCGGCAGCCGCCTGCCCGCCCTGCTCCAATGGCTGCACGAAACGCAGCCGGACGCCGTCTGCCTGCAGGAGCTCAAAGCGCCGCAGGAAAAATTCCCCGAGGCGGCGATCAACGAAGCCGGCTACCAGGCCATCTGGCACGGCCAGAAAAGCTGGAACGGCGTCGCCATCCTGGCGCGCGGCGTGGCGCCGATCGAAGTCGGGCGCGGCCTGCCGGGCGATCCGGACGACGAACAAAGCCGCTACATCGAAGCGGTCGTCAACGGCGTGCTGATCGCCGGGCTGTATCTCCCTAACGGCAATCCGGCGCCCGGGCCCAAATTCGACTACAAGCTCAAATGGTTCGAGCGGCTGATCACGCACTCGGCGCGCCTGCTCGACAGCGGCACGCCGACGGTGATCGCGGGCGACTTCAACGTCATGCCCACCGAACTCGATGTCTACAAGCCGGAGCGCTGGGGCGACGACGCGCTGTTCCGGCCCGAGGTCCGCGAAGCCTTCCACCGGCTGCTGGCGCAGGGCTGGACCGACGCGCTGCGCACCATGCATCCGGGCGAGACGATCTACACGTTCTGGGACTACTTCCGCAACGCCTACGGACGCAATGCCGGGCTGCGCATCGACCACCTGCTGCTCAGCCCCGACCTGGCGCCGTCGCTGAAGGCGGCGGACGTCGACCGCGACGTGCGCGGGCGCGAAAAACCCAGCGACCACGCGCCGGTGTGGATCGAGCTCGATATCGACGGAGGCAAGTGATGGAGCGCGAACAAAAATGGCCTGACCAAATCTGGCTGGTGCGCCACGGCCAAAGTGCCGGCAACGTCGCGCGCGACGCCGCCGAAGCGGCGTCGCAGTTCTTGATCGACATCGCCGAGCGTGACGTCGACGTGCCGCTGTCGCAGTTGGGCGAACGCCAGGCGCAGGCGCTGGGCGGCTGGTTCCGCGCGCTCGGACCGGACGGCCAACCGACGGTGGTGCTGTTCTCGCCATACATCCGCGCGCGCGCCACGGCCAGCGCAGTGCTCGATCAGTTGGGCCGCGAGAACCTGAGCACCGTGGTCGCCGACGAGCGCCTGCGCGAAAAGGAGTTCGGCATCCTCGACCGCCTCACGCCGCTGGGCATCCGCGACAAATACCCGGACCTGGCCGAGCAGCGCCAGCACGTGGGAAAATTCTATTTCCGTCCACCCGGCGGCGAAAGCTGGTGCGACGTCATCCTGCGCCTGCGCAGCACGCTCGACACCATCAGCCGCGAATACCGGGGCGAGCGGGTGCTGATCGTCGCGCACCAGGTGATCGTCAACTGCTTCCGTTACCTGCTCGAGCGGCTCGACGAGGAAGGCATCCTGGCGATCGACCGCATGGGCGACGTGCCCAATTGCGGCATCACCGAATACCGCTTCGACCCCAAGGCCGGCAAGCACGGCAAGCTGGCGCTGGTGCAGGCCAACTTCGTCGCGCCGCTGGAAGACACCGGCACGCCGGTCACCCACCAGCCGGACATGCCGGCCGCCCCCAAATCATGAGCATCGAGATTACCATTACGGCGGGTTCGTTGCGGGACTGGAAGCTGCCCATGCCGGGCGCGGACGCCGACAAGGAGGTGCGCGGCCATGTGCTGATCGTCGCCGGCTCGCGCGAGATGCCGGGGGCGTTGTTGTTGGCGGCGACCGCCGCGCTGCGGGCGGGCGCGGGCAAGCTGACCATCGCCACGGCGGCCAGCGTGGCGCCGCAGCTCGGCGTGGCGCTGCCGGAGGCGCGTGTGATCGGCTTGGGCGAGACGCCGGATGGCGGCCTGGTGGCCGATGGATGCGCGAGTCTGTTCAAGGCATGCGAGCGCGCCAGCGCCGTATTGATCGGTCCGGGCATGCAGGACGAGGCGGCCAGCGCGCTGCTGGTGCGGGCGTTGCTGCCGCATTGCGCGCACGCGCCGCTGATATTGGATGCCGGCGCCATGTGCCTGGTGCGCGACGGCTTCCGCTTCGATAGCCCGGTGCTGCTGACGCCCCACGCGGGCGAGCTGGCCGGGCTGACGGGGGAGAGTAAAGAGGATATCGCGGCGGCGCCCGAGGTGGCGGCGCAGGCGGCGGCAGGCAATTGGCGCGCGGTGGTGGCGCTGAAAGGCGCGGTGACGACGATCGTCGACCCTGCGGGCAAGCGCTGGCGCCATGAGGGCGGCAATACCGGGCTGGCGATTTCGGGGTCGGGCGATGTGCTGGCCGGCTTGATCGCGGGGCTGGCGGCGCGTGGCGCGGCGCTGGAGCAGGCGGCGGCTTGGGGCGTGGCCTTGCACGCGATGGCCGGCGAGCAGCTGTCGCTGCGGCATGGGCCGCTGGGGTATCTGGCGCGCGAGATCAGCGGCGAGGTGCCCGCGCTATTGCGGGCCCTCGCGGCGCATTGAACCGCCGGCCAGCGCCCACAGCGTGACCTCGGATACACGTAGGGCGGATTAGGCGGAACGCCGTAATCGGCCATGCATGAGTCGCCAACGGAGCACACATGGCCGATTACGCTGCGCTAATCCGCCCTACGTGTCTCCGTGGTGCGCCAGTGCCGTGGGGCGATCTGCCGGCGTTAAACCAGCTTGGCCGAGTGCTCGCGCGTGGCGTGGAACTTCAGCTTCGGCCAGCGCTCCTCGGTCAACCGCAAATTGACGTTGGACGTGGCCAGGTATGCCATGTTGCCGGCGGCGTCGTAGGCGACGTTGTGGCCCAGCGCGTTCTCGAAGTCGGCCAGCGCCTTCTTGTCGTCGCTGGAAATCCAGCGCGCGCTGCTGATGCTGGTGCCTTCGAACACGGCGTCGACGCCGTACTCGTTCAACAGCCGGCTCGCCACCACCTCGAACTGCAGCACGCCGACCGCGCCCAGTACCAGCTCGCCGCCCTGCACCGGCTTGAAGACCTGCACCGCGCCCTCCTCGCCCAGCTGCTGCAGACCCTTGTGCAGCTGCTTGATCTTGAGCGGATTGCGAATCCGCACCGAACGGAAGAAGTCCGGCGCGAAGTACGGAATCCCCGTGAAGGTCAGCAACTCGCCCTCGGAGAACGAGTCGCCGATCTGCATGTTGCCGTGGTTCGGCAGGCCGATGATGTCGCCGGCGTACGCCTCCTCCACCTGCTCGCGCGACGACGCCATGAACGTCACCACCGACGAGACCTTGATCTCGCGCCCCAGGCGTAAATGCTTGACCTTCATGCCGCGCTCGAAACGTCCCGAGCACACGCGCAGGAAGGCGATGCGGTCGCGGTGCGCCGGGTCCATATTGGCCTGGATCTTGAAGACGAAACCGGTAAACGGCTGCTCCTTCGGATCGACCGAACGCACCGTGGCGTCGCGCTCGCGCGGCGCCGGGGCCCAGTCGACCAGCGCCGACAGAATCTCGCGCACGCCGAAGTTGTTGATCGCGGAGCCGAAGAACACCGGCGTCTGCACGCCCGACAGGAACTGCTCCAGGTCGAACGGATGCGAGGCGCCGTTGACCAGCTCCACTTCCATGCGCAACTGGTCCATCTCCAGCGGGAACATCTCCTGCAGGCGTGGATTGTCGATGCCCTTGATGATCTCGAAGGCGCCGTCGGCCTTTTCCTCGCCGGCCTTGAACAGCATGATCTCATCGTTCAGCAGGTGGTACACGCCGCGGAAGTTCTTGCCCATGCCGATAGGCCAGGTCACCGGCGCGCACTGGATCTTCAACACCGATTCCAGCTCGTCGAGCAGTTCCAGCGGATCGCGCGTCTCGCGGTCCATCTTGTTCATGAAGGTGACGATCGGCGTGTTGCGCATGCGGCAGACGGCCAGCAGCTTGATGGTCTGCGCCTCCACGCCCTTGGCGGCGTCGATCACCATCAGCGCCGAGTCGACCGCCGTCAGCACGCGGTAGGTGTCTTCCGAGAAGTCCTGGTGGCCAGGGGTGTCGAGCAGATTGACCACGTGGTCGCGGAATTCGAACTGCATCACCGACGAGGCGACCGAAATGCCGCGCTGCTTCTCGATCTCCATCCAGTCCGAGGTCGCGTGGCGGCCCGATTTACGGGCCTTGACGGTGCCGGCCATCTGGATCGCGCCCGAGAACAGCAGCAGCTTTTCGGTCAGCGTGGTTTTACCCGCATCCGGGTGGGAAATGATGCCGAAGGTGCGGCGGCGCTGCACTTCGCGCGCGATCAGCGCAGGCGTTTTGGCGCTGGCCGCCGGGGCCGCGTCGTCGTTATTTTCGGGTATTGCGGTTTCGATATCGTTGACCATTTGTTCGCGATCTAAGGCGGTTCTGCAAAACCCTCGATTTTACCGGCACTTGGCTCTGCCGTGTGAATTGTTTCACGGGGCGGCGGGCCTCCGTCAAGCCCCCCAGCCCCGCTTCGGCGGACGATCACTCGCCCCGGACGCGGCGCCAGCCCACCCGGTGCGCCTCGGCGGCGGCGTCCTCGACGCCGTCGTTGACGACTTTGCGGCCGTCGGCCAGGGTGCTGATCAGTTTCAGCTGGCCGCTCGGCAGGCGCACGATGATGAAGCCGACCGCCGCCGACGTGCTCGACAAGGTGACGCCGGCCGGGTGGGTGCCGATTGCGTGGCCGTTGCAGACGTTGACCTGATAGAGGTTGCTCGAACCGCCCACCGAGCACGACGACGAGGACGTCGGCAGGTTGGTCACCACGTTGGCCACGCCGCTGACGATCTGCGGGTCCAGGTTCATGCGCTCGCCCGGCACCAGCGACCAGTCGAAGAACCAGCCGTCCTTTTGCGACAGATCGACCGGATTGGTGGTGATCGCATAACTGTTGGTGTTGCTGCCCGATCCGAGCAGGCTGAGGGTTTGCTGCACCATCGTCGAGCCGCGCAGGTTGCTGATCGGCACGCCGCTGTCCTTGAGCAGGTACAGGCTCTGGATGGCGGTGCTGGAGGTGTCCGGGAGGTCGAGCAGGCGCCCGGTGCCGTACAGCACCACCCGCACGCCCTGCACGCTGGTGGAGGTCACGCCGCCGGTGGTGGTGGTCACCGGCACGCCGCACATGGTCACGTCGGGACGGGTGGTGATCGGCTTGTTGACGCCGGCGTCGCCCATCTTGATCACCGACACCGCGCCGCTGTCGGCCGTCAGGTCGAAGCGCCACATCTGGCCCTGGTTGTCGCCGCCATAGATATAGGTGGCGCGCGGGTCGGAGCTCGGATCGTCGGAAATGGCGGTGATCTTGGCCAGCCCCGACGGGGTGGCGGCGTCGCCGGAATTGGTGCCGACCTTTTTCAGCAGCTGGCCGGTGTAGGCGTCCAGAATGTACAGGTAACCCTTGCCGTCGCCGCCGCCGACGCCGTCGGTGCCGGTGATGTTGTTATAGCCGGAGGTGACGAACACCACCCACCGGCCGTCGGCCAGGGTGCCGAACTGCGGGTTGCCGAAGGTCAGCCCCATATCGGGGTCGTTGAGCGCGCACACGGCCGGATCGGCGCAGAACTCCCACAACTGCTTGGGCGCGCTGCCGGTGTCGGTGATGTCGAGCGCGTAGTAGCCCCTGCCGCCGCCATTCAGGCCGGCCACCAGGATGGTCTTCCACTGCTTGCCGGCGGGCGTGTCCACCTTGACGTCGGCCACCTCGGGCGAGCCGTCGGTGGTGTACTGGTGGTTGGTGCCGTAGGTGGTGCTGGCCTGCAGGTGCAGCTTTTTCATCGTGATGCGCGGCACGTAGGCCCATGTCTCCTCGCCGGTGGCGGCGTTAAACGCATGCAGCATGCCGTCGTTGGCCGCCGCGTAGACGGTGCCGCCGCGGTACGACAGGCTGTCGGGACTGCCGTACTTGTCCTTGAAGGCGTCGTAGTCGGCGTCCGGGTACTCGCCCAGCGGCGCGCGCACGAAGGCCGGCTTGGCCGAGGCGATGTCGCCCAGCACGAGCGGAATCGGCCCGGTGGCGCCGGCCGGCGTGTGGGTGGTCAGCGTGTAGGCGCGGAACAGGTTGTCGTCGGCGTGCTGTTGCTGGCCGCGCAGCCAGTTGACCAGGTTGTCGCCGTCGTTAACGATGGCCCTGTCGGCCGCCGACAGCAAGGTGCACTGCGACAGCGCCGCGCATTTGTTGCTGAACCATCCGGCGGCGATGCCGCTCATATTGGAGAAGCGGAAATCGATCAGGTCGCCGCCGGCCGCGCCGGTCGGATTCATCATGTAGATGCGGCGCGTGTCCGTGGCGCCGGCCACGCGCTTGCCCAGCGTGTCGCTGGTGGTCCAGTTCGGCGTCTGGCTGACGCTGCCGTTGGTGACGTCGATTTTCTGGTCGGACAGCTCGCTGTACCACTTCACCGTGGTGAAGGTGGCGGAGAAGATATCGTTGTCGGTGCGGGTGATGTTGGGCGTCGAGGTGGCGGCGGCGGCGGCCGAGCCGGTGCGCACCTGCATGTTCGACAGCGCCTCGCTCAGGCCGCTGATCACGTCCCGGGGCTCCTGTGCGCTGAAATACTTGCCGTGGCCGTTGATGGCCGCGTGCCACAGGTCGTCGACCCGCTCCTGCACCGTGCTGGCGGTGCTGGCGGTGGCAGGATCGGGCCAGACGTAGGCGCCGTTGCTGTTCCACGGACAGCCGCTGGTGGCGCCGGTGATCAGGTTGTAGAAGTCGCCCCCGGTCCTGGGCGCGGTGTCGTAGTTGCGCTCGTAGGTCATGACGCCGTCCACGCCCAGGCCCAAAGTGTAGGTGCTCATGTGCAGGTGCGTGTTCTCGCCGCTGCGCGCCGGCACCGAGCCGGGACGCGTCATGTCCGGCTCCAGCGCCGGGCGCAGCGACACGGTGGTGGTGCTCGAGCCGCCGTTGTACCAGTGCAGCGCCACGTCGGCGATCGACGGCTGCGCCTGGGCCCGGCCGTCGACGCAGCCGCGCGCCTGGGTGCAGAAGCGCGCCGGGTTCTCCAGGTTGTCGTTGTTGGCGACGTTGTTGGTGGTGCTGCCGTTCCAGTAGCCGTCGGTGGTCAGCACCAGGAAGTTTTGCTGGCACGGATACTGCACCACCTCCAGCCCCGCGCCGTAGTTGTAGGGCGCCAGGTTGCCGAACATGCGCCCGACGTTGTCCATCGCGGTGCGGATCGGCGTCGAGCCGGAGGTGGTCGTGGTGTACAGGTTGTTGTACCACGTGGTGCGGGCGGTGCCGGTGAAGTCGGCCGGCTTCTGGTCGATCGCCTGCCCGGCGCCGGCGCTCGACAACCTGACGTAGCCGACCTTGTAGTTGCCGGTGATCGGCGCGAAGGCCAGCCCGACCGAGGTCTTCATCATTTGCAGGCGGCTCTTGTAGTACACATACCAGTTGGCGAAGTTGGTCATCTCCTCGTCGTAGGTGCAGCTGGTGGCGCCGGCGCAATCGACGCGGTCGACGCCCTTCGGATAGGTCTGGCCGCTGACGATGTTGACGCGCACGAAGGGATTGGGCGCGCTCGATCCGGCCGAGATGGCGGCGGTCGAGACGGGAATGCCGTCGTTGACGGCTGCCTGGTAGCCGTCGGTGGCGCCGCGCGTCCAGCTCACGCCGCCCTGGTTGTCCATCGTGAAGTTGCTGATCGCGGCGGCGTTCGACGTCGCGCCGTAGTCCAGCAGGCACACGTTGGTGTTGCCGCCGGGACACAAGGTACTGCCGCCCAAATAGGCGCGGATGGTGCCGGTCACGCCGATGCGCCCGGTCAGCGCGCTGGCCACGTACGCGGCGCTGCGGTTGCGGCCCAGGTTGAAGTAACTTGGATTGCTGCCGCTGCTGCCGCCGATCAGGGTCGTCCCGCCCAGCGACAGGTTGCGGATGATGGCGTCCTGGCTGTTGGAGGTATTGCCGGAGCTGTTGAAGGTGATCACCGACTTGGCCGGCACCAGCGCGCTCACCACCACCTGCGGCGCGGTCACGGACAGGCCCCAGCCGGCGCGGCTGCCGTCGCTGACGACGACGCAGCCGGCCACCGTTTTCGGCGTGGCGGAACAGGTCACCGGCACCACGGCCACGATGTTGTCGGCCGCCAGGGTGATGCCGAACACGCTGCAGGCGGGCACGTTCGACTGGCTGGTGGGCGTGCGCACGCAGGCATACATCTGCTTCTGCGTGGGGTTGGCGGTGGCGATGATGTTGGCCGCCAGCGCGCTGGCCACCGTCTGCTGCTTGGTGGCCGTGTTGGTGCCGGCGGCGGCGGTGATGGTGGCGTTGGTCAGGTTGGTCTGGACGCCGCCGGCGTCGGTCAGGGTGACGGCGGTGATGGTCATCGAGGTCGCCGTGGCCGAGGCGCCGATGGCGATGGTGCCGTAGGCGGCCACCGCGCCGGCCGGCGCCGAATAGCTGGGATAGATGAAGGTGCCGACCCGCTTGCCCTGGCATTGCGTCAACAGCCGGTCGCTGCACCAGCGCACCTTGACCGGCACCGGATAGCCGGCCGGCGCGGTCGCCCCCACGGCCGTCGACTGGCACACCTTCATCGTCTCGTCGGTGCAGAACTGGCCGACGCCGATGGTGTAGTAATACGGGCCGGTGGTGACCGCGCTGGCGGTCTGGAAGGTGGCGTCCGGATAGGTGTAGCTGGACGTGTTGGCACGGCAGGTGCCGCCGGAACACCAGCGCAGGTCCGGGAAGCCGGTCACCAGGTTGATGTCGGCGGTGACGGCGTTGCCGGCCAAGTCGCGCTTGCTGGCGGCGAAGCCGTCGCCGCTGACGACGGTCCAGCCGCTGGTGGTGGCGCGGTTCTGCTCGGCGTAGAAGCTGCCGTCGGCCCTGACCGGCACCAGGTAGCGTATCGCCGGATTGTAGTACTGCTTGTTGAAGTCCGGGCTCATGAACGGCGGATGGCCGACCGCGCACACGGTGGTGCCGGCCTGCAGCGAGGCGCCGCTGCGGCACAGGCTGTCGTTGACGTAGTCCGGCGTGTAGGTCTGCTCCATCGAGCCGGAGTTATCGAACAGCAGCATCAAGTTGGGCTTGACGGTGCCGGTGCCGGTGATGTTGAGCAGCGGCACTTGGGCGATCTGGGTGGCGGCGGCGCCGGCCGACGATGGCGCCAAGGCCATGGCCAGGGCCAATGCCAAGGACAAGACTAAGGCGGGCGGAAAGATGTGTTTGTTCATGATCAGGGCCCCTTCAAGACCACCGCTTGCGTTACCACGTTGCCGCCGCGCGCGCCGTTGATGCGCGCCGTCACCACGTAGTGGATTTGCGGCTGCTGCGAGAATTTCGGTCCGCCCAGCGCCAGCGAGGTGCCGAACGGTCGCGGCGCCCGGCTATTGGAGCGCGCCGACGTCGTCCGGCAGTTGTTGTTGCCGCTGTTGTACTCCCCCGGGAAGGTGCACATCCGATGGATCACGTACTGGACCCGGTCGCCGGTGAGCGGATTGACCGGCATCGTGACCGCGCCCAGCCAGAAGGCGGCGGTGCTCGCCGTCCAGGTCGGCGTCAGGGTGGCCACATAGCCCTGGGCGGGCTGGTCGACCAGCAAATCGGAACGGTTCACCACCGAGCGCAAATAGGCGAAGCCGGCGTGCAGCCCGGCGTCGGCAGATTTGCTCAGCGCCGAATCGTAGGCCAGGTTGGCGGCGGTCATCGTCGTCGACGTGCTGGACTTGAGCAGGTAGATGCTGCTGACCAGCATCACCGTGAGCATGATCAGCATGACCGGCAAGGCGATGCCGCGCTCGCGCCGGCGGCGGGCGGGGCCGGCCGCATGGGGGCGCCGGGGCGTGGTCGAAAGCGGGCGGGCCGTCGTCATCATGGCCTCCATTGGGCGTTACGGATCGGCACGATGGTCTCGAACACGCGGTAGCGATAGCACTTCCAATCGACCGTGTCGCCGGCCACCGCCACGTTCACCTGCACCGGCGCGGCGGCCACCGTGGCCGGCGCGTTGCCGGCGAACACGGTCGGCCGCACGGTGGTGGCGCGGCACTGGCCAGCGCCATCGGGCTTTTCGGCGTTCTTGCCGCGCGCCACCACCGCCAGCCGCACCGAGCCAATGCGCTGGTAGTCGCCGGCGCCGCCGACCACGCCGTCGTTGTCGGCGTCGATCATGGTCGAGCTCCACACGCCGATGCGCATGCCGCTGGCGGTCGACACCTCCGCCACGCCGTTGCCCGGCGTGTTGGGGTCGTAGTCGGCCACGGCGCGGTTGTCGAAGCCGTACTGCGCCTTGAGCGACACCACGTTGTCGATCACCGAGGCGCCCTGCTGCGCCGAGCCGGGCATGTCGGTGGAACGCAGCAGCAGCACGCCGTTGTTGACCGACCAGGTATGGAAGTGCAGGCGGGCCGCGCTGCCCAGGTTGTAGACATAGCTCACGTTGAGCGGATACGCCGTGGTCAGGCCGGCCTGCGGGTTGAACGGGAAACCCGCGCCGCTGGCGACCTGTAACTGGTTGCCGTTGACGCCGATGCCGAAGCCGGACAGCTGGAACAGCGTGCAGCGCCGCGCCCCCGGTGTCATCGGCGCCACCACCAGCACGTCGCCGACATTGAAATCGTAGGGGTTGCGGCTGTCGACGGTCAGGGTGCTCTCGCCGGGCACGTAGTTGGTCACCAGCCTGGTCGAGCCGACCCCGGTTTGCGAGGTGCCGCTATGGAACTGCACCACGTCGCTGCCGGCGCCGTTGGACTGGATCACCACCGGCGCCAGCGGCGTGACGTTGGCGCCGCCGCGCGGCTCCGTGGCCAGCTGGTAGCCGTTGGCGTCCGAGAACACGGTGTCGCAGCCGGCCAGCATCGTATCGTTCAAGCCCCAGCCGGCGTCGGCGGCGTCGCCGCTGAGGGAAAACAGCGCCAGCATGCCGTTCTGCATGGAATCGGAACCGCCGACGGCGGCGTCCTTGTTTTGTTCGCCGCTGATGACCAGGCGCGTGGCGAACACCAGCGCCAGCAGGCCGATCACCACGCTGACCATCAGCTCGACGAGCGAAAAGCCGCCGCGCCGGCGCGCGCCCAACAGGACCGGGGAAGGATGGGCGTCCATGTCAGTTCGCGATGTAGGAAGTGAGCAAATGCCGGTTTTGGTCCGTATTGGCCTTGCGCTGCCAACGGATGGCGATATCGACCTGGGTTTGAAACGTCTGCCGGGTCACATTGACGGACACGATCGCGCCGGGGATGGCGGCGCGCGTCTCGGCCACCCACGGCGCGATGGCCGCGCCGGGAGTGCCGTTCTCGGCCAGGTTGTAGTCGGCCAGGTTGGCCGTATCGGCCATCATCACGCCCAGCAGCTTCTCGCCGGCCATGGTGGCCTCGGCGCGCATGCCGGCGTCCGACAGCGCCGAATAGGCGCGCGCCTGCAAGCCTATCGTGCCCAGCAGGCCGATGCCCAGGATCACGATGGCCAGCATCGCCTCCAGCAGTGCGATGCCGCCCTGGCGGCGGCGCGGGACGGTTTTCATGGCGGACAGCTCCGGTTGTCGGTGTCCGGCAGGACGGGATTGCACTTGGTCGCCATGCCGGCCAGGGTCACCACCAGCGCCACCGGCTGCACCTCGTCGGCGAACGCCGCCGACGGATCGAGGCGCAGGCTGGTGAGACGGCCTGCGAACCGCGGGTCGACCCAGCCGAGCGGCGTGTAGTACACCTGGCTGGCGCCGGCCGGCAGCGTGGTCGGCTGCAGGACCTCGGCCGGCGGCAGCGCATCGGCGGCGCGGAACACCGACTTCCAGCCGGCGGCGCCTTCCGGGTCGCTGGCCGAGGGCGCGTCGGTGGTCGACCAGTCGCCCTGGACGTCGGTGCACGCGGCGCCCTGGCCGACAAAGCAGATGTCCACCTGCCAATCCATCTGGCCGGTGTTGACGTTGGGCGTGAGCGAAATGCGGCTGAAGGCGTTGTGGGCCACGGCCTGGCGGCGCGCCAGGCTGAAGCCGTCGGCATAGAACTCGCTGGCGCCGCGCGCGCGGTTGGCCAGCAGCCACCGGCTGGCGTTGGGAATGCCGACCGCCAGCATGATGCCGAAAATGGAGATCGTCACCAGCAGCTCGATCAAGGTAACGCCGCTTTGGCGACGCCGATCGTGCGGGCGGTGCCGGAGCGGTGGCGTCAATTGGTGCATGCGCCACCCTTGTGGTCGACCCAGCAGGCGGCGTTGACGCCCCAGCCGGCGGGACTGGCGGTGGTCGCGTGGGTGCCGCTCTGGTCGATGGTATAGGCGAAGCCGGCCATCTTGCCGGTGCCGGTCGCGGTCAGGGTGTAGGTCGACGCCGATTCGCCGCTGAGGGCGTAGGTGAAATACGGCGTATTGGCCGGGAAGGTGTTGGCGGCGCCGAAGCCGACATAGGTGCGGTTGTTCGACCAATATTGTTCGGCGGCCGGCTGGGCGCCGCCGAGCGCGGTGAACGCCTCGCTCAAGCGGCCGCGCACCACGTAATCGCTGTAGGCGGGAACGGCCACGGCCAGCAGGATGCCGACGATGGCCACGGTCACCATGACCTCGATCAGCGTGAAACCCCTCTGTATGCGTTGCTTCATGGCCGGCTCCAGGTATGTTGTCTGCTGGAACCAGTCTACGCGCCCAAGCTTGCATTTCCCTGAGGAAATGCTGACAAACACCTGACAAACAACAGTTGGACCACTGCCGTCGGCAACTTCCGATCCACGTAGGGCGGATTAGGCGGCACGCCGTAATCGGCCATGCATATTTCACCGGCTGCTCATGCATGGCCGATTACGCTGCGCTAATCCGCCCTACGTGTCTCCAGGTGACTCACGCGGACGTGGCCCAAAGGTTGAAACGGACCGTGAACAGGGCGCCCTGGCCGCCGGCGGCGTCGGCGATGCTCAGCGAGGCGCCGTGGACGACGGCGATGTCGCGCACGATCGCCAGCCCCAGGCCGCTGCCGTGGGTCTTGTCGTCGAGCCGGACGTAGCGGCTGAAGACTTGCTCGCGCTTGGCCGCCGGAATGCCGGGGCCGCTGTCCTCGACCGTCAGCATACCGCCGCCACCCTCGTCCGCCCGGCATGCCACCGTCACCGTGCCGCCCGCCGGCGTGTAGCGGATCGCGTTGTCGATCAGGTTGTCGATCAGGTCGCGCAGCAGGAAACGGTCGCCGCTGATCTCCACCGGCCGCAAATCGAAACCGATGTCGATCCCTTTGCTTGTGGCCTGGTCGACGAAGGATTGAATCGCGTCCTCGACCAGCTCGTTCAACGCCACCGCTTCCAGCCGCGTCTTTTCAAAGTGGTTCGGTTCGGCGCGCGCGAGCGACAGCAGCTGGTTGGTTTGACGGATCATGCGCTCGGTGGCCGACAGCATCAGCTTGACCGAGTGCGCCGTGTCCGGCTCGGCGTGGCGCGCGCCCAGCCATTCGAGCTGCGTCTTCAGCCCCGCCAGCGGCGTGCGCAACTGGTGCGCGACGTTGGCCAGGAAGTCCTGCCGCGCCCTGGCGCCCTCGCCCACCTTGTCCAGCAGGCCATTAAAGGCCGACACCACAGGCTCCAGTTCATAGGGGACATCGGCGACGGCGATCGGCGCAAGGTCGTCGCCGTCGCGCGCGTTGAGACCGGCACGCAGTCGGTTCAGCGGCCGCAGCCCGTTGCTGACCGAGAACCAGATTAAGCCGATGCAGGCGAGCGCGATCAAGACCTCCAGCAGCACCAGCCCGCGCACCACCGCCTGGCGCATCTGCACGTGCTTGTTCGACGCCTGGCCGGGTGCGATCTGTCCGGTTGGCGCCGCTTGTCCAGCGCCGGCCTGGTCCCGAGCTTGCACCTGTGCCTGTGCCCCGGACTCGTTTTGGTCGAAAGCGATTTGCGCGGGCAGCCACGCCAGCATGTAGGCCAACGCCCCGCCCGCCAGGTTGATCAGCAGGATGGGCACGATCAGCGTCTTGAGCAGGCGCAGCCGGATGCTAGTCATCCGCACCCCGCGCGGGCGCCAGCTCCAGCATGTAGCCGAAACCACGGATGGTGCGGATCGAAACGCCGGCGTCGGCGATCTTCAGCCGCAGCCGCGAGATGTACACTTCGACCGCGTTCAGGGTCAGGTCGTCGCCCCACGGCAGGATGGCTTCGATGATCTGCTGCTTGGACACCACCCGCGCGCCGTGCTGCAGCAGGTATTCGAGCACCGCCCATTCCCGCACCGACAGCTCGACGGTTTTGTCGCGCACCCGCGCCCGCTTGGCCGACAGGTCCAGCGCCAGGTCGCCCAGCGCCAGCACCGTCGGCTTGGGCGCATTGCGCCGCGCCAGGGCCTTGATCCGCGCGACCAGCTCGGCGGTGGCGAAGGGTTTGACCAGATAGTCGTCGGCGCCCAGTTCCAGTCCGCGCACGCGGTCCTCGATGGCGTCGCGCGCCGTCAGCAACAGCACCGGCACCTGGCTGCCGCGCGCGCGCAGGCGGCGCACCACCTCGAAGCCGTCAATGCCCGGCAGGCCGATGTCGAGCACGATAACCTCGGCCTGGGCGGCGCGCTGCAACAGCGTGTCGGCCTGGGAGCCGTCGCCGACCACCTCGACCACCATACCATGGCCGCCCAACACGCGGCTCAGGCCGTCGGCGAGTACCGCGTCGTCTTCCACTACAAGTACATGCATGTTGTGCGCCCTTCGACTGGGATTTGTGCATTATGCACCGGCGATTAACAGAAACATAGTCACTGTGTAGGAGTAGACCTACAACCAACCATGTTGCAAGCCTACATTTGTGCGTCCACTCCTCTTATGTTCGCAAACTAACATTCCCCCTAAAGTGGCAACACCACGTCAGATAAAGCACCGACGTGATTTGTAAAGCCAGAGATTAGTGAGGAAAATATGAACAACACCCAAGTCAACGCAACCGAGAAATCCACCGTATCCAGCACCATGGCGGTCGATTCAAAAGAATTTAAGGTTGCGTCGCGGCCTGTTGTCAGCTACAGCGGCACCCAGCAAAACGAACTGCTGGCCGCGCTTCCGCGTGACGTGCTCGAGTCGTTGTTCGAACACCTGGAACTTGTCACCCTGCCCTTTGGCAAAGAACTGTTTGAATTCGGCGGCGCGATGGAGTACGTCCATTTCCCCACCACCGCCATCGTGTCGCTGCTGTATGTGATGGAAGACGGCGCCACCACCGAGATCGCCGTCGTCGGCCATGAAGGCGTGGTTGGCGTGTCGCTGTTCGACGGCGAGCGCGCCATGTGCAGCGCCGTGGTGCAGGCCGCCGGTTACGGCTACCGCATGAAGGCCCAGCACCTGCGCGACGCCTTCAACCAGGGCGGCGCCCTGCCCGCGCTGCTGATGCGCTACAACACCGCGCTGTTCGCGCAGATGGCGCAAAACGCCGTCGGCGGCCGCCACAGCTCGATCGAACAAAAGCTGTGCCGCTGGCTGCTGGACCGCCTGGACCGCTCGCCATCGAACGAACTGAAAGTAACGCAGGAAATGATTTCGATCATGCTGGGCGTGCGCCGCGAGAGCATCACCGCCGCCGCCGGCAAGCTGCAGGAAGAAGGCTTGATCACCTACCGCCGTGGCAACATCACCGTGCTTGATCGCTCAGGCTTGGAGGATTATGCGGGTGAGTGCTATAAGGTTGCGAAGACTGAGTATGATCGTCTTCTGGTTGATGTAGCACGCTGTTAAGAACGTCCGTGATGGCGGATGGCAGCGGCGGCAAAGGCGCCGGCGTTGGCGCCGTTGCCGCCATCATCGCCTCCACCGTCCTCGGCTGCATGCGGCGCTCTTGTCCCGGCGCTTGGGCCGGCTGACTTCCCGCTTCCTTCCCGCCATCGCTCTTACGCAGCGGAATGGCCACCTCGATGCAGGTCCCCGTATCATTGCGTCCGCGCCGTATCGTCATCGTCCCGCCCAGCAGCAAGGCGCGCTCGCGCATGCCCAGCAGGCCGTGCGACATCGGCTTGACGATGTTGTTGGCGTCGATGCCGATACCGTCGTCGATAATGCGCAGCATCAGCACTTCCTGATTGCGGTTCAAGGTCACCGTCACGCGGCTGGCCTTGGCGTACTTGCGGATATTGGTGAGCGATTCCTGCACGATGCGGAACAAGGCGATCGACAGGTCGCCGGAGTCGCGGCCCAGCGCCTCGATATCGGCGGCGACGTCGCAATCGCAGCGCACCTGCGCCATGCGGCTGAACTCGTCGCAATAACTTTCGATGGCGGCGCACAGGCCCAGATTGTCCAGCAGGCTGGGTCGCAGGTTCTCGACGATGCGGCGCTTCATCTCCACCGCCTCCATCAGGGTGCCGCGCGCGCGCTTGAGCTGGGCGGCCATCTCGGGCTGGTTCTTTTGCAACTGCTGGGTGACGGCGGCGATGTCCATGCTGATCGAGGTCAGGAAGGCCCCCATCTCGTCGTGCAACTCGCGCGAGAGCCTGACCTTTTCCTCCTCGCTGATACTGATCAGGTGGCGCGACAGCACGGATAGCTGCTCGGTCCGCTGCTCGACCTGCGTTTCCAATGTTTCGTTGGCCGCCTGCAGCGCGTGCTCGACTTGGGCCCGGTTGGCGAAGCTGCGCCGCACCAGTTGATAGAACATGATCAGCACCACGATGGCGACGGCGTTGATGCTCATGCCGAGCAACACGGCCTTTTGATATTCCTGATAGAACATGGCACTACGCGTGGCCATGGTCTCGTTCTGCTCCTGCTCCATGATGACGACCTGCAGGCGGATCTCATCCATGCTGCCGCGCCCGTCGCTCAGTTTGGCGATCTTGACGATCTCCTCGAGACCGCCTTCACGGTAGACGTCGATCGCCTGGCTGACGGTGGTCAGGCGGCGGCGCACCAGGGTTTGCAGCTGGGTCAGATTCTTGAGCTGGGTCGGATTATCGGCCAGCAGCTTTTGCAGTTCCTTGAATTCGTGTTCGCTGTCGACCAGCGCGGTGCGGGTCGGCCCGAGATACGCGTCGCTGCCGGACAGGAAATAGCCGCGCATGCTGCTTTCGGCGTCGAGCACCAGGACGTTGAGGTATTGCAGGCGGTCGGCGACGCGCGCGCTCTGTCCGAGCAGCACTTGGGCGCCGCGCAGGGCCTGCAGATTGTAAAACAGGCTGAAGCCGTTCACGATCAGCAGCAGGGCGCAGGTCACGCACAATACGGTCTTGTACAGCGGCAGGCGGTGATGCGGCGCTGTTTCGACGGTGAAATACATCCACTTCCTTCGCGGGTTATAACGACCGGCAACACGCCAGGCTAGCTAATTATAGTCCGTTAGGGAAATAGATGCAGCAGCGGCGCACCCCAAGAGTGCGCAACTGTATCCATTAAGCAAGTGGTCTCAGGACGAGACCGGCTTGAAAGATTTCAGTCCAGCAAGTTATTTTTCATTGCGTAATATGTTAAATCGCTGTTCGACTGCATCCCCATCTTTTCCATGATGCGGGTGCGGTAGGTGCTGACGGTTTTGATGCTTAATGACAACGCCACGCCGATATCGGACACCGTCGCGCCGCGCGCCAGCCGCAGGAAAACCTGGAACTCGCGGTCGGACAACTCGGTGTGCAGCGCCGTGTTGGGGTCGCGGTCGAAGCTTTGCGCCAGCAATTCGCCGACGGTCGAGCTGACATAGCGACGGCCCTGATACACGGTGCGCACGGCGGTGATCAGCTCGTCGGCCTCGCATTCCTTGTTCAAATAGCCGTTGGCGCCCATTTTGAACAAGTTCAGTGCGTACTGCTGTGCCGGATACCCGGACAGAATCAGCACCGGCAGATCGGGCTGCCCCTGGCGTATCGTGCGCAAGGTATCGATGCCGCTCTGGTCGGGCATGGCGATATCGAGCAGCAACACGTCGCAAATCTCGCGGCGAGCAATATCGAGCGCTTCACGCCCCGTACCGGCTTCCGCGACCACGTCGAAATCGTCCGACGCCGAAAAAATCTGTTTAAATCCTGCTCTTACTATCTGATGGTCGTCACAAATGGCAACGCGTATCATTGTTTCCCCTCGTCTTGTCCGGCTCGCGCCCGCTCGGGCACGTCGGACTTCACGCCACCGTGTATATCAGCGTCGCTGATAATTGAATAATATTGAAAGTATATCAGGAATTAGCTTCTTGCCACGCTCCGCGCAGTGGTGTGCGCGCTAGTCTTGCTGGAGCAGACTGAGGATGGAAAGCAGTTCGCTGCGTATCAGTTCCCGGTCCAACGGAGCGGGAACCGCTTTAGCCTCTTCGCCGAAACCGCCATCATACTCCGCCGCCGCGCCATCGACAGCACGGCTGTCCAGTTTATTGCGCGCCCCGCTGATGGTGAAGCCTTGCTCGTACAACAGCTCGCGGATGCGGCGTATCAACAGCACTTCGTGGTGCTGGTAATAGCGGCGGTTGCCGCGCCGTTTGACGGGCTTGAGCTGGGTGAATTCCTGCTCCCAGTAACGCAGCACATGCGGCTTGACGCCGCACAGCTCGCTGACCTCACCGATGGTGAAGTAGCGCTTGGCCGGTATCGGCGGCAGGACGACCAGTTCGGACTTGGCGAGACGATCGTTCATCACTCACTCCCACTCAGGCGGCACGCGCCATCGGATTGGTCTCTTCGACCATGCCCTTGAGTTTTTGACTCGCATGGAAGGTCACGACGCGGCGCGCCGTGATCGGGATTTCCTCGCCGGTCTTGGGATTGCGCCCCGGACGCTGCGGCTTGTCGCGCAACTGGAAGTTGCCGAACCCGGACAGCTTGACGGCTTCGCCACGCTCGAGCGCGTTGCGGATCTCGTCGAAGAAGGTCTCCACCATGTCCTTGGCCTCGCGCTTGTTCAGACCGACCTGTTCGAACAGCAGTTCGGCCAGCTCCGCCTTGGTCAGCGTGGGCAAATCTTTTTCCGCATCCTGGCGTACCTTGGCGACCTGCATGGCGCGATGCAAATCGGCAGCCAATGCGGATTGGAGTACGGCGGAATCAACGTCGTTGTTATTAATTTTCCTGCCCTGCCTTATCAAAGAACGAATGAGTCCGGCCTTTTGCCGGACTCCCGAATGATCAAAAAAAGAAAACGGAACCGCGTGGCGATGGCCTTATCGGCACATTACGTGCGCAAGCGGGCGCCGTGTTTTTGCTTGGCCGCATCGCCTGCCGCAGCCATGATGACCTCGACAACATCGTCCTGCAGCGTGTTTTGAGTATCTTGCAAGCTAAAGCGGAAAGCAAGCGATTTCTCGTCCTGCTCCAAACCTTTTCCACGATATTCATCAAACAAAACAATGGCTTGCACGATCTTTCCTTGTGGACTTGCTTGCACGGCAGCATTAAACGCGTCCAACAAATCCTGCGCCGGCACGTCTTGCTTGACGACGACGGCCAGATCGCGCGTGGCGCCTGGGAACTTGGAAATCTCGGCATATTCTGGCACGGATCGTTGCTGCAGTGCAATTGCATCCACCTCGAACACGACCGGCGCCTGCGGCAGCTCGTACTTCTGCATCCAGCGCGGATGCAGCTCGCCGATGAAGCCGATCACCTTTCCGTCCAGCAGCACCTGCGCCGAGCGGCCCGGGTGCAAGGCCGGATGTTCGGCCTTGACGAAGCGCAGCTGCAGCGGCGCGAACAGGTGCTCGAGGTCCGCCTTCAGGTCGAAGAAGTCGACCGCGCGGCTATCCTGGCCCCATTGCTCGTCCGCCACGGTGCCGTAGGCGATCGCGGCGACGCGCTTTGGCTGGTTGTAGCCGGCCACCGTCAGCGGACCGTCCGGCACGCTGTCGTCGCGCTGGTAGATGGCGCCGACTTCGAACACCCGCACGCGGTTGGTCTTGCGGTTGAGGTTGTAGCGCACGTTGGCGACCAGGCTGCCGACCAGGGTCGAGCGCATCACGCTCATCTGGCTGGCGATCGGGTTCTGCAGCTTGATCGGATTGGTGTTGCCGCCGAAGTCCTGCTCCCAGGCCGCTTCCACAAAGCTCATGTTGACCACTTCCTGGAAGCCCAGGTCGGCCAACTGGTGGCGCACGGCGAACAGCGAACGGGTGTTTTCCGGCGCGATGATCATCGTGTTGGCGGCCACCGGGGCCACGGTCGGGATGTTCTCGAAGCCGTAGACGCGCGCGACTTCCTCGATCAAATCTTCCTCGATTTCGATGTCGAAGCGGTAACTTGGCGAGGTCACGGCGAAGACTCCGTCCTCCGAGGTGAACGGCAACGCCAGGCGGGTGAAGATATCGGCCACGACCTTGTCGTCCAGCGCCACGCCGATGACTTTTTGCGCGCGGGCGGTACGCATTTTCACCGGTTCGCGTTGCGGGATGTTGACGATCTGGTCGTCGACCGGACCGACCTTGGTCGCCGCCGTGCCGCAGATTTCGATCAGCAGCGAGGTGATGCGCTCGATGTGCTCGACCGTGGTCGCGTAGTCGACGCCGCGCTCGAAGCGGTGCGCCGCGTCGGTCGAGAAGTTGTATTTGCGGGCGCGGCCCTGGATGGCGTTCGGCCACCAGAACGCCGCTTCCAGGTAGATCGACTCGGTCTCCAGCGAGACGGCGGTGGCGTCGCCACCCATGATGCCGGCCAGCGATTCGATTTCCTTGTCGTCGGCGATCACGCCGACCCATTCGTCGATGTTGACGGTGTTACCGTTCAACAGCTTCAGGGTTTCGCCGGCCTTGCCCCAGCGGACGTCGAGGCCGCCGTGGATCTTGGCCAGGTCGAACACGTGGCTCGGACGGCCCAGTTCCAGCATGACGTAGTTGGAGATGTCCACCAGCGCCGACACCGAGCGCTGGCCGCTGCGCTCGAGGCGCTGCTTCATCCAGTCCGGCGTGGCGGCCTTGGCGTTGAGGTTGCGGATCACGCGGCCGGAGAAACGGCCGCACAGGTCCGGCGCCGAGATTTTCACCGGCAGCACTTCGTCGCTGTTGACGGCGGCGTTGCGGAACTGCGGCGCGTGCAGCGCGACGCCCGTCAGCGCCGACACTTCGCGCGCCACGCCCAGCACCGACAGGCAGTCCGCCTTGTTCGGGGTCAGCTTGATGGTGAACTTGAGGTCGTTCAGCGCGTAGTAGTCGCGGAAGTTCTTGCCGACCGGCGCATCGTCCGGCAGTTCCAGCAGGCCGCTGCCCTCTTCCGACAATTTCAGTTCCTTGGCCGAGCACAGCATGCCCTGCGACTCGACGCCGCGCAGCTGGCCAACCTTGATTTCAAACGGCTTGCCGTCGGCGCCCGGCGGCAGCACGGCGCCGGCCATGGCGCACACGACCTTCAGGCCCGGGCGCACGTTCGGCGCGCCGCAGACGATGTTGAGCAAGGTGCCGGTGCCGACATCGACCTGACAGACGTTGAGGCGGTCCGCGTTCGGATGCTTGGCCATGTCGCGCACCAGTCCGACGACGACATTGGAGAACGGCGGCGCGACCGCTTCGACTTCTTCCACTTCCAGGCCGGACATCGTCAGCAGATGGGCCAGTTCGTCCGAAGTCATCTTCGGATCGACCATGGTACGGAGCCAGTTTTCGGAGAATTGCATAATCAAGCCTTCAAAGAGTGTCCAGCGGGAGCGCATGCCAATGGCCGCGCTCGACCGCCCGTGTTTGTTCTTAGTTGAACTGCTTCAGGAAGCGCAGGTCGCCTTCGTAGAACAGGCGCAAGTCGCTGACGCCGTAGCGCAGCATCGTCAGGCGCTCGAGGCCGGAGCCGAACGCGAAGCCGATGTACTTTTCCGGGTCCAGGCCGAAGTTGCGCACCACCGACGGATGCACCTGGCCCGAGCCGGAAATTTCCAGCCAGCGGCCCTTCAGCGGTCCGGAGCCGAAGGCGATATCGATCTCGGCCGACGGTTCGGTGAACGGGAAATACGACGGACGGAAGCGTACCTGCAAATCGTCGGTCTCGAAGAAGGCCTTGACGAAGTTCAGGTACACGCCCTTGAGGTCGGCGAAGCTGATGTTCTCGGCGATCCACAGGCCCTCGACCTGGTGGAACATCGGCGAGTGCGTGGCGTCGCTGTCGACGCGGTAGGTGCGGCCCGGCGCGATCACCTTGATCGGCGGCGTGTGGCTGCGGGCGTAACGCACCTGCATCGGGCTGGTGTGCGTGCGCAGCAGCAGCGGCTTGCCTTCGCTGTCGTTGCCTTCGATGTAGAAAGTATCCTGCATCGAACGGGCCGGATGGTTCTCCGGGCTGTTCAAGGCGGTAAAGTTGGTCCAGTCGTTTTCGATCTCGGGGCCGTCGGCCACGTCGAAACCGATCGAGCGGAAGATTTCCTCCACACGTTCCCAGGTGCGCATGACCGGATGCAAACCGCCGCCGGCGCGTCCGCGGCCAGGCAGCGAGACATCGATGGCCTCGGCGTTCAAACGGGTTTGCATCTGGGCGTCGGCCAGCGCGTCGCGCCGGGCCGTCAAGGCCGCTTCGATCTGGCCCTTGGCCGCGTTGATCAGGGCGCCCTGCGCCTTGCGTGCCTCGGGGTCGAGCTTGCCCAGACCCTTCATCAATTCGGTGATCTGGCCGGTCTTGCCCAGATATTTGGCTTTGGCATTTTCCAGCGCGGCGGCGTCATCTTGCGCGACCGTGAAATCCTGCACTGCTGAGGCGACGAGTTGTTCCAGGGAGTCCATGCGTTTTTCTTATCCTCAATCAAAAACGGGGCACAGGTCTAGACCTTTGCCCCGTTCTCACCACCCTGCCCGAGGGCAAGGCGATCAACAATCAATGCTTACGCAGCGATTTTTGCTTTCACAGCGTTGACAATCGCGGCGAAGGCCGGCTTGTCCATCACTGCCATATCGGCCAGAACCTTACGGTCCAGTTCGATCGAAGCTTTTTTCAGACCGTTCATGAAGACGCTGTACGTCACGCCATGCTCACGGGAAGCGGCGTTGATACGAGCGATCCACAGGCGGCGGAAGACGCGCTTCTTGTTACGACGGTCGCGGTAGGCGTATTGGCCAGCGCGCATAACTGCTTGCTTGGCAACACGGTAAACCTTGCTGCGACGACCACGGTAACCTTTGGCCAGGTTTAAGACTTTTTTATGACGGGCACGAGCTGTAACCCCACGTTTTACTCTAGGCATAGTAACTCCTTAAATTGAGTGTGAGATTAAGCGGATGGCATCATGCGCAGGACGGATTTCACGTCAGCCGCATCGACATTCGTGATACCGCGCAATTGGCGCTTCGACTTGGTGGTTTTCTTGGTCAGAATGTGGCGTTTGAACGCGTGACCACTCTTAACAGTACCACCTGGACGCACGCGAAAACGTTTCTTCGCGGAGCTTTTGGTTTTCATTTTTGGCATAGCAATCTACCCTCAGGGTAGCTCCATATCAAACAGGATTGCAGGTGGTGACACGACGTCACACTTAGATGCCTGCTTTCACTTGTTTTTGCAGCAGATGCGAGTCCACTACATTTACAACAGCCGGCAATTATAGACCATCTGGGGCGATTGCGCACCAAATAAAAAGGGCGCCTTGACGGCGCCCCTTTTTAACCCACAGACCGGAGGGGTCGTACCCCAAAGGGTACGACCCCGCGACTGATCGCAGTGCGGGTCTGGGTGTTACTTTTTCTTCTTAGGAGACAGCACCATGATCATCTGGCGGCCTTCCATTTTCGGGAACTGCTCGACCTGGCCGTACGGCTCCAGATCGGCTTTCAGACGTTCCAGCATGCGGAAGCCAATATCCTGGTGCGCCATCTCACGACCGCGGAAACGCAGCGTGATCTTGGTTTTGTCGCCTTCATCAAGGAACTTGATGAGGTTACGCAGCTTGATATTGTAGTCACCGTCATCGGTACCCGGACGGAATTTGACTTCCTTCACGGCGATGATTTTCTGTTTCAATTTAGCTTCGTGAGCCTTCTTCTGCTCCGAATACTTGAATTTGCCGTAGTCCATCAAACGGCAAACCGGCGGTACCGCCGTTGGCGCGATCTCGACCAGGTCGACATTGGCCTCTTCCGCCAGGCGGAAGGCTTCGGCCAAAGTGACGATACCGAGCGGCTCGTTCTCGACCCCACTTAAACGCATTTCAGGGGCAGTGATTTCGCCGTTGATGCGATGCGACTTGTCAGTAGCTATGGTGATTCCTTTTAAAATCTAATGGTAAGGCCAGTGCGATCAGGCTTTATTGGCGACGTCTTGCTGGAGTCGCTCGATCAGGGCATCGACGGACATGACGCCCAGATCGACATTGCCCCGTGCCCGCACGGCCACGGTGTTGGCATCCCGCTCTTTATCGCCGATTACAATGATGTAAGGCAGTTTTTGGACGGAATGTTCACGTATTTTATAGGTTATTTTCTCGTTGCGCAAATCGCTCTGCACGCGGAACCCGCTGCGGCGCAGCTTTTCCGTGACTTGGTTCACATAATCGGCCTGCGCGTCGGAGATGTTCAGCACCGAAACTTGCACCGGAGCAAGCCAGGTCGGCAAGGCGCCGGCGTAGTTCTCGATCAGGATGCCGATGAAACGCTCCATCGAGCCGACGATCGCACGGTGCAGCATGACCGGCACCTGGCGGGTGTTGTCGGCGGCGACATATTCCGCGCCCAGGCGCTCCGGCATGAAGAAATCGACCTGCATCGTGCCGACCTGCCATGGGCGGCCCAGCGAATCCTTCAGGTGGTATTCGATCTTCGGACCGTAGAACGCGCCCTCGCCCGGCAACTCGGTCCAGGTCACGCCGCAGGCGCGCAGGCCCGAACGCAGCGCGTCCTCGGCCTCGTCCCAGACTTCGTCGGTGCCGATGCGGTTATCCGGACGCAGCGCCAGCTTGACGTCGATGTTGTGGAAATCGAAGTCTTTGTAAACTTCCATCGCCTGCGTGTGGAACGACACCACTTCCGGCTCGATCTGCTCTTCGGTACAGAAGATGTGGCCGTCATCCTGCGTAAAGCCGCGCACCCGCATGATGCCGTGCAGCGCGCCGGACGGCTCATTGCGGTGGCATTGGCCAAATTCGCCGTAGCGCAGCGGCAGGTCGCGGTAGCTGCGCATGTTGCTGTTGAAGATCTGCACGTGGCCCGGGCAGTTCATCGGCTTGAGCGCGTAGGAACGGTTTTCCGATTCCGTCACGAACATGTTTTCGCGATAGTTGTCCCAGTGGCCGGTCTTGCCCCACAGGCTGGAGTCCAGGATCTGCGGCGCCTTCACTTCCTGGTAGCCGTTAACCTGGTACTTGTTGCGCATGTACTGCTCAACCTGTTGCCAGATGGTCCAGCCCTTCGGATGCCAGAACACCAGGCCCGGCGCCTCGTCCTGGAAGTGGAAGAAGTCGAGCTGCTTGCCCAGCTTCCTGTGGTCGCGCTTTTCCGCCTCTTCCAACTGGAACAGGTACTGCTCCTGGTCTTCCTTCTTGGTCCAGGCGGTGCCGTAGACACGCTGCAGCATTTCGTTCTTGCTGTCGCCGCGCCAGTAGGCGCCGGCCAGCTTCATCAGCTTGAACACTTTCAGCTTGCCGGTCGACGGCACGTGCGGGCCACGGCACAAGTCGGTGAACTTGCCTTCCGAGTACAGCGACACGTCCTGGTCGGCCGGAATCGACGAGATGATCTCGGCTTTGTAGTCTTCGCCGATCGATTTGAAATAGGCCACGGCATCGTCACGCGGCAGCACCTTGCGGGTGACCGGTTCGTCCTTCTTGGCCAGCTCGGTCATCTTCTTTTCGATCGCGACCAGATCGTCGGGCGTGAACGGACGCTTGTACGAGAAGTCGTAATAGAAGCCGTTTTCGATGACCGGGCCGATGGTCACTTGCGCGTCCGGGAACAATTCCTTGACGGCGTAGGCCAGCAAGTGGGCGGTCGAGTGACGGATCACGTCGAGGCCTTCCGGGTCTTTGTCGGTGATGATGGCCAGATCGGAATCTTTCTCGATCAGGAAAGAGGTATCCACCACTTTGCCATCGACCTTGCCGGCCAGCGCGGCCTTGCCCAGGCTGGTGGCAATGCTGGTCGCCACTTGAGCCACGGTGACTGGGCCGTCGAATTCACGGGCAGAACCATCTGGAAGGCGGACTGAAAGCATAGTGATCTCCTGTTGGCGCGAGGCCGGTGTAGTTACAGCGGAATTTGATAATAAAAACGCGGACGAAAAAAAACGCGGGCTAGCCGCGTTTTCTCTTTTTTTGAGCAAAAGAATCCCGATCGACTAGCGTCACTCCCAAAGCTTGGTAGTAGTTCGCGGTGTCATAACCGGATTGCCTTTCTCGCTCTTACATATGTTCTGGTGGGCGGTGCAGAATTCGAATCTGCGACCCCTTGGATGTCGACCAAGTATTCTAACCAGCTGAACTAACCGCCCGAGGTACTTCTTAACTTTGCTACTGTGCTGCTATTTTACCGCTTTTTACTGCGCCTTACTGCTCGCATTTACTACCGTATTACGTAATCTGGTGGGCGGTGCAGAATTCGAATCTGCGACCCCTTGGATGTCGACCAAGTATTCTAACCAGCTGAACTAACCGCCCGAAGACCAGCATTATAGAGAGCGATTCGGAGAAAGACAAGGGTATTCATAGGAAACATTTACAAAACGCACTATGACTGCGCAAGACGCGCCGGGCGGCATCCTTTAAACTGTGGTTTATTGTCATCACCGATAGAACCCATGCAAGCTGAAACCCGCATCAACGCTAGCGCGCAGGCTCAACCCTCGCCTTCCGCCCACCTGCACGAACACCGTGACGGCGACGCCAAGCACGCACACTTCACCGTGCAGCGCAGCCAATCGGTGCTGGCGTGGTCGCTCGCGTTGACCCTGGGCTTCGCCGTGGTCGAGGTGATCACCGGCTTCATGTCCAACTCGCTGGCACTGATTTCCGACGCCGGCCACATGGTCACGGACGCCGCCGCGCTGGGCCTGGCCTTGCTGGCGCAGCTGATCGCCAAACGGCCGCCGTCGGCGCGCCACTCATTTGGCTTCGGCCGCGCCGAGGCGTTGGCCGCGTTCGTCAACAGCCTGGTGCTTTTGTTGCTGGTCGGCTGGATCGTGTTCGAAGCCGCGCAACGCTTTTCGCATCCGGAGCAGGTGCACGGCGCGACAGTGTTCATCGTCGCCACCATCGGCCTTGTGATCAACATCGTGCTCGCCTATATGTTGTCACGCGGCGACAGCAACATGAATACGCGCGCCGCGCTGGTCAACGTCATGGGCGACTTGCTGGGCTCGGTGGCCGCATTGGTCGCCGGCGCCGTCATCTATTACACCGGCTGGATGATGATCGACCCGCTGCTATCGATCTTCGTCGCCCTGCTGATTTTAAAATCGACCGTCGGCGTGCTGCGCGAGTCCTACCACTTCCTGATGGGCGGCGTGCCCGAGCCGATCGACTATCTTAAAGTGGGCGCCGACCTGGAAAAAATTGACGGCGTCTGCTCGGTGCACGACCTGCACGTGTGGGACATGTCGCCGGGCGAGCCGGCGCTGATCGGCCACGTCGAGATCGTCGACCTTGAGCGCTGGCCCGACATCCTGCACGCGATCAAGGCCATGCTGCTCGACAAGCACGGCATCGACCACATCACCTTGCAGGCCGAAGTCGCGCCGCAAGCATCCCTTTAACAACAGCCTTGGAACACCATGCACAATTTTGAAAAGCGCCGCGATCGGTACAACCTGTTTGCCGCGTTTGAAAAGCCGCTCGTCAACGTCAGCTTCGAGATGCCCTTGCCCGACTTCCGGCCCTACTGCAAGGAGCACAAGCTGCCGCCGTTCCACTTCTTCCTGTACTGCATACTGAATTCGGTCAAGGAGATCGACAATTTCATGTACCGGATCAACGACGGCGAAGTGATCAAGATTGAAGAGTTCTGGGCGTCGTACACCGTGCTCAACAAGGACAAGAATCTCAACTTCGCGTGTTTCGCCATGTCGACGGATTTGAAGGAATTTGTCGCCCGCAGCCTGGAAGCGAAGGCCGTCGCCGAGGCCAGCACCGAGATGATCAACTCCGCCAAGGAACAGTCAGAGCGCGAGCAAAAGAACAACGTCCACATCACCTGCATGCCGTGGTTCAAATTAACGTCGATCGAGCACCCGATCTACCGGCACGGCGGCTACGACATCCCCTCGCTGGCTTGGGGCAAGTTCGGCGACGCCGACAGTGGCAACATGACGGTGCCCTTCTCGGTGCAGGCGCACCATGGCTTTGTCGACGGCTACCACATCCATTTGCTGGCCGAAACCATCGCCGCCCGCGTGGCCAGGATCATCCAGAAATAACCCGAATGCGGGGGTCAGGTTGAGATAGCCCGGGTTTCATGGACATCCAAATAGAGGACAATACGTCCTGAGAGGATATTCATGGAAAAGAAACAGTCACCTTCCAAACGAGAGATCATTCCGACATCGGCGGAGCCGGTGCCGAAGCAGCGGGCCGTGTTTACGGATGAATTCAAGCGCGCTGCGATCTCCCGGCTACATGATGACAAGCAGAGCGCGACGGCCTTGGCGTTGGAGCTTGGTTTGCGTCGTAATCAGCTCTACAAATGGGCCAAGCAGCTCGAAGAGCAGCCAGCTGGCGGCCAATTGCGCTCGCCAGGTCGTCCTGCGGTCAGTGAATTGAGCGAGGTCGAGCAACTGCGTCGCCAACTGGCCAAGGCCGAACAGGAGCTGGCCATCCTAAAAAAGTTAGATGCGTACTTAACTCGCCTCAAGAAGTGAAGTACGCCGTCATCGACGAGCATCGAAGCGAGTTTTCAGTCAAAGCGCTGTGTCTGGCGCTCGACGTGGGCCGCAGCGGCTACTACGCCTTCAAGACGGCACCGCCGAGCCTGCGAAGCCGGGAAGATCTGGCCATGCGCCAAGAGATCGTCAAGATCCATATGCGCCACCGCTCGGCACCCGGGATATTGAAAACGTGGCGCCTGCTCAATAGCGCAGGCATCTGTTGTGGAAAACACCGCGTGGCCAGGCTGAGAAAGCTGGAGGGCATACAAACTACCCGCGCCAAGCGTTTTCGCGCCAGCAAGGCGAAAGAACGGGTGCTGCCACCAGCGCCGGACTTGGTCAAGCGCGCCTTTCAGGTCGGCGCTCCGAACCAGGTGTGGGTCGGCGATATGACAGTGCTGCGCACTAAAGAGGGATTCTTGCATCTGGCCGTGGTACTGGACTTGTTCGCACGCCGGGTGGTGGGCTGGTCGACGGACACCAGGCAGGCGGCCACGTTACCGATGGCGGCGTTGTCCATGGCGATGGAACACCGGCGACCTGCGCCCGGGATCATCTTCCACAGCGACCAAGGCTCCGTGTACGGCTGCGCCGACTACCGCAACCTGCTAGCCAAACACGGGGCGCTGCCGAGCATGAGTCGCAAAGGCAATTGTTGGGACAATGCCGTGGCGGAAAGCTTCTTTTCAAACCTGAAAAACGAAACCATGCATAGGCAACTCTTTTCAACGAGAGCCGAGGCCCTGGGCGTGGTTCGCGATTACATCGAGGTGTACTACAATCGGATGCGCTTGCATCAGACCTTGGGCTATCAAACGCCTGCATCCTTTGAAGCGCAGTTTCGTGTGCTTCATTAACTGTCCGCGAAACCCGGAACACCTCAGGTCCGACATTCGGACACGAAGCCAGCAGTAATGTGCTGGCACGGCTGCGTCCGTGTCCGATTGTCAGACTGACCCCGAGGTTTTTTGACCCCGAGGTTTTAGGCGCGGCGGGCTTCTTGCACGCCGGTGACTTCGGCGATGGCGTTGAGCGCTTTTTGTAGTTGCGCGGTGGCGCCGATTTCGGCCGTGAAGGTCATGCGCGCGTAGCCTTTGGCGCTTTGTGTGTTGACGCCGACGACATTGATCTTTTCACGCGAGAAGATCTCCGAAATATCCCGCAGCAGGCCCTGGCGGTCGCCCGCGAGGATGAAGATGTCGACCGGATAGACCGTGTCCGAGACGGCACGCCCCCATTCCGTGACGATCACCCGCTCCGGCGCCTTGGCGCGCATTTCGGCGAAGTTCTTGCACGTGGCGCGGTGGATCGAAACACCCTTGCCGCGCGTGACGAAGCCGACGATGCCGTCCGGCGGCGCCGGCTTGCAGCATTTGGCCAGCTGCGTCATCAAGCCGTCGGTGCCGACCACCAACACGCCCGACTTGGCGCCCTGGTCCACGCTCGACGCCTTGCTCTTGCCCAGGACGACCGCGTCCTCCGGCTCGACCGGCTCGCCGGTGTCGTGCAGCGCGTGCTCGACATGGCGCAGGCTGAATTCATCCTTGCCCACCGACAGGAACAAATCGTCGACCTTGGCAAAGCCCAGCTTGTTGGCCAGCGCTTCCAGGTTGACCGCCGTCTTGCCTTCGCGCTGCAACGATTTTTCCACCATCGCGCGCCCGTGCGACAAGGTTTCCTGCATGTCGATGGCGTGGAACCAGGCGCGGATCTTCGAGCGCGTGCGCGTGGCGACCGTGTATTCGTCGCTGAGCCAGTCGCGCGACGGGCCGGCCGTGCCGGGCGCGCCCTTGGCGGTGATGATTTCGCAGGTCTGGCCGTTTTTGAGCGGCGTATTCAGCGGCACCATGACGCCGTCGACGCGGGCGCCACGGCAGCGGTGGCCCACGTCGCTGTGCAGGTGATAGGCGAAGTCGACCGGCGTGGCGCCGACCGGCAACTCCAGCACCCGCGCCTGCGGCGTGAGCACGAAGATGCGGTCGTCCAGCGCGGCCGACTTGAGCTTCTCCACCCATTCGCGCTGCTGCTCCTCCTGGCCGACGACCGCGTCGGCGACGTCGGTCTTCCATGCCAGCAGCTGGCGCAGCCAGGCGATCTTCTCGTCGTACTTTTGCCCGGCGAAGTTGGAGCCGCCCTCCTCCTTGTAGCGCCAGTGCGCGGCCACGCCGTACTCGGCGAAGCTGTGCATCTCTTGCGTGCGGATCTGCACCTCCAGCGGGCGCCCGTCCTCGGCCGTGACCACCGTGTGCAGCGACTGGTAGCCGTTCGGTTTCGGACGGGAAATATAATCGTCGAATTCCTTGGGAATCGGCGTCCAGATGTTGTGCACCACGCCCAGCACCGTGTAGCAGGTCTTGACGTCGGCGACGATCACGCGGAAGGCGCGCACGTCGTACAAGTCGGTGAAGTCGAGCTCCTTGCCCTTCATCTTGCTCCAGATGGAGTAGATGTGCTTGGGACGGCCGAACACCTCGGCCTGGATGCCGGCGGCCGCCATTTCCGACTGCAGCCGCGCGATGGCGTTGGTGACGAAGCCTTCGCGCATCATGCGCTTTTCTTCGAGCATCTTGGCGATGCGCTTGTACGCCTCCGGCTCGATGAAGCGGAACGACAAATCCTCCAGCTCCCATTTCAGTTGCCAGATCCCCAGCCGGTTGGCCAGCGGCGCGTACAGGTCCAGGGTTTCGCGGCCGTAGGCGCACGTCATGTCGTTGAACAGCTTGATGTCGGCGAAGTAGCGCAAGGTCGTCACGCACGAGGCGAGGCGCACCAGCACCACGCGCATGTCCGAGGCCATCGCCAGCAGCATCTTGCGCAAGGTTTCGACCTGCGCCACCGCCATCTGCGCGGCATTGCGGCCGCGCCCCACCGCCACCGGCGCCACGCCGCCGTGGCCGCCCGGCGCCTGCGTCAATTCACGCAGGCGTATCAGTTGGCGAACGCCGGCCACCAGGTCGCCGACCTCCTGGCCGAAACGCGGTTCGATCACCGCCGCCTGTGTGGTGTCGAGCAAGGTCAGCTCGAACATCAGGCCGGCGATGCGGGTCTCGACGTCGGTGCGCATGAACGACAAGGTGCCGGCCACGCCGATCGAGAAGTCCAGCGCCGACTGGCCGCTGGTGCTGACCAGGTCGCCATACGCGGTGCTGGCGAAGTCCAGCGCCGACAACATGCGCGCGCTGTCGTCGGGCGTGAGTCCCTGCACCAGTTGTTCCGACGTGGCGCTGGTAAGCGCGGTGATTGAAACCATGATGTTCCTAACGCTGCGCGGCGACGATGACGATCTCGACCAGGACTTCCGGATTGGCCAGCTTGGCTTCCACCGTGGCGCGCGGCGGCGTGTGGCCGCTTGGCACCCAGGCGTCGTATTCTTCGTTCATGCCCTCGAAATCGGCCATGTCGGCGATATAGATCTGGCAGCTGAGGATGCAGGTCTTGTCGCTGCCCGATTCGGCCAGCAGGCGGTCGACGTGACCGAGCACTTCACGGGTTTGACCCTTGATATCGAGACTGGTTTCTTCGGCGATCTGGCCCGCCAGATAGACGGTGCCATTGTGAATTGCCACTTCGGACAATCGTTTGCCTACGTGCAGTCGTTTGATTTCCATACTTTTTCTTCTTTAACTTTATTCTGTTGACTAGTCCAAACTCGCCCGCGTTGTCAGCCGAGCAGGAATTTCCGGGCGATCGCAATCTGATCGTCATGCGTGAAGGTCGGCGCGTGGCCGACGTTGGGGATTTCCACCAGGGTCGCTTTCGGGCCGCGCTGCGCCATCATGGCCGCCGTCTCGCGCGTGAGCAGGTCGGAGTCGGCGCCGCGCACCAGCAGGGTCGGGCAAGTGATGGCGTCGTAAGCGGCCCACAGCATCGCCTCGTCGGCGGCTGCCGACTCTGGTGTGGCCGAACGGAACGGCAGGGACAGGCCCATATCGTAATGACGCACCCACTTGCCGTCCTTATCCTGACGCAAGACATCGGTGGCCAGTTTATGCCATTCCTGCTCGGTGTGCTGGCCAAAGGACGCCGAGACGTCGCGGACGAACTTGGCGCCATCGTCGAACGTCTCGAAACGCAGGTCCTGGCCGATGTAGTCGCCGATGCGTTGCAAGGCGGCCGGCGCCAGCACCGGGCCGATGTCGTTGAGCACCAGCTTGCGGATCGGATTGTCCGGCAGCGAGGCAAGGCCCAGGCCGATCAGGCCGCCCATCGAGGTGCCGAACCAATCGATCTTTTGTTCCGGACCCTGGTCCAACACACGTGCCAGCAACGTCACCATGTCGCTGACATACTGGGGAATGCGGTACAGCTGCGGATTCCTGAGCCAATCGGAGCGGCCCCGGCCGACAACGTCCGGGCAGATCACGCGGTAGTCGGACGCCAGCGCGCGCGCCATGTTGTCGAAATCGTCGGAGACGCGGGTCACGCCGTGCACGCAGACCAGCACGTTAGGGTTTGCCTCGTCGCCCCATTCCTTATATGCCATCCGGTGCAAGCCAGCCAACGACAGGCACTGAACAGACTTTATTTTCGCTTCGAGCATGCGGCTTCCTTGATGGTTTTTATGTAATGATGTTCTGAAATACCATTTTACCGGGCGTTGCGCTTAAAATCCTACCGAAGTGTAGCGCAGCCAGCCTTTTATCTCCAACCCCGCAGAGGACACCATGACAAACAAGACTTTGAGCGGTAAAACAGCATTGGTCACCGGCTCCACATCCGGCATCGGATTGGGCATCGCGCGCACCCTGGCGGCCGAGGGCGCCAACGTGCTGCTGAACGGTTTCGGCGACGCCGCCGAGATCGACACATTGCAGCAGGACTTGGCCAAGGAATTCGGCGTCCAGGTCGCCTATCACAACGCCGACATGTCCAAGCCGGCCGAGATCGAAAACATGATCGCCTTCGCCGGCGAAAAGTTCGGCGGCGTCGACGTTCTGGTAAATAACGCCGGCATCCAGCACGTGGCCAACGTCGAGGATTTCCCGGTCGAAAAGTGGGACGCCATCATCGCCATCAACCTGAGCTCGGCGTTCCACACGTCGCGCCTGGTGCTGCCGCGCATGCGCGCCAACAACTGGGGCCGCATCATCAACCTGGCCTCGGTCCACGGCCTGGTGGCCTCGGCCGGCAAGTCGGCCTATGTGGCGGCCAAGCACGGCCTGATCGGCCTGACCAAGGCCGGCGCGCTCGAGACGGCCAGCACCGGCGTCACCGTCAACGCCATCTGCCCCGGCTTCGTGCTCACGCCGCTGGTGCAAAAGCAGGTCGACGCCCGCGCCGCCAAGGACGGCATCAGCAACGACGAGGCGAAGAAGGCGCTGCTGGCCGACAAGCAGCCGTCCGGCGAATTCGTTACGCCGGAGGAACTGGGCGCGCTGGCCGTGTTCCTGTGCGGCGACGCCGCCAAGCAGGTACGCGGCGTGGCGTGGAATATGGACGGCGGCTGGGTCGCGCAATAAATTAATTCCGGGTACGTGTTATCCCTCATATGGGAGAGTTATCACAGCCAGTGATTTGCGGGTTTCCACAATAGTGATAACTCTCCAGTTGGGACATCATGAACTCCTCAAACGAACGCGAGGAGACCCCGTGAAAAAGCCCTTCTATAAAATCCTATATATCCAGGTGTTGTTCGCCATCGCCTGCGGTATCCTGCTCGGCATCTTCCTGCCTGCCGATGCGGTCGCCATGAAACCCCTGGGCGACGGCTTCATCAAGCTGATCAAGATGATCATCGCCCCGGTGATCTTCTGTACGGTGGTCTCCGGCATCGCCGGCATGCAAGACGTCAAGAAAATCGGCCGCGTCGGCGGCAAGGCCCTGATCTACTTCGAAGTGGTCTCCACCTTCGCCTTGGCCATCGGCCTGGTCGTAGCCAACGTGCTCAAACCGGGCGCCGGCTTCAACGCCGATCCGGCCCACCTGGACGCCAAGTCGATCGCGCAATACACGCACGCCGAAGGCCTGACCACGACCGACTTCCTGATGAACATCATTCCGAAGACGTTCGTGGACGCGTTCGCCAAGGGCGACATCCTGCAAGTGCTGCTGATCGCCATCCTGTTCGGCTTCTCGCTGTCGCTGCTGGGTGAGCGCGGCCGTCCGATCACCAAGCTGATCGACGAGCTGTCGCACGCCATCTTCGGCGTCGTCAACATCATCATGAAGGTCGCCCCGATCGGCGCGTTCGGCGCGATGGCTTTCACCATCGGTAAATACGGCCTGGCCTCGCTGATCCCGCTGGCAAAACTGATGGGTTCGTTCTACCTGACCTGCGGCCTGTTCGTGTTCGTCGTGCTGGGCCTGATCGCCCGCTACACCGGCTTCTCGATCTTCAAGTTCATCAAGTACATCAAGGAAGAACTACTGATCGTGCTGGGCACCAGTTCTTCGGAAAGCGCGCTGCCTTCGCTGATGACCAAACTGGAACGCCTCGGCTGCGCCAAACCGGTGGTCGGCCTGGTTGTTCCAACTGGCTACTCGTTCAACCTGGACGGCACTAACATCTACATGACGATGGCCGCGCTGTTCGTTGCCCAGGCAACCAACACCGAGCTGACCCTGATGCAAGAGCTGACCATCCTGGGCGTGGCAATGCTGACCTCCAAGGGCGCTTCCGGCATCACCGGCGCCGGCTTCATCACCCTGGCCGCGACCCTGGCCGTGGTGCCGACGATTCCTGTGGCCGGCATGGCGCTGATCCTGGGTATCGACCGCTTCATGAGCGAATGCCGCGCGCTGACCAACTTCGTCGGCAACGGCGTGGCGACGGTGGTGGTCTCGGCCTGGGAAAAGGAACTGGACCGCGACAAGATGAACGCGGAACTGAACAACCCGGGTTCGACCGTGGTCGCCGTGGACACCGAAGTCAAACCAGCGATCATCGTGCCGGCGCACTAAGCTGACACCCCGCTAGCAAAAAGCCCCGCGCAGCGATGCCCGGGGCTTTTTTCTTTGGCCAGGGTGTTCAGGGCAGCACCAATATCTGCTTCAAACCTTTCCACCCCAAACGGTAGCGAAATGCCGCGCGGTAGCTCGAGCCCCGTGGACTTGTAGCGCCTGCAGCAGACGGGCACGGGTGTAACGCGGATTAGTCAAACTGTTGACGCATCTCTCAAGAGCCGAACCAACGCGCGCGCTGGCAACCCGCGTGAGGCTGTCGATAAATTTTCCTGGTGCGACGACGTGAATATCCAGCCGTCTCATGTCGGATACTGCAAGATCTTTAAGATTGCTGGAGACGATGATGACCTTATCATTAGCATTGTCTTGTAGCGCTAAATCCAACAAGACCAATGCAGCCGCAGCAACATGCCGGTCTCCAACATTCACCGCAGTGGGAACCCTGGCAAGAACCCGCTGCGCTTGGTGACCTATAACTTCATGGCCCGGAACGGCGCGTTTGTAACTTTGCAAGCGCTTGCCGGCCTTGACTGCCTCGGCGGCGAATTGTTGGGCCGACCTCGCGCCGCTCGCACCGATAGCAACTTTTGGCCAGTTGCGCAAGAATTCGGTTTCGATTTCGGCACTCCAACGCGCCCAGAACAAGCCTTCCAGACACAAGTCGAACAAAATATCGGAAAGGCGCGGCGGTAATAAGACATTTGCGTCGAGCAGCACGTGCGTCGCACCGCCAGGAGACAGTGGATGGCCGACCGCCATTTTTAGGAACGGCCAGGTTTATTTGCTTGGATGAATGCAGCCTCCGGAATGTCATACATCCCGTTCGCCTCGGCAACCGCGTGATAGTCGGGTTCTTGGCTCCCTGCTTCGCGCTCTTTGATCCAAGTGCGCACAGAGGACTCAGGCACTAGTCGGTGCCCTTCCTCAGTTACCGAAGCGCCCGCGAACTTCTTGTTGTCGATCAGCATGACGACATAGGGACGGCTGCACCGCATCAGCTCGGCCGCAGCCTCGACAGTCAACATCACCTCGCTCGGTTTGCCTCTAGGACGGCTTTGCTGCCCGGAGACCTCCGGCACAATGCTCGGCGTGTTGCGTGGCTTTCTGACTCCGTCGCTCATGGAGATCGCTCCCTGGATGTTCGTTTTATTTTAGTGAAGATCGAAAGTAACGCAATGATTGGATCGACTCAGGGCGAGGATTTAGCGATAAAAGCTGGCTCAAAACAAAAAACGGCAAACCCCTGCAGCGTTTGCCGTTTTCGATACAGATGCCCAGATTGAGGTCTCGCGTCTTTCAAACGACTCCCCGATCCACTCCGCTTGTTAAAGCGCCGACAAGTCCAGTTCGACGCCGGTGGCGGCCTGGATCTGCTCCCTGCTCACGCCCGGCGCCAACTCGGTCACCTTCAGGCCGGTCTCGGTCACTTCCATAACGCCCAAATCGGTGACGATCAGGTCGACCACGCCCACGCCGGTCAGCGGCAGGTCGCATTTCGGCAGCAGCTTGTGCGACGTCGTGCCGTCCTTGGCGGTGGCGACGTGCTCCATCAGCACCACCACCCGCTTGACGCCCGCCACAAGGTCCATCGCGCCGCCCATGCCCTTGACCATTTTGCCGGGAATCATCCAGTTGGCCAGGTCGCCATGCTCCGACACCTGCATCGCGCCCAGGATCGCCAGGTTGATCTTGCCGCCCCGGATCATGCCGAACGAATCGGCCGAGCTGAAGTAGGCCGCGCCCGGCAGCGCCGTCACGGTCTGCTTGCCGGCGTTGATCAGGTCGGCGTCGATCTCAGCCTCGGTCGGGAACGGGCCGATGCCCAGCAGGCCGTTTTCCGACTGCAAATACACGTCCATACCGGGCGGCACATAGTTGGCCACCAGGGTCGGCAAACCGATGCCCAGGTTGACGTAAAAACCGTCCTGCAATTCCTTTGCCGCGCGCGCGGCCATTTCGTCACGTGTCCATGCCATGATAGTTGTCTCCGATGTTCTTAGTTGGCGCGCACGGTGCGCTGCTCGATGCGTTTTTCCGGCGTCGCGTTGACGACGATGCGGTGCACGAAAATGCTCGGCAGGTGCACGGCGTCCGGATCGATCTCGCCGATCTCGACCAGGTGCTCCACTTCGACGATGGTGATCTTGCCGGCCATCGCCGCGTTCGGGTTGAAGTTGCGGGCGGTCTTGCGGAACACCAGGTTGCCGGCCTTGTCGGCCTTCCATGCCTTGACCAGCGCCACGTCGGCCACCAGGCTGCGTTCCATCACATATTGTTCGCCGTCGAATTCGCGGATTTCCTTGCCGTCGGCGACGATGGTGCCGACGCCGGTCTTGGTGAAGAAGGCGGGAATGCCGGCGCCGCCGGCGCGCAGCTTCTCGGCCAGGGTGCCTTGCGGCGTGAATTCCAGTTCCAGCTCGCCGGCCAGGTACTGGCGCGCGAACTCCTTGTTTTCCCCGACGTAGGATGCGATCATCTTCTTGATCTGGCGCGTTTCAAGCAGCTGGCCCAGGCCGAAGCCGTCGACGCCGGCGTTGTTGGAGATGGCGGTCAAGCCGGTCACGCCGGAATCGCGCAACGCGCCGATCAGCGCTTCGGGTATGCCGCACAAACCGAAGCCGCCCACGGCGATCGTTTGACCGTTTTGAACGACGCCCGCCAAGGCTGCGGCGGCATCCGGATAGATTTTGTTCATGTTGTCCCTTAACTCTTGTATTTAAGTGGTGCTGGTCTTATGTATCGAAGTCGATTGTTCGTGCTTTGTTGCTAAATCAGTTGATAACGTTGTTAACTGCGCTACTGATGCGGCGTCTCAGCATAGAATACGCTCTCTAAAAGCACAATACCGTAGAACTACCTGCCACTTTCATAATGAACGCCGCTCCCGCCATCGACTACGAATCCATTTTCCTGCACGCGCCGGTTGGCATGTGCATCTCGGAAAATCGCGTCATCCAGCGCTGCAACGACGCGCTGGCGTTGATGTTTGGCTATACGCGCGTCCAGCTCGAAGGCTTGTCCTTCCTGGCGCTGTATCCGACGATGGACGAGTTCCTGCGCACCGGCGACCGCATCATTCCGATCATGAACGCCAAGGGCCGCTACTCGGACGAGCGCATCATGCGCCGCGCCAATGGCGAACTGTTCTGGTGCCACGTCACCGGCCATTCGATGAAGGCCCAGGAACCGCTGGGCCCCGGCATCTGGACCTTCGAGGACGTCAGCGAAAAGCGTCCCGTCACCGCCGAGCTGACCCCGCGCGAACGGGAGATCGCCGCCCTGCTGGTCGAGGGCAAGACCAGCAAAAGCATCGCCCGCCAGATCGACCTCAGCCCGCGCACGGTGGAAATGCACCGTGCCAAGCTGATGCGTAAATTCTCGGCCTCCACTTCCTCCGAGTTGGTGCATAAACTGGTGGGCATCCAGCTCACTACATAGCCGTCATCCCATCGTCGGCGGAGATGATCGCGCCGTTGATGAAGTTCGAATCCTCACCCGCCAGCAGCAACAGCAAACCATCCAGATCCTCCGGCGTGCCGGGACGCTTGCGCGGCAGCATGTTGATCAGCTTTTGCCCCTGCTCGCTGGCGAAATAATCCTCGTTGATCTCGGTCGAGATGTAGCCGGGACAAATGGCGTTGGTGTTGATTCCGTACTTGCCCCACTCCACCGCCATCGCCTTGGTCATCTGCACCACGCCGGCCTTGCTCATGCAATAGACGCCGATCTGCGGCAGCACGCGCAAGCCCGCCACCGAGGCGATGTTGATGATGCGGTGCTTCTTGCTCGGGTCGCCCTTGGCGCGCGCGATCATGCGCTTGGCGGTCTGCTGCGCGACAAAAAACGCGCCGCGCAGGTTGGTGTCCATCACGAAGGCATAGTCCTCGGGCGTGACATCGACCAGCCGCTGCGTGGTCGACACGCCGGAGTTGTTGACCAGGATGTCGATCGGCCCGGCCTCGGTCTCGGCATGGGCGATGGCCGACTTGATGCTGGCGAAGTCGGTCACGTCCAGGCTGACCACGTGCGCGGCGCCGCCGTCGGCCTCGATCTCGGCGCGCAGCTCCTTGAGCCGCTCGGTGCGGCGCGAGGCCAGCACCACCTGGGCGCCGGCCTGGGCCAGCACTTTGGCGAACCGGGCTCCCAGACCGCTGGAGGCGCCGGTGATCAGCGCGATTTTTCCCTCAAAGTTGACTTCTATGCCCACGAGCTACTCCTAGATTTATTGGTGACGAATTCGTGATGGCCGGGTCTAACCCCAGGTGTACGCCCCGGCTGTCGAAACGTAATCATTACACAAATCGCCAGTATTAGATTGCGGTGTCTAATAATGTCCCTCAAAATGGCGCCAAAGTTGCATTCGGACGGAAAAAGAAGCACACTCGTGCTAAAATTTTCTTCATCACGTAACCGTCCCCTATTAAAAACATCATAACCACTATAAAAAGACCATGACACAGCCTCAAAATCTCGTAGAACAGTACGGCCCGCGCGACGCGATGGAGTACGACGTCGTCATCGTCGGCGGCGGCCCCGCCGGTTTGTCGGCGGCGATCCGCATCAAGCAGCTGGCGGCCGACAAAGGCCAGGAAGTCTCGGTCGTCGTGCTGGAAAAAGGCGGCGAGCTGGGCGCCCACATCCTGTCGGGCGCCGTCATGGACCCGAAGGCGCTGACCGAGCTGATCCCCGACTGGAAGGAAAAAGGCGCGCCGCTCAACACCGCCGTCACCGAGGATCGCGTGCTGTTCCTGACCGAAACCAAGTCCTTCAAGACGCCGGGCTTCGCGCTGCCGGCCTGCTTTGAAAACCATGGCAATTACGTCATCTCGCTGGGCAACGTGGTGCGCTGGCTGGGCCAGCAGGCCGAGGCGCTGGGCGTCGAGATCTTCCCCGGCTTCCCCGCCGCAGAGATCCTGTACAACGACGACGGTTCCGTCAAGGGCGTCGCCACCGGCAACATGGGCGTCAAGCGCGACGGCGAAGCCGGCTCGGACTTCCAGCTGGGCATGGAGCTGCACGGCAAATACACCTTGTTCGCCGAAGGCTCGCGCGGCCACCTGGGCAAGCAGTTGATGGCCAAGTACGACCTGAACAAGGGCAAGGACCCGCAATCGTACGGCATCGGCATCAAGGAACTGTGGGAAATCGATCCGGCCAAACACCAGCCCGGCCTGGTGGTCCACACCACCGGCTGGCCGCTGGACAACAAGACCTACGGCGGCTCCTTCCTGTACCACATGGAGAACAATCAGGTCGTGGTCGGCTATGTGGTCGGGCTCAATTATGAAAATCCCTACTTGTCGCCGTACGAGGAATTCCAGCGCTACAAGACCCACCCGGCCATCAAGCCGTTCTTCGAGGGCGCCAAGCGCATCTCCTACGGCGCCCGCGCAATTACCGCCGGGGGGTTGCAATCCTTGCCGAAGCTGGTGTTCCCGGGCGGCGCGCTGATCGGCTGCGACGCCGGCTTCCTGAACATGAGCCGCATCAAAGGCAGCCACGCGGCCATCAAGACCGGCATGCTGGCCGCCGAGGCCGCGTTCGAGGCGCTGGGCGCGGGCCGCCAGCACGACGAGCTGGCCGCCTTCCCGGCCGCGTTCGAACAATCGTGGCTGCACGAGGAGCTGCACGTGGCGCGCAACGTCAAGCCATGGCTCAACAAGGGCCTGGTGCTGGGCTCGCTGATGACGGGCATCGACCAGATCGTCTTCCGCGGCAAGGCGCCCTGGACCCTGCACCACACCCACGCCGACCACGAATGCCTGAAACCGGCCTCGCAGTTCTCGCCGATTGTGTATCCCAAGCCGGACGGCAAGCTGACCTTCGACCGCCTGTCGTCGGTATTCATCTCCAACACCAACCACGCCGAAGACCAGCCGGTCCACCTGACGTTGAAGAACGCGAGCGTGCCGGTCGACGTCAACCTGGCCCAGTACGCCGGGCCGGAGGCGCGCTACTGTCCGGCCGGGGTGTACGAGTTCGTCAAGACCGACGCCGGCGCCGACCGCCTGCAGATCAACGCGCAAAACTGTGTCCACTGTAAAACCTGCGATATCAAGGACCCGACCCAGAACATTGTCTGGGTGACGCCCGAGGGCGGCGGCGGGCCGAACTATCCGAATATGTAAAAAAGCAACAATATCCACGCAGCACGGCCTTCGGACCGTGCTGTTTTTTTATGCGGGGTGCGATTTAGCGCGACTGCTGGCAGGAAACGGAAGATAATTGACTGGTGGAAAATAGCGGATAGGAAGCACCAACGCGGCGGTTCCGCTCGGGCAAAGCTCCTGTTACATATTTTTTTTAAGAAATTTCCACAAAGCATTTAATGTCCTTCCCGGTACGGTCGTCTTGTACTTGGGAGAGCGCAAAATACCGACGCTCCGAACTGAATCCACCTACCAGGAGTATTTCCATGCTGAGCCTTCACACCAACTCTTCCGCCCTTTCGGCACAAAACTCGATCTCGCGCACCCAGTCGTCGCTGTCGACCTCGCAGACCCGCCTGAGCACCGGCTTCCGTGTCAACTCGGCGATGGACGATGCTGCCGGCCTGCAGATTGCAACCCGCCTGAAAGCACAATCGAGCGGTATGGCCATGGCCATGCGCAACACCCAGAATTCGATCTCGATGCTGCAAACGGCCGAAGGCGCGTTTGACGAAGTCACCAACATGCTGATCCGCATGAAAGACCTGGCCACCCAGGCAGCCGACGCCTCGTCGACCGCAAAAGACCAGGCTGCACTGCAGTCGGAGTTCGACGCGCTGGGTAGCGAATTGAACAACGTAATGAAAAACAGCACCTTCGGCGGCGCCAAGCTGATGGACGGCGGCACCATTGCAGCGTCGATGACGTTCCAGATCGGCGCCACCAAGTCCGAGCAAATGACGATCGACCTGTCGACCGCCATGACCGCCCTGACCGGCACCGCCCTGACCGCCGTCTCCGCACGCTACGCCGCCGGCGGCGCCGCTGTCGGCACCGAAATCTCGGACGGCACCGACGGTACCGCCTCGGCCAGCAATGCAGCCGGTCAAACCGCGGCCAACAACACCATCGACACCATCAGCACCGCAATCGACCAGGTCGGCGGCATCCGTTCGTCGCTGGGCGCTGCCTCGAACCGTCTGGATCACATCTACAACAACCTGTCCAACATTTCGAGCAACACGAAAGCGGCAACTGGCCGTATCATGGACACCGACTTCGCGACCGAATCGTCGAACATGACTTCCAGCCAGATGCTGCTGCAAGCCGGTACCGCGATGCTGAAGCAGTCGAACAGCACGTCGTCCCTGGTTATGTCCTTGCTGCAATAATCGTAGCCTTTCCGTTCCGCGCGCGGGACGGGAAAACAAGGAGCCAACCGGAGTTTTCGGTTGGCTTTTTTTTCACCGAATCGAATCAGCCACATTAAAGAGCGAGCCTGATGGCCGTAGACCGCGTCGGCGCCACCTTGCGCCCCCTGAGCATCCCAGATCGGCAAGCCGGACAGCCAGGCCCGTCCGTGCGCGGACCGATCGACGCGCGCGACAGCAACGCCCCGTACCCGGTCACGCCGCTGGCGCCCGCCGGCCCGGGCCGCGTCGGCGCGCTGTTCGACGGCCCCGACGCCCAACCGCTGCCGCAGTCCGGACTCGACGCCCTGGCCGCCGCGCTCAACAATCTTGCCGACATGGCCGAGCCGTCGGCGATGCGGCCCAACCAGGTCTTCATGTCGCGCCAGCTGGTCTGGCAACCGCCGGACACGGCCATGATGGCCGGCTCGTGGCAAACCATGGTGCGCGCCTACGGCGAGCAGCGCGCCGCTTGGCTGGAACAGGCCAGCGGCCAGCACGTCCCGTCGAGCCTGTTCATGGCCGACCACACGCCGTCGGCGCTGCGCGAGGGCCGTCCCGGCCTGCCGCTGGTGACGGAAATGGAACCGTGGCGCTTCGCCGTGTTCGCCTGGGGCGCCGAACGGCTGGTGCTGCGCGTGGTCGTCAACGACGACGAGGAACCGGCGCGCCAGCGCCGCAAGCGCTCGCGCGTGGCGCTGCGGCTCGAACTGATGCTGCCCGGCCTGGGCCGGGTCGTCATCCAGATGGAACCGGCGGCCGGCAACGGCGTCATCATGGAAGTGGGCGCGGCGCACACCTCGGCCATGCAGCACATGCGGGAAATCCTGCCGCATCTGGCGGCGATGGTGGGCCGCTGCGGCCTGACGATATTGCGCTGCCGCCTGCGGCGCGAACTGCCGCCGACCAGCAGCGAGCACCCCTACCCCACCCGCGCCCACACGGCGGCGCTGACGCCGGCCGTCTTCAAAGCCATGGCCGAGATGGCGGTCATGCTGTCGCAGCCGCTGCCGCCGGACGATGTTTTTGCGGAAACCGCATGATAGCGGCATGATAAACTCGCGCGCATGAGCGCAAAAGATATCGAACACCACCCCGCCCAGGCGGCGCCGGAAGCGGTCAGCTTCGGCGCCGCTTTTCTGTATTGGCTCAAGCTCGGCTTCATCAGCTTCGGCGGACCGGCCGGCCAGATCGCCATCATGCACCAGGAGCTGGTCGAGCGGCGCCGCTGGATTTCCGAACAACGCTTCCTGCACGCGCTCAATTACTGCATGGTGCTGCCCGGCCCCGAGGCGCAGCAACTGGCGATCTACATCGGCTGGCTGATGCACCGCACCCGGGGCGGCATCGTCGCCGGCGTGCTGTTCGTGCTGCCGTCGCTGTTCATCCTGATCGGCCTGTCGTGGATGTACATGGCCTATGGTCACACGCCGGCCGTGTCCGGCCTGTTCTACGGCATCAAGCCGGCCGTCACCGCGCTGGTGTTGCACGCCGCCTGGCGGGTCGGCTCGCGCACCCTGAAAAACGGCTGGCTGTGGGCCATCGCCACGGCAGCCTTCCTGGCCATCTTCCTGCTGGAGATTCCGTTCCCGCTGATCGTGCTGGCGGCCGGCCTGGCCGGCTACCTGGGCGGGCGCTATGCGCCGCAACGTTTCAACAGCGCGGGCGGCCACGGCAAGGCCGCGGCGACCATCGGCCCGGCGCTGATCGACGACCACACGCCGACGCCGGCCCACGCGCAATTCAGCTGGCGGCGCTTCCGCAACGTGCTGCTGGCGCACCTGGCCCTGTGGCTGGGCGGCATGGGCGCCTTGATCGCCCTGTTCGGCACCGACGCCGTGCTCACGCGCATGGCCTGGTTCTTCACCAAGGCCGCGCTGCTGACCTTCGGCGGCGCCTACGCGGTGCTGCCCTATGTGTTCCAGGGCGCGGTCGAGCACTACCAATGGCTCAGCGCCGCGCAGATGATCGACGGCCTGGCGCTGGGCGAGACCACGCCGGGGCCGCTGATCATGGTGGTGTCGTATGTGGGCTTCGCCGGCGGCTGGAACACGGCCATCTTCGGCGGCGACGCGCTGTTGCTGTCGGGCGCGGTGGCGGCGGCGGTCGTCACCTGGTTCACCTTCCTGCCGTCGTTCCTGTTCATCCTGCTGGGCGGGCCGTTCATCGAATCGACGCACGGCAACCTCAAATTCACCGCGCCGCTGACCGGCATCACCGCCGCCGTGGTCGGCGTCATCGTCAACCTGGCGCTGTTCTTCGCCTGGCACACCTTGTGGCCCAACGGCTGGAACGGCAGCTTCGAGTGGCCGTCCGCGCTGATCGGACTAGCGGCCGGCGTGGCGCTGTTCCGTTACAAACGCGGCGTGATCCAGGTCGTGGTAGCCTGCGGACTGGCCGGCCTGGCCTGGACGCTTTTCGTCAAATGAGGACTATGAGAGCTTACATTTACCCCGCATACATTTATCCCGCGCTGCTGCTGGCCGCGCTTGGCGGCTGCGCCCTGCGAACACCGGCGCCGGCGCCGGTGCAGGTTTGGGAAAGCCCGGCGGCCGAGTATCCGGCCATCTGCATGGTGATGCAATCGGACGGCTCGCTCGCGTTCAAGGGCGGTTTCCAGTTCTACCAGCCGGGCAAATGGCGGCAGGATGCGGCCACCGGGATGCTGACGGTGACCCTGGGCGGCAACGCCGACTTCCCGTCCGACATCGCCAAGGTGCAGCTGCGCAGCAAGATCGGCGCGCTGGCCGCATACAACGAACAGCGGCGCGAGCTGACCTACAAGGTCGGGACGGCGACGCCATTTATCGCGCTGGGCAATTTCTATTTTTACCGCGCGGGCGCCTGCAGCGCCACGTGACGTGATCGCCGCGAAATGACGTCATCGCGAATGCCGGATAGGCACCGCAACACCACGGAAACACGTAGGGCGGATTAGCGCAGCGTAATCGGCCATGCATGCTCCGTCGGCGGCGCATCGATGGCCGATTACGGCGTTCCGCCTAATCCGCCCTACGTGGATCCGTGGTCATGCGCTCCATCCCGACTACGACCCCGGGTCAGCCGACCGTGCCGATGATGCTCACTTCGCGGTTCTCCGGGATCTCGTTGTACGACAGCACGTGCAGGCCCGGCGCGAACAGGCGCGCGTAGCGCGCCAGCAGCGGCCGGATCTGCGGCAGCACCAGCAGCAGCGGCGGCGTGGCCTGCTGCTTCATCTGCTCGCGCGCCACCGGCATGTTCATCTGCAGCTGCGCCAGCAGGTGCGGGTCGATCGGGTAGTTGTCCAGCACCACCTTGCCGCTCTGGCGCGCCTGGTTCAACGAGCCCAGCAACATGTTCTCCAGGTCGCCGCCGAGGTTGAACGCCAGCATCTCGGTCTTTTGCCCGAACAGGCCGGTGACGATCTGACGCCGCAGCGCGCAGCGCACCTCGGCCGCCAGCAGGATCGGGTCCTTGGTGGTCTCCGAGCTGTCGACCAGCGTGGTGGCGATCGGCACGATATCCTTCAGCGACACGTTCTCGGCCAGCAGCACGCGGAATACGCGCAGCATCTGCGTGTGCGTCAGCGCCTTGTCCAGCGAGGCCGACAGCTTGGGCGACAGGGCCGTTAACCGGTCCATCAGCGCCGGCACGTCCTCGTGGCGGAACAGCTCGGGCAGGTATTCGCGGATCAGCTTGGACAGGTGGGTGGCGATCGCGCTCGGCGCCTCCACCACCTGGTAGCCCAGCCCCAGCGCGTTGGCCTTCTCGCTCGTTTCGATCCACGTCACCGGCATGCCGTAGGCCGGCTCGATGCCGGGGATGCCGTCGATCTGGCCGTACACATTCGGCGACGGGATCGCCATCAGGCGGTCGGCGAACACCTCGGCCTGGGCCACCACGCTGCCCGAGAGCATCACCGAATACTGCGACGGCTTGAGGCCGAGGTCGTCGCGCACGACGATCGGCGGCAGCAGCAGGCCCATCGATTCGGACAGGCTCTGGCGCACGCCGCGCACCCGCTTGGTCAGCGGCTCGCCGTGGGTCTTGTCGATCAGGCTGACCAGCTTGTAACCCAGCGCGACCTGCAACTGCTGCACCGCCGGCAGGCTGTGCCAGTCGAGCTCGGGCGCGCGGTCGTCGCGCAGCGCCGCCTCGATGGCATCGATGCCGGAGGTGTCCGGCGCCTTGACCACCTGCCCCAGCTTCCAGCCGACATAGGCCAGCACCAGCGCGAACGGGGTGAACATCTGCCACGGCATGCCCGGCACCACGGCCAGGATGAGCATCATGCCGGCGGCGCTGAACATCACCTGCGGCGACGTCAGCACCTGGTCGCCGACCTGCTTCTCGAAGTCGCCCGAGTCGGAGATGCGCGTCACCAGGATGGCCGAGGCGGCCGACAGCAGCAGCGCCGGGATCTGCGCCACCAGGCCGTCACCGATGGTCAGCAGCGCGTATTGCTTGAAGGCGTCGCCGAACGACATGTCCTGCATGATCGAGCCGATCGCCACGCCGCCGACCATGTTGATGATCAGAATCAGGATACTGGCGACGGCGTCGCCGCGCACGAACTTGGAGGCGCCGTCCATGGCGCCGTAGAAGTCGGCCTCGGCGGCGACGTCCTTGCGCCGCGCCTGGGCCTTCTCCTGGTTGATCAGGCCGGCGTTGAGGTCGGCGTCGATCGCCATCTGCTTGCCCGGCAAGGCGTCCAAGGTGAAGCGCGCGGACACCTCGGAGATGCGCTCGGCGCCCTTGGTTACCACCATGAAGTTGATGATCATCAGGATCACGAACACCACGATACCGACCACGTAGTTGCCGCCGATGACGACCTCGCCAAAGGCTTCGATCACCTCGCCGGCCGCGGCCGTGCCTTCATGGCCGTGCAGCAGCACCACCCGGGTCGAGGCCACGTTCAACGTCAGCCTGAGCATGGTGGTGGCCAGGATCACCGTCGGGAACACCGAGAAGTCCAGCGGCCGCTTGGCCGAGACCGCCACCATGATGACGATCAGGGCCAGCACGATGTTGAACGTGAACATCACGTCCAGCAGTATCGGCGGCAACGGCAGGATGATCATCGCCAGGATCACCAACAGGAAGATTGGTGTGGCGAACTTGTGGCGACGCGCTTCGGCGATCAACCGCTGGAAAAAATTCATGACTGCTTAACCTCGCTCATGGATGTTGGTACGACGACTTCACTTGGATACGCCGGCTGCGCGGCGCGCCGCCCGGTACGGAATGCTTTCAATTGCAGCACATAGTTCAGCACCTGCGAGACCGCCTGGTACAGCTGCACGGGGATCTGCTGGTTGACCTGGCTGGTGTTGTAGATGGCGCGCGCCAGCGGCGCCAGCTCCATCACTTCGATCTTGTGTTCGGTGGCGATCTGGCGGATGTAGAGCGCCATCTCGTCGACGCCCTTGGCCACCACGTACGGCGCCTCGGCGCGGTCGTGGTCGTATTTGAGCGCGACCGCGTAGTGCTCCGGGTTGACGATGACGACGTCGGCGCTGGGCACGGTCTTGCGGGCGCTGTTGCGCGCCAGCGCGCGCTGCAGCTGGCGGATCCGCCCTTTCACCTCTGGCCGGCCCTCGGTCGACTTGTGCTCCTCCTTCTGGTCCTGCTTGCTCATGCGCTGCTGCTTGGCGAAGAAGAAGGCCTGCGCCGGCACGTCGATCAGCGCAAAGATGACGAACACGGCGATGAGCGCCATCAGGCCGTCGAGCATCAGGTTCGAGCCGTTCATCATCGCCTGCCCCATCGGCATATGCTGCAGCTGCGTGTAATCCTTCACCGTCGAGCGCGCCACGTGGATGAGCACGGAGATCAGCACGCCGGCCTTGGCGATCGACACCAGCAGCTCGAAAGCGTGCTTGGCGCCGAACAGCCGGCCCAGGTTGGCGGCCGGGCTCATGCGGCTCAACTTGGGCGCCCAGTGCTTCGTGGTCATCACCCAGCCGCCCGGCACCATCGCCCCCAGCACGATGAACAGCGGCACCACAAACAGCGGCAGCACCATCTTGATGAACAGCAGCATGGCGCTGCCGAACACGGTGGACATGGCGTTGTCGATCGAGCCGACGCTGTCGAACGGCGCGAAGCTCTGGTGGAAAATCTCGTTGAAGTCGGCCATGTAGTTCGGCAGCAGGTAGACAAAGAGTTTCAAGCTAACGAGGATGCCGATGGCCGTCGACAGGTCGCGCGAGCGGACCACCTGCCCTTCGTCGCGCGACTTCTTGAGCTTCTGTTGTGAAGCCTTTTCTGTTTTATCGCCGGTGCTGTCGTCAGCCATTGGCGGCCACCTGCATCTGCTGGCGGATCAGCTCCAGCACCTGGTTGGTCATGCGCACGTAGTGCTCGGGAATGAAGCGCACCACCTCGGCCAGCATCAGCAAGCCGAAGATGGTGATCACCGAGAAGCCCAGCGCGAACAAATTCAGGCTGGGCGCGACGCGGTTGAGGAAGCCGAAGCCGAGCTGCACCACCAGGGTGGAAAACACGATGGGGATCGCCAGCAGCATCGCCGCCGAGAAGATCCAGGCGACGTTGTAGGCCACGGCGTTGAGCAGCATCGGCGTGTAGCCCTGCCCCAGCGGCCAGGCGCGGAAACTCTGGCCGATGATGTTGGAGATCACCAGGTGGCCGTCGATGGCGAAGAACACGATGATCGACAGCACCGACAGCAGCGCCGAGACCACGTCCGACGACTGGCCGTTCATCGGGTCGTTCATCACCGCCATCGAAAAGCCCATCTGCGACGACACCATGAAGCCGAGCACGCCGATGACCGACATGGCGAAGTGGAACGCCAGCCCCAGCACGAAGCCGATCAGCGCCTGCTCGATGGTGGCGACCACGCCGTGCATCGAAAACGGGTCGATGTTATAGCCGCCCACGCCGCCTGTGGCCGGCAGCATCAGCACCGCCAGCACCAGCGCGATCAGGATGCGCACCGTCACCGGCGTGACGGCCTCGCCCAGCACCGGGGCGCCGATGAACATCGCCAGGATGCGGCAGAACGGCCACCAGATGGCGGTGAGCATCGGCAGCAGCTGGGCCAGGACCGGTTCCATGTCGGGTGGTGGGCGGACGCCGCTAGCCGACCAGGGTGGCGGCGCGGGTGAAAATGGAGACGCAGAAGTCCATCAGGTAGCCGGCCATCCAGCGGCCCATCAAAATGATGGCCAGCAGGGTGACCAGCAACCTGGGCAGGAAACTGAGCGTCTGTTCGTTGATTTGCGTGGCCGCCTGCACCAGCGCCACCAGCAAGCCCATGATCAGGCCGGGCACCACCAGCAGGATCACCAGCAGCATGACGATATGCAGCGATTCGACCACCAGGTCGACGGCAACTTCGGGAGTCAGCATGGTTTGCCTATCTCAATACACTATCTAATACGCCTGCACGCTGGTGACGAGCGTGTTGACGGTCAGGGTCCAGCCGTCGACCAGCACGAACAGCAGCAGCTTGAACGGCAGCGAGATGACCAGCGGCGACAGCATCATCATACCCATCGCCATCAGCACCGACGACACCACCAGGTCGATCACCAAAAACGGGATGAACAGCATGCAGCCGATCTGGAACGCGGTCTTCAACTCCGACAGCACGAACGCGGCCAGCTTGACCGTGAACGCGTGCTCTGCCGGCGTGGCGACCTTGCCCTCGCCGGCCAGGTGGGCGATCTGCTGCAGCGCGGCCTTGCTCGTTTGCGCCAGCATGAAGCGGGAAATGGGTTTTTCGGCGATTTGCAGCGCCGTCTCCAGGCTGATCTTGTCCTGGTCGTAGGGCACGAAGGCGTCTGTCCAGATCTGGTCGCCGATCGGGCGCATCACCAGCAGCGTCAGGATCAGGGCGACGCCGGTGATCACCCGGTTGGGCAGGCCCTGTTGCAGGCCCAGCGCCTGGCGCAGCAGCGACAAGACGATGACGAAGCGGGTAAAGCTGGTCATCATCATGACCATCACTGGGAGCAAGCCCAGCAACGTCATGATGATCAGGATTTGCATCTTGACCGTCAACTCGGTGCGCGCTCCCGGCACCACGTTGGCCAGCAGGTCGACCGCCTGGGCGGCGCCCGGCGCCAGGGCCAGGGTCAGCCCGGTCGCCACCACGGCGGCGGCGGCGAGGCCGGGCCGGCGCCACCGCGTCGTCACACTCCAGGTCATGGAGTCATCATGTCGAGATTGAGGCCGTCCAGGTCGATGACTTTGAGGCCGTAGTTTTCACCGGCCACCACCACCTCGGCGCGGCCGATGGCGGTGCCGTTGACCTTGATGACCAGCGGTTCGCCGGCCAGCACGTCGAGCTCGACGACGCTGTCCGGGCCGATCGCCATCAACTCCTGCAGCGAGATGCGCGCCGAGCCGACCTCCAGGGTCAACGTCACCGGGATCTTGCGCATCATCGCCGGCAAATCGCGGCGCGGCGCGACGGCCGGCACGTCGGCCAGCTCGGTGCCGACCTGGTCGATGATCATTTCCTCGGACAGGTCTTCCAGCAAGGCGTCGGTGGGGTTGGCTACGTTCATGTTCATCATGTTATTCGACATCTTCAAAGGAGGTTAGACAGAGTTTGCCCTTGTGCTCGGTCACGGCCGCGGTGAACAGCCGGGAATCCTCGAGCAGGACGTCGGCTCTGCTCAGGCTGATGGGGATGACATCGCCCACCTGCAAATCGTAGAGGGTGCCCAGCATCACTTCCTTGCTGGCCAGGCGGCCCGTCAGGCCCACCTGCAGGCGCTGCGCCAGCGGACTGGGGGTCTGGGGTTTCTTGGCGCCGTCGCGGTCGCGCAACAGGCCGCGCAGCACGCTGGCCATCAGGGCCTTGTCGAGCGCGAACCAGAACTGGCCGGTGGCGCCGCTGGCGTTGTCGGCCAGGGTGACGGTGATGGTCCAGTTGCCCTTGGGCGGCGGCGCGCCGGGCGCCGGCTTGAATTCCGCGTCGCCATCGTCGCCGCCTTCGACGGACGGCGCCTTGTCGATCACCGGCAGGTTGAGCTCGATGCGGCCGGCAAGGGTGCCGGCCAACTGTTGCCCCAAAACCACAGCGAGGCGCTCCTCGGTGGCGGTCACGCGCACCGTGTTTTCATCGACCTGGGCGGCACTATTGTCTGACTTGCCACTGCTGCCGTAGCGGAAGTTGAGTACGCTGAGCAACACCTTGCGCTCGAGCGAGAACGAGATGTGGCCGGCCGGGGCCGCAAAACTCAACCAACGGCCGCGCTGTTCGCCGTCGAAACGGGTGAACTGCACGTCCTCGACCCGGAACGCGCCCCAGTAGCGGCGGTTCATGTTCAAACGCATGGCCTGCGTCAGGTCGTCGCGCAACTGGGCCGCGAAGATGTGCAGCAGGTGCACGGGACGCCCCAGCAAGCAAGGGTCCAGAACCTGATGATGCGCGGTCTGTTTTGTGGTTGTCATGTTAGGGCCAGGTCGGGTGTTAGGGCCGGGTCGGATAATTCTTCATACGCTCCATCATCGCACTATCCAGCTAAAAACTGGTTACTTCCAGCGCAAAATTTGGCTCCGTGCAACAGCATAAGGCAAAGTAGGCCCGGATCGCTAGTCGGAGTCTACAGGAAAATTCACATTATTGCTATGGGACAAGTTTTGTCGCAGGATGTTTACGGTGGGCAAATAAACCTTTACAAGAATATTGCCAGCCGGTAAGCTAAACGCAGCCTCATAGAGAGGACGACGCATGGCAAGAAACCTTAACAAACGACCCTTAGTGAATGATTTATAACGGTATTTGCTCTAGGAAAACACTCCCAAAGAGATCCGGAATTGGCAGCGCAAACATTTAACCAGGGTACGCTCAAAACGTGACATTTTCCCGCCGCACAATACCACCCGACACAATTGCTTTCAAGCAATTCACCAGGGTTAGTCCGACAGCGCCATCACTTTCTTTCTTACAAGAGTGTGACATGCAAGATGGATGTGTAGCACGAATGAGATAGAGATAACGCGGCAGAGCCCGGCAATGGACGCCGGGCTTGCCGCATACCGGCAATCTGGATATGGTAGACACGTGGGACCGGCGCGGCATGCAAGCCGCACACGTTGCACGCAACAGGAGGTAACAAGCATGAGTAACGGATTCTCCAGCCTGATTCAGGCCGACCTGGCGTCGTTGACCAACGCCGCGCAAACGCTGGGCAACAGCGCCATCGCCCCGGCCGCCCAGTTCGCCGGCCAGGCCGGCAAGTTCGGTGCGGCCGACGCCAACGCCGGCTTTTCGTTCGCCCAGTCGATGAAGGACGCGATCGGCAAGGTCAACGACGGCGACACCGCCGCCGGCCAGAAGATGGCCGATGTCGACTCCGGCAAGAGCGACGACCTGGTCGGCGCCATGCTGGCCAGCCAGGAAGCGAGCCTGTCGTTCTCGATGCTGATGCAAGTGCGCAACAAGGTGATGGGCGCCGTCGACGAGCTCATCAAGTTGCCGCTGTAAGCGCCGTTAACCCGGCATTAGCCAACACCACCTGTCGCCACACCACCGCGCACCCACAACGCGAAAGCAATCAACGTGATCAACACCATCAAGACCGCCTTTGGTCGCTGGCGCACCAGCCCGGCCGCCATGTCGCTGCCACCGAACCTGCTCAAGAACCTGTATCCGCTGCTGCTGCTGGCGATCGGCGTGACGGCGCTGGTGCTGATGTATCTTTGGAACGACCAGTCCGGCTACAAGCCGGTCTTCGGCGCGCGCGAGAAAGTCTCGGCGTCCGACATGATGACCGTGCTCGACACCGACCACATCCCCTACCGCCTGCATCCGGAGAGCGGCCAGGTGCTGGTGCCGGCGTCGATGCTGGGCAAGGTGCGCATGCTGCTGGCGGCCAAGGGCGTGACCGCCCAGCTGCCCGCCGGCCTCGAACTGATGGACAAGAACGACCCGCTGGGCGTGTCGCAGTTCGTCCAGGACGTGCGCTTCCGCCGCGGCCTGGAAGGCGAACTGGCGCAGTCGATCATGACCATGGACGCCATCGCGCACGCCCGCGTGCACCTGTCGATCGCCAAGTCGACCTCGTTCGTATCGTCCGACGGCGACAAGTCGTCGGCCTCGGTGGTGGTCGCGCTCAAGCCGGGCCGCACCCTGCAGCCCGAAGCGATCGCCGCCGTTGTCAACATGGTGGCCGGCAGCGTGGCCAGCCTCAGCCCGCAGCGCGTGAGCCTGGTCGACCAGACCGGCAACCTGCTGTCGTCGCACATCGACCTGACCGAAGGCTTCGACGCCGGCAGCGCCAGCAACGAAAACGGCAAGCGCATCCAGGACGAGGTCAAGGCCAACGTCAAGAATCTGCTGGGCCCGGTCATCGGCGACGACAACTTCCGCCTGAGCGTGATGGCCGCCGTCGACAACGACAAGATCGAGGAAACGGTGGAGAAATTCGGCGCCGATCCGAAGGTGACCAGCGAAGCGATGCGCGAGGAGCAGGACCGCAACCGCATGGCCATGGGCGTGCCGGGCACCCTGTCGAACCGGCCGCCGCCGGCCAACCCGAATCCGGCCGACGCCGCCAAGCCGGCCACCGACCCGGCCGGCATGGGCGACGGCACGGCGCGCAAGAACGCCACCACGCGCCAGTACGCCTACGACCGCAGCATCACCCAGACCAAACGCAGCCGTGGCCGCCTGCAAAAGCTCAGCGTGGCCGTGGTGCTGGCGCAGGCCGCCGCGCCGACGCCGAAGACCGGCTGGAGCGCCGCCGAGATCGCCAACATCGACAAAATCCTGCGCAACGGCCTGGGCATCGACGCCGAACGCGGCGACCAGCTGGTGGTGTCGGCCATGAACTTCCCGCCGAAGGCGGCCGTCACGCCATGGTGGGAAGAGCGCGACAACATCGTCGACATCAGCTCCTACGTGATCTACGGCGTCGGCCTGCTGCTGGGCTACCTGTTGATCCTGCGTCCGCTGATGCGCCTGGTGACGGTGCGCTTCACGCCCGATCCGAAGGAATTGCAGCGCGTGGCCGCCGAGCGCCGCGCCGCCGAGGCCGCTGCCGTGGCCGCCGCCAAGGAAGCCAAGGACGCCAAGGACGGCGTGCTGCCGGCGCTGGCGGGCGCCGCCGCGCCAGGCACGCCGGGCGCCGCCCCCGCCCTGCCGGGTTCGGCGCAGCCGGGCATGCCGGTGGTGCCGCTGCTGGAGAACTACGATCTGCCGCCACCGGGCTCGGCGGTCGACGTCATGGTCGACCACCTCAAGGTGCTGGCCGCCAAGGAACCGGAACGCGTAGCCGAAGTCGTTAAACAATGGATGCAGAAAAATGGCCGAACTCAATAAACCGCAGGACCCGGACGATTCCGAATACGCCCACGCCGCCAAGCTGTCGCCGGTCGAGCAGGCCGCGATCGTCCTGCTGAGCATTGGCGAGGAGCCGGCCGCCGCCGTGCTGCGCTGCCTGAGCCGCGAGGAATTGCTGGAGGTGACGCAGGTGATGTCGCGCATGAGCGGCATCAAGGTCGAGTCCGTCAAGACGGCGATGCAAACCTTCTTCGACGACTACCGCCAGCAGTCCGGCGTGCACGGCGCCTCGCGCAGCTACCTCAAGCGCTCGCTGGACCTGGCGCTCGGCGGCGACCTCGCCAACACCGTCCTCAACAACATCTACGGCGACGAGCTGCGCCCGAAAATGGCGCGCCTGCAGTGGGCCTCGCCGAAGTGGCTGGCCGAGTACATCTCCAACGAACACGTGCAGATGCAGTCGGTGTTCCTGGCCTTCCTGCCGCCGGCGCTGGCCGGCCAGATCATCGACGCGCTGCCGCAGGAGGGCCGCGACCTGGTGCTGCTGAACCTGGCGCGCCTCGACGAGATCGACCGCGACCTGCTGCAGGAACTCGACGAACTGGTGGTGCGCTGCCTGAGCTCGTTCGACTCGCAAAGCACCAGCGTCGAGGGCATCCGCCAGGCCGCCGAGATCCTCAACCGCCTGCCGGGCAACCGCGCCCAGATGGTCGAGCTGCTGCGCGCCCATGATCCCGAAGTGGTGGCCCAGATCGAGCTGTCGATGTACGACTTCTTCATCCTCGGCAACCAGTCCGAGGTGGCCATCACCCGCATCATCGAGGAAGTGCCGCTGGAGCAATGGGCGATCGCGCTCAAGGGCGCCGAAGTGTCGATCCGCGACGCCGTGCTCAAGACGATGCCGAAACGCCAGGCCCAGGCCTTCGAGGACATGATGCGCCGCGCCGGCCCGATGCCGATGTCGCGCATCGAGCAGACCCGCCAGGAGATCATGGCCACCGTCAAGGCCCTGGCCGACGGCGGCGAGATCGAGATCCAATTGTTCGCAGAACAGGTGGTCGAATGAAGCAATTCCGCGCCTACCGCTTTCCGCCGCTGGCCCAGTTCACCAACCTCGCGCACCAGCGCGCCGTGGCGCAAAGCCACGGCCAGGGCGGCGACGGCGGCGCCCAGTGGGCGGCGTCGGTCAGCGAAGGCTTCGAACAAGGCCAGCGCGACGGTTACGAGATCGGCCTGGCGCGCGGCCAGGAGGACGGCTTCGAGGCCGGCCGCACCGCCGGCCAGGAACAGGGCCGCGAGGAAGGCCGCCACGAAACGCTGGTCGCCTACGACCAGATGGCGCGCCCGGTCGACGCCATGCTCAAGAGCCTGAAGAAGCTGCGCTCGGACTACCGCGCGGCCCAGCGCAAGGAAGTGGTCGACCTGGTGGCCAAGGTGGCGCGCCAGGTGATCCGCGCCGAGCTGGCCTTGCAGCCGGTGCAGCTGATGGCCCTGGTCGAGGAAACGTTGGCATCGATGCCACCGACGCGCGAAGAGATCGACGTCTTCCTCAACCCCGAGGAATTGAAACGCATAGCCGAGCTCGATCCGAAACGTTCCAAGCGCTGGAACCTGATTCCCGACGCCCGCCTGGAAGTGGGCGAGTGCCGCATCAAGGCTGGCGATAATGAAGTCGATGCCGGATGTCATCAACGTCTTGCCGCTGTCATGGAACAGGTCGATAATCAATTGCAGGCGGCCGATGGCGGCGACGAAACGGAGACCGAAGAGTGATCGCTGACGCGTTACGCAATCTCGAGCTGGGCTCCGTGCCCATGGCGACCCCGACGGGCCGCCTGGTCGGCGCGTCCGGTTTGCTGCTCGAGGCCGCCGGGTGCCCGCTGCACACCGGCCAGCGTTGCCAAATCGAGACAGTCGGCGGCGAGTGGCTCGACGCCCAAGTCGTTGGCTTCCGCGACAAGCTTTCCTTTTTGATGCCGTTCAAAAAAGCGGTCGGCCTGACCACGGGCGCGCGCGTGCTGCCCTCCCCTGAAAAAATCAGCCTGCAGATCGGCTCGAGCTGGCTCGGCCGCATGGTCAACGGCCTGGGCGAACCGATCGACGGCCTGGGCAAGCTCAGCGGCGACTTTCCGCTCGACCCGCAGCCGCCGCGCGTGCACCCATTGAAGAAAAAACCGGTCACCGAACCGCTCGACGTCGGCGTGCGCGCCATCAATTCCATGCTGACCCTGGGCAAGGGCCAGCGGGTCGGCCTGATGGCCGGTTCCGGCGTCGGCAAGTCCGTGCTGCTGGGCCTGATGACCCGCCAGACCGTGGCCGACGTGGTGGTGGTGGGCCTGATCGGCGAGCGCTCGCGCGAGGTGCGCGAATTTGTCGACATGTCGCTGGGCAAGGACGGCCTGGCCAAGGCGGTGCTGGTGATCGCCCCGGCCGACGAAAGCCCGCTGATGCGCATCATGGCAACCGAGCTGTGCCATTCGATCGCCGCCCACTACCGCGACCAGGGCAAGAACGTGCTGCTGCTGGTCGACTCGCTGACCCGCTACGCGATGGCAATGCGCGAAGTGGCGCTGGCGCTGGGCGAGCCGCCGGCCACCAAGGGCTATCCGCCGTCGGTGTTCTCGGCGCTGCCGCAGCTGGTCGAGTCGGCCGGCAACGGCGAAAACCAGACCGGCTCGATGAGCGCGATCTACACCGTGCTGGCCGAGGGCGACGACCAGCAGGACCCGGTGGTCGACACCGCCCGCGCCGTGCTCGACGGCCACATCGTGCTGACCCGCGAGCTGGCCGAACGCGGCCACTATCCGGCGATCGACATCGGCGCCTCCATCAGCCGCTGCATGAGCCAGGTCATCACGCAGGAACACATGCTGGCCGCGCGCGCGCTCAAGTCGAGCATGGCGCGCCACAACCGCGTGCGCGACCTGATCCCGCTGGGCGCCTATGTGCCCGGCGCCGATCCGATCACCGACAAGGCGGTCATGCTGCACCCGAAAGTGGAAGATTTTCTGTGCCAGGGCACCAAGGAAGAAGCGCCGTTCGCGCCGTGCGTAAATGAACTTGAAAGGCTGATGACATGAGCCACCAGAATATCCGCAACCTGACCACCCTGGTCGCCCTGCGCAACACCGAGGTCGAGCGCCTGCAGACCGAGATGGCTGAAAAGCAAAACTTGCGCGACCGCTACCAGAAAAACCTGGACCGCCTGACCGGGCTGTACACCAACAGCGGCGCCAGCGGCAACCTGCACCCGGCCCTGGCCGGCAACTGCGGCGACTACAAGCAGGCCGTGATGCAGATGGCCGACAGCCACCGGCTCGACCTGCACATGCACGAGGCCGACATGGCGGTGTCGCAAAAGGCGCTCAACGCCGCCTGGGCCAAGCGCGAGGTGCTGGGCAAGGTGCTGGTCACGCAGCAGAAGGTGGTGCTCAAGGAAAAGGACGCCAAGGAACGCAAGCAGCATGACGACCTGGCAACCCAGGCCTGGCTGCGGGGACAGAAAGCGCCCGTGTAATCTTAACGCCTTGTCACATCAGTTGTCGCGGCGTCATTGATGGGCTTTAGGACACATTCCCGCCCCGGCACGACACATTTGCAACACCAAAAAAAAAGTTAGAAATATTTTCATACGGAAACGATTAGGGTCGCCTTGTATCAAGGTACACTTCATTTATCCTTTCCAGGAGCAAGATCATGGCAGTCATCAGCAGTCCCACCTACGACCCGATCACCACCGCCACCAATCTGGCCAACACCTACGTCGCGGCGTCCAAGCTGCGGCTGGACACGCAGGCGGCCGGCGCCAAGGCGACTGCGGGCGCATTGACCACGCTCGGCTCGGCGTTGAGCGCCTTCCAGAGCGCGCTGCAGGGACTGACCAGCGGCTCGAAGACGGTGACGGCCAACTCGGCCACGATGAGCAACACGGCGGTCGCCACCGCCACCGCCACGTCGAAAGCGGTGGCCGGCACGTACTCCTTCTATGTCGAACAACTGGCCACGGCCGGCCAGGTGTCCTATAACGTCGCCGACAGCGTCGCCACCAACGCCGGCTCGCTCAACATCGCGCTGGCCGACGGCTCGACCTTCCAGGTCGCGCTGACCAACGCCGACAGCGACCTGGACGGCAAGCTGACGGCCAAGGAAATCGCCGCCGCCGTCAACGTCGCCGCCACCAACAATTCGCGCGTGACCGCCTCGACCATGACGGTCAACGGCGTGTCCAAGCTGGTGCTGACGTCGACCAAGACCGGCGCCGACAACGCCGTGGCGTCGATCGACGTCGCCGGCCTGGGCGACCCGGCGCTGCAGGCCGACCTGTCGGCCAAGACCGTGCTCAGCGCGGCAAGCAACGCCATCGTCTGGATCGGCGGCCAAAACGGCACCAAGATCGAGCAAGCCTCCAACACCGTCACCGCCATCGACGACGTCAGCTTCACCGTCACCCAGGCGCAGGCCGCCAACGCCGCGCCGGTGACCCTGACCGTGGCCGCCGACAAGAGCGGCACCGCCGCCAACGTCCAAACCTTCGTGACCGCGTACAACACCCTGCTCGGCGTGATCAACACGCTGACCGCCGCCGGCGACCACACGCCCAAATCGAACACCGACACGACCTCGACCAGTGCCGACGCCGCGTTGTACGGCGACGCCGGCCTGGGCTCGCTGCGCGACCGCCTCAACGCTTCGCTGCGCTCGGTCACCGGCGGCCGCTCGCTGATCAACTTCGGCATCTCGGCGCAGCGCGACGGCACGCTCTCGCTCGACACCGGCCGCCTCGACAAGACCATCGCCACCGATCCGGCCGCGCTCGACGCGCTGTTCGGGCAAGCCAGCGCGGTCGGCGCGGGCACCGGCGTGCTGGGCACGATGAACAAGCTGGTGGGCAGCTGGACCAACGCCGCCAACGGTTTGCTCGGCAGCCGCAAGGAATCGACCACCAAGCTGCAACGCGACATCACCGAGCGCCTGGCGACGGTGGAGGACCAGTTCAACAACGCCTACAAGCGCTATCTGACGCAATTCACCGCGCTGCAACAATTGCAACAGAAGATGACCGGCACCTCGAACCTGTTCACGGCGCTGTTCTCCTCGGACAGCGACAATTAACACTATCCCCCTCCGCGGCAATCGGGCCGCGGAGTTCTTCCCAGTACGGTGAACCCCATGTTGAACCACGAAGCTTATAGCAGTTACCACTCCACCAACCTGGACGCCCAGGTGGCGCGGGCGTCGCCGATCGAACTGGTGCTGGTGCTGACCGACGGCCTGCTCGAGGAGCTGGCGCGCGCGCGCGGCCACATCATCGGCAAGCGGTACGAGCTCAAGGCCGTCAGCCTGAACAAGTGCACCGACATCATCAACGGCCTGTCGAGCTCGCTGGACTTCGACAACGGCGGCGAAGTGGTGGAAAACCTGGGCCGCCTGTACGACTACTGCGCCGGGCGCCTCTACACCGCCGGCGTCAGCCTCGATCCGGCCATCATCGACGAGGTGACCACCTTGCTGACGACCATCAAAAAAGGCTGGCTGGGCGTACAGGCCAAAAATGGATAGGCAGGCGACGTTGCTGCAGATGGCGAAGAAGATGAACGCCGCCATCGCCGCCGAGGATTGGAAATTGCTGGGGGCGATCGACACGCTGGTGGCGGCGACCTTGCCGCAAATGGCGGCCCAGGGAAAATGGAGCGGCGCCGAACGGGCCGCCCTGTCGGCCTTGCATCAAATGCATCAGGAAGCGGTACGCCGTTGCGACCTCGCCACCGAAGACCTGGGGCGTCGTCTGAACGAAATGCAGGCAAACAAGGAGGGGTGGCTGGCCTACTCCCTCGACAGCGAACAAGCAGAAAACGGAATTCAAGCATGAGCATCACAATGAACCGCGTCAACCACGCCGACAAGGCCGCCCAAGCGGCCAAAGCCGATTTCACCGCGCCGGTCGCGGCCAATCGCGGCCAACAGGAGCGCGCCGGCAACACCGCCGCCCCCGCCAGGCAGCCGGCCCACCGCAACGCGGCGGCCGCGAACGCGCACACGAGCCAGGCCGCACCGGCCAAATCGCCTGCCGGCCCGGCCCCGACCAGAAGCGCCCAATCGGGCGCGGGCGCGCAAACCGCCAAAGCCACGCAGTCCGGCAAGACCGCCCCGGCCGCCGAACACGTCGACGAGGCTAGCGCCGACACGCCGGTGGCGGCGCCGTTCGCCCACATGCTCCAACCGGTGGACCTGCCCGCCGCCGGCACGGAAGACAACGCCGCCGCCGCGCCGGTCGCCGACGCCGCCGGCGACACCAACACCGCCGCCGGCACGGATGCCCTGCCGGCGATGATCACCTCAATGCTCAACGCCGGCGCCGCCCCCGGCGGCACCTTGGCCCTGGCCGCCGACGCCCGTGGCGAGACGGTCAGCGCCGTTTCGACGCTGAGCAACTCGGCCACCCGCCTGAACCTGGCCGCCGCCAGCGTGGCCGTCAACGTCGTCGCGCCGCAGCCGGCCGCCGATGCCGCCGCCGCGCGCGCCGCCGCCCAATTGCAAGCCGCGACGGCCGCCACCGCCCAGGTCGTCAGCACGCCGGCCGGCGCCGCCGTCCAGGGCGCCGTCGCCCAGCAAGCCAAGGCCGACGCGCCCGCCGCCGACGCCACGGTGCCCGTGCCGGCGACCGACGCCGCCTTACCGCAAATGGCCAACGCCGCCGCCCCGGCGCCGCGCGCCCTGCCGCGTGGCGCCGAAGCGGCCGCCGGCCAGCCCGCCAACACCGGCGCCGCGCCGCCAGCCACCGCCACCGTGGCCAAGGACGAGAGCCGCGCCACCGCCGCCGTGCCGGCCGCCACCAGCGCCAGCGCCGGTTTGACGGCGGGCGCGCCCGCCGCGCCGGCCGCACCGGGCGCCACCGTCAAGCTCGCCGGTACGCCGGAGCAGTGGCAACAGCCGCTGCGCCAGGCGCTGGGCGACCGCCTGCAGCTCAACCTCCAGCGCAACAACGACCACGCGGTGATCCGCTTGGAACCGCCCAATATGGGCAGCATCGAGATCTCGATCCGCCACAGCGCCGGGTCGCTGCAGGTGAACCTGTCGGCCAACAACAGCGAAGTGCTGCGCCAGCTCAACAGCATCGGCGACAGCGTGCGCCAGGATTTGTCGACCCGCCAGTTCAGCGACGTCGCCGTGACGGTGTCGTCGAGCCGCGCGCAATCGCAGGCCCAGGCCGACAGCGGCGGGCGCAACGGCCAGCAACGCGACCAGGACGATGCCCGCACGCCGGGCCGCGCGCTGTCCGAGGACGGCGCCGCCTCCCTCTTTGCCATGACGTCCGAGCAGGAGTAATCAGTAGATGAAGAACATGAAAATGATTGTCGCGTTCGCCCTGGTGGCGGTGGTCGGCGCCGCCGTCGCCGGCGGCGCGGTGTGGTACATGTCCAAGGGCGACGCGGCCGCGGCCGAGGAACACGACGCCAAAGGCGGCAAGGACGCCAAGGAAGCCAAGGCCAAGAAGGCCAAGAAGGAAGAGAAAAAGGATGAAACGCCGCCGAAGTACCTGACGGTCGACAAGGTCATCATCATGCTCAAGCGGGTGCCCACCGACACCTCGGCCCACTACATGTCGGCCGACCTGGTGATCACCACCAACATCAAGCAGGAGAAGGAAGCCAAGGAGCACTTGCCGATGCTGCGCAGCGTTGCCGTGCGCACGCTGTCGAATTTGCCGATGGCGACCGCGCAGGTGATGACGATCGATCAGTTCGCGGCCGAGTTGAACAAGGCGTTCGACGACACGTACGAGCAGGAAGGCCGGGAGAAACCATTTTCCGAGGTCATGATCGGCAAGCTCATCATCGAGTAAGCCGGACCGGGCATGAACACGAGTGGAGCGGGCATGGCCTACACAGAGCAGTACGCGGAAACTTATGCCGAAGGCTACAGTGAAGACGGCAAGGCGCCGGTCATGCACAGTGCGGCCGACGAGCAAAAGTATCTGCTCGCCTATGCGCCGCTGGTCAAGCGCATCGTGCGCCAGCTCAATTCGCAGGTCGCCGGCGCCATCGACCGCGACGACATGGAACAGATCGGCCTGATGGGCCTGCTGGAGGCGCTGCGCCGTTACGGCGAGCCCGACGGCGGGTTCGGCAGCTACGCCAGCCTGCGCATCCGCGGCGCCATCCTCGATGAACTGCGACGCCAGGACTGGCGCCCGCGCGCGGTGCGCCAGCAAAGCCACAAGCTGCGCGACGCCGTGCGCGCATTGACCCGCAAGCTCGGCCGCGAGCCCAGCGAGCAGGAGATCACCACCGGCCTGGGCCTGACGGCCGAGGCCTACCAGGCCTATCAGCTCGACGAGAACGCCGAGCTGATCGCCAGTTTCGACGAGATCCTGCAAGACAGCGTCAGCAACGAGAGCGCGCCCAGCCCGGAGGACCAGCTGATGGTGCGCCGCAGCCTGGAGCAGGCGCTGCGCGGGCTCGACGAGCGCGAGCAGCGGGTGGTGCAAATGTATTACGAATTTGAGCTCAGCTACAAGGAAATCGCCGCCGTGCTGGACCTGACCGACGCCCGCGTCTGTCAACTCAACAAGGCGGCGCTGGGCAAAATGAAAGCCGTACTGCAAGTCTGAACATTTCAGGACGGACGGCAAGAAACAAGTCAATGACGCGGAAAGGCGAATCATCATGCAGCAAATAGTCGGCATCCTCATCGTTTTAGGCAGCGTCTTCGGCGGCTTTGCCCTGATGGGCGGAACGTTCCACCAGATCTGGCACCCGATCGAGCTGGTCGTCATCGGCGGCGCCGGCTTCGGCGCGCTGGTGCTGGGCAATCCGACCCACGTGCTCAAGGAACTGGGCACGCAGATCAAGAAGATCCTGATCCGCAAGAAGTACGACTCGGAGTTCCAGCGCCAGCTGCTGCTGCTGATGTACGAACTGCTGCAACTGGCCGCCGGCGGCCTGAAAGCGCTCGACGCCCACGTCGAGGCGCCCAAGGACAGCCCGCTGTTCCAGCGCTACCCGCGCGTGCTGGAAGAACCGAAACTGCTGGCCTTCATCGTCGACAACTTCCGCCTGATGGCCATGGGCAAGATCAACGCCCACGAACTCGAGGGCGTGCTGGACCAGGAACTGGAAGCGCTGCACACCGAACTCGAGCAGCCAGCCAAGTCGCTCGGCAAGATCGGCGAGGCAATGCCGGGCTTCGGCATTCTGGCGGCCGTTCTGGGCATCGTGATCACCATGAGCACCGTCAGCCAGGGCGCCACCTCGGGCGAGATCGCCGAGAACGTCGGCGCCGCGATGGTCGGTACCTTCATCGGTATTTTCCTGTGCTACGGCCTGATCGACCCGCTGTGCAACATGATGAAACAGCTGGTCAACCAGGAAGCGTCCAACAAGGAAACCGTCAAGGTGGTGCTGGTGACCCACGTGGCCGGCAAGCCGGCCCTGCTGGCGATCGACTCGGGCCGCCGCCTGGTGCCGCTCAACATCAAGCCGAGCTTCGCCCAGCTCGAACGCTGGATCAACGACCTGGAAGGCCGCGACAGCGAACCAGCCGATGACAGCTCACGTCGTGGAGGCCGTGGTGCTAAAGCCGCATGACAAAGGGCATGACCAGACCATCGTCAAGCGCGGTGGCGGCAAGCACAAACACGACGACCACGGCGGCGCCTGGAAGGTAGCGTTCGCCGACTTCTGTCTGGCGTTGATGTGCCTGTTCCTGGTGCTGTGGCTGATGGCCGCCCGCAACACCGAGTCGCTCGAACAAATCCTGACCGAGGCCGACGGCGCCAAAACCGACCAGGGCAAGGGCGTCATGCCGCAGCAGGTGGGCGGCCCGCGCGGCAGCCTGATCGACCGCTATCCGATGCCGCACTTCGGCACCAGCGACGACCCCGGCGAGAAGAAAAACGCCCAGGGCGAGCCGGACCCGGAGCCGGTCATCACCCCGGCCAAGGTCAAGTACGAATCGCCGGCCGACCTGGCCGCGCTGTCGAAGGCGCTGACCAAGATGAGCGCCGAGTTCGGCCTGACGTCCAATCTGGAGGCCATCATCACGCCCTACGGGCTGCGCGTGATGTTGCACGACACCGACCGCCAGGGCATGTTCGTGCGCGGCAGCGCCGTGCCGACCGACAAGTTCCGCGCGCTGTTGCGCAAGATGGGGCCGCTGTTCAAGAAGATGGAAAACCAGATGCTGATCGTCGGCCACACCGATTCGCTGCAATACGCCGACACCAGCTACGCCGCCTTCTCGAACTGGACCTTGTCGTCGAACCGCGCCATGTCGGCCCGCTCGCAGCTGCTGGCCGGCACCATGAATCCGGAATCGGTGCTGCAGGTGGTCGGCATGGCCGACCGCGCGCCGCTCGACACCAAGCGCGCCGACGCCGGCGTGAACCGCCGCATCGAACTGCTGATTTTAACGACCGCGCAGGCCAAGACCATCGCCGCCATGTTCGGCATGCCGGACAACTCGATGCCGCTGACCGAGGACATCGACACCGCCCTGCCCGACCGCAGCCTGCTGGAAAAATTGCGCAACTCGCTGGGCGGCGGCGCAGCCGCACCACGCCAACCAGCGGCGCAGCCCGATCCGCGCCGCAACGGTAACAACGCCGGTAACAATTAAGCGGTAACATTAAAGATATCGTATGGAAACCAAGCCAAGCAGAGGCACACGTATGAGAATCACAACCTCCACCCCGGACGGCATGACCGTCCAACGGGTCGCCGACGCCGCGCCGGTCGACGCCGGCGAGGCCGCAGCGCCGGCGCCCGCCGCCGCGCCGTTGCAGTCGGCCGTCATGCAGCCGGCGCTGCAGGCGATGCGCGACATGCCCGAAATCGACCAGGAAAAGGTCGACATGCTGCGCGACGCGCTGGCCAAGGGCGAACTGCCGTTCGATCCTGCCAAGCTCGCCGGCCTGATCCAGCGCTTCCACGGGAGCGAGAAGTGACGAATGTGGTAACCACGGCGGCGGGCGATGGCGAGCGTAAAATCGCCGCCATGACGCGCCAGGACGCCATGCGCGCGCTGCTGGCCGGCATCGCCGACGATTTGCGGGCCTACCCCGCGTTGCAGGATTTGCTGGAGCAGCAATTCCAGGCCGCCCTGCGCCACCAGGCCGCCCAATTGGGACAGGTGGCGGAGGCCATTTCGGCCCTGGTCGACACCTTGCAGGCGCGCCGCGCGCAACGCGTTGCGCTCGCGCAACGTTTACTTGGTCCAACTGCCAACATGGCCCAGGCATTTGCCTTGCTGAAAAATGCTGCCCGGGAGAAAATAGAGTCCGACTGGAAGACGCTGGAAACCATGGTGGTTGAATGCAAGCGTCTCAGCAAGCGCAATAGCGACTTGCTGTTAGAACAGCACAGCATCATGCAGCGCGTGCTGCATGGCGAGGACCAACTTTATGCGCCAGCTTAACAATATGCCCGCGACGGCGCCGACCGCCGCCACCGTATCGAACATGACCTCCAGCCGCCCCGTCGCGGCTGTTGGCGCTTTTGCGTCCTCTTCGTCGTCGGGCAACTTCGCCTCGACCTTCCGCCAGGTGCAGCAGGATGTCGCCACTTTCATCAGCCACGGCGGCGGCGGTTTCGGCGATGCGGCGCCCTCGCCGTCCGCGTCCCAGGCGATGAGCCTGCAGGCGATGGCGTTGCAGCGCTCGACCGGGGCTATCGAGGGAACAAACGCCGGCGCCAACGGCGGCGGCATCGACAGCGACCTTCAAAAACAATTCCTGGCCTCCATCAAGCCATGGGCCGAAGAGACCGGCAACAAGCTGGGCGTCTCGCCGGACGTGGTGGCGGCCCACGCCGCGCTCGAATCGGGCTGGGGCCAGCAACCGCTGCGCAAGGGCGGCGCCGACACCAACAACCTGTTCGGCATCAAGGCCGGCGGTAACTGGCAAGGCGCGGTGGCGGCAGCCACCACCACCGAATACGAACAAGGCGCAATGGTCAAGAAGACCGAGCGCTTCCGCAGCTATCCGGATGCCGCCAGCGCCTTCCGCGACTATGCCGATATGCTGTCGAACAATCCGCGCTACCAGGCCGCGCTCAACACCGGCAACGACGCCCGCGCCTTCGCCACCGGCCTGGCGCGCGGCGGCTACGCCACCGACCCCGCCTATGCCGACAAGCTGAGCAAGCTGGCGGCCCAGGTCCAGCGCGGCGCCAGCGCGGCGCTCGATTCCAAGCCCTAAGCCGCGTCGCCACTCCGCACAACAAAAAGCCAACCCCACGGGGTTGGCTTTTTCGCATTCCAGGTCGCGCTAGCCGTGACGTTCCTGCCCGTCGTGCTTGTCGTGGTGGTGGCTGGTTTCCTCGTGCTTGACCGCCGCGTGCTTGACCGGCGCCGGCGGGGCCGCATGGGGACGTTCGTTGTGCATGGCGAGCAGATCCTGGCGCGCGGCATGGGCATGCGACCGGTCAAGACCGTTGACGTCGTGGTTAGCCATCGTCCCGTGCGGCATGAAGGCCTCAGCGCGCTGGGCGGGCCGTGTAGGGCCCTCGGCGTGCTGGACCGGCGGCATGGCCGCCTCGGCGTGCCGGACCGGCGGCACGGCCGCGTCGGCATGTTGGGCGGGCGGCATGTGCACATCGGCGCCGCCGCGTTCCTGCATCGGCACCGCCCTTTCACGCCCGGGTTCGGCATGCTCGTGCTGCGCCATCGGCGCGGCCGGCGCGACCGGTGCGACGTGCGGCGGCGGCGGCGGTGGCGCGAACGAGTTCACGTGGGGCGCCACCGCAGCGTGCATCGCCGGCGGGGCGAACGACGGACGCGCGCCCGGCACCGCGTCGTGGGCGGTGAAATGCGGCACGGTCATCGGCCCGACCGGCCGCTGTGCCGGATGGGCCGCCAGCGCCGCGCCCATCGGTGCAAAATTCGGCTGGGACCGGGCCGCGCTGGAAGTCACGGCAGGCGGCTGCGCAGCGTTGTGAATCGCGAAGTTCTGGGTGTGATTGACGACGTTATTGCTGGTTCGGTAGTTATTGTTAACGTAGTTGCTGTAGTTGTTGTTCACCACATTGACGTTATTGACATGGTTGACGACCGTGACCGATTTCGAGACATAGGTCGAGTTGTTGTACACCACGGCTGGCCGGTGCCAGCCGCCGTCGTAGCCGGGGCGCGGCGCGCCCCAGTTGACGTCCCACGCGTTCCATCCCCAGTCGTGGTGATGGCTGATGGCCGCGCCCACCAGCACGCCCACGCCGAAGGAGATGACGCCGGTGGCGACCAGGTTTTCGCCCGTATAGGCCGGTTCTCGGTAAGTCCGGTAGACCGGCACCGGTGCGCCATAGACGATCGTGGGGTCATAACGCGGGACATACACGACGTCGGGTTCCGCTGGCTCGATGACGATGGTTTGTGGCGGCGCAGGTATCACCGCCGGCCCCGAGTACACCATCGGTTCCGAAGGCGATTGCTCGATGTAATTCGGCGGCGGCGCCGCGCGCACGGTGGTCGATACCCGCAGATGCGGTGAGCTTTTCAGGTTGCCGGCCTGCTGCGCGCGCAAGCGCATGGCCTGGATCGCGTTCATCACATCGTTGGGGTCGTTCACATAGGCCTCGCCCAGCGCCGTGGTCCACTGGATGTTGCCCGCCATCTGGTTCAGCACGCTTGGGAAGGTGGTCAGCGCTTTGACGCTGACGTCCCATGGCTGGGCGGCTTCGGCGCTCTGCAGCGCGTCGCCCTTCAAGGACGGATTTTGCGCCAGCCACTGGTTGGCGGCCGAAATCTGCTCCGGGTAGGTGGCGCCGGCCAGCACCTGGCCGACCAGCTTGTCCGGGAACAGCGCGATCGGCGCGACCATCTGTGACAGTTGGTCCGCCGTCGGCGGCGTGTAGGGAGCGGCTTGGGCGCTGGGCGGCGCGTCCGCCGTCTTCGGCTGCACAGGTTCGGAAGGCTTGTTACACCCTGCCAGAGCCAGCAGACTCAGTATCAGAGTCGAGGCCACCACGGTCCTCATGTTTTTCGTCGGCGCACCCATGATTGACATCCTTCCATGCTAAAAGTATGGAACTAGATTAACAATCGCCCAGGAATGAAGCTGTTACCCTTTGTAACGTGCGTAAGCAAGCTGTTCAGGACCTCGCCTAGGGCTTGATCGTCACCGGCATGTCGGCCGGTTGCACCGTGCCGGCGCCGGTCACCTTCGCGCGGATAATGGTGCCGCTGGCGTTGCGCACCCGCACCAGCGAACCGCGCGCGCCGGCGTCGAGCGCCTCGCCGGCCATGCTCACCTCCACCTGCTCGTTGCGAGCGACGATGCGCACCGCCTCCCCCCGCTTGACCAGGGTCGGCGAGGCCAGCAGCGCCATGCGCAGCACCTCGCCACTGCGCAAGGCCCGCTTGCCACTCATGCCGACCACGTCCTGCGGATCGGAGACTGGATCGGCGATGTTGGAGATATCATGGCGTTCAAGCAACACGTCTTCATCTGCGATGACTTTTCCGGCCGGCACGTCATTGGCCGCGATGGCGATGCGCGCCGACACCTGCGCCCGCACCACGAACTCGTAGCGCCAGCCGGGCGCGCCCGCGCCGGCCGTGCACGAGGCCGCGAACTTCATGCGGCCCGGCGTGCGGGTGTCGACCGCCTCGACCGTCACGGCCTGACCGCAGGCGGCCAGCGGACGGCTGCCGCGCAACACATTCAACTCGAATTTAGGCTCTATCAAACCGCTACTGTCTGCCCAGCGCAACACATATTGACGCGCCGCAGCCTCGACCAAAACCGGCACCTGTTCGGCGTTTGTGGGGCTAGCGGCGGCCAAAGTGTTAAAAAATGTTGTGCTAAGCAGCAACATTCCACCTAAACCGGTTACAATCCTTTTGTTGAACATGGGCAATACCTCTACTATGATGCGGAGAGCGATGGTAGTTAAACCGCTGTGCCGTCATTTTACATTGACGGTAACGTTTTGCACTCATGCAACACCGTTTTTTAGCAACGCAGCCTGAATTTGGACAGGGGAAGACTATGGGCATCAACTTCAAAGAAGCGGCAGGGGTCCACGCTGACGCGCTCCAGCTGCGCGCCGAACGCACCCGCATCCTGGCCACCAACCTGGCCAACGAGAACACGCCGGGCTTTCAGGCGCGCGACATGGATTTCGCCGCCACCCTGGCCAACACCCAGGCCGAGGCGGCCGGCGACATCGGCGGCGACGAGGATGCCGCCTCGATGTACCGCGTGCCCTTCCACCCGACCCGCGACGGCAACACCGTCGAGATCGGCGTCGAGCAGGCCGCGTTTTCGCAGAACGCCTCCGATTTCCAGACCAGCCTGACGTTCGTGACGATGCGTCTGCGCGGTCTCGCCAAGGCCATCAATGGCCAGTGAGCACGCCGTCGCCATGATCCCGGCCGCCGCAGTGGACCGCACCATCGCCCGCATCAACCACGGAGTAACCGATGTCCTTTAAAAATATTTCCGAGATCGCAGGATCGGCCATGTCGGCCCAGAGCGTGCGCCTCAATACCATCGCCAGCAACCTGGCCAACGCCGATTCGGTCAACGGCAACGAGGCCGACACCTACCGCGCCCGCAAGCCCGTGTTCTCGGCCGTCATGAGCGACAGCTTCGACGGCGACATGCAGGCCGGCGGCAAGGTGCAGGTGCTCGACGTGGTCGAGTCGGCCGAGCCGCTGCGCAAGGTCTACGAGCCGGGCCATCCGATGGCCAACGCCGAAGGCATGGTGTTCTACCCCAACGTCAACGAAGTGGCGGAGATGGCCGACATGATGTCGGCCTCGCGCGCCTTCGAAACCAATGTCGAAGTCCTGGGCCGTATCCGCGGCATGCAGCAATCCCTCCTCAAACTCGCTGAAGGTTAAGCCATGGCAGTCAGTCTACTCAACAACAGCAGCGCCAGCGCCGGCAACGGCGGCACCAGCGTCACCGGCAACGCCGCCAGCGCCTCGTCGGACATGTTCACCAAATTGCTGGTGGCGCAGATCCAGAACCAGGACCCGCTGTCGCCGACCGATCCGTCGCAGTTCGTGCAACAGCTGACGCAGCTGTCGCAGACCGAGGCCTTGCAGAACCTGTCGCAGCTCACCAGCGCCAACTCCAGCGTACTGCAAAGCATGCAAGTGATCTCGCTGGGCGCCCAGGTCGGCTCGGACGTCATGGCCGAATCCGGCACCGTCAAAATCGATGGCAAAACGGCCATCAGCGGCCAGACCACCCTCGCCGCCTCCAGCAGCGCGACCAGCGTCGTGCTGACCGGCGACGACGGCACGAAATACACGGTCAAGCTGGGCACGCAGGCGGCCGGCACGGTGCCGTTCACGATCGATACGGCCGGCATGAAGATTCCCGCCGGCACCTACAAGCTGTCGGTCGAGACCAGTTCCAAGGAAGCCCCGCCGGTCGACGTCCAGGGCCGCCTCAACAGCGTGCGCCTGTCGGCCAACGGCGGCGTGGTGCTCAACGTCAGCAACATCGGCGAGATCGCGCCGACCTCGATTACCGCCTTCAACGGCAAATCCGCCTCTGCCATTCAATAATCTTTACTTAGGAAGGACTCCATCATGAGTTTCGATATCGCATTGTCTGGCATCCAGGCCATCAACGAATCGCTGAACAGCACCAGCCAGAACATCGCCAACGCCGGCACCTACGGCTACAAGTCGTCGCGCGCCAACTTCTCGTCGCTGGTCTCGGGCGACGTCCAGACCGGCGTCATGATCGGTTCGACCACGCAGAGCATCGGCAAACAGGGCGGCGTGCTGAACACCGGCCGCGCGCTCGACGCCTCGATCAACGGCCGCGGTTTCTTCGTCACGAAGGACCAGAACACCGGCCAGACCGAATACACCCGCGTTGGCATCTTCGACGCCTCCAAGGACGGTTTCCTGGTCGACGCCACCGGCCGCAAGGTGCAGGGCTATCCGATCAAACAAGGCACGACGACCTTGGGCGCCTTGGGCGACGTGCCGATCCCGACCGGCTCGATCCCGGCCGTGGTCTCGAAGAACGTCGATTACGTCGGCAATATGTCGGCCGACTGGACGACGCCGACCGGCGCTTGGCCGGTTGCGCCCGGCGTCACTCCTGCCGCCCCGGCCGACCCTGCGACTTTCAACATGTCCAAGGCCTCGGTCGTGTACGACAGCCTGGGTGGCAAACACACCTTGACCCAGTATTTCGCACAAGGCGCCGCCAACACCGTCAATGTCCACTTCGTGCTCGACGGGACTGAGGTTCAGGGCGTCACCGGGACCACCCAGCTGACGTTCAACCCCACCACCGGACAGCTGACTGCTCCCGCCACCGGCAAGTTCCAAGTGAACCTGGCACCGATCACCGTTTCCAACGGCGCGACGCTCAGCGCGGTCGACATCGACTACACCGGCACCACCGGCTTCGCCGGCGAAGCGACCACCACCGCCAACGCCGCCGACGGCTACGCGGCCGGCACCTTCACCGGCATCGCGCTGGGCACCGACGGTTCCGTCATCGCCAGTTACAACAACGGCCAGAAGCAAGCCGTCGGCCGCCTGGCGATCGCCACCTTCCCGGACGAAGGCTCGCTGCAAGCCATCGACGGCACCAGCTGGATCGAGTCGATCAACTCCGGCACGCCATTGGTCAACGCCCCGGGCGTGGGCATGGGCGGCAACATCAACACCTCGTCGCTGGAGCAGTCCAACGTCGACATCACGTCCGAACTGGTCGGCCTGATGACTTCGCAGCGCAACTACCAGGCGAACTCGAAGGTCATCCAGACCGAGAGCACGATGCTGCAATCGCTGATGCAAGCGATCTAAGGAACGACTAAGCCATGGACGCGTTGCTTTATACAGCGGTAAGCGGGGCCGAACGGGCCCTGCGCGGACAACAGGTGCGGGCCAACAACCTGGCCAACATCGACACGGGCGGCTTCCGCGCCAATATGGAGCTGGCGACGGCGCAAACCGTGCAAGGCTACGGCTACGACGACCGCCACATGTCGCAGTTGCAGGCGAACTCGGTGTCGACCAAACAGGGCACGCTCAAGGCCACCGGCCGCGAGCTCGACGTGGCCGTCTCCGGCGCCGGCTTCCTGGCCGTCGACGGTCCGACCGGCGAGGCCTACACCCGCGCCGGCAACATGGCGCTCGACGAGAACGGCACCTTGCGCATCAACGGCAACGTGGTGCTGGGCGAAGGCGGTCCGATCACCCTGCCCGAATACAGCAAGATCGACATCGGCGCCGACGGCACCATTTCGATCCAGAACCCGGGCACGACGACCATGCAAACGGTCGACAAGCTGCGCCTGGTCAAGGCCGAGGCGTCCGAGCTGACCAAGAACGAAGCGGGCCTGCTGATCGCCCGCGACGGCGTGCCGCTGGCCACCGATCCGACCGTCGTGATCCGCGCCGGCCACCTCGAGGGCAGCAACGTCTCGGCGGTGGAGGAAATGGTCGCCACCATGAGCCTGAACCGCACGTTCGAAATCCAGATGAAATTATTCAAGGCCAGCGATTCGATGGCCGAAACCGGTAACCGCCTGATCAGCGGCTAAGCTGATCCAAAGACCCAACAGGAGCAATACATGAACCCAGCAATGTGGATCAGCAAGACCGGCGTGCAAGCGCAAGACCAGAAACTGCAAGCGATCGCCAACAACCTCGCCAACGCCAACACCGTCGGCTTCAAGCGCGACCGCGTGGTGTTCGAGGATCTGTTCTACTCGATCGAACAGCAGCCGGGCGCGCAAGTGGCCGACAACAACACGCTGGCGCCGTCGGGCGTGCAGCTCGGTAACGGCGTGCACATGGTCGGCACGCAAAAAGTGTTCACCAACGGCAGCCTGCAAACCACCGGCCGCGACCTCGACGTCGCCGTCATGGGCAACGGTTTCATGGCCGTGCGCCAGCCTAACGGCGAGACCGCCTACACCCGCGCCGGCCAGTTGCAGGTCGACGCCAACGGCATCCTGGTCAACGCCCACGGCCTGCCGCTGATTCCACAGATCACCGTGCCACCCAACGCCACCGCGCTGACCATCGGCGAGGACGGCACCGTCTCGGCCACGATCGCCGGCACCGCCACCCCGAGCCAGCTGGGCCAGTTGACCCTGACCAGCTTCATCAACCCGACCGGCCTGATGGCGCTGGGCGAGAACCTGTTCGCCGAGACCGCCTCTAGCGGCACGCCGACCGAAGGCGCGCCGGGCACCGCCCAGTGGGGCAAGCTCAAGCAAGGCACGCTGGAAGGCTCGAACGTGCAAGTGGTCGAGGAAATGGTCGACATGATCGCCGCCCAGCGCACCTACGAGATGAACACCAAGGTGCTGTCGGCCGCCGACAATATGCTGCAATACCTGGCGCAGGCGGCACGCTGATGAAAGCCGCATTGCACACCCTGGCACTGGTGGTCGCGGCCTCGCTGCTGGCCGGGTGTGCCGCGATCCAACCGCCGCCGGTGCGCCCCGGCCCGTCCGACGAGGCGCCGACGATCTCGCGCGTGATGGGACCGAAGGGCAGCTCGGGCGGCGTCTACAGCGCCGACCTGGGCCTGTCGCTGACCTCCGACAGCCGCGCCTTCCGCGTCGGCGACGTCGTCACCGTGAGCCTGCAGGAAACCACGCAGGCCAGCAAACGCGCCGGCACCAGCTATTCCAAGGATTCGGACAACAACATCAACGCGCCCAGCCTGCTGGGCAAGGTGTTCCCCAAGGCCTCCATCGGCCTGGGTTCGTCGAGCAACTTCGCCGGCGACGCCACCAGCACCCAACAGAACGCTTTGACCGGCGCCATCACCGTGATCGTGCAGGAAGTGCTGCCGAACGGGCTGCTGCGCGTGTCCGGCGAAAAAACGCTGACGCTGAACCAGGGCGAGGAATTCGTCCGCCTGCGCGGCTACCTGCGCGCGGCCGACATCGACGCCAACAACCAGGTCTCGTCGCTGCGCATCGCCAACGCCCGCATCGCCTACTCGGCGCAGGGCACCCTGGCCGATACGCAATCGGCCGGCTGGCTGTCGCGCTTCTTCACCGGTCCGTACATGCCGTTTTAACAGTGGCCGTTTTAAGTTGTCACCAGTACACTATTTGGATTGAACATCATGAACTTCCGCAAGCTGCACCGCATTCTCGCCCTGCCTTTGGCGCTGTGCCTGACGTTGACCGCGACGCTGCCGGCCCAAGCCGCGCAAGTGCTGCGCAACCTGGTCGCCGTCGAAGGCATGCGTGACAATCCGCTGGTCGGCTACGGCCTGGTGGTGGGCCTGAACGGCAGCGGCGACTCGACCCAGGTCAAGTTCGCCAGCCAGTCCGTCATCAACATGCTCAAGCAGTTCGGCGTCAAGGTGCCCGACGGCACCGACGCCAAGTCGAAAAACGTCGCCACCGTGATGGTGTCGGCGGTGTTCCCGCCCGGCTACCGCAAGGGCCAGAATATCGACGTGGTGGTCTCCTCGATGGGCGACGCCAAGAGCCTGCGCGGCGGCGCCCTGCTGCTGACCCCGCTGCGCGCGGCCGACAACGAAGTCTATGCGCTGGCCCAGGGCAACGTGGTCGTCGGCGGCTTCAGCGCCCAGGGCAAGAGCGGCTCGTCGGTGACCGTCAACACCCCGACCTCCGGCCGCATCCCCAGCGGCGCGGCCATCGAGCGCGAGATCGCCAGCGATTTCGCCACCAAGCCGAGCGTGCGCCTGTCGCTGCGCCATCCGCACTTCCAGACCGCGATTAATATTGTCGATTCGATCAACAAGCGCTTCGGCGACATCGCCACCGCCAGCGACGCCACCAGCGTCGACGTGGTGGCCCCGGCCAACCCGACCCAGCGCATCGCCTTCATGGCCAAGCTCGAGGCGCTGTCGATCGACGTTGGCGACGATTCCCCGAAAGTGGTGTTCAATTCGCGCACCGGCACCGTGGTCATCGCCGAGGGCCTGCGCGTGCGCGCGGCCGCCGTCACCCATGGCTCGCTCAAGGTGGTGATTTCCGAGAGCACCAAGGTCAGCCAACCGAACGCCCTGGCCGCCGGCAACACCGTGGCCACGCCGCAATCGCAGGTCAGCGTGGACCAGGGCTCGGGCCAGATGTTCAACTGGCCGGCCGGCGCCAAGCTGCAAGGCATCATCGACGTCATCAACAGCCTGGGCGCCTCGCCCGACGACATCATGGCGATCCTGCAGGCGCTGGACCACGCCGGCGCCATCGAAGGCGAACTGGTCGTCATCTAACAGGAATTCCCATGAGCATCCAAGCCCCCTTCGATCCCAGCAAGCTGCGGCTTGGCGTCGCCGACAAGCTCAGCGACGTGCACGTGACGCCGGTGGCAGCCCAGCCGGGCGACACGGTGGACCCTGCCTACCGCGCCAAGGTGACCGAGGCCGCCGTCAAGTTCGAAAGTTTCTTTATCAGCCACATGCTGCACCAGATGCGCTCGGGCACGCGCGAGCTGTCCTCCGAGGACAGCGTCTTCAAAAACAAGGTCAACCAGGACATGCTGGACATGGCCGACAACCTGGTCGCCGACCAGATGGCCGGCCGCCGCGCCTTCGGCGTGGCCGACGTCATCCTGCGCCAGCTGTTGCCGGCTGCGGCACCAGTGGCGGCGCCGCCGAAAACGGCGGCCGCCACGGCCTCCCCGCCTCCGTTGGAAGGCGCCGCACCAGCGGCCTGAGCCGGGAAAAACTTCCCGGATGGAAATTTTATGCGTGCATCGCTTAATCCTGTCCGCTTAGCTGTCGCCTTGTACTGATAACGGAGCGCTCGTGCCAGCTTTGGCGCTGCCAGCGACCGCTCCTTCGGCCTTCACCAGGAAAGACCCGCACCATGAGCATCTCTTACAACGCACTGTCCGGCGCCCTGGCCGCCCAAGCCGCCATCAACACCGTCAGCCAGAACGTCGCCAACCTCCAGACCAAGGGCTACACCCGCCAGGGCGTGCTGTTGCAGTCGATCGCCTCCGATCCGGGTCTCAACAGCCCCGGCAACGGCGTGCAGGTCGGCGCGTTGCTGCGCTTTAGCGATTCCTACAAGTCGCAGCAGATGTGGCGCGCCAATTCCGACCTGGGCCAACGCTCGCAAGTGCAGCCCTACCTGACGCAGCTGGAAAAGGTGATGGCCGACAAGACCTCGAGCATCAGCTACGGCGTCGACAACTTTTTCAAGGCGCTCAACGCCGCCGCCGTCGATCCGACCTCGACCCCGCTGCGCCAGCAGGTCATCACAATGGCCGACTCGATGTCGCAGCAGATCAACAGTATTTACAATTTGACGGCGACCCAGATGGTGTCGGTCAACCAGCAGCGCACCACCATGCTGCCTTCGCTCAACGAATCGCTGGCCAGCATCGCCGCGTTGAACAAGCAAATCATCCAGGTCGGCGCCGCCGGCACCAGCACCTCGGGCCTGATCGACCAGCGCGAACTGCTGATCGACGCCGTCTCGGCGCAGGTGGCGGTGGAAGTGCTCAACAATCCTGACGGCAGCATCAGCGTCTCGCTTAAAACCGGCCAGCCGCTGGTGGTGACCGACATGGCGGCCAAGCTCAGCTTCGACACGGTGGCCGGCACGCAAACCCTGAACCTCGCGTTCGCGGGGACCACGTTCAAGCTCGACGAGACCAAGGTCGGCGGCCAGCTGGGCGGCCTGGGCGATTTCCTGGAAAACACGCTCAAGCCGCTGCAAGTGTCGATCTCCGAGATCGCCGAGCAGATGTCGACCATGGTCAACGACCAGCTCAACGCCGGCTTTACCGCGCCCGGCGTGAACGGCGCGGACCTGTTCGTGTTCAATCCGACCAGCGCCACCGGCCTGCTGGGCATCGATCCGGCCTTCAAGGCGGCCGACCTGGCCTTCTCCAGCGACGGCACCCCCGGCAACAGCGGCAATTTGCAGGTACTGATCGATATCAAAAGCCAGCCGATCGTGTTGACCAGCCTGGGCAGCGTGCTGCTCAACGACGCCGACACCCAGGTGGTGGGCAAGCTGGCCGTCGACAGCCAACAGAACCAGTCGCTGCTCAAGACCGCCACCACCATCCGCCAGCAGTCCGAGGACGACTGGAAGTCGACCAGCGCGGTCAACCGCGACGAGGAGGCGATCAACCTGATCGAGTACCAGAACATGTACCAGGCCAATATGAAGGTTATTTCCGTGGCGAACAGCCTGTTCGACGCTACCTTGCAAATGTTTAATTAAGGGAACGTCATGCGTATCGCCTCCAGTCAATTCCAGGCCACCATGAACCGTGGCCTGCAGGAAAACCAAAGCTGGGTCTCCAAGCTTACCGAGCAACTGGCATCGGGCAGCCGCATCCAGGTGCCGTCGGACGACCCGATCGGCGCGGTGCGCATCTCGCGCCTGACGCGCGAAGAAGCCATCGTCGGCCAGTACCGCGAAAACATCGCGGCCACCAAGATCCGCCTGACCAGCAACGAAGAATACCTGAGCAGCATGACGCGCGACATCACGTCGGTCAGCGACCAGCTGGTGTGGGCGGCCGACGGCAGCAACACGCCGGCCGACCTCCGGTCGATGGTCAGCACCATGACGGCGCTGCGCGACAGCCTGCTCTACACCGCCAACCAGAAGGACCAGGAAGGCCGCTACATCTTTTCGGGCACGCTGACCAGCACCCAGCCCATCCAGGTCACCGCCGGTCCGCCCGATACCTACACCTACATGGGCAACGCGGACCAGCAAAAAACCGTCATCGGCAACGGCATCACGCAGACCGTCAATGTCGACGTCGGCGGTCTGGAGAGCTTGCTGACGAAGATAGACGCCACCATCGCCGCCCTCTCCGATCCCGCCCTCGTCATCGGCAGCCCCACCTTGCAAGCGACGCTGAAGGACAATATGGACGGCGCCACTGCCACGCTTGAGCTGATTGCCGGCAAGATCGCCCAACTGGGCGGCGCCCAGAACGTGATGAAGACGCTCGACGACAACCACGCCAACGTCAGCCTCTCGAACAAGGCCGCCATCCTGGATCTGGGTCAACTCGATTACGCCGAGGCCGCCACCGAGCTGTCCGGGTATAATTTGTCGCTGGAAGCGTCGTACAAAGCCTATGCCAAGGTGAGCGACCTGTCGTTGTTCAACGTCCTGTAACCGTTATTACCCTAGCGTATGCAAATCTCGCCCCAACCCACCCCCACCGTCATTGTCCCCGGCGGCGCCGGCAATGCCAGCGCGGTGGACGGCACCGCGCTCGGGCTGAATGGCGAGAACGCGGCCACGGCCACCCCGGTCAACCCGACGCCGACCTCGGCGGCGCCGTTGCGCCGCGGCCTGACCCATATGGACCAGCCGCTGCAGGGCGACATTTCCGGCGCCCAGCAAGCCCTCGACTTCCTCGAACAGAGCGCGGCCCAGCTGCGCAACCTGAAGGCCGACCTGAGCGCCCGCCTGGCCAACCGCCAGCGCGCCGACGGCACCCTGGAGGCGCGCGTGCGCCAGTTCAGCAACAGCTGGCGCAACCGCTCGCAGGCGTCCGGCGGCACCCTGGATTCCCAGCTCAATTTCAGCAACCAGGCCACCAACACGCGCTTCAACGTGCGCGGCATGAACCTGACCAACCTGCGTCCCGGCGGGCGCGAGGTGCTGGCCATTTCGCTGGGCGGGCAAAACCTCAGTTCGGTCGTGCTTGAGCCTGGCCTGACCGACCAGCAGATCACCCAGCGCTTCGACACCGCGCTGGCGCCAAGCGGCGTGCGCACCACGCTGGGCGAGGACGGCCAGCTGGAATTCAGCGTCGCCGAATCGCAGTGGGGCAATCTCCGCGACACCATCGCCGTGCAGGGCGGCGGCCAGCGCTTCCCCACCGGGCAGCTCAACCGCGTCAAGGCCGAGGCGCAGGCGCCGGTGGTCGATCCGGACAACTGGCAGACGGCCGACGTCGAATCGATCCGCACCACCTTGCAGCAAGTGTTGCAGGCGCTGTCGCAGGTGGAACGCTCGATCGCCTCGGTGCAAACGGCGCTCAACCAGGCCGCCGCGCGGGTCAAGAACGCGGTGCCGGCCGACACCACCGACGGCATGGAGCAGGTCGCGCAGAATTTCGTCACGACCGCCAAACAGCCCGGCTACCAGTCGCTGCTGTCGATCACGTCGGCGCTGGCGGGCATCAGCCGCGAACGCGTGGTTTCGCTGCTGAGCCTGCGCTAGTCCAGCGCCCCCAGATCCCCTCTAAAACACGTAGGGCGGATTAGCGCAGCGTAATCCGCCATGCATGAGTCGCCGACGGAGCTTGGCCGATTACGGCGTTCCGCCTAATCCGCCCTACGAAATCAATTCAGCCTCGGCAGTCCCTGCCGCGCCAGCGTGCTGAACGCCTCGGCCGGCATCGGCTGCGCATAAACATAGCCCTGCGCGAAATCGCAGCCGGCCAGCTCCAGCAGATTGCTCTGCGCCACCGTCTCGACGCCCTCCGCCACCACCCTCAGCCCCAGTTTGTGGGCCATCAGGATCAGCGCCTCGCACATGGCCAGGTCGCCGCTGTCGTTGGCCAGGTGCTGGATGAAACTGTGGTCGAGCTTGAGCAGGTCGATACCGAAATGCTTCAGATGGGCCAGCGACGAGTAACCGGTGCCGAAGTTGTCCAGCGCCACCTGCAAGCCCATCTCGCGCAGCTCGCGCAGGCGGTCGCCGACCTGGGCGGCGCCGTCGAGCAGCACGCCCTCGGTGATCTCGATGATCAGGCTGCGCGGCGACAGGCCCAGCTCGGCCGCGTAGTTGAGCCAGCCCACATACAGCGCCGTGTCGCCGCGGAACTGCGCCGTCGACTGGTTGATGCCCACCTGGAAGCCCGAGCCGAGCTCGTCCTGCCATAGCCGCGCCTGCCTGGCTGCTTGGCGGAACACCCAGTCGCCGATTTCCATCATCAGCCCGCCCGATTCGGCGAACGGCAGGAACTCGGCCGGCGCCAGCAGGCCGCGCTGCGGATGGCGCCAGCGCAGCAGCGCCTCGGCCCGCTCGATCTGGCCGCTGCGCAGGTTAACGATGGGCTGGTAATGCAGCTCGAACTGCTGGCCCGACAGCGCCGAGCGCAAATCGACGGTGACCTGCTGGCGCGCCTGCGCCGCCTTTTGCAGTTCCGGCGTGAAATAACTATAGCGGTTGCGCCCGCCCTGCTTGGCCGCGTACATCGCCTGGTCGGCGTTGCGCAGCAAGGCCTCGGGCGAGTTGGCGTCGGCCGGGAACACCGAGATGCCGATGCTGGCCGACACCGACGGATGGGCCACGCCCAGGGTGAAGGGCCGGTTCAGCCGCGCCAGGATGGTCTGGGTGATGCGCTCGATGGCGCTAATCTGCTCCAGTCCGGTGAGAATCACGGTGAACTCGTCGCCGCCCAGCCGCGCCACCGTGTCGGAGGTGCGCACGCAGGCGCCGATGCGGCGCGCGGCCTCGACCAGCAACACGTCGCCCTGGTCGTGGCCCAGGGTGTCGTTGACCTGCTTGAAACCGTCGAGGTCGATGAACAGCAGCCCCAGCAACACGCCCTCGCGGCGCGCCTTCTTGACCTCCTGCTCCAGCCGGTCCTGGAACATATGCCGGTTGGGCAAGGCGGTCAAGCTATCGAAGTTGGCCTGCTGCCAGATCAGTTCGGTCGAGGCGCGGGTGGCCGTGATGTCGCTCACCAGCGCCAGCGCGCCCAGGTAGCCGCCGTCGCCGTCGAAGATCGGGTTGGTCGCCAGGGTCACCCACAGCTCGGCGCGGTCCTTGCGCAGGAACTTGAACTCGTGGCGCTCGGCCACGCCGCGCTGGCGCCGCGCGATGTTGCGCTCGAGGATGGCGCGGCCCTCGTCGTCCATGAAGGCCACCAGCGGCTGGTCGAGCATCTCCTCGATCGAATAGCCGAGCATTTGCGCCATCTTCGGGTTGACGAAACTGGTGCGGGCGCTGGCGTCGATTTCCCAGATGCCCTCCTCGGCGCAATGGACGATGCGGCGGAAGCGCTCCTCGCTGCGTTCGAGCGCGGCGGTCTTGCCCTCGGCCAGCTCGACCACCACCCGCAGCGCCTGGCCGCTGGCGTCGGCGCTGGCGCGCAAGGTGACCGGGAAGCCCTGCTGGTTGCGCGCGCGCACCATCTGCAGGTCGCACTGCTCGGGCTCCACGCTGTTGAGGGCGTGCCGCACGAAGCGGTCGAAATCCTCGTGAAAGCGCGGGGCGACGAACTGGCGGAAGGAGGTCTGCTCGGGATTGCTTCGCGACAAGCCGAGCAAATCGGCGCCGACCACGTTCATCTGCAGGATGGCGGTATCGAAGCCGAGCACGAAATAGCCGACCGGCGCCAGCAGATAGATATCGTTGAAATAGGATGTCTCGGCGACGGCCTTGCCGGTCTCGGCGAAGTCGGCGGCGGGAACGGTGGACTCGCCGATGGTGGCCATCATCGCCTCGTAGGGCGCCAGAGAGGCGGCCTCGGCGACGACAGCCAGCCCGGCCAGCCCGCCGAGACGCTCCTCGGAAATCGGCTGCCTGCGCGCCGGCGCCTCGGTACTGGACGTTCGCTTCTCCATACCCTCCCTTTGCGTAACCCCAACTCCGGGGTCAGGCCCTCCATTGCTACACGGGCTCGTGCATCAATGGAGGACCTGACCCCGGAGTACGGAACTAGACTAGCATTTACGCGTGGCGATGTCGAGAAAACACGGGGAGTTAGCGATGTGCACGGTTCAAACGTTGTTCGGCGCGTCGTTGCAGCGCCTCAAACAGCAGGCTGAGCGCCCAGTAGATCAGCGCGGCGGCCAGGTACAGCGGCAACGGCCGGAACGTCGTGGCGATCACCTCCTTGGTAGAGAGCATCAGCTCGGTCATGGTGATGACCGACACCAGCGAGGTGTCCTTGATCAGGCTGATCAGGGTGTTGCTCATCGCCGGCACGGCGATCCTCAGCGCCTGCGGCAACACCACGTGGCGCAGGGTGCTCCAGTAACCGAGCCCGAGGCTGTAGCTGGCCGACCACTGCCCCTGGCTGACCGCGCCGATGGCGCCGCGCAGGCTTTCGGACAGGAAGGCGCCCGCGTTCAGGCTCAGCGCCAGGATGCCGGCCGTCACCGGCGTGAACTCGATGCCGACGCTGGGCAGGCCGTAATAGATGACGAACATTTGCACCAGCAGCGGCGTGCCCCGGAACAGGCTGACATACACGGTGGCCGGCCAGCGCAGCAGCCGGTACGGCAGGATGCGCAGCACCGCCACCGGAAAGCCGATCAGCAGCCCGCCCAGCATCGAGGCCAGCGCGAAGATCACCGTGTAGCCGGCGCCGCGCAGCATGACCGGCGCCGCCTCCGTCAGCAGCGCCCGCAGCTCCAGCACGCCCTGCCAATCCATGCTCAGGGCGCCTTGCTGACGTCAGTGCCGAACCATTTGATCGAAATCGCCTTCAGGCTGCCGTCGGCGGCCACGTCGGCCAGCGCCTTGTTGAGCGCGGCCTTGAATTCGGGATTACCCTTGTGGAAAGGAATCCCCATGCGCTCGACCGCGCCGACCCGGGCGCCGGCCTTGATCGGCAACTTGGAGATTTTCAGCAGATAGGCCGACATCAGGCTGTCGTTGAGCGCGGCGTCGAGCCGGCCGCTGGCCAGGTCCGACATGGTGTCGGGCGCGGCCGCGTAGCTGCGCACATCGATGCCGGGCACCGCCTTGGCTTGCTGCTCGTAGACGCTGCCCTGCCCCACGCCCAGTTTCTTGCCCTTCAGGTCGGCCAGCGACGTGTAGACGGCCTTCTCGTCCTTGCGCACGATCAGCTGCGGCATCGAGTAGATATACGGAGTGGAAAAATCGAACGCCTGCTCGCGCTTGGGATTGATGCCGACCTGCGAAATGATGACGTCGTACTTATTGGCCGACAGCCCGGCCAGGATGCTGGCCCATTCGCTGCTGACGAACTCCACCTTCACGCCCAGCTTCGCCGCCAGCAGGCGCGCGACATCGACGTCGTAGCCGGCCAGCTGGCCCGTCTTCTGGTCCTTGTAGTTGAACGGCGGATACGTGCCCTCCAGCGCCACCTTCAGCGTGCCGCGCGCCTTGACGGTGGCCAGCAAGTCCGCCGCCGACGCCGCCGCGGGCAGCCATGCCGCCGCCAACAGGGTCACGGCCAGGACCCGCAGCGCAGGACGGCGTGCGGGTTTGATGGCGGAAACAAAACTGAACTGTGTCTGCATGGAATTCCTCATAGTGGCGGGCGCTACCAGGCGCCCATACGGCGGCGCAGGCCGAAGTTATGGCCCACGACCAGCATCGAGGTGGCGATCAGCCCGCTCAGCCCGATCATCAACTGTACCAGCTTATCGTCGGGCAGCACCCACAGCGAGCCCGGCGGCGCCTCGTCGGTGCGCGCCGCCGCCATGATCAGTGGCGCCACCCATTGCGCTTCCGGCGTAACATCCAATATCAGCGCGCCGTCCTGCGTGGTCTGCATGTAGATCTCGCCGCCCTCGGCCAAGGTGAAGCAGACGCCGTAACCGGTTTCATTCTTGCCAATATGTTGCTGCAGGCTGAGGTTATGCTCCTCGATCCACAGTTCGACATCGGCCGGGCTCTCCAGCCCCTGCCACGGCACCGGCTTGAAACGCGGCGGCTCGTTCTTATCTTGCATACTCATCCCATAGTCTGGCCAAGCCGCCAGTTTACTCGATAGGAGGAATAGACGATGAAATTCAAATCTTTATTCGCCCCCCGCCGCAGGGAATATGTCTCTGACTTCGGCCAGTTTCTCAACCAGTTCATGGACGAGCATCCCGAAGTCAAGCGCGACCAGGAACTCGGCTGGCGTATCTGGTGGGAGCGGCCGGTCGACCCGCGCGCGATCGACCGCGAGCGGCAGGCCAACCTGAAGCCCACCGCCTACCACTCCTATTACTACGAATAGATTACGAGTAGACGCCGCCGATGGCGGCCAGGGTCAGCCCTTCCAGGTGCGCTTGAGACCGGTATCGGCGTGGATCCAGCCGCCGCGCGGACCGGCGCGGTAATAGAAGCCGACGCCGCCCTGGCGGAAGCTCTTGACGAGGCCGCCGAGCACTTCGGCATTCAGGTTGGCGATGCGGATGTCGGCGGCACGGCCTTCGATGTGCAGCGACTGGCGCGCGGCGGGCACGCCGGCCTCGCGCAGCTTGTTGTTCGAGGCCGACGTGCGGTAGCCCGACAGTATCTCCAGCGGCGTGTCGATGCCGTAGCGCTGCACGAACGCCTGGGTGCCCCATAGCGTTTCGAACAATTTGGGATCGATGCGGGCGGTTTCCTTGCCGTTGACGTCGCGCAGCAGGTGGCACAAGTCCTGGTAGGCGGACTCGATGATCTCGCCGTCGCGCCAGTACAGCAGCTTGGCGCGCTCGTTGCTGGCGGGACGGAACACCTCGATGGTGCGCGGCTTGAGCCAGAATTCCATGTCCAGCAACTGGGCGTCGAAGATGTCGGGCGGCGGCTCGATCTCCCCCGACCCCGACCCCAGGCCGGACGGCGCCGACTGCGACGACGCCGACGGCATGCTGGCCGCCGGCCGCGCCTGCGTGATGACGGCAGGGGCCGCCACGCGCGCCGCAGGCGGCTTGGCGGCCGCGCTGGTACTGGCTTTGCGCGCGGCGCTGTCCGATGCACACCCTATCAACGGTACGGATAAAACCCCTGCCGCCGTCAACCCCAAGCCCTGCTGTAAAAACTCTCTGCGCGATGCCATAGCTATTCCGTAAAACTCGATAGGGATACTATAGCGTAAGCAGGGGGAAATGAAAAACACGGCAGCACCGCCGCGTAAGCTCTACGGGCTAGCGCACCGCCAGCCGCACCGCCCTTTCCGGCAAGACCACGCCATTCGCCAAGGTCTGCTGTGGCACGACCATGGTCACCCAGCCGCTGACCTTTTCGTCGTCCAGCAGGTTGATTTCCATCTTCAACTGCCGGTCCAGCGCCACGAAGGCGTTCGGCGCGGCCGCGACGAGCTTGTGCCACTGGCCGTTATCGATGCGGGCATACATATGCAGCCCCCTGGGCGCGATCGACAAGGTCTGGCCGTTGGACAGCACATAGCCGCCCCGGTAGTCGTCGTAGTCCTGCGGCCACATCTTGCGATAGCGCTCCGGCAGCTCGATGCGCAACCGGTCGTCGGCTTGCGTTGCCTTGTATGGGACCGGGACCGACTGCGGTGCAGGCTGCGATGGCTCGATTTGCGGCTGTGCCTGCACCGACGACGCCACCGTCAATACCGCCGCCCCAATCACCACCTTGACCACGTTCATCCGTTTCATGATGACTCCTTTATTTATAGTCCGAGCTCTATATTTAAGCAGCCATGCGGGAAACCGCAAATGCAAACTCGCTATCGGCGGCCGGGCGGCATCGGTATTAAATATGAGTCATGGCCCAAGACGACACAGGATAAACGTATCGAAAGCCGGCGCCGCTGTTACGCGGCCGCGGCCACCGGCTCCGGTTGGAGCAAGGCCGCGCGCGGCTCATCGAGCAGATAGCCTTGCGCCAGCAGCGGCACGCCGGCGGCGTCGCCCAACTGTCGCAGCACCGTCAGCGTCTGCGGCGTTTCCACGCGTTTGAACAGCACCGACACATTGGCCTCGGCCGAGCGCCGTAGCAAGGTGAGCAGGTTCTCGGTGTCGTGCAGCTCGCGCGCGTCGAGCTTGAACACGTCGGGACGCAGACGGTCCAGCACCTGCAGCCCGTCCTGGGCGCCGGCCACATTGACGGCGAAACGGAAACCGTTGCGCCGGTAGTTGTCCGACACGTAGTTCAACAGCCAGCCCTGCTGCGGCGTGGCCGCCGGCAGTTGCAGCACGATGCGCGACAGCGGCAGCTCCAGCGCATCGAGGATGCGCCGGAACGCGTGGCCGTGGTTGCTGCTGACGGCGCTGAGCAAGCGGTCGTGCACGTTCAGGTACAGATCGGCGTCGGCGTTGGGCGCCGTGTCGGCCTGGCGGAAGAAATTTATCGAATGCAGCATGCGGCACAAACGGTCGAGCTCGATCGACTCGTCGTCGCTGGCCGCGTGGTCGAGCAGCTTCCACAGCGACAATCCCATGTCCTGCGCCGACACGCTGCGCGCCAGCCCCTCGTAGGCGTGGATGGCGCCGTTCTCGAGCTGACGGACCGGCTGAAAGGCGCTGCTCATGGTGCAATTGAAAAACCGTCCCTGCGCCTTGCCCTCGTGATCGAGCCAGATGCTGGTGGCGGCGCCGGTCGCGTCGGATAAACGCGCCAGGTATTTTTGCAGAACGGGAAATGACATGGGTTCCTCGACGGATACAGGCAATGTCGACAGCGTATGCGGGCGCGGGAAAAAGCAGAACGAATGCTTTCGCCTATGGATATGCCAAAACATTCCTTCCGCTCGCCCGGGGGCGCGGCTATTGTGGGGCATCGTCAACCACACCCCCAGACCCATGTGCCAACTACTCGCTATGAACAGCAGCAAGCCTGCCGCCGTGGACTTTTCGTTCGCGGGCTTTGCCGAACGGGGCGGCCGCACGGGCGAGCACAAGGACGGTTGGGGCATCGCGCTGCACACCAGCACCGGCTGCCGCCTCTACACGGACTTCCTGCCATCGATCGACTCGCCGTTGGCGGCGCAATTCAAGCAAAACCCGATCAAGGCGAAAAACGTCGTGGCGCATATCCGCAAGGCCACGCAAGGCCGCATCTCGCTGGAAAACAGCCATCCGTTCACGCGCGAACTGTGGGGCCAGACCTGGTCGTTCGCCCATAACGGCGATCTGAAGCTGTTCAATCCAAACCCCAGCCTGTACGCACCCTGGGGCGACACCGACAGCGAGCGGGCTTTCTGCCACCTGCTGTCGGGCCTGGCGCTGCGGTTCGAGCAAGCGCCGCCGCGCCACCTGCTGTACCGGACACTGGAAACGCTGGCCGGGGAGATCGCCGACTACGGCACCTTCAACTTCGTTTTGTCGAACGGCGAGCTGCTGTTCGCCCATTGCAGCACCGACCTGCATTTCGTGGTGAGGGAGTATCCGTTTTCGGTGGCGAAGCTGATCGATTGCGATCTCAGCATCGATTTCAGCAAGCATAACCATCTGGACGACCGCATCGCCGTCATCGCCACGCAGCCGCTGACGTCGAACGAAGCGTGGACCAGGCTGGCGCCGGGCGAGCTCAAACTGTTCGTCGGTGGTGAGGAAGTGGGAGCGACGCCCGCGAGGCGCGAGGAATGGCAGCTGGCCGTGTGCTGCTGAGGAGCCGCCGGCGGCGCAGGCATGGCGGATTACGCTTCGCTAATCCGCCCTACGTGTCTCCAAGGATGGGCGTCCTTCGTGGCCTACTGCCAGCAGCATAATCTGGAGACACGTAGGGCGGATTAGCCGAAGGCGTAATCCGCCATCGACTACGTGTCTCCAAGGATGGGCGTCCTTCGTGGCCTACTGCCAGTAGCATAATCTGGAGACACGTAGGGCGGATTAGCCGAAGGCGTAATCGGCCATCGACGAGCCGCCACCAAAGCAAGCCTGGGCGACTACGCCGAATTACAATTACAAAACCGCTTGCGCTTGGCCGCATCCGGCGCGCCGGCCTCGTCGAGCTGCTTCCAGAAGAAGATCGTCTCCACGCCATACGGCGAGCGGACCTTGCCCGCATCCACATACCCGCGCCGCGCGAAAAACTCCTGTCCGGTAGCCGTGCTATGCAACTGCAAGGCTTTGACACCCCAAGTGCAAGCCTGTTCCTCGACCCGCGCCAGCAGCGCCTTGCCGACGCCCTGCCCGCGCGCCTCCGGCAACAGATAGCACAACGCCAACTTGCCGGCGCCGGTCAGCAAAGCAACGCCGATCACGACACCTTCGCTGACCGCGACCAGCGAAAAATTGGTGGGCGAACTGAACCAGTTGGCCACCATCTGCGAAGTTTTGTTGCCCAACCACGCATCCAGGATCGCTGGATCGTTCTTATGGTCGAGCTCACAGCACTCCGTGATAGAACGGCGCAAAACGTTGCACGCCGCGTCCGCATCTGTCGAAACAGCAATACGAACTTCAAGACTCCGAATTTCAAGACTCATGTACGCTCACAAATATTCCCGATAGCAAAATGAAGCGTTCTAACGCCTTCTCAGTGCCTGATTCGACTATACACCAAGCTGCCAAAGCCGTTGCGGACGCACCAGGATTCAGTGTCGCGGCGCCGGTTTTCCCTATGACAGCCTAGTGGCTGGCCCTGCTTTTGCCCACGAATGTTTTCAAAAATCGTTATACGGTTTTTAACGAAAACTTCGCGCGATCCATACGGTCTAAGCATATTACGAAAAATTCGTATCTTTTCCGGGCGAAATTTTACACCATGGGCGTCTGTTATTACGAAAGCTTATTATGACCAACAAAAATCCTGCTCGCCGTCTCGTTGTCACCTCATTCCTGGCCGCCTCGGCGCTTTTCATGGGCCTGCCGCTTCAAGCGAGCGCCGCCGAACCTGTGCTGCTGAACGCCTCGTACGACGTCGCGCGCGAATTGTTCAAGGATATCAACCCCGTATTCGTTGCCGAGTGGAAGAAGACCACCGGGGAAACCGTCAACGTCAACCAATCGCACGGCGGCTCGTCCAAGCAGGCCCGCTCGGTCGCCGACGGCATGGAAGCGGCCGTTGTGAGCATGAACCAAGCCAATGACATCGATATGCTGGCAGATCGCGGCTTGGTGGTGCAGGACTGGGCCAAGAAGTTCCCCAACAACGCCGCGCCGTTCTACTCGACCATGGTATACCTCGTCCGCAAGGGCAATCCGAAGCAGATCAAGGATTGGGCCGACCTAGCCAAGCCGGGCGTCAAGGTTGTCATCCCGAATCCGAAGACCGCAGGCAACGGCCGCTACACCTATCTGGCGGCCTGGGGCTCTGTGGTGAAAAAAGGCGGTACCGAGGCGCAAGCGCGCGACCTCGTCACCAAAATCTTCAAGAACGTACCGGTGCTGGACGCTGGCGGACGCGGCGCCACCACCACTTTTACCCAGCGCGACATCGGCGACGTGCTGGTGACCTTCGAAAACGAAGTGAACATGGTGCGCGCCGAGTTCGGCGACAACTTCGAAGTGGTCTATCCGTCGATCTCCATCCTGGCCGAATCGCCGGTGGCTGTGGTCGACAAGGTGGTCGATCGTCGCGGCTTGCGCAAGCAGGCCACCGGCTACCTGAATTTCCTTTACACCGAGGCGGCACAGGACATCATCGCCAAGCACTACTTCCGTCCGCGTTCGGAAAAAGCCTTCAAAAAGTACAGCGCCAACTTCCGTCAAATCAACATGTTCACGGTCGATGACGTATTCGGCGGCTGGAAAGCGGCCCAGAAGAAGCACTTTGACGACGGCGGCGAATTCGACAAGATCTACCAGAACAAATAAGGTTATACGGATCGATTCGTTTGCAAAGACCGTGAATGCCCGTAATCTGGACATGTAGTAACTAACCAGACAAAGGATGCACGATGGCCATTTCTGAAATTAACGTACGTAACCAGTTCCGCGGCAAGATCAAGGAAATCATCTTCGGGCCCGTCGTCTCGGAAGTCGATGTGGAAACCCAGCACGGTATCGTCACCTCGGTGATCACATCGCGTTCCATCCACGATTTGGACCTGAAAGTGGGCAGCGAAGTGATCGCCCTGGTCAAATCCACCGAGGTCTCGATCGCCAAGATCAGTAGCTGAGCCGTCAAACATCAGCGACACCCCGCAACACGGGCCGCCGCCGCAGCCTGAAACCGATAAAGCCCCGAGCGCTCCCCCGCCTCGGGGCTTTATTTCTGGCTGATACAAAATAATAGAATCCGTAGGTTACATACAATAGACGAGAAACCACTTTAATGTTATCGTCTATCCTTCGTATTGCCGCATAGCTAGTCTTAGTTTTGCGTCGCGCCTTCTTCAGGCGCCCGTTTCACTCCTCACTCCCAAGAATACCTAACATGCTCAAGAAAATTGTCGCTGTATTGCTGAGTACGTTCACTGCGGCAGCGCTCGCAGTGCCGCTCGGCTCACAGTCCGTGCTGGTCGTCGAAGACGCTACCGGCAAGGTCCTGCTCGAAAAGAATTCCAACGTTCAAGTCCCGATCGCCTCGCTGACCAAGCTGATGACCGCGATGGTGGTGCTCGACTCCAAACCGGACATGACGCAGCCTATCAGCATCGACCAGTCCGACGTGGATATGTTGAAGCACAGCACTTCGCGCGTTCCGGTTGGCGCCGAAATCGCCCGTGGCGATGTGTTGCAGTTGGCGCTGATGTCGTCAGACAACCGCGCCGCCGCGTCGCTGGCACGTACCTATCCGGGTGGTCCTGCCGCGTTCAAGGCGGCGGTCAACGCCAAGATTCGCGCGCTGGGTTTGACCCAGACCGTGATCGAGGAGCCGACCGGTTTGTCGCCGCATAACCGCTCGACCGCGACCGATCTGGTCAAAATGGCAAAGGCCGCTTCGGCCTATCCGGAGATCGCCCGCATCACTACCGACACCAAGGACATCATCAAGATTAAGGGTCGCCAGGTGGAGTATCACAACACTAACCGCCTGGTCGGCGCCAAGGGTTGGGATGTCGGTTTGTCGAAAACCGGGTACACCGAAGAGGCGGGTCGTTGCCTGATCATGCGCTTCAAATCTGGTGGCAAGGACAACACTTTGGTGTTGTTGAATGCGAAAGCAAATTCGGCACGGTTGATGGATGCGTTCAATATCCGTCGCTTTATTTCGGGCCCGATTGAGAAACCAAAAGTATTGAAGGCTGCGGCAAAAACCAAGAAGAAAGTTATCAAGGCCAGCAAGCGGAATCGTCGGGCGATGTGATTTTTTGCTGTTTTCTGACTTTAAAAACCGGACCTTGGGTCCGGTTTTTTTTCGTCTCCGGGATTGGCGCTGCGCGGTGGAGGTGTTGGCGGAGCTTGGCGGATTACGGCGGTCCGTCTAATCCGCCCTACGTGTTTCCGTTATTACGCACCCTTCTTATGCCGGATTTTGGTGTTTTCATGCTAATTTTTGGCTTATTTAGGACGTCGAACAGCCTTGGCCTGTTCGTTTCGGTCGTTCAGTTGTCGAGGAGGTTGCGCAGGCCGCTGGCGCGTTGGGTGCGCTGGGCGATGGCGTCGAGCAGGACTTGGCCGTTGGGGGTGAGTAACGTAAAGTAGTCGCGAGCGCGGGTGATGCCGGTGTAGATCAGCTCGCGGGCCAGCATGCCGCCGCTGTCTTTCGGCAGCACCAGCACGGTATGCTTGAACTCGGAACCTTGTGATTTATGCACCGTCATGGCGAACGCGGTTTCCACATTTCGCAGCCGCGTGGCGAGCACGCTGCGGACATTTTCGCCTTCCGAAAAGTATACGCGCAGCGCTCCCGGACGCGCCGGGTCCGGCAAAGTCAGGCCGATGTCGCCGTTGAAAACGCCGGTGCCGTAGTCGTTGCGTGTGACCATGACCGGCCGCCCGACGTACCATTCGCCGGTTCTTTTCAGTAATCCGGCCGATTGCAATCTTTTCTCGATGACATCATTCAAGCCGGTCACACCCCACTCGCCTTCACGCACCGCGCACAGAATCCGGAAGGTTTCGAAGCTATCCAGCACAGATTTCACCCAAGCAAGTCGTACGATCTCTTCGCCTTCTGGTGCACCCGCGGCGATCATTTTGAGGTAATCCTGATAACCCCCGGCGGCCCCCTGGCGGCCCGCCAAAGCCAGTTGTAAGAGGTCCGCCGGTTGCGCCGGATCGATCCAGGCGACCTTTTCTTCTTCGCTTGCACGCAAAACATTGACCGCAGCGGCCGCGTCGCCGGCGTTGACAGCCAGCGCCAACGCGCCGATCGGGCCGCCAAAACGACGGCTTTCACGCAGCATTACCGTTTGCTGCGCGATCGGGCCGCCGTTGCCGGCGAAGCTGGCCGGCAATTCCTGCCCTGTGCTTTCTAGCACGTATGTCAACGTTTCGGCGCCGTAGGCACCGGCTTCGGCGTTGTGGCACAGGTCGCCAAGCACCGCGCCGGCCTCAACGGAAGCGAGCTGATCCTTGTCACCCAGCAGGATCAAGGTGGCGCTCGGAGGTAGCGCGGCCAGCAGCGCCGACATCATTTCCAGGTGAATCATTGACGCTTCATCAACAATCAGCACGTCGACATCGAGCTGGTTGCCGGCGTGATGCTGAAACGCGCGCGTATCGGGCCGCGCACCCAGCAAACTGTGCAAAGTTCGGGCTGCGCCCAGTTCACGTTCCGGCATCACCTCGCGCACCCGCTGGTCCAGGCCGGCAAGCGCGACGTCGATGGATTGCTTCAGGCGCGCCGCCGCCTTGCCGGTCGGCGCCGCCAGGGCGACGCGCAAATCCGAATGCCTGCCGCCGCTCGTGGCGAACAACAAGGCCAATAAGCGGGCGACGGTATACGTCTTGCCCGTGCCGGGGCCGCCCGTGATGATGCCGAGCTTGCCACGCATGGCCACCGCGCACGCGACTTTTTGCCAATCGACACCGCCGCCGCGCGCCGCGTGGGGGAAAAGGATGTCGAGCCAACGGCGCACACCGGCCACTTCGTTGTCGGCGTCGATGGCGATGACGCCGCCGAGCGCGCGGCTGCGCACCGCCTTGGCGACCAGCGTTTCGTCACGCCAATAGCGTCGCAGATACAGGCGTTCGCCATCCAGCACCAGCGGCTGCTGGAAATCGAGGTCGCCAACCGGCCAGACCTGGTCGCAACCTGCCAGCAAAGCCCGCCAAGCGGCGGCGTTTTTCGGCCAGGGGGCGACCGTGTCGCGCAGTTCGCGCCACTCGTCGCCCGTCCAGCCCAGCAAGGCGGCGGGGTCGGCCGACAGTTCATCCAGCATCAAACAGCTGTGCCCACGCCCTTCCAGTTCCGACAACAGCACGCAAGCAACCATCAACGGCGGCGAACTGCTGCCAACGGAAGCGATGAAGCGCGCAAAAGCGCCGCTTAGCCGGCGCAGATGGCCGCTTTCGGTCAGCGCGTCGATCTGTGCGAACAGCGGCGCGGAAGCCTCGGATATCGGCCGTGTTTCAATACTCATGCTGTGCCTCGCCGTGTGCCGGACCGGAATAGCCGAGCAATTGATCCAATCCGTCCAATAACGCCGGGTCCGGCGCCATCCAGTAGCAACCCCGCGTTTGCGTGTTGGCGATACCCCGCAGGAACAGGAAAACCGCCCCGCCCAGATGTTCGGCCGGATCGTAGCGGCCGCCGAGGCGGCTTTGCAGCAGCCGGTGCAGCGCCAACATATATATAGCGCCCTGAATATCGTAGCGATGCTCGGCGATCGCCGCGATCAGCGCCGGCTCGTGATAGGCGGAGTCACCCGCGCCCAGCGCGTTCGACTTGTAATCGAGTACCCAGAATTTGCCCTCGTGCTCGAACACCAGGTCGGCGAAGCCTTTCAGCATGCCGTGCAGCTGGCGCTCCGGCAGCGACGGCCGCGCCGCGCCCTCCAGCAAATGCGCGACGCACAATTGATCCAGCGCGCCGGTATCGAGCCGCTCGCTCGGGAACCAGAACTCCATCTCCGGCAGCGGCGCTTCGATGCGGCTTAGCGGCGCGTTCACATACGGCAGTTCGGTGGTGGCGATCTCGCGCAGCCAGGCCAAGGTGTCGCCAAGGCGGTTGCCCCAGCCAGCCCGTTCCACCCTGCGCGTCAAGCGCGCCTCGAAGTTCTCCTGTTCGACGATGGCGAAGCCCTCCTCGCCCATCCACTCCAGCTGCTCGTGCAGGAAGTTACCCGGCACGGAACCGCGCGGGAAGCGATGCCACGGCGCGTCCTCGACCCGCACCGGCAGCACGATGCCAGGCACATCGCCGTCTTCCAGCAAGGTGGCCTGCGATCCATCGCGCGGCACGGGCGCCGCACCCAAGTTGTCGGAGGAGCCGATCATGCCGGTCGGCCCGGTGCGCCGCGCCAGCGAGCTGAAACTGCCGACCGACCAGTCACGCTCGAAACGACCGGTGTAATGCAACGGCTCCAGCAACGGCGGGCGCTGTTCGATTCGGCTCAAGCGCGTCGGCGCTTGCGGAGTCATGTCCAGGGTGACGATGCTGATCGCCGCGCAGCCTTTGCAAGTGTGCTCCCAACGCTCCATCACCAGATCGGACGGCAGGGCCTCGCCGCCGGTGAGCAGGTAGCCGAGCGCCGATTCGTGCAAGGTGTTGTCGCCTGCCTTGCGGCTGGCCAGCGCCGTTACGCCCAGCCAGAGGAAGTGGCGCGCGCGCGTCAGCGCCACGTACAACAGGCGCAAATCCTCCTGCAGGCGCGCGCGTTCGACCAGTTCCATTGCCGTCTCGGTCAGCGCCATGTCGATCTTACGCACGCCGTCGTCGTCGCTGAATTCGAAGAAGCTGCGGTTGCGCCGCTCCACCTTGCGCGCCGTGACGGCGAACGGCAGATACACCAGCGGATACTCCAAGCCCTTCGATTTATGGACCGTGACGACTTTCACCAGTTCGGCATCGCTTTCCAGACGCAGTACGCGCTCGTCGCCGGCGCCCTCGCCGCCTTCGATCTGTTCGGCGAGCCAGCGTATCAACGCCTGCTCGCCATCGAGCTGGCGGCTGGCCGATTGCAGCAACTCGGCCAAATGCAGCAGATTGGTCAAGCGCCGCTCGCCGCCCGGTTGCCGCAGCAAGGCGGCCGGCAATTGCAGCTCATGGATGAAACGGCGCAGCATCGCCAGCACGCCCTGACGCTGCCAGATGATGTGCAGCGCTTTCAACTGCTCGACGCGCTCCTCCCATGCCAGTTCGTCCGATGTCATCAGGGCCAGTTCCGCCAGTTCCAGTCCAGCCGTGCGGGTGGCGTAGGCGGCACGCGCCAACGCGCCGTCGAGCGGATTGGCGACCGCCGACAGCCAGCGCAGCACGTCGGCCGCCTCCTCGCTGTCGGTCACCGAATCCTTGTCCGACAAATAGACGCTGGCGATCTGGCGCCGCTGCAGCGCGCGGCGTATCGCCGCCGCCTCCTTGCGGTCGCGCACCAGCACCGCGATGTCGGCCGGCTTCAGACGTTCGAATCCCTCCGGGCCGTCGAAGCCGGCGCGTTCGTCGTTGAGCTTCGCGACGATGTCCTCGGCGCAGTGGTGGGCGAAAAACTCGCGGTAGCTGTCGGCTTTCAGGTCCTGCGCGGCGCTGCAGGCCACCACCAGCGCCGGCACGTCGCCGTCGGCGTCGACCATGCGCTCCTTGCGGCCCTTGGCGCCGACCGCCTCGAACGGCAGCGGATTGACACGCGTGCCGGGATCGCGGAAGCGGAACGCGCCAAGTCCGAAACCGCCCTGCGCCGCCTCGCCCTCGGCGATCATGAACAGATGGTTGACCGCTTCGACCACCGGCTTGGTTGAGCGGTAGTTGGTGCCCAGCTGATAATGACGCCCCGTCGTGGCCTTGCGGGCGGACAGATAGCTGTGGATGTCGGCGCCACGGAAACCGTAGATCGACTGCTTCGGATCGCCGATCAGGAACAGGCCCGTCTCCGTATCGTTATCCGCCACTCGGTACAGCAGGTTGAAAATCTGGTACTGGTTCGGCGCCGTGTCCTGGAACTCGTCGACCATCGCCACCGGATACTGCTCGGTGATGCGCTTGCGCAGTGCGTCCGCGTTCTCGCCCTGGAGCGCGGCGTTCAGGCGGTCCAGCATGTCGGCGAAACCGAACTGGCGGTTGCGTTTTTTCAGTTCGTCCATGCGGTTGGCGACCGAGGCGGCGGCGTGGCGGTACAGCGCGTGCGCCATCGGTTCCAGCTCGTCGAGCGCCTGCTTCAGCACCTCGGTGGCGTCGAAGTCTTCGGGGATGGCGGCACTGAAGCCCTTGGAGAAGGCGTCCTCAATGCCCCACGGCGTAAGCCGCTTCCAGGCCGTGTCGGTAATCTCGGGCAGCACCGCGCCGGGATCGAGCGCCCACGCGCGCAGGCCGTTGAACCAGCCGACCAGCGAATCGGGCCGCATCTTGTTACCGTTGAAGCACTTGGGCGACATCTCGCGGTGCTGGGCGATCCACTGTTCCATGCGGTTGGCGCGCTCGTTCCAGCCGGCCTTCAACCCGGCCAATTGCGCCAGCTGCTCGCGCTGGACGGCGCCGATCAGCGCCCCCAGCGACTGCGTCGCATCGACGTCGCCGATGATGTCGGCGCGCTTGACCAGCTCACGGATAGACTTTTTCATCACGCCGACGTCGCTCCAGCAGGACAACAACGCGTCCAGCGACACGGCGTTGAGCGGATAGACCTGCTGCCGCCAGTAGTCGTGGGCGGCATCCTCGAACAGCGCCTGCTCGTCGCTGACCAATTCCTCGTCGAACAGGCTGCCGCTGTCGAAGGCGTGCTCGCGCAGCATGCGCTGGCACCAGGCGTCGATGGTGAAAATGGCCGCTTCGTCCATCGTCTCCGCCGCCAGCATCAGCCGGTGCGCGGCCTGCTGCCGCTCGGCGTGGCTCGGGTATGATTCCAGGATCGCGTCCAGATAATCGTCGCGCGTGTCATCATCACCCATATCTTCGAAGCGGCGCACGTAGGCCGCCGCCTCCACCAGCCGCTCGCGCACCCGGTTCGACAACTCGCGCGTGGCGGCGCGGGTAAAGGTCATCACCAGGATGTCGGCCGGCAGCAGCGGCCGCCGGTAACCGTTCTCGCCGCCATGGCCCAGCACCAGCCGCACATACAGCGCGGCGATGGTCCAGGTCTTGCCGGTGCCGGCGCTGGCCTCGATCAGGCGCGAACCGTGCAGCGGGAAGGTCAGCGGAGCGAGTTGGTTGGCGACGTTGTTCATGCCTGGCTCCCCGCCTCGATGGCCTCGATCGTGATGTGGTGTTCCAGCCAGTTCGCCAGCGGCCCGTATAAGGCCTCCGAGACATCGAAGAAATCCGGTTGCGCGCTGAGCGCGGCGAAGTCGGGCCACAGGCGGGCCAGGCACAGCTCCTCGTTCTCGCCGGAGATCTCGAAACCGCCGTCGTAGACCGCGCGCGGATCGCCGCCCTGCGCCAGCGCCAGCGCGGTTTTGCAGGCGGTGGGCAAAGGACGGTTCATGCCGTCGCGCCACAGGCATACCAGTTCGCGCAGCGCTTCCAGCGCCTCGTCGCGCGGCAGCGGCTTCATTGTCACGATGGCGTCGCGCGCCACCAGGTAGCCGGTGACCGGCATTCCGGCAGCGGCGGCGGCCAGCTGCCGCAACCACATCGCGATCAATTTGTCGCCGCGCGGCTTGCCCTGCTTGTCCGTCACCTTGGAGGACATTTGTGTCAGCCACACCGTCTCGATGCCGTTGCTGCGCAATTGGTCGATCCAATCGTCAACGCGCACGCCGGCCAGCACCAGGCTCAATGCCACCTTGGCGGCGGGCTGCGGATAATGCTCGCGCAAGGTGAGCCAGGCGCAGCGCACCGGCACCAGCGCCTCGACCAGCTGGCGCTGATACTGCTGCCCGATCAACCCGATCGGCAGCACACCTTCGCGCGCCAGCCGTTCCGCGCGTTCGGTCAGCTTGTCGTAGACTTCCTCGATCTGCTCCGCGTCGGCGCCGTCATCGAGCATCGTATCTTCGAGCAGGTAGCGTTCCAGCGCGTTCAGCGAGAACGGTTCCTCGTCCTCGCCCACCAGCGCCGATTCGCCGAACATGACACCAAGTCGCTGGCGGAAGAAGAAGCGCACCGGCTGACGCACGAAATTATTCAGGCTGATGAGTTTGAGGCTGAATTTATCGTCGATGTCGAACGGCGGCAGCTCGGACGATGCCGCAGCCGCCGCCCCCTCATCGCCATCCTCCCCGGCCTTGTGCGCCTCGCGCCATTCGCGCGCATAGGTCAGCAGGCCGCCGGCCTCGAAATAACGGCGGCTGAACGGCTGCAACGCGTGCTCGGTGGTGCGCGCGTGCAGATCCAGTTGCCAACCGTTGGCCAGATAATCGCGCAGCTGCGACACCAGCACCGACGCCGGCTGCTCGCTGTTGTCGCGCACATTGCGTCCCACCCAGCTGATATACAGCTTGTCGCGCGCGGCCAGCAGCGCCTCCAGCATCAGGTAGCGGTCGTCGTCGCGGCGCGAGCGGTCGCCCGGACGCGCCATGCCCGGCTGCGCCAGCAGATCGAAATCGGCCTTCGGCGCCCGGCGCGGGAAGTCGCCATCGTTCATGCCGAGCAGGCACACCACGCGGAACGGCACGGCGCGCATCGGCATCAAGGTGCAGAAGGTCACGCCGCCGGAGACGAATTGGTGGTTCAGGGTCGGCTCGTCCATCAAGCCTAGCCACGCCTCGCGCAGCACCGCGAGCGGCACCGCTTCGTCGAACTGCGCGCCTTCACAGGTTTCCAGCCAGTTGTTGAGGGCATCGTCCAGCTGCGCCAGGGTCAGGCGGTCGCCCTCCTCGCCCGCGCTGAAGAACGCCGCCAGCAAGGCGCGCGCCTGCACGCCCCAGTCGGCCGGCGAACGCGCCTGCGCCAGCACTGCGCGCCAATGCAGCAGCGCCTCGACCAGTTGTGCCAGCGAGCCGGCCAGCGCGGCATCGAGACCGCCGACCTCCGAAAACGGCTCGATGCCGGCGAAGCTGGCCCCGGCGTCGCCCCCGCCGCCACTGGCATAACCGAGCAGCATGCGGCGCACGCCGAAGATCCAGGCGTTCTGTTCGCCCGCCGGGCCGAGCCCAAGGCCGCTGCGGTGCTCCTGGTCCAGGCCCCAGCGCACGCCGGCGCCTTCGATCCACAACCCCAGGGTCGGCAGGTCTTCCTCGCCAAGGCCGAAGCGCGAGGCCAGCGCCGGTACGTCCAATAAGTCGCGGATCTCGCTTTGACGGCAGCGCTGCTGCGGCAATCGCAACAGCCACTCCAGCGCCACCAGCAGCGGATTGACGCTGCGGTCGTTGACGTCGCCGATTTCAAACGGAATGTAGCGCGTGTCGCTACGGCGGTGCTGCGCGAAGACCGCATGGATCGCGGCCGAGAAGGTATCGATGTCCGGCACCATCACCACCACGTCGCGCGGACGCAACGGCTGCGCGCCATCTGCGGCGTCGGCGCCGGCGAACATCTTCAGCAACTGGTCGTGCAGCACTTCCACCTCTCGCTGCACGCTGTGGGTGATGTGGAATTCGATCGAGCGGTCGTCGTCCGATGGCGGAACATGCGGATGCTCGGACAGCGGCAGCAGATCGCGCACGGCGGCCTGCACCTGCGACAACAGGGTTCCGCCCTCGCCCTCGCTGAACAAATCGATACGCAGCGGCGCCACGTGGTCGTCATCTCCAGCTTCGCTGGCGATGGCCGCCGCGCTGGCCGAGGCTTCGTCGAACTCGTCGAGCATGCGGACAAAGTCGCGTCCCTGACGCCCCCAGCTGGCCAACAGCGGATGGCTGTGAGCATGCAGCTCTTCGAGCGGGATCTGGCCCAGATCCTGGCCGTTGCGCAGTTGCTGGCGGCGGTGCGCGGAGCGCAGCAGGTCGCGCCCTTCGATGATGTCGCCCCAATAGAACTGGCACGGATTGGGCACGGCCAGCACCACTTGGGCGTAACGCGCCAGCGAGGCGAGCGCCTGCAGGCTTTGATACGGCAGCGCCGACACGCCGAAAATGACGATGCGGCGCGGCAGGCGCCCGAGCGGCGCTTCGCCGGCGGCGCTGGCGCGCACGAATTCCGTGTGCACCGTCGCGCGGCCCAGGTCCCGCTCCTCCGGATCGACGTCGGCGATCACCGCGCGCCACAACTGGCCCTGCCAGCGCTGGTCGTCCGGCAGCGGCACGGCTTCGTTGCGCGCGTTGCGCAATTGATCGCGGCCATGCGCCCAGTCGTCCAGCCAGTCGGCGCGGTACACCTGGTACTGGTCGAACAAGTCGGCCAGCCGCTCGGCCAGCTGCAAGCGCCGCTCCGCCTCGCCGTCGGCGAGGAAGTGGCGCAATGGCGTGAAAACGGGATCGGCCAGCAAGGTGGGCAGCAGGCGCATCAGGCGCCAGGTCAGCGGGCCTTTGTCGAAGGCGGAGCGGACCGGCACCCGGTCGCGCCCCAGCATGCCGCGATAGGTTTCCCAGAGAAACCGGGCCGGCAGCGCCACGCGGGTGGCGGCGCACACGCCCATTTCCTCGGCCAGCGCGATCTTCAGCCACTCGGCCACGCCGTTCGACTGCACCAGGAAGATATCCGATTCCAACGCCCCGAGCGGGTGATTGCGCAGCCATTGGAACACAGCCGCGCGCAGCTGCTCCATTTGATTGCCGTGCAAAATCAACAAGCCGGGGGTGATGCTGGGTTGCATAAGACTCTTTATAGGGGACGAAGCGCGATCAACACGCCGCAGTAAAGACCCTATTATCGCTCATCTAGCCCGGCGCGTAGGCCATCAGCTCCTGTGCGATGTGCCGGTCCAGCACCACCAGCATGGCATGCATTTGCGCCACCAGCCGGCGCGCGTTGGCCGTATCGGGGTCGGCGCGCACCCGCTCCAGCGCCAGGCACAGATTCCCGAACTGCATCGCGCCCACCGCGCGCGCCGACGATTTGATGCGATGGCCCAGCTCCGACAACGCCACCAAGTCATTCTGCGCCAGCGCGGCGTCCACTTCCCGCATGCCATCGCGCGCCGATTCGACAAACAACAGCGCATATTTGCGCATCTTGTCAGGCTTGCCGCCGAAGGTCTGCGCCAGCGCGGCCAGGTCGAACAACTCGCCTTCGACCGGTATCGGCTGCGGTTCCGGCTGCGGTTCCGGCTCCACGACCGGTGACATCGTTTGCAAATTTGTTTGCACGATGCCTTGGGCGCGTATTTCCAGGTCCGATTCCGTCATCGTCCGCACCGGCGGCTGCGGAGGCGACAGCGCGCCGACAGCGTTGGACGCCGCCATCGCCGCCGACGCCGTGCCGTCGGCCATCGTGAAATACGATGGCGGCGGCGGCGACACCGGCCGCGCCACGCTGGTCGCGTTCCGGGCCCGTTGGCTCATCCACTTCGACAGCATGTTAAACAGCAGCTTGGGGGCGATCGGCTTGGTCACGAATTCGTCCATGCCCGCCTCCAGGCAGCGTTCCTGGTCGCCGCGCCCGGCGTTGGCCGTCATCGCGATGATCAGGGTGGCCGACAGCTTGGGATGCGCGCGGATCAGGCGCGTGGTCTCGTAGCCGTCCATTACTGGCATCTGCACGTCCATCAGCACGCAATCGAAGCGCTCCTTGAGCAGCAGGTCGATCGCCTCCTTGCCGTTGTTGGCCACGCAGACGGTGGCGCCGGCATCCTCCAGCAGTTCCTGGCCGACCTGCTGGCTGAAGATATTGTCCTCGACCAGCAGGATGGACGCGCCGCGTATGCTGTCGAGCACCTCGGGCTGCACCGCCTCCACGCTCGGCTGCAGCAGTTGCGTGCCCTTGGCCAGCCGCGCGGTGAACCAGAAAGTGCTGCCCTCGCCCGGATGGCTGTCGACACCGACGCCGCCGCCCATCAGCTCCGCCAACTGCTTGCTGATGACCAGTCCCAGGCCGGTGCCGCCGTAGCGCCGCGTGGTCGACGTGTCGGCCTGGTGGAACGACTGGAAAAGCTGCGACATCTGATCGGTCGTCATGCCGATGCCGCGGTCGGCGACTTCGAAGCGCACCAGGATATGGCAGTCGTTGTCCTCCAGCTGGCGCGCGCGCACGAAGACCTTGCCGTTCTCGGAGAATTTGATCGCGTTGCTGGTGAAGTTGAGCAGCACCTGCTCAAGCCGCAGCGGATCGCCACGCAATTGGCGCGACAGCCCCGGACTGACCTCGTACACCAGCTCCAGCCCCTTGGCGCGGGCGCTCTCGCCAAGCTGGCTGGTGATGTTGGCCAGCAGCGCGTCGAGCGTGAAGTCCAGCATCTCCAGATCCATCTTGCCCGCTTCGATCTTGGAGAAGTCCAGGATGTCGTTGATGATGCCCAGCAGGTGCTGGCCCGAGTGATAGATCTTCAGCAGATAGTCGCGCTGTTTCGGATGCGTGACCGATTTCAGCGCCAGGTGGGCCATGCCGATGATACTGTTCATCGGCGTGCGGATCTCGTGGCTCATATTGGACAGAAAATCGCTCTTGGCCTGGTTGGCGGTGTCGGCTTTTTCCTTGAGCTGGTGCAGTTCCGTGACGTCGGTCGACATGCCGATCACCGCCGTCACCGAGCGGCCGATCTCCACCGGCGCCCTGACGGTCCAGTGGTACTGCACCTCGCCGTCGGCGCCGACGAACTGGGTCTCGCCGGAGCGCTTGACGTTTTCCTGGAACACGGGCTGCTCCAGCGCCCATGCGGCGTCGGCGGCGGCCGCCGGCATCAACTCGCTATCGAGTTTGCCGACGATGTCCTGCACCGGCATGCCCAGGCTGTGCGCCATGCGGGCGTTGACATAGATGAAGCGGCGGTTCTGGTCCTTCATGTAGACGTGGGCGTCGACATTATTGAGCACGGTGTCGAGCAGCACCCGGTGCTTGACGGCGCGCCGGCGCGACGAATACAGCACCGCCAGATAGCTATACAGCAGCAGGGTGCCGGCGAACCCGGTCAACCCCGCCAGCCAGGGGAAGTAGTTATCGAAGCCGGTCAGCAGCTGCGATTTCCTCACCTGGAAGTGCGCCTTCCACAGGCTGCCGTTGAAATCGATCGGCAGCACCGACTCCAGATAGTCGTCGCGCTCCGCCGCCGACAGCGGCGTCACCGTCGTCGCGCCGGTGTCATTGAACAGCAGTCGGTCCTGCTTTTCGATGACCAGGCGGCGCTGTTCGACATCGGTGCTGCCGTCCGCGTACAAATTCAGATGGACCTGGCGCACCGTCATCTCGTCGATCGCGCCCTGCACCAGCTTGGCGACGCTGAATCCCAGCCCCACCGACCCCAGATAGGCGGCGCGGCGCTCGGTGACATCGGCCAGCGGCATGTTGCGCCGATACACCGGCAAGCGCATGCCGAGCGCGACCTGCCGCTGCGGCTGCTCAATCATGAAGGGCTGGCCCGAGGCGCTGACCTGGCCGCTGTCACGCGCGGCCGCGTTCAATTTGTCGACCACCGGACTGGTCGCCAAATCGAGGCCGAGTTTTTCGTCAAGCAAATTGTTCGGTTCGACATAGGTCAGCGGCGCGTAGACCGGCCGGCGCCCGGCCGGCCGGATGTCGAAATCGGGATAGCCCTGCGGCGACAGGCTGCGGTCGGCGCGCACGGCGGCGACAAAGGCGTCGCGCTCGGCGTCGGTGACCACCGGCGCCCAGCTCAGCATGGCGATGGCCGGAAACTGGCGCGGCAAATCGAGTCCCGACACATATTGGTGGAACTGCTGACGGCTCAGGTTGTCGCTGGTCTGGAACAGCGCGACCAGGCCGCGCGTCAGGTCGGAATACGACTTGATGCGCGCCGAGATCGCGTACTGCGTGCTGCGGGCCAGGTTCTCGAAACGCTGGCCGGCATCGGCCTCGACGATGCGCGTGGCAACCCCGTACAAGGTCGCGCCCATCGTCATCGCCAAGGTCCAGCCCGCCGCCCAGAAGAGCGCGCGCGACCTGACGGCGGTCTTTCTGCTGTTAGCGGATTTAAGCATGCGCCATCACTCTATTCTTTCGGGATAGACAACAAATCATAAAAACTTTTGCATCACAGCAGCATACTATTAATGCCGACGAGTAACCAGCGAAAGAATTTGTTAGATTTGGTGAGAATTTAACGGAACCTTATGCCATAACGGGCCCTCTAATTGATGAGTCTGTAAGAATACTCATCGAAGGAGCACGTCATGCCTGCCATATCTGTTGTATCTGGAACTATTCTGACGGTTTTTTGCTGCGCTTGCGTCGCCATGTCCTTGGGAAGCCAAGCCTCGGAGTCGGACCACCGCGAATTCGAGGCCGTGCTGCAAACGCCCTTTCATGCCGACAACAAAGGCATGCGGACCATTACACTGCATTTCAATTACCCGGATAGTGAGCAAACGCAACAAGTACGTTGGCGGCTGGAATTATTGCGCGGCGATGGACGCGTACTCAAGCGTTGGAAAGGACGGCGGGCGCTCGCCGGCGCGCCAGTCGAGGTGGCGATTCGCTGGAGCACAGCACAGCGCGCCGGGACCCCGGCCAAGCTGCCGGCCGGCGTCTACCGGCTGCGGCTGCGCGCTGGTATCGACGCCGGCGCCGGCAACACTATCGGCAACAATATTGATGTAGAACAAACCTGGGACATTGCTATCGGCCTGCCCCGCCCCGCGCCCTCTGTCGCCCGTCCGCCCCCGTTCTCCACCGCGCCGGCGCCGACCGGCCCGCGCGCGACACAACGCGCGACACAATACACGGTCTACCTCGGCAATCTGCACAGCCAGACCAACCACAGCGACGGCGGCGGCGCGCTGGAACACTGCACCGGCTCGCAGGCGCCGCAAAGCGCGGCGCTCGGTCCGACTGAGGCCTACGGTTTCGCACAACGGCACGGCCTCGATTTTCTGATGACATCCGAACACAACCACATGTTCGACGGTTCCGACGGCACCAACGCCGGCGCCAACCCGGCGGCCGTCAAGGCGCTGTACCAGAGCGGCATCCACGCGGCCGACACCTGGAATCTGGCGCATCCCGGTTTTCTCGGCATTTACGGACAGGAATGGGGCGTGATCAACAACGGCGGCCACTTGAACATCCTCAACAGCGGCGACCTGCTCGGATGGGAGCGCAACGCCGCCGGCGAACTGCTGGCCGACACCGCCACGCCCAGGAATGATTACGCCACGCTGTACGCGCTGATGCGCCAGCGTGGCTGGCTGGGCCAGTTCAACCACCCCAGGGCCGACCAGTTCGCCATCGACGGCAAGCCGCTGGCCTGGACGCCGGACGGCGACGCCGCCATGGTGTTATGCGAGGTCATGAACAGCAACGCCTTCTCGACCCGCACCGACGAATCCGAGCCGCAGCACAGCAATTACGAAGCGGGCTGCAACAAGCTGCTCGAGGCCGGCTACCACGTCGCCTTCAGCAGCAACCAGGACAACCACTGCGCCAACTGGGGCGCGTCGTCCGGCAACCGCACAGGCGTACTGATCAAGCGCGGCCAACCGTTGACCGCCGACACCTTTCTGGCCGCGCTCAAGGCCCGTCGCGTGTATGCCACCATGGACAAGAACGCCGAGCTGATCTTGACGGCGAACGGCCGCATGATGGGCGAACGCTTCGACAACAAGGGTAGGCTGACCTTGCAAGTGCGCTACACCGGCAAGCGCGGCCAGCGGCCCGCCGCCATCAATCTGTTTGCCGGCGTGCCTGGACGAAACGGCGACGTCACGGTTCTCAGCCGCAAGGCCAGGAAGGTGTTCACCCCACGGGCCGGCGAACATTTTTACTATGCGAGGGTGACGCAGAACGATGGAAAAATGCTGTGGAGCGCGCCGGTCTGGATCACCCAACGTCCTCGCTGACGCACACGTTGTTACGGCGCACAAACGCCAGCAAACCGTGCGCGCGGAAACAATTATTTCCTGTACTCTACGAGCCGGGTGAAAACGTTGCCAACTACCTTGTCAGATAGCTACAATAATCGAAACTACCATGTTGCGGCATTGCACAATATTGCTTGACTCCCAGACACACAGGAGTATCTTTTACCTTCCAGACTGAATCCAACGGACCGTAATCTGACAACCATACCGCCCGCCGTGCAGATCCCAAAAGTTCTTCTCGTCAACGACGATCCGGCAAGCTTGTACGCGCTGGAAAGCTTGCTCACAAATGCGGTCGAACAGCAGATATACGAGCTGATCACCGCAGCGTCGGGCAAGGAGGCGCTACGCCATGTGCTGCTGCACGAGTTCGCCGTGATCTTGCTCGACGTCAGCATGCCGGGCATGGACGGTTTCGAAACCGCCGAGGCGATCCACTCGCATCCGCGCTCGGCCAGCGTGCCGATCATCTTCATCACCGCCCACTACGCCGACGAAATGAACCGGCTGCGGGCCTACCAGGCCGGCGCCGCCGATTACCTGTTTACGCCGGTGATTCCGCAGATCCTGCAGGCCAAGGTCGCGGTGTTCGTCGACATGGCGGTGAAGAACATGCAATTGCAAAGCAAGACCGAGGAGCTGGTGCGCCTCAACCAGGATTTGCGCGTGCAGCGCATGCAGGATCTGCAGCGCATCAACGGCGAGCTGGAACTGGAGATCAAGGAGCGCAAGGTCGCCGAGCAGCGCGCGCACGACCTGTCCACGCGCGACGTGCTGACCAATCTGGTCAACCGCCGCGCGCTGATCCAGCACCTGGAGCACGCCGTCGCCGTCTCGGACCGCAACGGCATCGGCTTCGCGCTGCTGTTCCTGGACCTCGACAAATTCAAGCAGGTCAACGACAACTACGGCCATGAAGCCGGCGACGAGCTGCTGCGCCAGGTGTCGGCGCGCTTGTCGGCGGCGGTGCGCGTGGCCGACATCGTCGCGCGGCTCGGCGGCGACGAATTCGTGGTGCTGATCGAAGGGCGCGCCGCCTCGGCCAACGCCGCCCGGGTGGCGCGCAAGATCGAGATGGCCTGCGCCCTGCCGTTCGAGATCGGCGGCCACCGCCTGAAAACGGCGGCCAGCATCGGCATCGCCCTCTACCCGCAGGACGGCGCCAACGCACAACTGCTGATGAAGCACGCCGACACCGCGATGTACCACGCGAAGCAGAATCCGGCGGCGCCGGTGCAGTTCTTCCACGAGGGCCTGAATGTGCGCGAGCGCGAACGCACGCAATGGACGGTGGAGCTGCACAAGGCGATGAGCGGAGGTGAACTGGAATTGCGCTACCAGCCGCAAATCGAGATCCGCAGCGGCCGCACCGTTGCCGCCGAGGCGCGGCTGTACTGGCATCATCCCGACCGCGGCGTACTCGATGCGTCGCAGTTTCTGCCGCACGTACAGGACCGCGTGCTGCTGGACCGGATCGACGTCTGGGTCATCGCCCAAGCCTGCTCGCAGTCGGCGCTGTGGCAGCGGGCGGTGACGGGCGACGACGCCAAAACGGCCGGTCCGCTGTGCATCTGGATCAACCTGGCCACGCCGCAGCTGCATGGAGAGCTGCTGCAGGTGCTGCTGCCGGCGATGCGCATGCATGGCCTCGCGCCGGGCAGCATCGGCGTCGAGCTCAATGAAAAGCTGCTGCAGGGAGCCGCCGGGCCGCTCGAACAGGTGCTGGCCCAGCTGCAGGCGGCCGGCGTGCGCGGCGCGCTGGACGATTTCGGCAGCGCGCGCTCGTCGCTGGCCGCCTGCAAGCGCTGGCAGCTCGACGTGCTGAAGATAGACCCGGTGTTCATCCACGCCATCGGCAACGACCAGGGTGGCACCGACATCGTCGCCGCCGTGATCCACCTCGCGCGCGCGCTGTCGATGCGCGTCGTGGCGCTGGGCGTGGACCAGCGCCAGCAACTCGACGTACTGCGCAAACTGCGCTGCGATAACTGCCAGGGCGAGCTCTTTGCGCCGCCGCAGCCGGCCGGCGAGGTGCTGCGGCACGTCGCGCCGGGCGCGCCCTTCCCCGCTTCCACCCCTTTAACCACCACCCACTCCCTCCTGAACAACGAGGATTAAGCCAATGAATGACATGACCGACCTGGGCGAGCAGCTGGATCTGAAGATCCTGCTGGCGACGCTGATGGCCCTGAAAAAAGGTGACTTCTCCGCCCGCATGCCCTCCGACTGGACCGGCATGTCCGGCAAAATAGCGGATACGCTGAACGAAATCATCGAGACCAAGGAAAAGATGGTCCACGTCGTCACGGACGTGAGCCGCGTGGTCGGCCGCGAAGGCCGTTTGACGCAGCGCGCGCAGGTGCCCAACATGGCCGGCGGCTGGGCCACCATCATCAGCGCCGTCAATGCGCTGATCGACGACTTGGTGCGCCCGACCACGGAAATGGCGCGCGTCATCGGCGCCGTCGCCAAGGGCGACCTGTCGCAGACCATGGCGCTGGAGGTCGACGGCCATCCACTCAAGGGGCAGTACCTGCGCGCGGCCACCACCGCCAACACGATGGTGGAACAGCTGTCGTCGTTCTCCTCCGAGGTCACGCGCGTGGCGCGCGAGGTCGGCACCGAGGGCAAACTGGGCGGCCAGGCGCAGGTCAAAGGCGTTGCCGGCACCTGGAAGGACTTGACGGACTCGGTCAACTCGATGGCGGGTAACCTCACCTCGCAGGTGCGTAACATCGCCGAGGTGACCACCGCCGTGGCCAACGGCGACTTGTCCAAGAAGATCACGGTTGACGTGCGCGGCGAGATTCTGCAACTGAAGGACACCATCAACGTCATGGTGGACCAGCTGCGCTCCTTCGCGTCGGAAGTGACGCGGGTGGCGCGCGAGGTCGGCACCGAGGGTAAGCTGGGCGGCCAGGCCTACGTGCCGGGCGTCGGCGGCACCTGGAAGGACTTGACCGACAACGTCAACTTCATGGCGTCCAACCTGACTGGCCAGGTGCGTAACATCGCGGCGGTGACGACGGCGGTGGCCAACGGCGACTTGTCCAAGAAGATCACGGTGGACGTCAAGGGCGAGATCCTGGAACTGAAAAACACCATCAACGTGATGGTGGACCAATTATCCTCGTTCGCGTCGGAGGTCACGCGGGTGGCGCGGGAGGTCGGCACCGAGGGCAAGCTGGGCGGACAGGCGCAGGTAAAAGGCGTGGCCGGCACCTGGAAGGATTTGACCGACTCGGTCAACTCGATGGCGGGTAACTTGACGGGCCAGGTGCGTAACATCGCCGACGTGACCACCGCCGTGGCCAACGGCGACTTGTCGAAGAAAATCACGGTCGACGTCAAGGGCGAGATCCTGGAACTGAAAAACACCATCAACGTGATGGTCGACCAATTGAACTCCTTCGCCTCGGAGGTGACCCGGGTGGCGCGCGAGGTCGGCACCGAGGGTAAGCTGGGCGGACAGGCCAACGTGCCCGGCGTCGCCGGCACGTGGAAGGACTTGACCGACGGCGTGAACTCGATGGCGGGTAACCTTACGGGCCAGGTGCGTAACATCGCCGACGTGACCACCGCCGTGGCCAACGGCGACCTGTCGAAAAAAATCACGGTGGACGTCAAGGGCGAGATCCTGGAACTGAAAAACACCATCAACGTGATGGTGGACCAACTGTCCTCGTTCGCGTCCGAAGTGACGCGGGTTGCGCGCGAGGTCGGCACCGAGGGTAAGCTGGGCGGCCAGGCCTACGTGCCCGGCGTCGGCGGCACCTGGAAGGACTTGACCGACAACGTCAACTTCATGGCGTCGAACCTGACGGGCCAGGTGCGTAACATCGCTGCGGTGACCACCGCCGTGGCGCGCGGCGACCTGTCGAAGAAAATCACGGTGGACGTCAAGGGCGAGATCCTGGAGCTGAAAGACACCATCAACGTCATGGTGGACCAACTGTCGTCGTTCGCGTCGGAAGTGACGCGGGTGGCGCGAGAGGTCGGCACCGAGGGTAAGCTGGGCGGCCAGGCCAACGTGTCCGGCGTCGCCGGCACGTGGAAGGACTTGACCGAGAACGTCAACCAGCTGGCGGCGAACCTGACCAACCAGGTGCGCGCGATCGCCGAGGTGGCGACGGCGGTAACGCGCGGCGACTTGTCGCGCTCCATCCAGGTGGAGGCGCGCGGCGAGGTGTCCTACCTGAAGGACAACATCAACGAGATGATCCGCAACCTGAAGGACACGACACTAAAGAACGCGCAGCAGGATTGGCTCAAGACCAATCTGGCGCGCTTCACCCGGCTGCTGCAGGGCCAGCGCGACTTGCAGGCCGTGACCAAGCTGATTCTGTCGGAGCTGGCGCCGCTGGTGTCGGCCCACCACGGCGTGTTCTACATGATGGACTCGCAGGAATCGGACGCCCGCCTGCGCATGATCGCCAGCTACGGCTACCGTTCCAGCCGCAAGCTGCCGACTTCCTTCCTGCCCGGCGAAGGCCTGGTGGGCCAGTGCGCGCTGGAGAAGGTGCGCATCTGGCTGACCGACGTGCCGCGCGATTACATCGTCGTCTCGTCGGGCCTGGGCGCGGCGCCGCCGACCAACATCGTCGTGCTGCCTATCCTGTTCGAGCAGCAGGTCAAGGCCGTCATCGAGATCGCCTCGCTGGACCGCTTCACCGAAACCCACCTGTCCTTCCTCGACCAGCTGATGGAATCGATCGGCGTAGTGCTCAACACCATCGAGGCGAACAGCCGCACCGAATCGCTGCTGACGCAATCGCAGTCGCTGGCGCAGGAACTGCAACAGACCAACCAGGAACTGGCCGAAAAAGCCCGCCTGCTGTCGGAGCAGAACATCGAGGTGGAACGCAAGAACCGCGAGGTGGAACAGGCCAAACTGGCGCTGGAGGAAAAAGCGACCCAGCTGGCGCTGTCGTCCAAGTACAAATCCGAGTTCCTGGCCAATATGTCGCACGAGCTGCGCACGCCATTGAATTCGCTGCTGATCCTGGCGCAGCAACTGGGCGACAACCCGGACGGCAACCTGTCGGGCAAGCAGGTGGAATTCGCCAAGACCATCCACGGCTCCGGCTCCGACCTGCTTACCCTGATTAACGACATTCTGGACCTGTCGAAGATCGAATCGGGCACGGTGACCCTGGACGTCTCCGAATACCGCTTCCAGAATCTGCGCAACTACGTCGACCGCACCTTCCGCCACATGGCCGAAGCCAAGCATCTGGGCTTCTCGGTCGACCTGCGCGAAAACCTGCCGACCGCGATGATGACCGACACCACGCGTTTGCAGCAGGTGCTGAAAAACCTGCTGTCGAACGCGTTCAAGTTCACCACGCACGGCCAGGTCTCGCTGGTCATCAGTCTTGTCAACAGCGGCTTCTCCAACGACCACCCTAACCTGATCCACGCCGACGCGGTGCTGGCCTTCGCCGTCAGCGACACCGGCGTCGGCATCGCCGCCGACAAGCTGCAGCTGATTTTCGAGGCATTCCAGCAGGCCGACGGTTCGACCGCCCGCAAATACGGCGGCACGGGCCTGGGCCTGTCGATCTCGCGCGAGCTGGCGCGGCTCCTGGGCGGTGAAATCCGCGTCGAATCGGTGGTCGGCAACGGCTCCACATTCACGCTGTTCCTGCCTTACAACCGCGCGGGCTTCATCAACTACGACATGGGCCGCCAGCCGCAGGTGCGCCTGCCGATGCCGGCCATGCCGGCGCCGAACATCGTCTACTCCGCGCCGCACTACAGCGAGTTGTCGATGCCGGAGCACGATAGCGCCGCCGCGGCAGCCAGCGAGCTCGATGCCGACATCAGCGAATACAGCACCAGCGACGATCGCGGCCTGGTGGCGCCGGGCGACCCGTCGGTGCTGATCATCGAGGACGACGAACGCTTCGCCAAGATCGTGCTGGGCTTCGCGCGCGAGAAGAACTTCAAGGGCGTCGTCACCATGCAGGGCGATTCCGCCCTGAGCCTGGCGCGCGACTACCTGCCGTCGGCCATCCTGCTCGACCTGGACCTGCCGGACATCGACGGCTTCACGGTGCTCGACCGCCTCAAACGCGACCCGAGCACGCGCCACATCCCCGTGCATGTGATGTCCAGCCTGCGGGAACGCGAGCGCGCGCTGCGCCTGGGCGCCATCTCCTACCTGAACAAGCCGGTCAGCAAGGCCACGCTGCAGGAGGAATTCGCGCGGATACAGAAATTCCTGTTGGGCGGAAAACGCAGCCTGCTGGTGGTGGACGACGAGCCGGCGCAGCGCGACTCCATCGTCGCGCTGATCGGCGACGCCGACCTCCACATCGTCGCCGTCGACACCGGCAAGGCCGCGCTGGAAGCGCTGCGCGAACAGCGCTTCGACTGCATGGTGCTCGACCTGACCTTGCCGGACATTTCCGGCTTCGACCTGCTCGACATCATCGGCAAGGACGAATCGCTGCGCGACCTGCCGATCGTCATCAACACCGCCAAGGACTTGAACCGCAAGGAAGTGGCCAAGCTCAAACGCTACGCCAAGACCATCGTCATCAAGGATGCGCGTTCGCCGGAACGCCTGCTCGACGAGACGGCGCTGTTCCTGCACCGCTCCCAGGCCAGCCTGCCGGAGGCGCAACGCCGCATGCTCGAGGAAATCCACGCGGCCGATGGCGGCCTGGCGGGGCGCAAGGTATTGATCGTCGATGATGACCTGCGCAACATCTTCGCGCTGTCGTCGCTGCTGGAGCGCCAGCAGATGCAGGTGTCGTTCGCCGAAAATGGCCGCGACGGCATCGAGGTGCTGGAAAAAGATCCGACCATCGAGATCGTCCTGATGGACATCATGATGCCGGAGATGGACGGCTACGACACCATGCGCGCGATCCGGCGCATCCCCAAGTTCAAATCGCTGCCGATCATCACGTTGACCGCCAAGGCGATGAAGGGCGACCGGGATAAATGTATCGCCGCCGGCGCGTCCGACTACATCACCAAGCCGGTGGACGTGGCGCAACTGCTGTCGCTGATGCGGGTGTGGCTGCACTGATGGGCGACATGATGCCATCGGCGCGGCGCCACTCCCCGTCGTCTGTCGAGGAGCTGGAACTGGAGCTGTTATTGGAGGCGCTGTTCCAATGCCATGGCTACGACTACCGTGGCTACGGACGGGATCTGGTGCGCGGCAAGGTGCGGCACCTCATGGCCGAACTGTCTGCGGACAGTATCTCGGCGCTGCAGGCCAGGGTGCTGCACGAACCGGCAGCCCGCGACGCCTTCCTGAAGGCGATGTATGTCGAACCGGCGCGGATGTTCGACAACGCGTCGGAAACCGCGCTGCTGCGCATGTCGCTGGGCGTGTGCCTGCACGGCGCCGCGTTGCCGCGCGTCTGGCTGGCCGATTGCGCCGGCGCCCAGCAGGCATGGACCCTGGCGATCCTGCTGGAGCAGGAGCAGCTGGGTCCACGAACGGAGATTTATGCCACCGTCGCCAGCGACGCGCTGCTGGACGAGGCGCTGCAAGCCAGCCTGCCGATGGCGCGGCTGGCTGAACTTCAAGGTAACTATATAAAGAGCGGCGGCGTCGGCCGCCTGATCGACTATTTCGAGGTGAATGAGGAAGGCACGCGCGCCGTTCCACTGCCGCACCTGCGCAGCCGCATCACGTGGGCGCAATACAACCTGGTGACGGACGCCTCGTTCAACGAGTTCCAGATGATCGTGGCCGATCGGGCGTTGCCGGATTTCGGCCCGCCGCTCAGGGAGCGCGTGCTGCGGCTGTTCGACGACAGCCTGGCGCAATCGGGCATGCTGGTGCTGGACCGCCCGTTCGACGACAACGAACCGCTGGCGCGCCAGTACAAACAGGTTTTCCCGCACCAGCCCTGGTACAAGCGGGTGGTTTAGTAAGGTGCTTGGTAAGGTGCTTGGTAAGGTGCTTGGTAAGGCGGACTAAAACCGTACCGCGGCGCTGGGGCGCTCCGCGATGCGGTCGCGCCACGCCTGCAAATGCGGCATCCCTTCGGCGGACGGCCGGAACTTCATCAACCCGCGCGCGAACTCCAGCGCGCAGAACGCGGTGATGTCGGCGATGGTGAAGCGCTGCCCGGCGACGAACGGCTGGCTGGCCAGCGTGCGGTCCAGCCAGCGCGCCGTCTCGCGCATCTTCTCGCCCTGCGACGCGCCGAAATCGGCGAACTGCGGCTGCTCCAGCACCGCCAGTCCCGGGTGCGTATGCCGCACGCAGTTAGCGATGCCGAAGAACAGATGCAGCTCCACCCGGCGGTCCGTCATCTCGATAAAGGCCCGCTCGTCGTAGCCCTCCCCCATCAGGTTCGGCTCCGGCGCGTAGCCTTCCAGCCAGCTGCAAATGGCGCGCGTCTCGCTCAGCAAGCGGCCGTCGTCCAGTTCCAGCACCGGCACGCGGCCGAACGGATTTTTCTCGAGGAACTCGGCGCCCCGGTTCTGGCCCGTAGACAGATCGATCTGCACCTGCTCGACATCCGCCAGGCCTTTCTCGGCCATAAACATGGCGACGCGGCGTGGATTGGGCGTCCGGCTCGACGTGTAGAACTTCATCTCACACGCCCCCGGTGCGCGACTGGCCCGTCTCCAGCATCTTGCGCGCCTCGACCGCCATTTGCTCCAGCTCCTCGGGCGTGCTGCGCTCCACGCGCGGCGGCAGTATCAACCCGCGCTTGACGGCGGGCCGCTCGCGGATCGCCGCCAGCCAGCGCTGCAGATTCGGCAGGTCGTCGACCGGAATGCCGGTCCAGTTGTGAATATTCACCCACGCGAAATTGGCGATGTCGGCGATCGAATAATCGCCGGCGAGGTATTCGTTGTCGGCCAGATGGCCGTCGAGCACGCGGAACAGGCGCTTGCTCTCGCCCTGGTAGCGGTCGATTGCCGGCTGGATCTTCTCCGGAAAGTAGCGGTAGAAGACGTTCGCCTGCCCCATCATCGGGCCGACGCCGCCCATCTGGAACATCAGCCATTGCAGCACCTTGGAGCGGCCCTTGAAATCGGTGGGCATCAACTCGCCGGTCTTCTCGGCCAGGTAGATCAGGATGGCGCCCGATTCGAACACGGCGAAATTGTCTTCCGAGCGGTCGATGATGGCCGGGATGCGGCCGTTCGGATTAATCGCCAGGAACCACGGCTGCTTCTGCTCATTGGTCGACAGCTCCAGCGCGTGCAGCGTGTAGGTCAGTTCCAGCTCTTCGAGCGCAATGGAGATCTTGTGGCCATTCGGCGTGGCGGCGGTGTAAAGGTCGATCATTTGTCTCTGCCTTTGTAGTTTGTCTAAAGAGATGATAGCCCGATTCGAAAAATGGCGCCGCTATCAATGATAAAAAATAGATAACGTCATAGTCCACGGCGGCGCAAAAAAAAACCAGCGTCATCGTGAGATGAAACTGGTCGTAAAACGCTCGAGAGCGTGGGGATGGACGGTGTCCGGCGGCGATCGTGCCGCCTGAACAAAATTTGTGCCGGGCTGTAGGGGTCCGGCAACCGGGCGCTCGGCTTAACCGCGCGCTATGGGTAGTACTTTGCCAGTTATCGGCAAAGTCAGGCTTAGGACTTCATTAAGTTTGAACCGGGGAGGGAAACTTAGGTAGGATGGTGCCGGTGTTTCAGGCCACCGGCGAGCCTGCTGAGTCATGCTTTGTGAAATCCCGCACCTGCTTGGGTACGGCGACCAACTGGAGCACGCTGGGACCAGCGAACGCATAATAATCTTACAATATGACGGCCAAATGACGCACTCGAAGATGACGCACTTGCCTAGCGCACCGATGACCCCATCGAAAACCGCGCTGCGCGGCCTGGCCGCCGCTGCTTTCCTCTCTACGCTGGCGGCGTGCTCGCCGCCGCAAGCGCCGAGCGCCACCACCGGCGCACCATCCGCTCCGTCCACGACGGCACCGGCCGCCCCGGCGCCGGCCGCGCCCTCCGCTCCGACTGCGGCGACCGTCCTGCACATCGATAGTGCCAAATCGCTGATCGCCGTCACCGTGCGGCGCGGCGGCGTGCTGGCGCGGCTGGGGCACGATCACGTGGTGGCCAGCCGCACGGTCACCGGCACGGTCGCGCCGGCGCAAAACCGCGCCGACTTCCAATTCCGCCTAGACCAGCTCACGGTGGACGAACCGGATCTGCGCCGCGTGGCCGGCCTGGAAAAGCAACCGTCCGTCGACGCCATCGACGGCACGCGAACCAATATGCTGACCAAGGTGCTCGACGCCGGGCGCTACCCCATCGTCTCGGTGCGCGCCGAGCGTGGCGCGGCCGGCGAACCGCTGCGCGTGGCGATCACGCTGCACGGCGTCACGCGCGACTATGCCATCCCGGTCGATCTGCGCGAGGAAAATGGCGTGATGACGGTCAGCGGCAAGGTCGATCTGAACCAAACGGACTTCGGCCTCGTACCGTTCTCGGTGATGGGCGGCGCCATGTCCGTACAGGACAAAATGGAGCTGCGCTTCTCCCTGGTTGCAAAATAAAAAAAGGCCCGCAGCATGGAGCGCGGGCCGAAGGTTTTCAAATCGGGAGAGACTTGAAAGAGCAAGGCCAGTATGTCAACGCCGCATGACGACATGATGACAACCGCCCGCATGAACAAACTTTTTTTATCGGGCGATGATCAGTCGCAGTCCAAGACCGACAAAAATCGCTCCCGCCACCCGGTCCATCCACATGCCGGCGCCGGGGTGGCGGTTGATCCACGCGCCCACCGTGCCCGAAAAATATCCCAGCAAACCAAACACCAGCACGCCCTGCGCCGTGAACAGCAAGCCCAGTTGCGCGGTTTGCCAACTGGCGTCGCCGCGCTCTGCCACCACGAACTGCGGCAGGAACGACAGGAAAAACAGCACCACCTTCGGATTGATCGCGTTGGCGAACAACCCCTTGGCAAACAGCTTGCCCAGGCTTTCATCGGGCAAGCCATTTCCCTGTACGCGCGCGCCGCCACGGCTGCGCAGGGCGCCGATGCCGAGCCAGACCAGATACGCGCCGCCCACCAGCTTGAGTGCGCCGAAGGCCAGCGGCGACGCCTTGATCAGCGCGCTGACGCCCAACGCCGCCAATACCGTGTGGCTCAGGCAGCCGAGCGCGCACCCCAGTCCGAAAACCATACCCTGCCGGCGCCCGCGCGACATGCCGACGCTGAGCACCATCAAATTGTCCGGCCCTGGCGAAATGGTGATCAGCAGCGCGGCGCTGAGAAAGCCGAAGAATTGTTCTGGAGTAATTAACACTGGTGTTATCCCGATGCAAAAGCAGCCATGATAACCGCCGCATATCTCAGCTGCAATATTGCCAACAAGTTGCTGGGATTCACGGTCAAATTTTGTCTTAGGCAGACTTGTTCTCGTTTAAAATGATCAAAAAACTATCCTCCAGCGGTCTTCGGAACATTAATGAGTAAAGCAAGCAAGATGCCCCACGCGCTTACCGTACCGGCCCGCCATGCCGGACGTTGCGCGTTGCTCTTGCTGCTGAGTGTGTTCTGCCTGTGGCAGCTGGCGCAGTCCGTTGCCGTGGCCGCCGAAGCGCCCGCCGCCATCGGACTGACCGCCGCCACCGAGGGCAGCGGCGTGGACCTCGCCAAGGCCGGCAGACTCTATGTGGACGAAGGCCAACCTTACCCGGCCACGGCGGAAGGATTGCCGGCACTGGTCGCCAGCCTCAAACCGGCCGAGGAAGTCGACCTGCTGGGCGGCGGCTATTGGCTGGTGGCCGAGCTGCGCAACGACACCCGCCAGTCGGCCTGGGTCATCGATCCCAACGACACGCTGATCGACGTGGTCGACATCCAGATCTACGGCAAGGACGGCAGCGTGCGCCAGATGCTGACCGGCTACCGCCAGCCGCACTCCTATCTGCTGCACTACGGCAAGGACATCGACCTGCAGCCGGGACAGCGCTACCACGTGCTGATCCGCTTCTCCAGCCCATACTATGCGCGCACACCGGTGTTCTCGGTAATGCCGCGCACTGCCTACCAGCAGCTGGTCGCGCGCGAAAACGTGCTGATCATCGGCTCCATCGGGGCACTGCTCGCGCTCACCGTGTTCAACTTCTTCATCTACTCGATCACGCGCGACCGCTCCTCGCTGTACTACTCGCTATACGTGCTGTGCTACGCGATCGCCTGGGGCATGACGTTCCACCTGTCGGCCGACCTGTTCAACTGGCACAACCTGCACTGGCATTACGTGCCGTTCTTCCTGCTGCCGGTGCTCAGCACGCTGTTCTACACCACGTTCCTGCGCCTGAAGGAGTACGCGCCGCGCCTGTATAAACTGAGCCGCATCAACATCGCGCTGCCGCTGCTGACCTTGCCGAGCTGCTTCCTGGCCCTCAGCTACGCCCACACCATCGCCACCATCGTCATCACGATCTGGATGACGATGGCCCTCACCAGCGGCATCGTGGTGTGGCGGCGCGGCTACCAGCCGGCGCGCTTCTTCGTGCTCGGCTTCGTCGCGCTGATGGTGCCCGGCCTGCTGATCCTGCCGGCCAACGTCGGCCTGATCCCGGCGATGGTCACCAACGCCCAGTTGTTCACACTGCTGGGCGGCACGCTCGACGGCGTGCTACTGGCCTTCGCGCTGGCCGACCAGATCCGGCTGCTGCGCAACACACTGGAGCAGCGCGTGCAGGAGCGCACCGCACAGTTGACCGAGGCCAAGGAACACGCGGAAGTCGTCAGCCGCCACCGCATCGACTTCCTGTCGGCGATGAGCCACGACATTCGCACCCCGCTGGCCGGCGTGATCGGCATGATCAAGTTCGCCATGCGCGACCAGTCGGTGCGCGGGCGGACCGAGGAATACCTGCGCATCGGCCTGCAAAACAGCGAATCGCTGCTGGCCATCCTCAACGACATCCTCGACTTTTCCAAGATCGACGCCGGCCGCCTGTCGATCGAGACGGTCGATTTCGACCTGATCGCGCTGATCGACGACGCCATCGGCATCCTGCAAGGCCAGGCCGACGCCAAGAGCCTGCTGCTGCGCAGCGACCTGGCGCTGGACCTGCCGCGCTACGTCAGCGGCGATCCGACCCGGCTGCGCCAGATCCTGCTCAATTTGCTGGGCAACGCCATCAAGTTCACCGATCGGGGCGAAGTGCGGCTCGACGTCTCCGCCAGGCTGAACGCCGCCGGCCGCGCCACCATCTGCTTCGACGTCACCGACACCGGCCCCGGCATCCCCGCCGACACTTTGCCGCGCCTGTTCCAGAAGTTCGAACAGGCCGACCACTCGACCACCCGCCGCTACGGCGGCACCGGCCTCGGCCTGGCCATCTGCAAGGAACTGGTCGAGCTGATGGGCGGCTCGATCACCGCCGTCAGCCAGGTCGGCGCCGGCTCCACCTTCAGCGTGACGTTGCCGCTGGCGCTGGGCACGGAACCGGCTATCGATCCCTTCAGTCTGCCGCGCAAGGAGCATCACGCCTACCGCCTGCGGGTACTGTGCGCCGAGGACGTGCGCACCAACCAGATCATCGTCAGCACGCTGCTGGAAAACATGGGCCACGACATCCGCATCGTCGAAAACGGCCTGCAGGCGCTGCACGCGCTCAGCTCGGCCGCGTACGACCTGGTGCTGATGGACGGGCGCATGCCGATGATGGACGGCGAGCAGGCCGCGCGCCTGATCCGCAGCGGCGGCAGCGAGGACTACCGCGTGCTCGATCCGGGCATCCCCATCATCGCGCTGACGGCCAACGCCAGCGACCACGACCGGGCGCGCTACCTGGCGGTCGGCATGGACGGCTTCCTCAGCAAGCCGGTCGACGAGCGCCTGCTGTACGATCAGATCGAAAAAATCATCGCCCTGCACCTGAGCCGGGGACGGCCGCTGCGGGCCACCGACGCGGCGCGGCTGACGGCGGCGCGCACCGAAGCGCTGGACCAGCAGTTCGGCGTCGGCCCTGACGCGGATGGCGGCTTGCCGCCGGACCCGGCGGCGGTGCAGATCATGCCGTTGGCGGGCATGTCGCACAAGCACATGCAGCGCATTACGCAAGCCTTCCTGGAGGAGGCGCCACGGCGCATGGAAACGGCGCGCGCCGCCGTCATCGCCGGCAATACCGGCGCGGCGGCGGCCGCCATTCACGCCCTCAAGGGCAGCGCCGGCTATCTCAGCTCGACGCACCTGCACACGCTGTGCAGCGAAATGGAATCGGCGGCCACCGCCGGCCAGTTGGTCGAGGTGGCCGACATGCTGCCGGACGTCGAGGCGGCGCTGCACAAGGCTTGCAGCGACCTGCGCACTGCCGTCGACAACGCCAGGGTGTCGGACGTCAGCAGCGCGTAGGCACGGCTTTATTCCTGCAGCGTTTAGTCCTTCAACTCGGCAGGCACCTTGCCCCCGTTTTCCGACAGCTTGATCATCACCTGCTTGTGCAGCCAGATATTCATCGACGCCGAATCGTTTTTGTCGCCGGTGTAATGCAGCTCGTCGGCCAGTTCCTTGCGGGAGGCCAGGCTGCTGTCCAGGTTGAGCAACTTGAGCAGGTCGACGATGGAGGTGCGCCAGTTCAGTGGCTGCGAATTCTGCTGCTGCATCGTCGTCAGGATCGCTTCGACATCGACCAGCGGCGTCACCGGCGTGGCGGCGGCCGGCTGTGGCGCCGCAGCGGCTGGCGCGGCGGCTGGCGCGGCCGCGGGTGCCGCAGCAGGCGCAGCGGCAGGTTGCGCCGTGTCAGGTTTCGAGCCGGGGAAAATCTTGTGGAAGATGTTGCTGAGTATGCCCATGGTGGATCCTTTCAAGGTTAATCAAATATAGACCGCCTTCGCGGCCATCCGTTCCGTCCTGCTTTTTTCGTTCTACTTTCGTTCTACTTTTCCGTATTACTTGGGCCGCGCCGGACGCACGCCGGCATCCGGCTTGGTCAACGTGCCGGCGCGCAGCTGCCCCACCGCCGCCGCCACCGAGGCGGCCACATTGCGCACCTCCCGCTGGAACATTTCGTCGCGATCCAGCGCCTGATGACTTTCGGCGTACGACTCATAGTAGCCGACATAGCGGTCCAGCGCCGCCTGCTTGCCGGCGTCGATCAATCCCATCCAGTCTAGCCAGTCCGCCAGGCCGCGCCGCAGTCCCTCGATGCCGGCCACGTCGCCATGCACCACCAGCCCGTAGGCGCGGCCGGCCAGGTGCTTGGGATAGTCCCAGCCGGCCAGCTCGAGCGCCTTGGCTTCGGCCGCCTTCTTGCCGTGCGTGGTGGTCGGATCGGGATTGCCGCCGTCGGCGCAGACCAGCCGGTCGATCATCAGCTTTAGCACCGACGGCGCCTGATACCAATAGGTCGGCGTCAGGATGATCACGCCGTGCGCGGCCACCCAGCTCTCGTAGATCTCCGCCATCCAGTCGCTGGTCTGGCGCTCGCCGTGGTTCGGATAGCAGCTGCAGGGCCAATGACACAAGGGCATCGCCGTCGACGCGCAGCCCTTGCACGGATGGATGTGCAAATCGTAGCTGGACGTAAGCAGGCTCAGGTCCAGCACATCGCTGTCGATGCCGGATTCGGCCAGCGTCTCGCGCGCCCACTGCGTCATGCGGTGGGTTTTGGACATCTCGCCCGGACAGGTGCCGTCGTTGCGCGCCGAGCCATTGATGAGCAGCACCCTCGAACGGGTTTGCGGATCTTTCTGCGTCCGCTCGGCGGCCAGCAGGCGGTCGCGGGTGGCCTTCCACTCGACCGACAGATCGTAATCGGGATCGGCGAATTGGACGCCGGCTTTTTGCGTCACCGGCGCCTTGCGCCCGTCGTGATAGTTGCTCCAGGCGACCTCCTCGACCTGCGCCAGCGCGTCCGCCACCGGACCGAAAGCGGGGTCGTAAAAGGACCGCATGAACCGCAGACGGAACTCGTTGCGGCCGAGCGGCGGCGGCGCCTGGCCGGTGCGAACCTCTGGTGTTTTTTCGGGCATGTAAGTCTCCTGGCAAGCTTTCATCGTGTCACCAAACGGGCAACTCGTCCGTGCGCGGACGAACGTTCTCTACCGAACATTCGGGTGCGTGCCATGTCGAAAGTTTCCCTCCGTGCACTCCTACATGGCCTCGGGGTGTGCGCCTACGCACTGAACAGTCGGGGCAGCTTAGGATGTGAACTCGGGGAAGGACAATGGTTCCTCCCCTTTCAAAGGAGAAGCATCATGAGCCAACCTAACAAACCGAGCGAAAAAGGTTTTAAACCCGGCGCCAACATGCCCCACGACGGCTACGATCCCGAGCGGGACGGCATGTCGGAGAGCGGCAACCACGCCGTCGGGCATCCCGGCAATGACACGCCGCACGTGAACGAGCAACACGGCCGCGCGCCGGCCCGTTCCGAGCAAAGTCTGCGCCAGGGCAACCTGAGCCGGAGTTACCAGGACAGCAAACAGGATGCCGCAGCCGCTTCGGCGGAAACCACGCACCGCGACCGCGCTGCCGGCGCCCGGGGCGACAACAGCACCGACACCAACCGTGGCCGCTAAGACGTAACCGCAACCCTTCCGCAAAAGATATCAATTCCAGTTTACTGGACATGGATTTCCTGTAAAATGGAAATCCATGGATATCAACTTACTGATTGCCCGCCGCGTGCGGGAATTGCGCGATGCGCAAAGCTTGTCGCTGGATGCCCTGGCGGCACGCAGCAACGTCAGCCGCTCGACCATCTCCTTGATCGAACGCGGCGAAAGCAGCCCCACCGCCGCCGTGCTGGATAAACTTGCCAGCGCGCTGGGTGTGGCGCTGGCCAGCCTGTTCGAGGACAAGGCCGCGCCAATCGCGCAACCGTCGCCGGTGGCGCGCGTCGCCGAGCAGCCGGTATGGACCGACCCCGCCTCCGGTTACACCCGGCGCGGCCTCTCGCCCGCCGCCCCCTCCCCGATACAACTGGTCGACGTGATCTTCCCGCCCGGGCAGCGCGTCGCCTACGACAGCACGCCGCACGGCGCCGACATCCACCAGCAAATCTGGATCATCGAAGGCACGATGGACATCGGCGTCGGCGACCAGCAATGGCGGCTGCAGGCGGGCGACACGCTCGCCATGCGGCTCGAACGCCACATCGTCTACTTCAACCCCACCGATGAACGCGCGCGCTATCTGGTCGCGCTGACCTCACAACCCGCGACGAGGAGAAACTGATGTCCGATTCAATCACCGTGCGCCGCATAGACGCCAGCGAAGCGCGGGAGCGCGGCGAGGCGCTGGCGCTGGCCCTGGCCGATGTGCTGATCGATTGCGTGGAAAGCGGCGCCTCGGTCAGCTTCATGCTGCCGCTGCCGCGCGAAAAGGCGCTGGAATTCTGGCGCGGCGTGCTGGCCGGGGTCGCGCGCGCGGAGCGCGTGCTGCTGGTGGCGGAGACCGATGCCGGGCGCGTGGTCGGCACGGTGCAGTTGATCACGGCGCAGCCGGACAACCAGCCGCACCGGGCGGACGTCGCCAAGATGCTGGTACACCGCGACGTGCGCCGGCGCGGCGTGGCCGGTTTACTGATGGCGGCCGTCGACGCAGCCGCGCGCGACGTCGGCAAAAGCGTGCTGGTGCTCGATACCGTCACCGGCGGCGACGCCGAACGGCTGTACCAGCGCGCCGGCTGGCACAGCGCCGGCACGGTGCCGAAATACGCATTGATGCCCGATGGCGCCTACTGCGGCACCACCTTTTTTTATAAACATCTGGCCTAATCGGCGATGGGGCAGTGGCGGCGCATGGCGGATTACGCTGCGCTAATCCGCCCTACGTGCCTCCACGTGGGATCTGCTGTCAACGTCCGCTAGCCGGACATCAGGCACGACGCATCGGGACGTGAAATTACGCGCGGATTTACGTAGGGCGGATTAGCGAAGCGTAATCCGCCATCTATGCGCCGCAAAAAACCGCCGTCTCCCACTAAATGAAGTCAGTCTCGCCATCGATCATCCGGGGATGGCCGCTCATCGCGCGCGAGGTCTGCATGCCGGCCATGACCGCCGCCTCCACGCAACCGGCGTTCAATCCTGTCTTGATCCAGTCGCCGGTCAGGAACAGGTTGTCGAAGCCCGATTGGTCGGTCTGCAAACGGTATTTGGTGCTGCCCACCACCGACATCACGTAGCGCTCGGACGGATCGACATTCGCCCGCCAATATTGCGCGTTGAAGCGCTGCGCGCCGGTGCCCTCGCTGGCATCGGTCAGCCACTGCCACGGAAACGCCCCCGCTGGCCCGGCCGCCGACCACAATGAGGCGATCTCCTGACTGAGCTGATTCACCGCGCCCTTCTTCGCCAGCTCCGCCATCCGTTTGGGGAAGTCCGTATCGGTGGCCGGAGGATAGCTGTCCACCGTCAACGCGCTGCAGAAGTAGGACGTGTTGCGCGGCTCCTGCCCCGCCGGCCAGTCCTCGCGCACCAGCAGCTGGTCCATCGGCGCCCACGTATCGTATGGCTCGGTGAAGCCGCTCAGCACCGGTTGCTGGCCGTCGGGCTGGATGCTCCAACCTATCTGCGCCAAATCCTTGTCCAGCCAGACCTGGTAGGCCTGCGTCGCCACCGTCTTCACATGTTCGGAGGTGGCCAGCAGCGCCGGGCTTTTCGCCAGCAATTGCGGACACAGGGCCGGCAGCGATCCGACCGAAATGCCGAACACCACCTGGTCGAAATCGACGCCGCGCTTGAGCGTCAGCGCCGGCAGCGGCTTGTCGAAGCGCTCCTGATACACGCGCGGCCAGTCGCTCCAGTAGGACTCCAGATTGATTTCATTCTCCCGCAGCAGCGCCGCCTGTTCGGGGTCGATCTGATCGTAGTTCGGCTGGCTCGGCCAGCACGCCAGGTCCTTGACGTCGACCAGCGGGTGATAGTCGTCGCCCGCCAGGTCGACCTGGCGCGTCATGCGGATGGCGCTGATCTCGCGCCCGTCCGGCACCAGCTCCTCGACCTTGTGGAAGAACTTGAACTTGACGCCGCGCTTGAGCAGCGCTTCGTACAGCGGCGTGAAGACGGTATCGCCCATCCCGGCCTGCATCTTGAACATGATGCCGCCCTTGTAGCAAAGGCCGATGCGCGCCATCGAGCGCAGCAAGGTCCCCGCCTCGGCGTTCGGCTTGGTGAAATCGCCGCCCTCGTACGCGAACACCAGATCGTAGAAGCCGCGCACCGGCGCCGAATTCACGCACAGGTCCTCGTCGCCGCCATGCTTGCGCAGCCAGTCGCGGAAATCGATATCGTTGATGACATCGAAACCATGTTTGAGCACTCCGTCGTCGAACACGCCCTTCATCACCGTGATGCCCAGGTCGAGGCAGATGAACAGCCGGCGGATGTCGTCGAGGATGTCGCCATCGGCGTGGGCGCGGTCGACCAGGCCGCGATAGCGCGTGCGCAGCCTGCCACGCACGCCGCCCAGCACACCCGCCAGCGCGTGATGCTCGCCCTCCGTATGCATGCCGGTATCGGCCGACATGTTCGCCACCATCCCGGTCAGCGCGCTGGCGGCGAGCGTCAGGTCGTCGGCCAGTTCGTTGACGGTGTTGGCCACACCCTCGGCCAGGCGGTGCAGCCAGTCCGGCAGCATGCCGCCGTGGTGCGGCTGCTCGTCCACTTCCAGCGTCGCGGTCAGCTCGTCGATGCAGTTGATCCATTGTTCGATCCAGCCCATCATCGCCACGGCCAGTTGCCACATCGAGATTTCCTGATCGCCCTCGCCCGGCTCCCCGGGCAGCGACGGGAACACGATCGACCAGTTGTGCCAGCGGTCGCCGACCTGCTCCGACAAGGCGACGTAATCGTGCTGCTTGAAGGCGTCGCGCCACGTCGCCAGCGGCGCGCCGGGCGGCCGATCGAGACTGGTGTAGGCGTCCTTGATCATCCTGAAGGCGTTGGTGTAGAAGCCGAACCAGATATGCAGGCCGTGCTCCTCGATGCGCTGGCCGTAGTCGGCGTTGCGGCCGCTCGCGCCCTTGCCGCCCAGCCGCCATCCCTGCTGATAGACGGTGATGTCGTAGTTGTTCTTCCACCCCGGCTGGTCGCTCAGATAGTAGGCCGCCGTCATCGAGCCGACGCCGCCACCAAGGACCGCGATCTTCTTCTGCGCCACGCTGGAATTGTCGATCAACTCCTCGCCCGGCTGCGCGGTGAAATCGAAATTGAGCTTGTACGGCAGGATCGCCTGCTGCGGGCCCAGTTGCAGGCCGAGCGTCTCGTGCAGCGGGAAGCTGTCGAAGGCGTGCAGCACGCATTCGTATTCATAGCCAAGCAGCGAGCCGCCGTGGATCTTCTCGATGGTGGCCGGCGCCGCGAGGATCGCCTGGTACACCGCCTTCAACCCCGCGCTGTCCGGGAACTGCTTGAGGAAGATCTGATCGATGCGCGGATTGCGCAGCAGCGAGATGATGTCATCCCAGCCGGCGGCGTCGAGGTTAAAGAAATCGGGGATCGACAAAAACAGCTTGATGGCCTCCTCGATCAGATCGAACAGGCTGTGGACCGGCGTGTCGATGCCGGTCTTCTCGGTCGCGTTCACCTCCAGCAGCGGGTGCATGGCGATTTTGGTCTCCGGCGAGAACGGGTGGAAGCCCTTCGCGGAGACGGCGCAGCGCAGCGGCTCGGCGCCGGCGGCGGGAATCTCGTACTCGCACAGGTATTTTGGATAGCCGAACAGCTCGCGGCCGTTGATCAGCGCCATGGCGTCGTCGACGAAGATATGCGCGGGATAGTAATAGATGTGGGCCAGTTCACCCTCCTCGTCCATCGCCCCCACCATAATCCAGGTGACGATGTCGATCTCGGTGATCCAGCCCTTGTTCTGGTCGACTGCCACCGCCGAATCGGCGTGGTTGACGCGCGTGAACGTCAGCAACACGTACGGCGAGATGGCCTTGAAGCGCATGCGCCGCCCGGCCACCTGGTTGAGCGTGCCGTCGAGCGTGGCCTGCAGCTTGGCCAGATCGCCCCGCACAAAGTAGCCGTACATCTCGGCGTTTTTCAATTGCAGCGGTGAATGCATCATCACCGAACCACCCTGATAAATATACGAAGGACGCGTCGCCATAGCCTGATTAATGTCAAAAGGTGAACAGTTTTTTAGTGTATGACAAACCCGTTCATGTTGCCTAAAGATAATTCATCTTCCAGGGTGTACGATGGCGTCTACGCCACAAAAAAGGGAAATCGATGGGCCGCGACGACCACCGGGATCAGCCGAACCGCGCCTGGGTGCGCATGCCGTCCGAACGGCGGCTGGATCTGCTCGACCCCACACCGTTCGACTGGGACGACTCCGACCTGGCGCTGGGGCTGGCACGCACTTACCGCTGGGGCGGTCATTCGGCATGGCCGCGTCCGCTATCGGTGGCGCAGCACTCGCTCACCGTCATGCATTTGCGCGCGGCCGCCTGCAAGGCGGTCGGCGTGGAACTGGCGCCGCTGGCCGCGCTGCGCGAGCTGTTGCACGACGCCGAGGAAGGCCTGCTGGGCTTCGACTGCGTGTCGCCGCTCAAACCGTTTCTCGGGGAGGGCTTCCGCGCGCTGACGGTGCGGCTGGAGGCCGCCGTCTTCCTGCGCTACGGCCTGCCGCACTGGACGGACAAGGAGCACGCCGCCCACAAGCTGGCGGACCGGCTCGCCGCCGCCAGCGAGGCGGTGCACGTGGTCGGCTGGTCGGCGAAAGAAGTGCTGCACACCTTGAAGATCACCGTGCCGCCACTCAACGACGACCCGCTGTACGCGGTCTACGGCGGCACGGCGTGGGAGCCGTGGGCGCCGCAACTGGCCGCCGAGCGTTTTCTGCAGGAACTGAACCGGCTGAAGGCGCTGAGCGCCTAAGCGTCGTGGCAACGGATGGCGTGGCTCATACCTTGACAACGTCCGTCGATGGCGATGGCGATGGCGCCACCTTGCGGGCGGCCTGCACCATCGCCACCGGCACCGCCGCATGCAGCACGATCAACCACCAGAGATTGCCGCTAACGGCATAGCCGATAGTGAAGGCGAAGGCGGACGCGATGGAGCCGAAAAATTGCTTGGGGTTCTTATAGCCGTGTCCCGCGCCATAGGACACCGCCGCCAGCGCAATGGCCAGCGGCAGGCCCGTGACCGGCGTCAGGACCAGCAGCAGATATCCTCGGTAAAGAAGCTCCCAGGCGGCCGTCATGCCGACCGTCGTGACCAGACAGGCCAGGGTTTCGGTTCGCGTGCGCGGTACCGGAAACGGCAAGTCCCGCAGTTTGTCGTCAAGTTCGACGCGCTCTTCCGGCGTAATCTGGCGTTCATGACGCTTGCCTAACAGATGCACCACCAGCAGCAGACAGCCAACCGCCGCCAGACCCCACAGCCCGCCTTGCGACAACGGGGGACCCAGGCCCAGCTCGGCGGCGCTGTAACCGCCGACCCACGCGACCGGCAAGAACACGCAGAGAAGCACCAGAACGTAGCGTCCCTGGCGCCAATAGCTCCACAGTGGGGGCAAGAACGGCTTAGACGACGCCGGATGACGGCTGCGCCAGAGACTGTTAAGCGGAGAGTACACCAGCAGGTAGAGCGTAAACAGGATGTCGGCAATCGGGTACGGCGAGGAAAGGGATGTCATGCCACGACAGCCGATGCACGCGGGTAAATCATAGCAATCCGATCAATGATAAAACGGGCAGTGTAGCGCAATGCTCCGCGCCAAAATTCACGGATTCTCACCAAACCACCAGCAATGAACAATTCATCCCTACCGACATTTCAGAATTTCCTGATGCCAAACCATCTCCCCGCCCTGTAAATTCCTTGATCGTAACATTGGAAATACGTACACGTTGCCAATGTGTACGACTTTATGCAACATCTATACAGGGAGTGTAGTTGATGAGATCCAGCAAAGTTCTGATCGCCTTGGCGGTCGCGGGAACGACCAACGCCTGGGCGGCCGACGCCGCCGTCGCCACGCAATGGGGCACGGTCGCCGAACCGGCCTACCCGGCCACCGTCTGCGGCCAGCCGCTGGCGGCGACCTTGAAGCCGGTGAACGCCTCGGCCGACTCGCTCGACAGCGATCCGTCCCGCTCGCAACCGGACGCGGTGCGCATCCAGGCCGCCATCGACGCCTGCCCCGCCGGCCAGGCCGTCAAGCTGGTCAAGGGCGCCGGCGGCGAGAGCGGATTCATCAGCGGCCCCCTGAAACTCAAGTCCGGCGTGACCTTGTGGGTCGACACCGGCGTGACCTTGTTCGCCTCGCGCAATCCCAAGGATTACGACACCGGTACCGGCAACTGCGGCACGGCCGGTTCGGCCAGCGGCAAGCTGTGCAAGCCGCTGATCGTTGCCGACAAGACGGCCAAGAGCGGCGTCGTCGGCGGCGGCATCATCGACGGCCGTGGCGGCAGCCTGCTCACCGGCGGCGCCAACGCCAACGCCCGCAGCTGGTGGGACGTGGCCTACCAAAAACGCTCGCAAAACCTGACCCCGCAAACCTTCCGCATCCTGCAAATCCAGAACGGCACCGACTTCACCCTGCACGGCATCACCTTGCAGAACTCCCCCAACTTCCACGTCTGGGGCTACGGCGTGACCGGACTGACGGCCTGGGGCATCAAGCTGCTGACGCCGAGCCTGGCCTACACCCGGGACGGCTACCAGTGTCCGGCCGGCACCACGCCCGACGTCGTCACGCCGGCCACCTGCTTCACGCCGGACACCGCGCTCAACACCGACGGCTTCGACACCGGCTATTCCAGCAAGGTGCTGCTGGCGTATTCCTACATCAGCGTGGGTGACGACCATGTCGCCATCAAATCGAGCTCGGGCGCCGGCGCGCACCAGCACACCTACGCCCACAACCACTTTTACTACGGCCACGCGCTGTCGATCGGCAGCGAAACCAACGCCGGCGTGAGCGACATCGCCGTCACCGACCTGTCGATCGATGGCTACGACAGCGGCACCAGCGGCGGCCTGCGCATCAAGTCGGATTCTTCGGTCGGCGGCAGTGTGTCCAACGTCAGCTACACCGGCGTCTGCTCGCGCAACATCAGCCATCCGCTGACCTTCGACTCGTTCTACAGCGGCTCCAAGGGCACCAAGTACCCGAACTTCACCGGCGTGACGGTGCGCGACTTCCATCACCTGGGCAGCACCAAGTACAAGGGCGGCACGCTGACCTTCGCCGGCTACGCGCTCAACGGACAAAACAATCCGCTGACGATCACGCTGGACAACGTGGTGTTCGACGGTACCCAGCCGACCTATACCGCCGGCCACAACGGCCAGTCGCTCAATCCGTATGCCACCCGCTTCACCTTAGGCGCCGGCCCGGTGAGCTTCGCCTCGTCGATCGTCGCCTCCTCCGCCAGCGGCGTGACGATCACGGGCAACGGTTCGGGCAGCGGCACGCCGAGGAACTGCGGCGCCGCCTTCGTGCCGCTCAAATCGGTGTTGCCAACCTCGCCGATCTGACGCTAACGGCCGGCCGCCGCGACGCCCGACGCGCCTCGGGCGCGCGGCGGCCCCGCCGACTCAAACGCCCTCCGGGACGGCTGCGCGTTTCTTCAGCCAGACCAGCACGCCGGTGACGCTCAGCATCGTCACGACCAAACCCATCAGGCAAATCAGCAATTGCACCGGCCAACCGCCAAGCGCCGCCATGTGCAGGGTTTCCAGCCAGGTCGAGATGGTGTCGCCGCTGGCCGCGCCGGTGGGGAGCCACAGGCCTATGAGCCCGCCGGTCTCCGCATCCATCACCAGGCGCGTGTGGCCGCCACGATGCCGTATGTCATGGCTGGTGCGCACGTCATAGCGATACACGCCGCGCGTAGGATCGTACAGCAGGGACTTTTCCGCCTCGACCACGAAACCCTGCGCCCGCGCCTGCCCCACCATGTGCGCCCGCACGGCGGTCAAGGCCGGCCCCCACGGGATGGCCGGCGCCAGCCTTGGCTCCGGCAACTTCGGAATGCTCTCCAGCCCGCGCTGGTGCGCGAACAGGGATTTCATCGCCGGTTGGTACACTTGCGGCAGATTGAAGGCGACGCTGCTCCAGGCCAGCACAAACAGCATCGCCCACGTCCACAAGCCGCCGGCCCGGTGCAGGTTGAAGCTGAACTTGTAAGCGCTGCCGGTGCGCAGCTTCCAGGCCGACCACCAGCGCGCCGGCCACGATGCGGGCGTGGCGCCATCGCCCCGGCGCCTGGGCATGGTGAGCCAGGCGCCGACGAAGCAATCGATACTCCACAACAAGGCGACAATGCCGAACACCAGCGTCCCGACGCCATCCAGCGCCAGCGAGTAGTGAAGGCGGTAAATAAACGGCATCAGGTTCTTGCGTCCCTGGCTGATGTCGCCCCACTTGCGTTCGCCCAATATCGCGCCGGTGTATGGGTCGACAAAGACCTGGTCGTTGGGCAGCGCCTTGGCCTTGCCGCCTTTTAAAGACCGCAGCGCGAACAGCTGCGAACGCCCCTCCAGTTGCTCAAGCGGCATGCGCGCGACGAACGCGTCGGGATAGCGCAGCCTCACCCGCTCGTGCAACAGCACCGGATCGAGCCGCTCCGCCCCGGGCGACGGCGGCTGGACCCGGAACAATCGCGGATTCAGCGCCGCCTCGAGCTCCTCGTTCCAGGCCAGCAGGCTGCCGGTCACACCCGCGATCGCCAGGAACAAGGCCAGCACCAGCCCGACATAGCGGTGCACCGGCAGCAGCACGGCGCGCACCGACAAGCCTTTCCTTATCACCATTGGTAAGTCAAGGTGGCGGTGGCGCGGCGCTCATCGCCATAGCGGCAGATCGCAAATTCGCAGTAGATGAATTTCTTGTTGCTCAAATTGCTGAGATTGGCCGACAGCTCCCAGTGGCGGTTGAAGCGATAGCTCAGCATGGCGTCGAACAGTGTATAGCCCGGCATCGCCACGGGCATGCCGGACGGCTGCGTCGATCCCTTGTAGCGCGCGCCGGCGCCAGTCTTCAACTGCGGCACGCCGAGCGCGGCGAAGCTGTAGTCGGCCCACAATGCCGCCTGGTGAAACGGCGTGTCCTCGCTGCGCTGCCCCACTTCGCTGGCGATGGTGCTGCGCGTGGTGCGGGCATCGGTGTAGGCGTAGGAAGCGATCAGGCTCAGCGCGCGGCTCAGCTCGGCCTTGGCTTCCAGCTCGAAGCCCTTCGAATGGACCTCCCCCGCCTGCCGATAGCTATCCTCGGCGGCGTCATACTTCAGCACATCCGTCTGCTTCAGGTCGTAGACGGCGGCGCTGAGCAGCATGTTGCCGCCGGCCGGCTGGTAGCGCACGCCGGCCTCGTATTGCCTGCCACGGGTCGGCTTGAAGGACTGGCCCGCCGCGTCCGCCGCCGCCACCGGGAAGAACGATTCGCTGTAGCTGGCGTACGGCGCCAGTCCCGCCTCCGTTTTATAGACCACGCCGGCGCGCCAGGTAGTGGCCTCGTCGTCCTTGTCGAGTGTGGCCAGGTTGCGGTGCATGGTCTGGTCCTGGCCGGCCCAGTCGTGGCGGGCGCCCAGCAGCGCGGTCCAGCGCTCGCCGATGTCGATCTGGTCCTGCACATAGATACCCTTTTGCAGCGTCTCGATGCGCGAGCCGCGATCGACGCTGGTGGCGCGATTGACCACCACCGGCTGGCCATAGTTATAGGTCAACAAATTCAGCGACGGCGCGTTGCCACGGAAATTGGTCGAGTCATAGGTGGTCTTGTAGGCGTCCACACCGGTCAGCACCGTGTGGCGCATGCCCAGCCATTGCCAGTTCGATTCCACGCTGGTGTCGCTGACGGTGCCGCGCGCGCGCTCGCGGCGGTCGCTGTACTGGCGCGCCAGCACGCCGCGCTGGCCTGCGGCCAGCAGTGCCGCCGCCGTGGTCTGGGCTTGCAGATAGCGCCAGGTGACGTCCGCTTCGAAGTAGCGCAGTTTGTGGCTCAGCTTGACATTGTCGCTGAAGCGGTGCGCCAGCTCGTAGCCGAAGGCATGCATGTCGCCGTTCATTTTGTCGTAGGCCGGCTCGCCGATGAAGTCCTGGCGGCCGATGCGCACCGGGCCGGTACCCACGCCTTCGACCAATTGGTATGGCAGCGGCGCCGAAAAGCGGGTGCGCGTCTTCTGGTAGAACGAGAGCAAGGTCAGCGAGGTATCCGCGTTCGGACGCCAGGTCAGCGACGGCGCGATGTACAGCTTGTCATCGTTGATGTAGCGTTGCGCGGTGTCGCTTTTCCGGTCCAGCACGGTGAGGCGGTAGTCCAGCGTCTCCGAGTCGGGCACCGCCCCGCTCAGATCGGCCATCACTTGCTTGCGGTCGTCGTTGCCGACTTGAACGGCGATCTCGTGCAGCCCGTCGTGGATCGGCCGCTTGCTGACCGCGTTGATCACGCCGCCCGGCGACAGCTGCCCGTACAGCACCGAGGCGGCGCCGCGCAACACCTCCACGCGCTCCAGGCCGTACGGCTCCTGGGTGCCGTCGTAGGAATTGCTTTGCAGGCGAAGGCCATCGCGCATCGAGCCGCTAGTGGCGGACTCGACGTCCATGCCACGGATGCGGAAGCGGTCGGCCGTGCGGTTGAAGCTGGTCGGCTGGCTAGTGAAGCCGGGGGTGTAATTCAGCGCCTGGGACAGGGTTTCGGCCTGGCGGTTGCGCAACTCGTCATTGGTCACGACGGAAATCGACTGCGGCGTGTCGATGATGGCGCTGTCGGTCTTGCTGCCGGCGGCGCTGCGCTTGGCGACATAGCCGAACACCGGGCCGATCGGCGTCTCCCGCTCGGCGCCGGCCGTCACCGTCACGGGCGCCAACGTCTTCACGTCGTCCTTGGGCGCGGCCTTGATGATCACCACGCCGCCCTGCTGCGACGGCACCAGGCCCGAGCCGGCCAGCAAACGCTCCAGCGCCTGCTGCGCCGTCAACATGCCGGACACGGCCGGCGCCGACTTGCCGGACACCAGGTCCGGATGCACCATCAGCTGAAAGCGGCCCTGGCGCGCCAGTTCATTCAGCGCCGGGCCCAGCGGCTGAGCTGGCAGCGCCACGGAAAACGGTGCGTTGGCGGATGCAGACCCGGGTGTTTGGGCGTACAGATCGGCACCAGCAAACACGGTGGCGAGGGCGATGACCAAAGGGGCCGGATAGAAACGCGGATGCTGCATGCAGGGAATCTCCAAAATGGTAAATAAGAACTATTACCAATGGAGACGCATGACCTTCAGGCTACTTGAGGTGCTATTTCGAAGTTTTCGCAATTATTTCGGTTTCGCCGCCGCGCGCCCGCAGTTGCACCGGCAATACCAGTGGCAGGGTTTGACTGAAGGCGTCGGCCTGGCGCAGGTCGAAGCTGCCGTTCACGCGCAGCGCGGCGACGGCCGGGTCCTTGATCACCAGCCCGGTGGCGCCGTAGCGCTCGAACTCGGCCACAGCCTGGCCCAGCGGCGTGCGGTCGAAATTCACCCTTCCCTCGCGCCACGGCATGGCGCCCCCCGGCGCCATCGGCGCCAACCGCCCGGCCGCGTCGGACTGGACCTGTTGCCCTGCCGTCAGCAATACCGGCGCGCCGGCGGGTTTTCCCTGGTCCAGCATGCTCACGCGCACGCGGCCCTCCTCCACCTGCACCCCGACGTTCTGCGCCAGCCCCGTGCGCGTATTGCGTACGGAGAAACGGGTGCCGACCACGGTCACCAGCATCCGGTCCGTGAACACGTGGAACGGCCGCGCGGCATCCGCCTTGACCGTGAACAGGGCCTGGCCTTCCGGCAGGCGAACCTCGCGCCGGTCGCGGTACAAGGTCACCTGGGCGCGGGTGCCGGTATCGAGCCCGAGCATGCTGCCATCCGGCAGCTCGACGTTCAATTGCTGGCCGCGCACGGTGGCGAAGGTTTCGGTGTATACGGGCTGCGCCTGCCAATGGTTCCAGCCCAGCCATCCGCCGCCCGCCACGGTGATGGCGAGCGCCGCCGTCGCCATGGGCCGCGCCACGCCGGCCCAGCCGGTCAGCCAGCGGCGCGGCTTGTGTTCACGCGCGGACGGCGTTTGCCGCATCGACGCGGGCGGCAGCGACGCCGTCAGCCGGGCGACCGCTTGCGAGGGCAATTCACCCAGGCCATTCCAGACCTTGTCGAAGCGCGCGTACGCCGCCTGCCGCCCGGCGCCCAGCGCCAGCCAGGCCTGGAATTGCGCCTCTTCCTCGGCCGTCAAGCCGTCATGGCGCCGCACCTGCCATTGCGCCGCCTCGGCGTACAGGGCGTCATCGGACAGGGGCGAAACGGGTGTCGAATGGGATGGGGTCATAGGATGGCATCCTCGCATGCCTTACACGCCAGCATGGCGCGCGTGATGTGCTGCGCCACCATATTCTTTGAAATGCCCATGCGGTCGGCCACCTCCTGATGCGACAACCCCTCGAAGCGGTTCAGCACGAACGCTTCGCGGCAGCGCGGCGGCAACGCCTCGATCACCGCCACGAAGGCGCGCGCCGTCTGCTCATGCGCGTAGACCGACTCCGGCTCCAGATGCGCGGGCGCGGCCGGGTGGATGGGCTCGGGCAAATCGTCGATATCGTCGTGCAGGCGAACCGCCAGTCGACGATGGCGGTCGATGATCAGGCGCCGCGCGGTCTGGTACAGCAAGGCGCGCGGCTCCGGCATCGCCTGGCCCGAATTGCGCACCGCCAGCACGCGCGCATAGCTCTCCTGCACCAGGTCGGCGGCCGCGTCACGGTCCCGCACCACGCGCGCGCAGAAATTCAGCAGTTCTCGGTAATAGCGCTCAAGCACGGTTCAAGCGAAGCAATCAAGTCGGTTGCGGGCCCTGTCAGCATGCGGTGGGCAGACGTAGCGGCGGCTGATCTGTTGATGCTTTGCGAATGGGAAACATTCTCATTATGCAGAGGTGCGGGCGTAATGTCGAGTCCCCCGGCGCCCAAAGTGCGCGCCGGGGGAGCCGCAGCATGGCGGGCCGCGCGGGGATCAGGTGCCCAAGCCGCCGGCCACGTCGTGCGTGCCGCCCGTCATATAGCCGCCGTTCGGCCCGGCCAGGAAGCAGACCAGCGCCGAGACCTCCTCCAAGGTGGCGATGCGGCGGATCGGGTGCAGATTCATTAGTTCCTCGGGCACGCTGTCACCCAGTGCCTCGGCCGACATGTCGGTCGGCATCACGCCCGGCTGGACCACGTTGACCGTAATATCGCGGCTGCCCAGATCGCGCGCCACGCCCCGGGCGTAGCCGGCGATCGCCGCCTTGGTGCCGGAGTAGTCGGCGACGCCGGCGAACGGCACCCGGGTGCCCAGCAGCGAGCCGATAAAGATGATCCGGCCGCCGTTCGACAGCACCGGCGCCGCCGCGCGCGTGGTCGCCACCGCGCCCATGACGTTGACCTGCCATAGGCGATCGAGCTTGACCGTGTCAAGCTCGGGATCGTCGACCGTCTTGCCCTGGAACGCGATCGCCGCGTTGTTGACGAGGATGTCGAGCTTGCCGAACTGCGCCAACACCTTGTCGACCAGCGGCTTGGCGGCGGCCATGTCGGCCTGGTCACTCTGGATGGCGATAGCGCGCACGCCCTTGGCTTTCAGCTTCTCGACCACGGCTTCCGCCTTGCCGGCCGAGGACACATAGCTGATCGCGACATCCGCGCCCTGATCCGCCAGCGCCTCCGCCGTGGCGGCGCCCAGCCCGCGCGAGCCACCTGTTACCAGAGCTACTTTACCCGTCAATGTTTTCAGCATAAAAATCCCTATTGGTTGTCGAACACTATCAGTAACGACCGTTACGATAACGGCTAGTATATAATTTCGGAACCGGCTGTCAAGACATTTCGTAACAGTCGTTATCTTAAATTTGAGGTGAACAGATGGGCCGCCATCGCGAATACGATGTGGACAAGGTGCTCGATGCGACGCTATGCGTGTTCTGGCGCAAGGGCTACGAGGGCACGTCTTATGCCGACCTGACCGAGGCTGCGGGCGTGGAGCGCCCCGCCCTGTACTCGGCGTTCGGCAACAAGGAAGCGCTGTTTCGCCGCGTGCTGGAGCGCTACCAGGAACGGTTCATGAACCACATCCCGGAAGCGCTGGCGATGCCGACCGCGCGCGAGGTGGCCAGGCACATCCTGTTCAGTTCAGTGGAGCTCAATACGCGCTCTCCCGAGCAGGCGGGATGTCTCGGCATTAACGGGTCGATGGCGGGATCGGACGATTCGGAACCCGTGCGGCAGGCGTTGATCGACTTCCGCGCGGCTGGCGAAATACAGTTGAGGGAACGTTTTGTACGGGCGAAGGCCGAGGGCGACCTGCCGCCAAGCGCCAATCCGGAGGCGCTGGCGGCCTTCCTGATGGCGGTAATGCATGGCATGGCCGTGCAGGCGAAAGCCGGCTTCAGCCGCCAGATGCTGGAAGCCGTGGCCGAACAAGCGTTGTCGGCCGTGCCTGGCGGCGGCGCCGCGCCTGCCTGAACGCTCAGGAGGCGGGTCGCGCCAGGCGCGCCGGCTTATTGCACGTCGAGCAGCTCGACGTCGAAGATCAGGTTGGCGTTCGGTGGAATCGGGCCCGCGCCGCTGTCGCCGTAACCCATCGCCGCTGGAATGATCAGCGTGCGCTTGCCGCCGACCTTCATGCCCTGCACGCCCTCGTCCCAACCTTTGATGACTTGGCCGCCACCGAGCTGGAAGCTGAACGGCGAGCGGCCGCTCGACGAGTCGAACTGGGCGCCGTGCTGTTGCGGCGAGTTCGGCTCGTACAGCCAGCCGGTGTAGTGGACCACGGCGGTGGCGCCGGCCACGGCGTCCTTGCCGGTGCCGGCCACGGTATCGATCTTTTGCAAGGTCACGGGCGCGACGTTGGCGGCGTTAGGCACGGCCTCGGTGGTGGCGGGCTGCGGCGGCTTGGTCTTGTCACAGGCGGCCAGCGCCAGGGTGAGCGTCAGGCCGATGGCGCAGGTGGAAAACAGCTTGTTCATGTGGTTCTTTCGTGTTGGTTGTCGTTGCGGGATGGCGCAGCATACATGGCGCGCGGGCGGATGCCAACACCCAAACCCGCGCGGGCGGCAACGGAGGACGGCCACAGCCGACACCGCCGGCTTAGCCTGGTGGCTGGGCGTTAGCCGACTCCTGCGCCACTTGTCGATCGCCGAGCTCGCGCGTGATCGTTCCCGGCGCGTCAAGCTCGCGCTGCGCCAGCACCTTCAGTTCATCCGAATCCAGCCCGGTCATCAGCGCTTCGCGCAGCACGTCGGCCTTGCCGCTATCTCCCGTGCCCCGTAAAACCGCCATGCCGATCCGCACATCACGAACGAGATTGCTCAACTCGGCGGCCAGCATGGGCGCTTGACGTGGCGCTGGATACAACGGGAGCGCGCGCGCTGTGTGGTTCACCACGTCAAGCAACTTCAACGGGTCACCGCGATAGCGATCGGCCAGTTCGAAGTGTCCTTCCGCCACCAAGGCTGGAAGTGCTGCCCAGGCATATCGCCGCGCCAACTCGGCATGACCGCTATCGAGCTGCGAGAATACTTCGTACGTTGACGCGTGGTCCTTCAAAATGTGGTTGATTTCGACGATCAGCGAAAAGCGTCGGATGCGGCGGTACTCTTCAACGGCTGGGCCGCCTTCGAGACCAAAGTGGATGTCGCCGGCCAGCAGACGTTCAGCTTGCGTCTCACGTATGTTTCGCAAAAAAACCCGCGCCGGCTCGTACTGTTCGGCCAGCAGTTGCAATTGAAACATCGTCATGAAAATGTCCGGCTGGGTCGGCGCCACGGCAAGCTCGGCATTTTTAAACAATTGTTCAAGCACGGACAGCGCCTCTTTCGACTCGCCTTCCTGCATCAGCTTCACCACACGGCTTTGATCGATATCGGACACGGCACTCCCATCAATGGACTGTTATTAAACCGGGCCCTGATCACTTGATGAGCAACTGATCTGCGCTTGCTTTTAAGCTGTAACCTGGGAGGAGTTGATCGGACACGGTCAAAATGGCGTAGAGATTCCGCTTCAGTTCATCCGGCGAAAGCCCACCGTCTGTCAACGCCGTTTGCAACAAATGCAGGGCCATGTCGGCAAGCAGTATCCTCTGCTTTTCCGTCCAGCCCGGTTCGTCCCGCAGCGCAGCGTGCTCCCGGTAGGCCACCTCGGTCAGTTCATGCGCCTTACGGCCCAGCCCGACAATCTCGTTCTTGATTGCTTCAGCTATCATCGTCAATCCTATTGGGGGCGCAGCAAAAATCACCGGCGCCCCGAAAGCCGTTGGCAGTCGCCGGCGCTTGCCGGATCACACTGCGCTTTCCGCACAATGTGATCCCTATCTCTTCTCTCAGTATCTTACACGCCCACCATCGACACGGCCTTGGTGTTCAGATACGACTCCAGCGCCTCCGGGCCACCTTCCGAACCGTAGCCCGAATCCTTGACGCCGCCAAACGGCAGCTCGGCGCTCGGCGTGGCTGGCTGGTTGATCCACAGCATGCCGACTTCGACGTTATTCATCAGCTGGTGCGCGTTCTTGATCGAGCGCGTGAAAGCATAACCGGCCAGCCCGAACGGCAGACGGTTCGATTCGGCGATCGCCTCCTCCAAGGTGTCGAAGCCGCGCACCGCCGCGATCGGACCGAACGGTTCGTCGTTGAACACCATGGCGTTGAGCGGCACATCGGCCAAAATGGTCGGCGCAAAGAAGTTGCCGGAGGTACCCACGCGCTGGCCGCCGGTGGCCACCTCGGCCCCCTTGCTGCGCGCGTCCTCGACCACCTGGCTCATCGCGGCCACGCGGCGCGCGTTGGCCAGCGGGCCGAGCGTGGTGCCGTCATCCATGCCGTCGCCCAGCTTCAGGCTCTCGGCGTGCGCGACCAGGGCGCGGGTGAACTCGGCCTTGATGCTGTTGTGAACCAGGAAACGCGTCGGCGCGATGCAGATCTGGCCGGCGTTGCGGAACTTGGCGCCGCCGCTGGCCGCGACGGCCAACGCGACATCGGCATCCTCGGCCACGATGACCGGGGCGTGGCCGCCCAGCTCCATCGTCGCCCGTTTCATGTGCGCGCCGGCCAGCGCGGCCAGCTGCTTGCCGACCGGCGTCGAGCCGGTGAAGGTGACTTTGCGGATGACCGGATGCGGGATCAGGTAGCCGGAAATTTCGGCCGGATCACCGAACACCAGGCCGACGGTTCCCGGCGGCACGCCGGCGTCGACGAAGCATTGCATCAGCGCGGCGGGCGACGCTGGCGTCTCCTCCGGCGCCTTGCACAGGAAGGAGCAGCCGGTGGTGAGCGCGGCCGCCAGTTTGCGCACGATCTGGTTGATCGGGAAGTTCCACGGCGTGAATGCGGCGACCGGACCGACCGGCTCCTTCAACACCAACTGCTGCGCGGCCGGATTGCGCGACGGTACGATGCGACCGTACACGCGCATGCCTTCGGCGGCGAACCAGTCGATGATGTCAGCGCCGGCCAGCGCCTCGGCGCGCGCTTGCGCCAGTGGCTTGCCCTGCTCCTGCGTCAGCAGGCGGGCGATGTCGTCGGCGCGCTCGCGCAGCAGGCTGGCGGCGCGGCGCAGGGTGGCGGTGCGCTCGAAGGCCGAGATTTTACGCCAGGCGTCGAAGCCGCGCTGCGCGGCCGCCAGCGCGTGGTCGAGATCGGCGATGCTGGCGTGGGCGACGGTGCCGATGGCCTGGCCCGTGGCGGGATTCAGCACCGGAATGGTCTTGCCGCCGGAGGCTTCGCGCCATTCGTTGTCGATCAAAAGGCGGACGTCGGGATAGCTTGCGTTGGTCATTGATAATCTCCAATCAGGTGGTGAATAAGTGCGGCGGTCGCCCGCTCCACCCTCTACTTTGCCAGAAATACGACAACTCGGTATCGCGCCGCGTGTCATTCCGATTCTGGTGGACCGTGCGGCTATCCTTGGCGCAAAATGGAGCCATCGCGTGAAAGGATTTTCCCACCATGAACTCGAATGTTGCGACATTGAATTTAGCTGCCGTTCCGGCCATCAGCCGCGCCGAGGAATCACAGGCCAAGCTGAGCGAATGGCAGCGCGCAGGCACCCTGCTCTCGTTCGTGTATGCGCGCTCCCTGGGCGGCCTGCTGCAAACGGGACACGGACGCATCGTCGCGCTGAGCGACACGGGCCTCACCTTGGACGCCGGCGGCTCGTCGCTGTTCGTGGTGCTGCTCGACGCACGTTACGACGACAGCCCGCAGATATTCTTCACGGCGACCTTGAGCGGCCACTTCCAGGTGCCCGGCGTGAACGTCACGCTGGGTAACCATGACTGGCTGTTCTTCTCGGCCGACCAGGTTCCCAAGGGCGCCATGCTGTCGCGCGACAACGTGCCCAAGCTCAAATAGCGGCGCGACGTCCCAATTCAGATCGGGTCGAACATCTTGCGGTCGACATAGCACCAGCCCCACGTCTCGCCCGGTTCCTTCGACCGGATGATGGGGTGGCCCGTCTCTGCGAAGTGTTTGCTCGCGTGCTTGTTCTTCGAGTCGTCGCAGCAACCGGTCTTGCCGCAGATCATGCACACCCGCAGGTGTACCCAGCTGTCGCCGAGCTTCAGGCATTCCTCGCAGCCGGCCGTGTTGGCGCCGCGTGTGTGGATCAAAGTCAGGTGTGCACAGCTGTTGCCCATGGTGGCTCCTCCTTAAGATGGGTCCATCTTACCGCGCCGCGCCGCGCACGCCTCCTGGTCTTTTGGCGGGCACCATACCAAGGTATAACTATCGGCGCCGCGCAATGTTGCGCAAAATGAGCTCATCAACAACACAGAGGAGCTCGACATGAACACTTCCGCATCCATCGTCATCGCCGACGTCCATCCTTTGATCCGCGCCGGCATGGCGTCGCTGATCGAATCGGAGGACAACTTCAAACTGTTGGGCCAAGCCAGCAGCGGCAGCCAGGCCGTTGAAATGTGCGAACGCTTGCAGCCCGACCTGCTGCTGATCGACCTGAACATGCCGGACTGCGACGGCATCGAAGCCATCGGCCGCATCAGCGCGCGCCGCCCGGACGCCAAGATCATCATCCTCAGCGGCCACGAGCGCGAGGAGGATGCCGACCGCGGCATGCGCGCCGGCGCCAGCGCCTACATGCTCAAAAGCGCCCCGCTCGACGACCTGATGGCCTGCATCCACACCGTGCTGTCGGGCAAAAAATACATGATGCCGGAACTGGCGCTCAAGCTCGCCAGCCGCATCCACGGCAACCAGCTCACGCCGCGCGAACGCGACATCCTCGGCCACCTGGCCACCGGCATGAGCAACAAGGTCATCGCGCGCGCCGCCGGCATCGGTGTCGGCACCGTCAAATTCCACGTCAAAAGCATCATGTCCAAGCTCAACGTATGCACCCGCACCGAGGCCGCCATGGTCGCCGCGCGTCGCGGACTCGTGCATTTGGCGTGATCGGGTAGACTGACTATTCAACAACAAGGAGGCACCATGATAGATCGTCACGCGGCAACTTACATCCCGGTCAGCACGGAACGGACCAAGGCCGTCGTCAAGGAATTGCGGCCTGGCATGCGGGAAAAAATCGATGTCGCCAGCCTGGCCGATCCGCACAAACGCGCCGAGGTTGACGCCTGGATCGTGGCCGACGAGGACGGCCCGGTGCACTTCATGTACGAGGACGGCCCGGGCGGCCACGAGGTGCAGTTCGGCTTCGCCGACGAAGTGCGCGAGACCATCGCCGAGGCCGAAACCGACTTGTAAGCCGGCGCGGAAATGCCCCGACACCCGTGATAAAATAATAATTTTTCCGGGAAGAAAAAATGATTGTCGGGATAGACCTGGGTACGACCAACAGTTTGATCGCGGTGTGGGAGAACGGCGCGCCGCGCCTGATTCCAAACAGCCTGGGCGAGACGCTGACGCCGTCGTGTGTCAGCATCGACGAGGACGGCAGCATCCTGGTCGGCCGCGCCGCGCGCGAGCGCTTGCAGACCCATCCCGCTCGTACCGCCTCGGTGTTCAAGCGCTACATGGGCAGCGACAAGCAGATCCGCCTCGGCAACCGCGAGTTCCGTCCCGAGGAACTGTCCGCCCTGATCCTGCGCTCGCTCAAAGAAGACGCCGAAGCCGCCCTCGGCCATCCGGTCACCGAGGCCATCGTCACCGTCCCCGCCTATTTTTCCGACGCCCAGCGCAAGGCCACCCGCGCCGCCGGCCAGCTCGCGGGCCTGCGCGTCGACCGGCTGTTGAACGAACCGACGGCTGCCTCGCTGGCCTACGGCATCAATCAGCGCGACGCGGAAACCCGCTTCCTGGTGTTCGACCTGGGCGGCGGCACCTTCGACGTCTCCGTGCTCGACCTGTTCGAGGGCGTGATGGAAGTGCGCGCCTCCGCCGGAGACAACATGCTCGGCGGCGAGGATTTCGTGCTGTGCCTGATCAACCATTTCTTCGAGCAGCAGAAGATCCCGCTCGGCCTCAAGAGCGACGCCCATTTCATGCAGCGCCTCATCGCCGCCACCGAGCGCGCCAAGCGCGCGCTCAGCGACGCGCCGTCGGCCACGATCCAGATCGTCCACAACGACACCGAGTACGCGATGACGCTCGACGAAGCGGCGCTCGAGCGCGTCTGCGCCGGCCTGCTGCAGCGCCTGCGCGACCCGGTCGAGCGGGCCTTGCGCGACGCCAACCTTCGCATCACCGAGTTGGACAACGTCATCCTGGCCGGCGGCGCCACCCGCATGCCGGTCGTGCGGCGGCTGGTCGCGCGCATGTTCGGCCGCTTCCCCGCCTGCGACATCAATCCGGACGAGGTCGTGGCGCTGGGCGCGGCCGTGCAGGCTGGCCTGAAGATGCGCGACGCCGCGCTCGACGAGGTCGTCATGACCGACGTCTCGCCCTACTCGCTCGGCATCGAGGTGTCGATGCAATTGGGCGACCGCAGCTATTCATCGGGCCACTTCGACCCCGTCGTCGAGCGCAACACGCCGGTGCCGGTCAGCCGGGTCAAGCGCTACCACCCGGTCAGCGACAATCAGAAATATCTGGAACTGAATGTCTACCAGGGCGAAGCGCGCATGGCGCGCGACAACATCCGGCTCGGCAGCCTGAAGGTCCCCCTGCCCGCCTTGGCGATCGAGGATAGCGGTATCGATATCCGCTTCACCTACGACGTCAACGGCTTGTTGCAGGTCGAGGCCACCGTCGTTCGGACGCAGGAGACGCACACGCTCGTGATCGAAGGCAATCCCGGCATGCTATCGGAGGCGGAGATCGCGGCGCGTTTCATCTCGCTGTCGGAACTGAAAATCCACCCGCGCGACCGCATCGAACACCGCACCTTGCTGGCCCGCGCGGAACGCCTGTACCAGCAACTGCGCGGACAGGGCCGGGAATGGTTCGGCGGCCAGATCGTCGCCTTCGAACAGGCGTTGGAAACGCAGGACAAGCGCGTGATCGACCCGGTGCGCGCGCGGTTCGAGGCGACGCTCAACGATATCGAGCACGATAGTTTTACCTTGCCGTTCAATGATCCGCTTTAACGAACCATTGATAACAGAACGTCTGATACTCAGATGCCCCACTGCGGAGATGAGTGCGGGCATGCTGGCCTACCGCCAACTGAATCGTCAGCACCTTCAACCATGGGAGCCGGAGCATGGGCATGGGTTCTATACCCATCAGGCGGTCGAGGAGCAACTGCGCGCCATGCAAAGGCAGATCGGGGACGAATCGGCAATCCACTGGCTGATACATGCAAAGGATGGTGACGAGAGCCTGGGTGCGTGTGGCTTCACCAACATTGTTCGAGGGCCTTTTCAAGCCTGCCATCTGGGCTTCTCCCTGGGCGCCGAGTACCAAGGGATGGGCTTTATGCACGAAGCGCTCACGACGGCCATATCGCATGTTTTTGAAATCCACAAGCTGAACCGTATCATGGCGAGCTACCAGCCGAATAACCATCGGAGCGAAAAAATACTGTGCCGGTTGGGATTCGAACGAGAGGGTTTCGCGAAGAAATATCTCAAGATAAACGGCCACTGGGCTGATCACGTCCTGACGTCCTTAATTAACCCGATCGAAATGTCATGAACATCGAAGTACGATTGGCGCACGCCAGCGAGCGCCTTGTGGTCCGCCACATGATGGAACTGTATCAACACGATTTCTCGGAATTCGACGGATCCGACCTGGACGAGCACGGCCAGTACGGCTACTACGACCTCGACTGCTTCTGGATCAACCCCAACTTCTCTCCGTTCATCATCAAGGTCGATGACAAGTGGGCCGGATTCGTCCTGGTAAACGACGAGGTTTTAAATCCTGAAAACTCGGCGACCATCGTCGAGTTTTTTGTGCTGCGAAAATACCGTCACCATGGCGTCGGCCGGTACGCGGCGCAAGCGATTCTGAACGCTCATGCCGGCCGCTGGGAGATCAAGGTGATACAGGAGAATCCGGCGGCGTTCACCTTCTGGCAAAAAATCATCAAAGCCAACTGGCCGGGCCAGGAGCACGCATTGACGATGAGTGACGAACACTGGCACGGGCCGGTTTTCACCGTAACGACCGAATCGAAAGCTTAAAGACGGCAAATGGACTCCGCTGAAAAATACGAAATGATCGGCCTCCACATCTACCGGTACGAGCGTGTCAAGGTGCACCTCATCAGCCTGCTGACGGCAATAAACCCGAAGGCGCAGAAAGGAGCCCTGGAAGCCGAGTTGGACGTCTTGATCCCACGAATAACTGCGGAGCTGAGCGATCGGGGACCAGAAATCCAACGGCAATTTTCGGGTATCGCCGCCGAGATATACGAGCTCAGAAATGAGCGCGACCGCAACATAGGTCCCGCGCACATCCCCCACGCGCAGAAGACCACCGATTTTGTAGCCAAATGTACGGACGTGCTCGCTAAGCTCGCCACACTTAAAACAATTCTCCGCCAGCATCAATAGCGGGGGTCAGGTCCGACATTCGCAATAGCGGGGGTCAGGTTGAGATAGCCCGGGTTTCATGGACATCCAAATAGAGGACAATACGTCCTGAGAGGATATTCATGGAAAAGAAACAGTCACCTTCCAAACGAGAGATCATTCCGACATCGGCGGAGCCGGTGCCGAAGCAGCGGGCCGTGTTTACGGATGAATTCAAGCGCGCTGCGATCTCCCGGCTACATGATGACAAGCAGAGCGCGACGGCCTTGGCGTTGGAGCTTGGTTTGCGTCGTAATCAGCTCTACAAATGGGCCAAGCAGCTCGAAGAGCAGCCAGCTGGCGGCCAATTGCGCTCGCCAGGTCGTCCTGCGGTCAGTGAATTGAGCGAGGTCGAGCAACTGCGTCGCCAACTGGCCAAGGCCGAACAGGAGCTGGCCATCCTAAAAAAGTTAGATGCGTACTTAACTCGCCTCAAGAAGTGAAGTACGCCGTCATCGACGAGCATCGAAGCGAGTTTTCAGTCAAAGCGCTGTGTCTGGCGCTCGACGTGGGCCGCAGCGGCTACTACGCCTTCAAGACGGCACCGCCGAGCCTGCGAAGCCGGGAAGATCTGGCCATGCGCCAAGAGATCGTCAAGATCCATATGCGCCACCGCTCGGCACCCGGGATATTGAAAACGTGGCGCCTGCTCAATAGCGCAGGCATCTGTTGTGGAAAACACCGCGTGGCCAGGCTGAGAAAGCTGGAGGGCATACAAACTACCCGCGCCAAGCGTTTTCGCGCCAGCAAGGCGAAAGAACGGGTGCTGCCACCAGCGCCGGACTTGGTCAAGCGCGCCTTTCAGGTCGGCGCTCCGAACCAGGTGTGGGTCGGCGATATGACAGTGCTGCGCACTAAAGAGGGATTCTTGCATCTGGCCGTGGTACTGGACTTGTTCGCACGCCGGGTGGTGGGCTGGTCGACGGACACCAGGCAGGCGGCCACGTTACCGATGGCGGCGTTGTCCATGGCGATGGAACACCGGCGACCTGCGCCCGGGATCATCTTCCACAGCGACCAAGGCTCCGTGTACGGCTGCGCCGACTACCGCAACCTGCTAGCCAAACACGGGGCGCTGCCGAGCATGAGTCGCAAAGGCAATTGTTGGGACAATGCCGTGGCGGAAAGCTTCTTTTCAAACCTGAAAAACGAAACCATGCATAGGCAACTCTTTTCAACGAGAGCCGAGGCCCTGGGCGTGGTTCGCGATTACATCGAGGTGTACTACAATCGGATGCGCTTGCATCAGACCTTGGGCTATCAAACGCCTGCATCCTTTGAAGCGCAGTTTCGTGTGCTTCATTAACTGTCCGCGAAACCCGGAACACCTCAGGTCCGACATTCGGACACGAACTAAACCATAAGGCTGCTGAGCTCGTGTCCGAATGTCGGACCTGACCCCGGCGGTTTTTTTAACATTCATATTGAAGCTTATGACCAAATTCACTCTTCCGGCCTTCGTCGCCACCGCCCTCCTGCTGGCCAGCGCCGGCAGCCATGCCGCGCCGCCCGCCGGCCAGGATGCCCTTGCCGGGCCGAAGATCAAGGTCGATGTCGGCGGACGCAAACTGAATATGTATTGCGTCGGCAAGGGCTCGCCGACCGTGCTGTTCGAAGCCGACGCCGGTCGCGCCGGTTGGGATTGGTCGGCGGTGCTGCCCGAGATCGCCAAGCGCACCCGCGCCTGCGTCTACGACCGCGCCGGGCTGGGTTCGAGCGATCCGATCATCCGCGCCTCGACGGTCGCCAACGCCAGCAAGGATTTGAACTTTCTGATCAAGAACGCGCGGCTGGAGGCGCCCTTCGTCGTCGTGGGCGCCGGCTATGGCGCCATGGTGGCGCAGCATTTCGCACTGCGCTCGCGCAACGCGGCCGTCACCGGCCTGGTGCTGGTGCAGCCCATGCACGAAGATGCACTGCCGGCGGACCGTGCAGCCCAGCTCGATACCGCGCTGGCCTGTTTGACCGCTGCGGAACAGGGCAAGGCCGACGCCGCCTGTACCTATCCCGTCACCAGCTTCAACGCAGACATCGGCCCGGCGCTGGCTGTCGCCCAAACGGCGCAAGCGGCCAAGCCCGTCTACTGGCGCGCCCGCGCCTCCGAGTGGGACGGCCTGGAGACCAGCGCCAACCAACTGCGGACCGCCCGCAAGCCTTTCGGCGATATCAAAGTGGCCGAGACGAAAGACGCTCAGCCGGCAGCGATTATCGAAGCGGTGATGGGCATGCTTGATGCGCCCGGCGCCGCCCGCGAGTAACGAATGACGAGTAACGGCGGACCGATGCCCGCGCCGCCGATCTCCATAGATAACAAAAAATGACGACTGACCTCATTTTCCTCCAGCGGCTCAGCCTGGACGGCGACGCCGACGAGCGCGCCATTCGCCGCGCCTATGCCCGAGAACTCAAGCTGATCGACCAGGAAGCCGATCCCGCCGGCTTTCAATCGCTGCGCGAAGCCTACGACACAGCCTTGTACTGGGTACGTCACAAGGAGGAATTCGAGGACGAGGAACTTGAGGACTATTTCGCGCAGCCGGAGCTGGGGGCCGCCGTCGGACAGGACTTGGCGCAACCGGCGCGAATGCCGCCGCCAGTGCCCTCGCCCCGGCCACCGGAACACCCGGCCGCCGATCCGGCGCCCACCCTCCCTCAACAGGAACAGCTGGACACAGACCACGAAGCGCTGGCCGAGGCCGTGTTCGCCGATTTCCTGCAACGCGCGGCGACCATTCCGCACGAGCGCCCTGTCACACCGGACGTGCCATGGCGACGCGAACTGCGCGCCAGCCTGGACGACCCTCGGCTGATCAACATCATCGCGCGCGAAACCTTCGAGCGGCATGTGGCCGACTTGCTGGTCTCCGGCTGGCGGCCCGGCCATGAGTCGCTGCTGGTGGCGGCGGTCAACACGTTCGGATGGTCGGACGACCGGCGTCGGGTATTCAGCCTCGGCCGCTCGGGTGCGATGCTGGACGCGGCCATCGACGAACGCGCGACCTTCGACCTGCAACCGGATGCGCAAAGGGACGCCCAGCGCCAGTTGATCGAGCGCTTGCGCGATCCGAAACATCCCGGTACCCGCGAGATCGTGCGCAACAGCGCGACGCTGGAAACACTGATCGCCCGCTTCCCGAACTGGCTGGCACTGGTCACCGACGTCGACAATGTCGTGCGATGGCGCGAGCAAAACGGCAAGCTGCCAGCGTGGCGGCGCAAGCTAACCTTCACCGGCCTGCGGAAACCGGCCGATCATGCGTACGAGCACCAGAAGAAAGGCATCGTCAACTGGGGCTGGGTAATCGTGCTGGCCTTGGTCGCGTTGATCCGCTTCCTCGCGCACGATGGCAGCGGCAATAAGCCGCCATCCACGCCGGACCCGGCGATCGGCTACTACAATCGCGGCATGGAACACCTTGAACACGGTGACGCCAAAAGTGCGATCGAAAGCTTCACCCGCGCGCTTGAGCTCAAGCCAAACGACGCGGCGGCCCGCGCCAATCGCGCGGCGGCGTACATCCACACCGATCAGTACCGGCGCGCGTCAGAAGACCTCGACAAGCTGGCGGCGCTCGATGCGTCAAGCCCGGCGCTATATGCCGGGCGCGGCATGCTGGCGCTGAGTACCGGACACTACGATGAAGCTATCGCCGCCTTCACAAAATCGCTTGAACTTGCCGCCAACAACGACTACGTGCTGATGCACCGCGCACAGGCATACGAAAAAAAGGGCGAACTAAACAAAGCACTTGCCGACATCGATAAACTGCTGAGCACGAACAAAAAATCCGGCTCGTACCCTTACATGGTACGCATCAGAATTTATAGAACGCAAAGTGAGCATGCCAAGGCAATCGCGCAGATCGAACCGATGCTGGCGGCGGACCCGGAGAACCCCGTCGTCTATACCATGGCAGCAGACCTGCACATGCGACTAAATCAGCGCCAGCAGGCAATGGCGATACTTAACCGTGGCGTGGTGGCCGCCCCGGATGCCTCCATTTACCTCTACCGCGCCCAATTGCGTCCGCGCTCCGACAAGCAGGGGCGCAAACAGGATATCGACTCGGGCCTCGCGCTGGAGCCGCACGCGACTTACGCAAACCTTTCGCGCGCCGAACTCGAGTCCGATAGCGGCCAATACAACGACGCTATCAATACGCTGACCAAAGTGCTTAACGACGACAAGGCAGACGGGTCGCTGGAGTTGGTCCTGGTGCATCGGGGTATCGCCCATATGAAGATGGGCAACCAAGCGCTGGCCAAAGCGGATTTCGACCGGGCGCGTGCGGCCGCCAAAACGCCGGGCCAACTGAACAACGTGGCTTGGGAACTTGCTTCTCGGAACTTGGCACTGCCCACTGCAATGGCGATCGTCGACGAGGCGATCGGCAAGGAGTCCGAAAACTATGCCATCCTCGATAGCAAGGCTTTCATCTTATTGAGGCTGGGACGCTATAAGGAATCGGTCGCGCAGTACGATGCGGCACTAAAACATGATCCTAACGGTCCATCCTCATTGTTCGGACGGGGCATCGCAAAGCGGCGCTCGGGGCAGACCGCCGCTGGCGACGCGGACTTGAACGCCGCACGCGCCGCCAAAGCGTATGTCGATACGGAATTTGCGGAGATGGGCATTGTCCCGTAACCTCCCGGCGCCGGGCTGAGAAAAGACCGGGACCACACCCGGCCCTAAGACAGGGGCCACGCGGCTTGTGTTCCGCTAGCATCAACGCACCCATCGTTGATACAGGAGCACTCCCCATGAACCGCAAAGCACTTCTGACCGCGACACTGGCCGTGGCCTGCGCCCTGCTGGCGCCATCCGGCCAAGCCGCCGCGCCGCTGGTCGGCACCCAGGCCCCCGGCTACTTCCGCATGATGCTGGGCGACTACGAAATCACCGCCCTCTCCGACGGCAGCCACGCCTTCCCCATCGACACCGTGATGACGAACATCGCGCCGGCCGCGATCAAGCAGGATCTGGCCAACGCCGACCTGGCGCAGCCGGTACAGGGGTCGATTAACGCCTTCCTGATCAACACCGGCAAAAAGCTGATCCTGGTCGATGCCGGCGCCGGCGCCCTGTACGGCGACTGCTGCGGCAAGCTGCTGGCCAACCTGCGCGCCGCCGGCTACCGGCCGGAACAGGTCGACGAACTGCTGATCACCCACCTGCATAAGGACCACGCGGGCGGCATCATGGCGCAAGGCGCGACGGCGTTCCCCAACGCCGTGCTGCGGCTGTCGCTGGCCGAGGCCGACTATTGGCTCACGCCGGCCAACAAGGCTAAGGCGCCGGAATTCCTGTCGACCTTCTTCGACGCCGCCAAGGAAGCCGTCGCGCCCTACCAAGCGGCCGGCCGCTACCAGCCCTACGGCAAGTTCGGCCAACTGGAACCCGGCATCGAGGCCATGCCCGCGCCCGGCCATACACCCGGGCACGCGATGTATCTAGTACAGAACAAAAACCAGCAACTGCTGATCTGGGGCGACATCGTCCACGTCTCCGCCATCCAGCTGCCCAATCCTGAAGCAACCGTCAAATACGACAGCAGCGAGGACGACGCGCACAGTACACGCGTACGCCTGCTGCAAATGGCCGCCAGCAAGCACATGATCGTCGGCGCGGCACATATCGCCTTCCCCGGCCTGGGCCACATCCGCCAACGCGACGGCGGCTACGACTGGTTGCCCGTGAACTACGACGGCGCACCGGCCGCCAACAATCAGGAACGCCCACCCAAACGCTGAGTCCCGGACTGGCCTTTTGGCAGGAGCTTTACTTCGATGGGCTGACTACACTGCTATGGCAGCATCCCCCAACCCATCAAGGAGCTTCAAATGTCCAACAGCAAACTCTCAGTCGACAGCGTCATCACCGAAGACGGCACCCGCATCCATTTCAAGGACTGGGGCACCGGCCCGGCCGTGGTTTTCAGCCACGGCTGGCCGCTGCAAGGCGACGCGTGGGAAGACCAGATGATCTTCCTGGCCAGCAACGGCTACCGCGTCATCGCCCATGACCGCCGTGGCCACGGCCTGTCGAGCCAGCCATGGAACGGCAACGACATGGACACCTACGCCGACGACCTGGCCACCCTGATCAACGCGCTGGACTTGAAGGACGCGACCCTGGTGGGCCACTCCACCGGTGGCGGCGAAGTGGCGCGCTACATCGGCCGCCACGGCACCGCACGCGTCGCCAAGGCGGTGCTGGTGGGCGCCGTGCCGCCGCAGATGGTCAAGTCGGATAACAACCCGAACGGCCTGCCGATGTCGGTGTTCGACGGCATCCGCAGCGCCGTGCTGGCCGACCGCTCGCAGTTCTTCAAGGATCTGACCCTGCCCTTCTACGGCTACAACCGCGACGGCGCCAAGCCTTCGCAGGGCGTGCGCGATACCTTCTGGGCACAAGGCATGCAGTGCGGCATCAAGAACGCCTATGACTGCATCAAGCAATTCTCGGAAACCGACTTCACCGAGGACCTGAAGAAGATCGACGTGCCAACCTTGTTCGTGCACGGCAGCGACGACCAGATCGTGCCGATCGACGCCGCCGCCAAGGCCGCTGTCAAGCTGGTCAAGAACGGTACGCTGAAGATCTACGAAGGCGCGCCGCACGGCTTGCCGACCACCCACAAGGACAAGCTCAACGCCGACCTGCTGGACTTCCTCAAGTCCTGAGCGTAGTGCATGACGATAAGGGTGCCGGCGCCACGCCAGTACCCCTATCGGGTAATCCATCCCCCTCCCCAATGAACGTTCTGAGTCACCCTTTCGGATATGGGACGATCCGGCCATGCGCCGGATAATGAAACCGCTGAAAGACCTCGTAAACACGTAGGGCGGATTAGGCGGAACGCCGTAATCGGCCATCGATGAGCCACCGCCGGCGCAAGCATGGCCGATTACGCTGCGCTAATCCGCCCTACGTGATTCAGACGACGCCAGAATTCAGACTATTGAAAGCACATCATGAGCAACGAAAAATCCTCCGACATCCTGCAAGACTTCGGCGCGCTGGCCAACGTGCGCATCGGCCTGAGCGCGGAAGTGCGCTCGCAAGGCGTGCGCGCGCTGAACCGCCTGCTGGCCCACACCATGGCCATGCGTGATGCATACAAGAAAGCACACTGGCAAACCTCGGGCGCCACCTTCCATCAGCTGCACCTGCTGTTCGACAAGCACTACACCGAACAGGTCGCGATCATGGACGCCATCGCCGAGCGCGTGCAGACCCTGGGCGGCGTGACCTTCGCGCTGGCGCAGGACATCGCCGACGAGTCGACCATCTCGCGCACCGCGCCGCGCGGCCGCGAATCGGCCCAGGCCCAACTGAGCCGCCTGCTGGACTCGCACGAAACCATCCTGGTCGAAGCGCGTCCGCTGGCGCGCGCGGCCGCCGAGGCCGGCGATGACGGCACCAACGACCTGATCGTCAGCCAGGTGGTGCGCAGCAACGAGCTGCAAAGCTGGTTCATCGGCGAGCACCTGGCGGCGCAAACGCAGTCCGCCAAGTAACGATGCCCAAGCCCATGGATAGCGCGGCGGTATTGACGCTCGATAACGAGCAACTGTACCGCCGCCTGCAGGAAGAGAAGGCGCGCCGGCTGCAAGCGGAGGAAGCGCTGCAGCATGCCACGGAAGAACTGGCACGGCTGGCCCGCATCACGTCCATGGGCGAGTTCGCCGCATCGATTGCGCACGAGGTCAACCAGCCGCTGGCGGCGATGGTGCTGCACGCCGAAGTCGGCCTCAACGCCCTGACGCAAGAGCCGCCGCAGCCCGAGCAGGCGCGCGACGCCTTGAAACTGATCATGCATATCGGCGCGACCGCCGGCGACGTCATCCGCAGCATTCGCGGCATGTCGAGCAAGACCAGTCCCGTTCCAACCTTGTTCGCCGTCGACGACGCGCTGCGCGAAGTGCTGCGCCTGTTGCGGGCGGAATTGTACAAGCACAGTATCGAAGTCTGCGACGGCCTCGCGCTGGGCGAACATCAGCTGTATGCGGACCGCGTGCAGCTTCAGCAAGTGATGATGAATCTGGTGCTCAACGCCATCGAGGCGATGAAGGATGTGCACGACCGCCCCCGCAAGCTGGAGCTGCGCTCGGCGCTGGCCGACATCTCCGGCACCTTGCGGATCAGCGTGGAAGACAACGGCGTCGGCGTCTCCGCCAAGCTGGCCGAGCGGCTGTTCGATCCGCTGTTCTCCACCAAGCCGGGCGGCACCGGTCTGGGCCTGTCGATCTGCCGCACGATCATCCACGCGCACGGCGGGCGCATCTGGAGCACCTCGCGCCAGCCGCACGGCACCGCTTTTCACATCAGCCTGAAGGGAAATCCGACATGGACACCATCTCCATCCTGATCGCCGACGATCATCCGCTCATTCTCGCCGGGCTTAGCGCCCTGATCAATTCGATGCCGGCGTTCCGGCTGGTGGCGCAGGCGGCCAACGGCCTGCAGGCGGTGGAGCTGTACCGGCAGCACCGGCCGGACGTGGTGATCATGGATTTGAGCATGCCGGAAATGCATGGCGTCGACGCCATCGGGCATATCCGCGAATTCGATGCGCAGGCGCGCATTATTATCCTGACGACTTATCAGGGGGATGAGGATGTGTTTCGCGGCTTGCGGGCAGGGGCGATGGCTTACCTGTTGAAGGATAGCGGTTCGGAACAGCTCGCCACGTGCATCAAGGCGGTGGCTGCGGGACAGAAGTTCTTGCCGGCGGAGGTGGCGGGCAAGCTGGCCGAGCGTGCCGAGACGACCAGGTTGTCGCGCAGGGAGCTGGAGATACTGGCGCATCTGGCTAGCGGCAAGAGCAACAAGATGATCGCGCGTAGTGCGGCGATCGAGGTGGGCACGGTGAAGTTCCACGTCAATAATATTTTGGCCAAGCTGAATGTTGCTAGCCGGACCGAGGCGGCAACAGTGGCGGCACGCCGTGGCCTGCTGAGCGTCTTCTGACCTATAAATCAAAGATTCCAACGGAGACACGTAGGGCGGATTAGCGAAGCGTAATCCGCCATGCATGAGCAATCGGCGGCGCGTGCATGGCGGATTACGGCTTAGCCTAATCCGCCCTACGTGCCTCTGCAGTAAATCTTCTTATTTGGCCGCGATTGGCGCCAGCGTCTTGTGGTCGCTGGTGGTGCGTGGCGCCGCCTTGTGCACCATCGTGTAAGCGTAATCGACGCCCATGCCGTACGCGCCCGAGTGCTCGCGCACCACGGCCATCACCGCATCATACGTCTCGCGGTGCGCCCAATCGCGCTGCCATTCCAGCATGACTTGTTGCCAGGTCACCGGCACCACGCCGGCCTGGATCATGCGCTGCATCGCAAAGTCATGCGCGTCCTTCGTCGTGCCGCCCGACGCATCGGCCACCATGTAAATCTCGTAGCCGCCTTCAAGCATCGCGCACAGCGCGAAACTGTTGTTGCACACCTCGGTCCACAAACCCGAAACGATCACCTTCTTCTTGCCGTTGGCGGCCAGCGCGTCGCGCACTTTCTGGTCGTCCCACGAGTTCATCGACGTGCGTTCCAGGATATCCTTGCCCGGGAACACGTCCAGCAGTTCCGGATAGGTATGACCCGAGAACGATTCGGTTTCGACGGTGGTGAGGATGGTCGGAATGTTGAAGATCTTGGCCGCTTTGGCCAGCGCGACGGTATTGTTCTTCAGTACTTGGCGGTCCATCGACTGCACACCGAAAGCCATCTGCGGCTGCTGGTCGATGAAGATCAGCTGGCAGTTAGTCGGGGTCAGGACTTCGAGTTTCGGGTTCATCATGATGGCTTCCATAGTGTGTAAAGGAGAACGGTCATGTTAGGCGCTGGACGGGGCGAACACCACTATCTAAATGTAGGCTCCGGCGACGGGGCAAGTCTGCTAAGCTGGCCGCTGAACATCAACATATCGGACCTGACATGACCACACCGGACGACGCCGCGCAACGCGCGCAGCTGACCGCGCTGGCGCGCGGATTGCGCGACCTGCACAAGCAATTGCTGCACATTGAAACCCAGTACTTCGGCGCCGTCGGCAGTCCGCTCGAGCTGTTGCAGCTGGTGACCAACCATCCGCATTTCGCCTGGCTGCAAAAACTGTCCGGCCTGATGGCGCAGATGGATGAGCGGCTCGACGAACCCGAATCCATCGCCGCCGCCGACGCGCTGGTGTTCCGCCGCGCGGTGGAGGCGCTGATCGGCCCGTCCGAGGAAGGCGACATGGCCTTCCGCGCCAAGTACAACGCCTTGCTGCACGACGCGCCGGAAGTGGTGATGGCGCACGGCGCCGTGCGCAAGCTGCTGGCCGCAATCGGCACGGCGCCGGCCGCTTAGCCGCGTTCAGCGTCACCGCGCGGCGGCGCTTGCTTAACCGCGCCGCGTCAACCGCCGCACGAGCCGCTTCCACCGCGACTGGCCGACATAGGCCAGCGCGGCGGGAATTGTCAGCGTCACGCGCGTGCCGATCAATGGGCTGTCGATCGCCAGCGTGGCGCCGATGCGCGCGGCACGCTCCGCCATGCCCGGCAAACCCCAATGGCCGGCGCGCTTGCCGCTGGCCAGAATCTCGGCGGGAATGCCCTTGCCATCATCGGCCACTTGCAGGACAAACCGGTCGGCGCCGTAGCTCAAGGTCGCCTGGATCGATTTCGCGCCGGCGTGGCGGAATGCGTTCATCAGCGCCTCCCGGCCGATGCTGTAGACCTCGCAGCTCACCTCTTCCGTCAAGTCCACCGGCTCGCCCTCCCGGCGCAGGCTGAAGACGCTGTGGTGGCTCTCCTGCAGCACCTCGCCGACGATCGTGAGCCCGCGAACGGGATCGCCGTCGCTCATCGCGCTCGAACGCAGGTCCTGCACCTCGTCGCGCCCTTCCTCGATCACACGGTCGGCCAGCAGCAGCATGCGCTCCAGCCTGGCGCGGGTGGACGAGTCGCCCGGCAGTGCGCTCATCGCGTTCTGGAAGCCCAGCACCAGCCCCTGCACGCTTTGCAGAAAGGTGTCGTGCAAGGTGCGGGCGATGCGTTCGCGTTCGGCCATGCGCTCGGCGATGCGCAACGTCGCTTGCCGCAGCCACAGCCGATACAACAGATACAGCAAGCCGGCTGCCGCCAGCGCGCACAGGCCGTAGAACAGCGGCGTTTGTCTAAACGTCGGCACAATGGTCAGCGCGATCGACGTGTCCCGCTCGTTCCACTGTCCCACCTCGTTGACAGCGGCGACGCGGAAGCGGTAGTCGCCCGGTCCCACGTTGGTGTACGACACGGCGCGCCGGCTGCCGGATTCCTGCCAGTCGGCGTCGACGCCCTCGAGCTGGTAGCGGAAACGCACCATCTCCGGCATGCTGTAGCTCAGGGCGGTGAACTCGATGCGGAACGAGGTCGTGCCCGAGTCCAGTCGCACGGTCTTCGAAAAGTCCAGGTAACGCTTGTCCTTGGCCACCAGCGTCTCGACCACCACCTCCGGCGCATGCTGCGGCGGATAGGATTTGGTGGTATCCAGCCGGACCATCCCGGTGGCGCCGACAAACCATAGCTGGCCGTCGACGTCGCCCAGGGCCGTGGACCGGCGGGTGCTGGTATCGGCAAAACCGGGATAGCCGTCCAGCACGCCATACAGCACGTATTTCAGCGGCACCGCGGGCGCGGCCGTTGCGGCCTTCCAGTCGGCCGCCTTGACGTGGACCACGCCCTTGCTGCCGTTGAGCCAGCGGTCGCCGTTGGCGCCCACCACGGTGCCCGTCACACCCGCAAGCACATCGGGATCGGCGGCGACCAACCGATGGAACGCGCCGCCGCGCAACACCGCCAGGCCGCCGATGCCGCCGGCCACGACTTCGTCGCCGGCGACGTGCAAATGGGTGGACGGGCCGATATCGTTATCGGCCGACATGCGATAGCGCGTGAAGCGGCCATTATCGAAATACACGATAGTCCCGTCATCGTAGCAAAGCCAAAGCGTTCCCTTGCCGGCGCCCGCATCGGCCACGAAGCGGCCCGGCGGCAAGCCCAGATCGGCCTGGCTGGTCCATTTGCCGTCCACCAGCCTGAACATACCGCGCCGCGAGATCGACACCCACAAGCCGACGCCATCGTCGAACACCCGTCCCACGCCCACAGGGTCGCCGGTGTCGAGCGGGTCGGGCGGATAGGCGATGCGCTCGGAACGATCCGGATAGCGCCGCTCGATCGCGTCCGGGCGGGCCAGCAGCAAGGCGCCGTCGCGGGCGTTGCCGATGGCGCCGACATCGCCAGGCGGGAAGCGTTCATCGATGGCTTGCGCGCCGTCGGCCCGCAGGCGCCACACTTGCCCCGATGGCAGACTCAGCGCCAGTACATGGCCGGAGTCATCCCGCGCCAGTTTGAACGCGCGCCCGCCGCCGGCCAGCTTGACCGGCGCCAGGCGGTTGTGGCGGAACCGCTCCACGCCGGCCTGGGTGCCGATCCAGATGCTGCCATCCCGGTCCTCGAACAGGATGTTGCCGGTCAGGCTGCTGAGCTGCCAGGGCTGGTCCAGCCTGTGGCCAGGCCGGGCGTTGGGGGTCATCAGGCGGCTGGGCATGGCGCCCACGCCATCGGTCCGGCAGACGCCGACCGGACAGGCCAGCGACCAAAAATTGCCGTCGCGGTCGAACAGGCCGTTTTCCTGGCCCTGCGATTGCGCCAGCCAGGCCGGACGCGGTTTCAGCGGGCCACTGTGCTGGGCCGGCACCGGAATCAGCCGGTCGTGCATGTCCTGCCACAACCGTCCATCCGGCGATTCGATCAGGTTGACGGTGTGCACGTCCTGGCGCTGCACGTGCTCGAAGCTCCTGGCGCCGGCCGGCTTGACATACAGCGAATGGCCGACGGCGACCCAGACTTGTCCGTACTGGTCGGCGACCACGTTGGACACCTCGCCAGCTGGCAAACCCAGTTCGGGACCGACGTTGTGCCAGGCGCCGCCACGCAGCTGCAGCAGCGCGCTGGTGGTGGCGACCCACAGTTCGCCGCGCTCATCGGTCGTTGCGCTCGTCACGGGCCCTATCGGCGCCTTGCCCACCATGCCAGGGTAATGGGTGATATGGCCGCGATGCAGGCGGCTGAGCCCGCCGAACAGATAGCCGATCAGCAGATCGCCGTCGCGCAACGCCGTCAGCGCGGTCACCGGACGCTTGGGCGCGGTCTCGCCGTTCAAGGCCTCGAAGCGCCGGAAGCGCATGCCGTCAAAACGGTAAAAGCCGTCGACGCTGCCGATCCACAACCAGCCGTCGGTGGACTGCGCCATCGACGACACCTGGGCCGGGGCGCCATCCTTGCCGGTCCAAATGTCGTGATGCAGCTCGTCCAGGGGAACTTTGCCATCGAGCGCCATCGCATTTGCCGACGCGAACACAAACAACACCATTAGCCGACGTAGCGACAGCAACATAAAAGTCATACAGCGAGAGAAAAATTAACAACGCGCCATCATAGGCGATTTTCCCGGCAGCCACATGGCACCCTCGATGGCAATTGCTATCAAAATCATAGATATAATAAAATATACCAATAGGCCATGAGCCGGTATTCTGACAACTCCTGCCCCGCCAAACGAGTATGATCATGAAAAAGTCCACGCCAGCCACCGCAGTCCGCCCTCTTCCGCTCAGCGGCATTTTATTGGTGCTCGCTTACGTCGTCGGCCTGCTGGGCTTTGAAATGCTGGGATGGGCTTTGTTCACGGTCGGCGCGCTGACATGGATGATGGCGGATGGCCGAACGGTGGTCCGGATGCTGACCAGGCGTACGCCTCACCACACTCAGCGCCTGATAGCCTACAGCACGCCACCGGCGATAGCCCTGCTGGCCTACATGACGCTGGCCGCCGAGCAGGCCGACGTAGTCGTCGGCGGCGCCCTGGCGCTGCATGCCGTTCTGGTCTGGGCGGTGTTGATGGGGGCGGCCTACGCTGTTTCTCAAGAAACAGCGGTAAGCCAGCGTATTTAAAGCGGATTTCGCAGATATCCACACCAACTGTGGATAAGGTTGTGAATAACCCCCACTTGACAGCCGATAACGCCTTTAACGGCGGGGGTTTTAATAAAATGCCCAATCCGAAGGCAGATTTTTTAGCCAATAAAATCAATCACTTACAACATCAAATTTTTTGACGGCCAGGCTTTTTGAGGCTGCTTGAAAAATATTTTTCTGTGCATAAGTAGGGTCGGAGACAACTATGTCACGACGTACAGGGGAATCCTTTGACAAAAGTACGTGTGAGGAATAGTGTGGCTCTGGAGGTACGCATGGCCTTCTTAGACTCGCCTCGGGATTGATGCATGAACCAGAATGATGACGACACTGATTGGATGATAGAAGACGAGGTTGCACCCATCGGCGCGCCGCAGGCGGGAGCGTCGTCGGCGCCACCGCCATGGCGGGTACTGATCGTGGACGACGACGTCGATGTCCACGTGGTCACCAAGTTCTCGCTCAGTAATGTGTGTTTCCTGGGACGGCGGCTCAGTTTCCTGCATGCCTACAGCGGCGAGGAAGCCCTGAATACCCTGCGCAACACGCCCGACATCGCGCTGGTGCTGCTGGACGTCATCATGGAAACCAGCGACGCCGGCCTCAACGTCGCGCGCCAGATCCGCGACGCGCTGCATAACCAGCTGGTGCGCATCGTGCTGCGCACCGGTCAGCCGGGACAGGCGCTTGAGCACAGCATCATCCTCGACTACGACATCAACGATTTTTGGTGCAAGACCGACCTGACCACGCGCAAACTGTTCACAACGGTGATCTCTTCGCTGCGCGCCTACAATGGTTTGGAGGAAGCGCACCGGCAGACGGTGGCGCTGCAGACGGAGCTGGATCATGCGCACCGGCTGCTGGCCGCCGTGGACCAGCACGCCATCATCATGACCCTGAACCGGCGCGGCAAAATCGCCACGGTCAACGACAAGTTCAGCAGCGTGTTCCAGTTCACGCGCGACGAGCTGATCGGCGCCGACTTGCGTCTGCTGCATCCGCCGCCCTACCCGCAGGATCAGTTGGCCGATGCTTTGCAAGCGGTCAAGGAGAGGGAAAGCTGGACCGACGTTGTCACCGCCTGGCGCCGCGACGGCCAGGAGGTGCGCCTGCGCGTGACGGTCAGCGCGCTCGAAGAGCCGGCCACGCCATACATCGTGGTGGCCAGCGTTTTGCAACCGCTCAAAAAGTCGCTCTAAGTTACGGATTGTTAAGCACTTTTTTGGATATCCACAGCCTCTGTGGATATCTATGTGGACAACACCCCATTGACAATGCGGGAAGCCTGTAACGACGCGGTTTTCTACAAACTGCCCATCCAAAAGGCAAAATTAAAGCCCTTGGAAATCAACGACTTACGGTTACATCGATTGTTACACGAAATTCTTTTAAAAAAATTCTTGTCAACATGATGTGTGCATAACTAAACACAAACTTGGTTCATCCCTGAGTCAATGATGCTCCTTGCGACGTTGCTCCGGATGCAGCAGCACCCGTTCGATCACTTGCGGGGCGACGTTGTGGGACTTCATGTATTCGATCGCGCAAATGGTGTTAAAACTCGCTTGCACGGTAATGCCACGTTCGACGACGGCGCTGCTTCGTTCGTCGTGTCGCTGCTGGTTGAAATCTGCTTTAGGAACGGATTCCAGGCGGGGGGATAGGAGTGCGTTCATCATGATCCTTTGCAAGAGGTTGAGGGATATTTGATCCCGATCAAAGTGACGTGCAACGAGAGTATGAGCGACGGCGACCCGAAGTCAATGTCAGGTTCCTATCATTCCGAAATTAAAATATTGCTCGTACTGAACGCAATAGACACAAGGCAATAACCGGGGCGATAATAAACGGATGACTCCAGAGACGCCGCGCGCCCGCCCCACTTCGCTGTTTGATTTGTTCCTATCGTTCACCGTCTTGGCCTTGCAAGGCTTCGGCGGCGTGCTCGCGGTCGTTCAGCGCGAGATGGTCGAGCGCAAGCGCTGGCTGACGCAGGAAGAGTTTGTCGAGGACTGGGCGGTCGCCCAAATCATGCCGGGTCCTAACGTCGTCAACCTGTCGCTGATGATCGGCAGCCGCTACTACGGCCTGCGCGGCGCCATGACGGCGCTGGCGGGCATGCTGACGGTGCCACTGATGGTCGTGCTGTGCCTGGCGCTGCTGCATGCGCAATACGCCAACCATCCGGGCGTGGCCGGCGCGCTGCGCGGCATGGCGGCGGTGTCGGCGGGCATGATCGCCGCAACCGGCGTGAAACTGGCCTCGGCGCTGCGCAAGCATCCGCTGCCGATGTGGCTCACTGGACTGATCGCCGTGCTGTGCGTCGGCTTTGTCGTGGTCATGCGCTTGCCGCTGGCCTACACCTTGCTGATCCTCGGCAGCATCGCCGTCACCTTGACCTACCGCACCATGAAAGCAAAGTTGCCATGAGCGCGGCGCCTATCCATATCGTTTTAAGCTTCAGCGACTGGCTGAACCTGTTCGGCCATTACATGCTGTTGTCGCTGCTATCGATCGGCGGCGCGATTTCGACCACGTCGGAGATGCACCGGTTTCTGGTCGAGGAGCACCATTGGCTGACGCAATCGCAATTCAACGACTCGATCGCCATCGCCCAGGCCGCGCCGGGGCCGAACGTGCTATTCGTCGCGTTGATGGGCTGGAACGTGGGGTTGAACGCCGGCAGCTATACGGCGGCGTTTGCCGGGGTGGCGGTAACGATGTTCGGCGTTCTGCTGCCGAGCACCACCTTGACTTATCTGGCGGCGCGCTGGGGGCATCGCAATCGCGAGCTGCTGGGTGTGCGGGCGTTCAAGCAAGGCATGACGCCGGTGGTGGTGGGATTGATGGTGTCCGTGGGGATCATCTTGGGCAGCGCCAACAGCGACTGGACCACCGACTGGCCGTTGTGGCTGTTGTCGGTGGTCGCTGGTGTCATCATCTGGCGCACCAAGCTGCATTTGCTGTGGCTGCTGGGTGCGGGCGCAGCGCTCGGATGGTATGGACTGGTGTGAGTTAGCAGGCCTTCATCGCCGACGCGCGGGCGCTGGCCAACCCTAACATTCTCAGGGTTTGTCATTCGTACCAGCGTTCGCCGCTACGCCACTTTCTGCCTTGCTGCGCTTGTTCACATACATGGCGTCATCGGCCATTTTGAGAACATCCTTCGCCGCTCCGGAATGTTGCGTGGCCATGGCGACACCGATACTGACATCAACGGCCACCTCGACGTCGCCTATGTTGATGGGGCGCAGTACTTCCGCGCGCATTCGTTCGGCGATCAAATGAACTTCGCCCACGTCGGCATCGGGCGAAAGCAACGCAAATTCATCACCGCCCAAGCGACATAGAATATCCGTTTCTCTTTTGATCGCGCTGAGACGGTCGCCGACCGTTCGCAACACGAGATCGCCAGCCTGGTGACCATTGGTGTCATTGATGGGCTTGAACTTATCCAGATCCAGCACCAGCACCGCGAACGTTCTGCTCGCATCGCGCCTCAGCCTGGCGAAGCTCGCTTCCAGTTCTTCGTTAAAGCGCCAGCGATTGGCCAAGCCGGTCAGGTCATCATGCGATGCCAAAAACAGCGTACGCTCATCGCGTTGACGCTGCACAGTGATATCCCGCGCCACGGCGTAGAGGAATTGAGATCCAGGGGCCGGTGCCGGTGTGGTCCAGTTTAACCAGCGATATTCGCCATTCTTGTGTCGATAGCGATTGTCAAAGCTGATGGTATCGATGCCCGTCCGCAGCTTTTGCACTTCTTGCTGGGTCTTTTGAACGTCGTCAGGATGCACCAAGTCAAAGAAACTTCGGGACAACAATTCACCTTGCGCATACCCGAGTGTATGCTCGAATGCCTGATTGACTCGATGAAAATGTCCGCTGGTCGTGGCGATGCACAGCATGTCCAACGACAGATTGAAGAAAGCTTCGCGCTCTTCTACTACTTGCTGAACCAACTGCAAACTATGCTTTAAAGAGTCTGCTAGATGATGATGCTGTTCGACTTCCTGCTTGAGGGATGACACCAGCTTATCGAGCAACTCCAGATTTTCGGCACGACAGCGTAAGTTCTTGACCAGTTCATGCAGCGAGGACTGGTCTACTGGATGATGGGCAGCTGGTGTCATAGCCATGATCTCTCCGAAAAACTTGGCAGTTGCCACATATGACCGGATACTGACTTTCAATAAAGTACCACGCCGCCCTCGTTTCATCAATTATTCGGGTGAAAACTGCCGGCCGCTGAGGCGGCGTGCGAGAATATGAGGGGAATTGTCGCGCGCCCATCTCTGCCCGGCCGAAGCAGTTCCTGTTTTTATAGGTGATGCGACCGGTCTTATTGTTGTTATTCCGCTCACCTGACCGTTATAGTAACGGCTGCTTCGGGACGACTTTTGCCCCGCAGTGACAAAGCGCGAACCTTTCGCATGAGCAAGTTCCCATCTAGATTATGTCCAGAAAGAAGCACCGAAATCGCTTGTCCACGCCCAAGCCAGCCAATCCGAGCGCTAACGCTCCGTCGCGATCGACGCCGGGGGATCAGCCAGTCCCATCCGGCATGCCTGCGGTAGTGTCGGTTGTTGTGTTATTGGCATCTATCGCGCTTGCGGTTTGGGTTGGAAAAGATCTGTATGCGATTGTTGTCGAAGGCGAGATATGCAGACCTCGGTACCGCTGTCAATCGTGGTCATCCAACCCGGTGTCGCTTGGCGTTCAGTGCCTGGGTATGACTCTGCTCACGACGATTTTTGTGGGTTTGGGGTATGGCGCGCTGAAATTGCTGATGGGATCGGCAAGCGCCGATCGGACATGACGAGTTTGCTTCAAAACGTCCGCTTGGGGCGGAAGCGGCCGGTCGTGGGGCAGCTGTGCCAGCTCAAGTCTGAACCAGTACAGCTGATCCGCTCCATGTATCTCTACGGTGGCTCCAAGTTCGACTAACGGGTTATTTGTTCTGGTACCCGCCGTAATACTTGACAGGGCTCCACTCCGGCTGCACCTCGGGCATGGCTGGCGCCAATTGCTTGTACTCCGGCGCGGCGTACACCACCTTGCCGTTGACGATGGTCAGGCTGCTCTCCAGGTTCTTGATCTTCTCGACATCCATCGAGAAATAATCCTGCGGCAAGATCACTACATCGGCGTACTGGCCCTTGGCCAGCGTGCCCTTGAGTTTCTCTTCGCCACTCATCCACGCACTGCCCTGCGTCATCAGCTTGAGCGCCTGATAACGGCTCAGCACGTCACCCGGCTGCCACAGACTCAGACCACCCGCCGTCTTGCCTGTCACCGCCCAGTAGATCGACGGCCACGGCCCGTAGCTGCTGACGCGCGTGCCGTCCGTGCCCAACCCCACCGGAATTTTCATCTCCAGCATCTTCTTGATCGGCGGCATCTGACGGGTTTGCGCGCCGTACTGCTTCCAGTACAGCTCGCCCTGGAAGTACATGCGGTTCTGCACGGCGATACCGCCGCCCAGCGCCTTCACGCGCGCCAATTGCTTGTCGCTGATGGTTTCGGCATGGTCGAAGAACCAGCGCAGACCGTTCAGCGGCGTATCCTTGTTGACCTTTTCGATCACGGCCAGATCGCGGTCGATGCTCTCGTCATAGGTCGCATGGATGCGGAACGGCCAGCGGTTCTTGATCAGCAGGCGCAGCACCGGTTCCAGTTCGCTCTCCATGTGCGCCGGCATCTCCGGACGCGGCTCCAGGAAGTTCTCGAAGTCGGCCGCGCTCCACACCAGGTTCTCGCCACCGCCCTCGGTGTTGTAACCATTGGCGTAGAACAGGTGATCATTCTTGTCCGGCTTGGTCTGCGTCAGCCAGCGCTGGTAGTCCTCCAGCTCCTTGCCCGGCTTTTGCGCGAACAGGTAATAGGATGTGCGCACCGTCAACTTGCCGTTCTTGGCCAGCTCCAGGCTGACCGCGTAATCGTCCGGATACGCCTGCCCACCGCCGCCGGCATCGATGGCGCTGGTCACGCCAAGGCGGTTCAGTTCGTTGTAGTACTGCTGTGTGGAATTGATCTGTTGCTCGCGCGGCAGCACGTTGGTCTTGGCCAGCGTGGTGTACAGGATCATTGCGTTCGGCTTGGCGATCAGCAGGCCGGTGGGCTTGCCGTCCGCGCCCAGTTCGACCACGCCGTCCTTGTACTTGGTGTCGGCGTTGTAGCCGAGGGTGGTGATACCCTTCTGGTTGAGGAAGCCCAGGCCATACAGGTACAGCAGGAACACCGGCTTGTCCGGCACCGCCTCGTTGATTTCCGCCAGGGTCGGCAGGCGCTTTTCCTCGAACTGGAATTCGTTCCAGCCGCCCACGACCTTGACCCAGGCGCCGTCCGGCGTGCGCGCGGCCTGCTCCTTGAGCATTTGCAGCGCCTTCTTCAGCGATGTCACGCCGTCCCAGCGCAGCTCGGCGTTGTAGTTCAGGCCCTCACGGATGATGTGCAGGTGGGAATCGTTAAGGCCGGGAATGACGGTCTTGCCGCCGGCGTCGATCAACTGGGTGTTGGCCGATTTGAGTTTGAGGATGCTGGCATTGCTGCCGACGGCCTCGATCTTGCCGTCCTTGATGGCCAGCGCCTGGGCGAAGGCGCCCTCTTTCGTCATCGTCGCGATCTTGCCATTGGTGATGATCAGATCCGTGGCCGCCTGCGCCAGGGTGGACAGGCCGGCGGCGTGGATCAGGGTGACTGCAAAAGCGAGCTGCTTCAATTTCATCGTACTACTCCTAAAAAATAATGGGCCGGCGCGGAACGAATACCGCGCCGGCCCACATCACAGGCCAACGAATCGAGCGAGCCCGGTTCGATTAGTCCTTGATGGCTTCGACCGCGAAGGTCAGGGTTACGTCGTCGCCGACGTTCGGTGCGTATTTGCCTGCGTTAAATTCGGTACGCTTGATGGTGGCGGTGGCGTTGGCGCCGCAAGCCATCTTCTTCATCATCGGGTGATCCATGCACTTGAAGCCGGTCACGGTCAGGGTCACCGGCTTGGTGACGCCCTTGACGGTCAGGTTGCCTTCGATGGTCGACGGAGCGTCGCCCTTGAAGTTGACCTTGGTCGACTTGTAGGTGATGGTCGGGAACTTGGCGGTGTCGAGGAAATCCTCGCCCTGGATGTGCTGGTCGAACAGTTTCGAGCCGGTATCGACCGATTTGGTGTCGATGGTCGCTTCCACCGAGCCGGTCTTGGCGGCGCGGTCGATCGTGATCTTGGCGCTGGTGTTGTTGAAGCGGCTCGTCTGCAGCGAGTAGCCGAAGTGGCTATACGTGAAGCTCGAGAAGGTGTGGTTGGCATCGGACGAGAACGTCTCCGGTGCGGCCACGGCGGACATCGAGATACCAGCGGCGACGAGCAGGGCAAAGATTTTTTTCATTGTAGAACTCCAGAATGTTGACATACGGATGAGAGCAGGACGGGGCCGGTTTTGTCAGCCCGTTAATGTTCTCGAGTGCGAACGATTATGCTCGCGACATCTAAAGTTGTAAAACGAAAAATTTACCGCGTTACTATCGATAAAATCGATCATAGCGGAGTTTGGAGGGAGGCGAATCGGCCAAAAGGCGGAGTAGGAGACTGGTCTCCGGGGTATCGTGGAATGGCGTGAAATCGTGTGGAGTCTTGCGCTCCCTCGAGGGGATACGTAGGGCGGATTAGCGAAGCGTAATCCGCCATGTTCCGTCGGCGGCTCGTAAATGGCGGATTACGGCGTTCCGCCTAATCCGCCCTACGTGTCTCCAGAGTTATGCCGCCGCCTGCGCGGAAGGATGATGCAGGATACTACCCAACAACCGCTGCTCAAGCGCCGCGAAGGCCGCATTCCCCCTCGCCCGTGGACGCGGCAAATCCACCTTCAAATCCAGCGTGATGCGCCCATCCTCGATCAGCACCACGCGATCGGCCAGGGCCAGCGCCTCCTGCACATCGTGCGTCACCAGTACTGCCGTGAACCCGCGCTGCAACCACAACGCCTCGATCAGTTGCTGCATCTCGATGCGCGTCAACGCATCCAGCGCGCCGAGCGGCTCATCGAGCAGCAGCAACTGCGGCTCATGCAGCAACGCCCGCGCCAGCGCCACGCGCTGCCGCTGTCCGCCAGACAGCTCCGCCGGCCAGTCGTCGGCGCGTTCGGCCAGCCCCACCGTCGACAAGGTCGCCGCCGCCGCGTTCAAAGAGCGCGGCAACCCAAGCGCCACATTCTCCAGCACCGTCTTCCACGGCAGCAGACGCGCCTCCTGGAACATGATGCGGATGCTGGCCCCGATGGCTCCCTTGCCGATCGCGATACTGCCCTCGTCGGCCGTCTCCAACCCGGCGATCGCCCGCAGCAAGGTGCTTTTACCGCAGCCGCTGCGCCCCACCACGGCGACAAACTCGCCGGGATGCAGCTCCAGCCGAACATCCTTCAACACTTCACGCTCGCCGAAGGATTTGCTCAAACCGTCCAGCGCCAGCGACACGCCCTGGCGCTTGGCCGGCGCCGGTGGCGGCGTGCTTTGCTTGCTCGCCCTGGACAGACCCGGGACGTCGAATAATGCGGTCGAAATGTTCATCTCATTTACTCCATCAAATCAGCGGTAGGCGGGATTCCAGCGCAGGAAGCGCTTTTCCAGGCCGCGCGACAGCAGGTCGGCCGCCTTGCCCAACAACGCATATAACAGTATCCCGACAAGCACCACATCCGTTTGCAGGAACTCGCGGGCGTTCATCGTCATGTAGCCGATGCCTGCTTGCGCGGAAATCGTCTCCGCCACAATCAGCAGCACCCATACGAGACCCAGCGAAAACCGCACACCGACAAGGATCGACGGCAGCGCGGCCGGCAGGATCACGTCGCGGTACAGCGGCCAGCCGGACAGGCCATAGCTGCGCGCCATCTCGATCAAGCCCTGGTCGGCCGAACGGATGCCGTGGAAGGTGTTCAAATACACCGGGAAGAATACGCCCACCGCCAGCAGGAACAACTTGGCCGTTTCGTCGATGCCGAACCACAGGATCACCAGCGGTATCAACGCCAGCGCCGGGATGTTGCGCACCATTTGCAAGGTGGTGTCGAGCAGCGTTTCAGCGCGGCGGAAGCTCCCCGTCAGCAGGCCAAGCGCCAGACCGAGTCCGGCGCCGATGGCAAAGCCGCTGATGGCCCGCCACAGGCTGGTGCGAAGGTGCACCCACAATTCGCCCGATACCGCGAGCGTCCAGAAGGCCTTGGCCACGGCCCACGGCTCCGGCAGGATGCGGCTCGAGAGCCAGCCCAGTTGCGAGGCCGCCTGCCAGCCGGCGATCAGCAGCACCGGCAGTATCCATGGCGCGAACGCGCTGCTCTGCGGCCGTCCGCCCGCACTTTTACGGGCCGGCTTGCGGGTACTTCTGACCAAAGGTTGGGGTAAGACGGCCGCCATCTCAAGCCGCCTTCTTCGGCACGATATCGCTGGCCATCACTTCGCCGAACGGACCGCTCAGGGATTGCTCGCCCACCGCCTTGCCTTTGCCCAGCAATGGGAAGACCAATTCGGCGAAGCGGTAGGACTCCTCCAGGTGCGGATAGCCGGAGAAGATGAAGGTGTCGATTCCCAGATCGGCGTATTCCTGGATGCGCGCGACCACCGTTTCGGGATCGCCGACCAGCGCCGTGCCGGCGCCGCCGCGCACCAGGCCCACGCCGGCCCACAGGTTGGGAGAGACTTCCAGCTTGTCGCGGCGGCCGCCGTGCAGGGCGGCCATACGCTGCTGCCCAACCGAATCCATTTTGCCGAACGCCGCCTGCGCCTTGGCGATGATGTCGTCGTCCAGATGGCTGATCAACTCGTCGGCCGCGCGCCACGCGGCCTCGTTGGTTTCGCGGACGATCACGTGCAGGCGGATGCCGAACTTCACGGTGCGGCCATGCTTGGCGGCGCGCGCACGGATGTCGGCGATCTTTTCGGCCACGGCGGCCGGCGGCTCGCCCCAGGTCAGGTAGACGTCCATCTGTTCGGCCGCCAGCTCGTGCGCAGGTTCCGAAGAGCCGCCGAAGTACAGCGGCGGATACGGCATCTGCACCGCCGGATACAGCGTCTTGGCGCCTTTGACCTTGATATGCTTGCCCTCGAAATCGTAGCCGGCGTCGCCGCCCTCGCCCGCCAGCGACGCGCGCCAGACGCGGATGAATTCATCCGAGATCTCATAGCGTTTGGCGTGGTCGGCGTAAAGGCCGTCCGCCTCCAACTCGCCCTGGTCGCCGCCGGTGACGACGTTGATCAACAACCGGCCGTTGGACAAACGGTCGAAGGTGGCGGCCATGCGCACCGCCAGACCGGGTGTGGTCAATCCGGGGCGGATGGCGACCAGGAACTTGAGCTTTTGCGTGACGCTGATCAGCGAAGAGGCGACCACCCAGGCGTCCTCGCAGGAGCGGCCGGTCGGCAGCAGCACGCCGTCGTAACCCAGCGTGTCGGCGGCGACCGCGCACTGTTTCAGATAGTCGGCATCGACCGGACGCGCGCCCTTCGAAGTACCAAGATAACGGCTGTCGCCATGGGTCGGGATAAACCAGAAGATATTCAGTGACATGATGTTCCTTTATTGCGCCGCCAGCTGTTTGGCCGGCAGTTGTGCGTCCTTGACCACGATCGGTTTCGGGATCAATTTGAGATTAGAGAAGGCGTCGGCCAGCTTTTGCTGCTGTTGCAGCACGTCAGCGGTGATTGGCTTGACGCCGTAGGCGTAGCGGGACGCGGCCAGCGCCACCACTTCCGTATCGAGCCCGGTTTGCGCGGACAGGATGGTGGCGACTTCCTTCGGATTCTTCGCACCCCACTCGTCGACCTTGGCGATTTCCTCGAGTACGATGCGGACCACTTCCTGGTTCTTCTCCGCATACGGACGCGCGGCCAGATAGAACTGGTGGTTGGCGACCAGGCCTTTGCCATCGGCCAGAACGCGCGCGCCCAGCTGCTTCTCGGCGGCGGCCAGGAACGGGTCCCAGATCGCCCACGCATCGACACTGCCGCGCTCAAAGGCGGCGCGCGCGTCGGCCGGCGGCAGGAAGACGATATCGATCTCCTTGTAGCCGATGCCCGCCTTCTCCAGCGCCTTGACCAGCAGGTAATGTACGTTCGAGCCCTTGTTCAGTACAACCTTCTTGCCTTTCAGGTCGGCCAGGTTGCGGATCTTGGAATCCTTAGGCACGACGATCGCCTCGCTGGCCGGCGACGGCGGCTCGTTGCCGACATAAACCAGGTTGGCGCCGGCCGCCTGCGCGAAGATCGGCGGCGCTTCGCCGACGGTGCCGAAATCGACGCTGCCGACATTCAGGCCTTCCAGCAGCTGCGGCCCGGCGGGAAATTCGGTCCATTTGACGGTGATGTTCTTGGTCGCCAGGCGCTGCTCCAGGGTGCCGCGCCCTTTCAGCAGGGTCAGGGTGCCGTATTTCTGATAGCCGATGCGGAGAGTCTGCGCCTCCGGCTTGGCCTGCGCGGCCGCGATGGTCGGTGCTCCAGCAGCCAGCACGCCGGCGGCGAACAACAGACCCAATGTGTAGCGACGCGCGGCGCGTTTTTGTTCGATGCTCATGAATTCTTCCTTGAAAATTAACTTAGCTCGCGAGGCGCACAGGTTCCGCCTGTACCACATAGCTGTCGCCGATGCGGCCACTCAGGGCGTTCAATCCGGCCGCCAATGCCTCGACACCGGCCTGCACACGCCACGAAATCGCCTGATCCAGCGCCAGGCCGGAACCTTCGACCCACACCATCTGCTGCGAGGTGGCGTAGACGCTGGTCAGCACGTGGCGCGCATCGAGCGCGTGCAGCACGGGGCGCAGCGCGTAATCCAGCGCCAGCATGTGCGACTGGCTGCCGCCGGTCGCCAGCGGCAGCACCAGTTTTCCGGCCAGGCCGTCCTGCGGCAGCAGATCGAGGAATGCCTTCAGTATGCCGGTGAACGAAGCTTTATAGACCGGGGTGGCGATCACCACGGCGTCGGCGGCGGCCACCGCCGCCAGCGCGCGCTTGATCGCCAGGTCCGACGTATCGGCGTGCAGCAGCGCCTGCGGCGGCAAATCCCGCACCTGCAGTTTGGTATAGCGATGGCCGTGTAAGGCCAGCTTTTCGCCGACATGATCCAGCAAACGGCCGGTGCTCGATGTCGCCGCAGGGCTGCCGCCTAGAAGAAGAATGCTCATGCTCTGGTCCCCATTGATGTTGTGGCGACCAGAATAAATCCGCACCTTTGAAATCAAAACGAATAGTTTTACGCTTTCATATTCGGATTACGTTCCATGATTTTTCCAAATAAGGTAAATTGAAATTCTTCCACCCCCATCTAAAACATCGCTTCAGGACCTGAAATGGAAAGAACACTTCTTCACTGGCTGGACCAAACCGACATCGCCTACCATCTTGCCGAGCACCCTGCGGTACATACCATCGAGGAGGCGCTTGCCGCCGCGCCGTCGATGCCCGGGCTGATGACCAAGAATATCTTTGCGCGCGATGGCGGCGGAAAGAGGCACTTCCTGATCATCGTGCCATTCAATAAGCGTATCGACCTGTCGGAGTTGGCCCGCGTGCTGCCATCGACAAAACTGGGCATGGCCTCGCCGGAGCGGCTAATGAAACATTTGGGCATCGCGCCGGGGTCGGTCAGCATCCTCGCACTGATCAACGACAGCGAAGGCGCGGTGGAAGCGGTGATCGACCAGGCGGTGTGGGACGCTGCCGCCGTCCAGGCGCATCCGCTGCGGAACACGGCCACGGTTTCCATGACACACGAAACCTTGGAACGGTTCCTGGAGTACACCGGCCATCTGCCGCGCGTGCTGGATGTCCCAGGGCAGTTGACCTCCTGACGAAACTCGTCGACAATTTTCCGCATAAGGAAAGCCGGATTTCTTCGTGTACGGCTTAAGGGCGCGGGTGCAATACTGACGGCACCGATACCCTTAAACGGACATACCATGTCTAAAGCTTTACTCAAAACGGCGTCGCATCCAACACAGGACGCGGCAACGGATCCGCTGGACGTCGCCACCGATCTGGCGAAACGCCTTGCGGAAACAGCCAACGCCCGCGACCAGGCGGGCGGCCATGCGGCGCAGGAGCGCGAATGGATACGCGAATCGGGCCTGCTCACGCTGTCGATCCCCACCGCCTTCGGCGGCCAGGGCGCGGATTGGCCGACGGTCTACCAGGTGATACGCATCGTGGCCCGTGCCGACAGCGCGCTGGCACACGTCCTCGGCTTCCACTATCTGCAATTGGCGGGCGTCGATTTATACGGCACGCCGCAGCAGCAGCGCCGATTCCTCACGCAGACCGTGGAACAGAATCTGTTCTGGGGTAACGCCCTTAACCCGCTGGATCGCCGCACCACGGCGGTGGAAGCCGACTATGGCTTCGTGCTCGATGGCGTCAAGAGTTTTTCGTCCGGCTCCGTGGGCTCCGACTGGCTCACCATCTCGGCCTGGCATGCGGAAACCGAAACCGCCTTGATCGGCGTGCTGCCGACGCGCCAGGAAGGCGTGTCCGTGCAAGCCGACTGGGATGCCTTCGGCCAGCGCCAGACCGACAGCGGCAATGTCCACTTCAACCAGGTCGCGCTGCCGTCGACGCAAGTGCTGCAGGCGCCGGGACATACGCCGACCGCGCGGGCGACGTTGCGCTCACAGATCGCGCAGCTGATCATGGCCAATCTCTATCTCGGCATCGGCGAAGGCGCCTTCGAGGCGGCGCGCGCCTACACGTTGAGCGAGGCGCGGCCATGGTTCGCCTCCGGCGCGGCATCGGCCGCCGCCGATCCGCTGATACAACACCGCTTCGGCCAATTGTGGCTCAAGCTGCGCCCCGCCGCCGTACTGGCCGACCACGCGGCGCAGGAGTTGGACCGGTTGTTCAGGCTTGGTAGCGCGGTCACCGCACGCCAGCGCGGCGAACTGGCCGTCGCCGTGGCCGAGGCCAAGGTGCTGGCCCACACCGCTGGCATCGACGTCAGCAACCAGATGTTCGAACTGACCGGCGCGCGCTCGACCTCCGCCCGCTATGGCTACGACAGATTCTGGCGCAACGTCCGCGTACACACGCTGCACGACCCGGTCGACTACAAAATCCGCGATCTCGGACGCTACGCGCTCGATGGCACCGTGCCCGAACCCACCGCTTATTCCTGATGCCACTAAATTAACCGACTATCTAAAACACGTAGGGCGGATTAGCGCAGCGTAATCGGCCATCCATGAGCCGCCGGTGACGCATGCATTGGCCGATTACGGCGTTCCGCCTAATCCGCCCTACGTGGCATCACAAAACCAATACAAACTTCCGATGACGACTCCATTGATTAACATTACCCATGCGGATAAAACATTCCCGCTGCCCGGCGGCGGCGCGTTCCACGCCGTGCGCGACGTTTCGTTGGCGGTCGACCAGGGCGACATCTTTGGCCTGATCGGCAAGAGCGGCGCCGGTAAATCCACGCTGCTGCGTCTTATCAACCTGCTCGAGCGCCCGGACCAGGGCCTGATCGAAGTCGATGGCCGCGAACTGACGTCCTTGAACAAACGCGATCTGCGCGACGCCCGCCGCAACATCGGCATGATCTTCCAGCAGTTTAATCTGCTGCAAAACGCCAACGTGTTCGACAACGTCGCCTTCCCCTTGCGCATCCACGGCGGTCTGACGGCCGATCGCATCACCGCGCGCGTCAACCAATGCCTGGAGCTGGTCGAACTGGGCGGTAAGTCCGGCAGCTATCCGGCGCAGCTTTCCGGCGGCCAGAAACAACGCGTCGCCATCGCGCGCGCGCTGGCCAGCGGACCGGCCGTATTACTGTGCGACGAGCCGACTTCCGCGCTGGACGCCGAAACCACGCGCGCCCTGCTCGCCACGCTTCGCGACATCAACCACCGGCTCGGCGTCACCATCGTGATCGTCAGTCACGAGCTCTCAGTGATCGGCGAAATCTGCAACCGCGTCGCCGTCATCGAGGACGGCGCCATCGCCGAACAATTCGCGCTGGACGACGCGGCCAGCCTGACGGTTCCGCGCAAAACGGCGCTGGGCCGCGAGCTGGCGCAGCATGGCGCGGCCACCTTGGGCATCGCAGATGCCGCCTCGCGCACCTCCGCGGCCAATCGGGAGAGCGCCCATGTTTGAGTCAATCAGCTCCCTCAGCGTTTCGGCGGTCAACGTCATCGCCATGCTGCCCGAAATGTGGACCGCCCTGGGCCAAACCCTGACTATGCTGGGCATCGGCCTGACGGCGGCGGTGTTGATCGGCGGCCCGCTCGGCATCCTGCTGTTCCTGGTCGCCGACGGCCAATCGCTGCAAAACCGTCCCGCCGCGCTGGTGCTTGGATGGTTCGTCAACACGGTGCGCTCCTTCCCCTTCATTATCCTGCTGGTGGCGCTGGTGCCGTTCACTCGCATCATCGCCGGCACCTCGATCGGACCGCTGGCGGCCGCCGTGCCGCTGTCGTTCGCAGCCATCCCCTACTTCGCGCGCATGGTGGAGCAGAACCTGCGCGAAGTGCCGCGTGGCGTCGTCGAAGCGGCGCACGCGATGGGCGCATCCGAACTGCAGATCGTACTGCGGGTGCTGCTGGTCGAAGCGCGCTCCGGGCTCGTTCTGGCGCTGACAGTGCTGTCGATCAGCTTCCTGTCCTATTCCGCCGTGGCCGGCGTGGTGGGCGGCGGCGGCATCGGCGACCTGGCGATCCGCTACGGCTATTACCGCTTCGAGACCGACATCATGGTCGCCACTGTCGCCATCCTGATCGTCATGGTGCAACTGATCCAGTTCACCGGCAACCGCATCGCCAAACGTATCGATAAACGCTAGAGGAAAACAATATGAAAACCCCAAATCGCCGTCAACTGCTGCTGGCAGCCCTGCTCATCGCCGCCGGCGCCAACACCATCGCCAACGCCAAGGATCCGAAGGAACTGGTCATCGGCACCAGCGCGGGTCCATACGCCGACCAGGTCAAGCTGGGAATCAAGCCTATCCTGGAAAAACAGGGCTACAAGGTCAAGCTGGTGGAGTTCAACGACTACATCCAGCCCAACTTCGCGCTCGCCGAGGGTTCGCTGGACGCCAACATTTTCCAGCACATTATCTATCTGACCAAGTTCTCGACGGAGCACAAGCTGCAACTGAGCGAATTGGTGAAGGTGCCCACCGCCCCCATCGCCATCTACAGCAAAAAGCACAAGACGCTCAACGATGTGAAGGAAGGCACCACCGTGGCGCTACCGAACGACCCGACCAACCAGGCGCGCGCGCTGGTGCTGCTGGATCAACTGGGCTGGATCAAGCTGCGCGACAAATACGATCCGGTGCGGGCATCGGAAAAGGACATCGCCGCCAACATCAAGAAAATCAAGCTGATACCGCTGGAAGCGGCGCAGTTGCCACGCTCGCTGCAAGACACCGACTACTCCTTCGTCAACGGGAACTACGCGCTGGCGTCCGGCCTGAAGCTGAAGGACGCGCTGACGACCGAGAAAATCTCGCCCAACTACGCCAATCTGGTGGCGGTGCGCACCGCCGACAAGGACAAGCAGTTCGCCAAGGACATCGCGGCCGCCTACCGCTCGCGCGAGTTCCTGGAGGTGACCAAGAAGCACTTCGCCGACTACGCCAAGACCGACTACCAACTGGCGCTGGAAGCCGGCGGCAAGCCCGCCTCCGGAAAATAATGGGCAAGCCGATACGCTTCAACGCCTTCCAGATGCACACGGTGAGCCACCAGTCGCCGGGGCTGTGGACGCATCCGCGCGACAACGGCCACCGCTACACCGATCCAGACCACTGGACCGAACTGGCGCGGTTGCTGGAGGCTGGCCGCTTCGATGCGGTCTTCCTGGCCGATGTGCTGGGCGCTTACGATGTGTATCAGGGCAGCGCCGACGCGGCCCTGCGCCACGGCGTGCAGGCGCCGCTGAACGATCCACTGGCGCTGGTGCCGCTGATGGCGCAGGCCACCACACACCTGGGCTTCGGCGTGACGTGCGCACTGACGTACGAGCATCCATACACCTTTGCGCGCCGCATTTCGACGCTCGACCACCTGACGCGCGGCCGTATCGGCTGGAATATCGTCACCGGCTATCTGGATAGCGCGGCCCGCAACCTGGGACTGAACCAGCAATTGGGCCATGACGAGCGTTACGATCTGGCGGACGAATATATGGATGTCGTCTACAAGTTGTGGGAGAAGAGCTGGGACGACGACGCGGTCGTCAACGACAAACAGCGCGGCGTGTACGCGGAGCCATCGCGTGTACACCCGATCAACCACGCGGGACGGCACTACCAGGTGCCGGGGTTTCATCTGTGCGAGCCATCGCCGCAGCGCACGCCGCTGCTGTACCAGGCCGGCACCTCGCCGCGCGGCACGGCGTTCGCGGCCAAGCACGCGGAGTGCACCTTCGTCAGTGGTCCCAGCAAGCAGGTGGTGAAAAAGTATGCCGACGATCTGCGGGCGGCCGTGCGGGCGGCGGGACGCGACGGCGATGAGCTGAAAATTTACGCGCAGGCGCTGATCGTCACCGCGCCAACCGAAGCGCTTGCGCGGGCCAAGCACGAAGAATACCGTGGGCATATCGATATCGAGGCGGCGTTGGCGCTACTCTCCGGCTGGACCGGCGTGGACTTCGCCCGCTATCCGCTCGACGCGACCATCGAATACATCGACTCGGACGCCGGACGCTCGGCGCTGGCGTCATTCAGCCAGGCGGACCCGAACCGCAAGTGGACGGTGCGCGAGGCGGCGGAGTTCATCGGCCTTGGCGGACGTGGGCCGGTGCTGGTCGGCGATCCGGCGCAGGTGGCCGATCAACTGGAAGCATGGCAGGACGAGACAGGAATCGACGGTTTCAATCTGGCCTTCGCGGTCGCCCACGAAAGCATGCGCGACGTGGTGGAGCTGATCGTGCCGGAATTGCAGCGGCGCGGACGCTATCGCAAGGAATACACGCAAGGCACCCTGCGCGAACAGGTGTTCGGACAGGGGCCGCGACTGGCGCCGACGCACGTGGGCCGGCAGGTCCGAATTGACGCGGCGCCCTTAAAATCAGCTGCTTAACCCGCAATGCCAAGCGGGGTCGTACCCGACGGGTACGACCCCTAAGTGGTAGCTCCGGCGTATCGCTAAAAGGGGGCGGGGTTTAGTCGTTGCGCATCTGAGCCTGCGAGACATTGCTGCCCGCCGGTACGCTCTGCGTGAGCCACACATTGCCGCCGATGGTGGAACCGGCGCCGATGGTGATGCGGCCCAAGATCGTCGCGCCGGCGTAGATCACCACGTCGTCCTCCACCACCGGATGGCGCGGCACGCCCTTGATCAGCATGCCCTTGTCGTCGGCCGGGAAGCGCTTGGCGCCCAGGGTCACATGCTGGTAGAGGCGCACGCGCTGGCCGATGATGGCCGTCTCGCCGATCACCACGCCGGTGCCGTGGTCGATGAAGAAGCTGCCGCCGATCTGCGCACCCGGATGGATGTCGATGCCGGTCAGCGAATGGCCGATATCGGAGATCAGGCGCGCCAGGAACGGCGACCCGAGGCGATGCAGGCTATGCGCCAAACGATAATACAGGATCGCGATCGTGCCGGGATAGCACAGCATGATCTCCGCCACCGACGTCGCCGCCGGGTCGCCGGAAAACGCCGCCTGCACGTCGGAAACCACCAGCGCGCGGATGGCGGGCAACCCCGCCGCGAACTCGCGCGTGATGGCGTGCGCGCAGCGCGTCAGCTTTTCCTCGTCAACGATCGCCTCCTCGCACGAAAACTGCAAGCCGCGCCTAACCTGCTCGGTCAGGCGGTTCAAAGTGGTGTTGAGCGTATCGCCGACAAAGTAGTCGATGCTTTCGTCGGTCAGGTTTGGCCGGCCGTAGTGGGTGGGGAACAAGACCGCCGACAGGCCGTTGACGATGATCGTCAGCGCCTCCCGCGACGGCAGCTCCCTGACCTTGCCGTGATGGCGGATATTATGCGTCGCCTCGCGCGAGACGCGCAGTTGCTCTACAACGCTGTCCAAATTCCAGTGCGACGGCTTCACGCCGGTTCCGTCAAAAGTATCGATGGTCATGATGTCTCAAATATAGGAATACAAAACGAGGGCGTAGTAACCCACTTTATAGCTTAGCCGCCGCGCCTTTAAATAAGAACGAAGCTTTTTGCCCTTCAATATGCGGTAATCGCATATCGCGTAAAATACCGGGTCTGACGAACAATACGCCTTTCATGAATATTTTGCTGACACTGCTGCTGGCCGGGCTGACCATGGTCGGACCGCTGGCCATCGACACCTACCTGCCGTCCTTCCCGGCCATCGCCCAGACCTTCGACGCCAGTCCGCTGGTCATCCAGCAGACCCTGAGCATGTTCCTGTTCTGCTTCGCCTTCATGATGCTGTTCTACGGCACCCTGTCGGACTCCTTCGGCCGTCGTCCGGTGATCCTGATTTCGCTGGTGCTGTATATTGCCGCCTCGATCGGCGCGGCGATGGCGCCATCGATCGGCGTCCTGCTGGCCTGCCGCGTGGTGCAGGGACTGGCCGCCGGCGCCGGCTCGGTGGTTGGCCGCGCTATCGTCATGGATCGATTCTCCGGCGCCGAGGCGCAGAAGATCTTGGCACATATCATGATGGTGTTCGGTTTGGCCCCGGCTATCGCGCCGGTGCTGGGTGGCTGGCTGCAGGTCGGTTTCGGCTGGCGCTCGGTGTTCTGGTTCCTGGCCGCCTTCGGCATCCTGATGTTCGTCGCCGTGCAGCGCGCGCTGCCGGAAAGCCTGGCCGTCAAGGACCGCCACCCGTTCCACCTTGCACCAATCGCAAAAAACTACTGGAAGGTGCTGTGTCACCACCACTTCCTGCTGCTGTCGATCGCGGTGGGCATGTGCTTTGCCGGCGTGGCGCTGTATATCGGCTCGGCCGCCTACTTTGTCATGAACATTTTGCATCTGCCGGAGACGGCGTTCGCGTGGATGTTCGTGCCGCTGATCGGCGGCATGGTGGTGGGGTCGGCGTTGTCCGGAAAATTCGCGCATACGTTCGCGCGCAAGACGCAGGCGTGGATGGGCTTTGCCGTCATGATCGCAGCGGGCGTGATCAATGTCGCCTACAACTACTATTATGTGGCGGCGGTGCCCTGGGCGGTGATGCCGCTGTTTATCTACTCGTTCGGACTGGCGCTGGCCATGACGCCGCTGTCGATGATCGCGCTGGACTACTTCCCGAACAATAGCGGGCTGGCGTCGTCGATGCAGTCGTTTATTCAGATGCTGTTGTTTGCGCTGGTTTCGGGGCTGGTCGCGCCGCTGCTGTTCGACAGCGCGCTGAAGTTGGCGTGGGGCGTGCTGGCGAGCCTGGTGCTGAGCGTGATTGCATGGTTGCTGGCACAAACGGGCAAGCCCGTAACCCATTGAGTTACGAGGTTACACGTAGGGCGGATTAGCGAAGCGTAATCCGCCATGTATGCGCCGTCGGCGGCTCATAGATGGCCGATTACGGCGTTCCGCCTAATCCGCCCTACGTGTCTCTAGACCTGCCTTAAGGCCACGGGGCGGGATTCACATTCACATACTGGGCGCCGCCCTGCTCCGGCTCGCGGTCCGCCGGCAACCCGCCCGGCGCCTGCGCCGGATTGCGCAAGCCCAGTATCTCCTTGCGCGACTCGACAAAATCGGCGCTGGACAGCGGATTTTCCTTGTCCGGCCAATTCTCTTCCGCCCACTGCTGTAATTCCTCAAAACGCTGCCAAAGCTCGTTGACGAACTGGCGGCGCGTATCTTCGTTAACCATGGTTCCTCCTTGATGTTGACTAAGTCTGCGTTCCCTGGAAGCTATTGTCCGTACGCCCACGCACGAATATACATCCGCGGTTAGAATAGCGCCTTAAACTGTCTTAAGTACCCATCAATGCGACTGACCTCTTTTACCGACTATTCGCTGCGAACGCTGCTCTTCCTCAGCGCGAATCGGGATCGCCTGGTGACCATCCAGGATATCGCCGACCTGCATGTGATCTCGAAAAACCATTTGATGAAAGTGGTCTATCAGCTGGGCCAGTCCGGGCTGGTGGAGACGGTACGCGGCCGCAACGGCGGCCTGCGCCTCGGTAAGGAGCCGAAGGACATCAACATCGGCGCCCTGGTGCGGGCAACCGAGACGGATTTTTTCATGGCCGAGTGCTTCGACCGCGCCAACGATACCTGTCCGCTGACGCCGGACTGCCGCCTCAAACATACGCTCAACGACGCCACCAAAGCCTTCCTGGACGTGTTGGACAAACAGACCCTGGCCGACATGCTACCTGCCGATCCGGCCAGCTCCAACATCAAACCGGTGCGCATCATGCGCGGCGCAGCCAGCCAGGAGTAATCCAGCGCGGCGAAATTAAGCCGCGTCCTGCGTCAACTGCGGCAGGGACGCCATCAGGTCCGAAAAGCGCTGCCCCTGTATCATCACGTGATCGCGCAGCAGCCGCGCCGCCAGGTCGCCGTCACCGGACACGATGGCCTGCACCACCCCTTCATGCTCCCGATAGGAATTGGCCAGCCGGTCGCGCACGCGCAGCTGCAGGCGGCGATATGGCCGCAGGCGCCGGTACAGATTGCGCGTCTGCTCGATCAAGAACTGGTTATGGCTGCCGGCGTAGATCGCCTCGTGGAACACTTCGTTCTTGTAGTAATAGTCATCCGGCTCGTGCGCCTGCATCGCCGCCAGGCAGGCCTCGTGTGCCGCCAGCAAAGCCTTCTGCTCCTCCGGCGTCATGCGCCGCGCCGCCAGCCGGCCGCAGGTCGACTCCAGTTCCGACATCACCTCGAACATCTCCACCAGCTGCTGCGGCCCCAATTCGGCCACGATGGCGCCGCGCCGTGGCCGGATCACCACCAGCCCCATTGACGCCAGCTGTATCAGCGTTTCGCGGATCGGCGTGCGCGAGACGCCGAAGCGCGTCGCCAGTTCGGTCTCGTCCAGATGCTGGCCGGGCTTGAACACGCCGACCGCGATCATTTCTTCTATTTGTTCGCGCAAGCTTGCGGAATGGTTAGTCATGGGTTTGCGATGCCTCCGTAATACAGGCTTCATTATAAATGCGAATTTGACCTTGACAATGTATCCACGGTGAACGATCTTGTATACATAAAAAAGAAGATTGCATATCGTATGCAATAAAGATAATATTTCTAGACATCAATTTCTTGGAGGAATGTATGACCACTTTTACCCGCAGGTCCGTACTCGCCGCACTGGCCACAAGCCCGTTGTTGTTTCAACCAGCATGGGCGCAGACGAAGACGCTCAAAATCTCCCATCAGTTCCCGGGCGGGACGATCAACGAAGGCGACTTCCGCGACCGCATGACCCGCATGTTCGCGGCAGAAGTGGAAAAACGCTCCAAGGGCGCGATGAAATTCGAGATTTATCCGGGTTCCTCGCTGATGAAGACCAACGCCCAGTTCTCGGCCATGCGCAAAGGCGCGCTCGATCTGTCGCTGGTGCCGCTGTCGTATGCCGGCGGCGAAGTCCCCGAGGTGAACATCGGCCTGATGCCGGGGCTGGTGACGTCATACGAACAGGCGTACAGCTGGAAGAACGCCGAAGTGGGCAAGGAACTCAGTCGCATCCTGTACGAAAAAGGCATCGTGCTGGTGAGCTGGATCTGGCAGGCCGGCGGCGTCGCCTCGCGCACCAAGCCGGTGGTCGATCCGGATGACGCCAAGGGCATGAAGATACGCGGCGGCTCGCGCGAGATGGACCTGATCCTCAAGGCCGCAGGCGCCGCCGTGGTGTCGCTGCCGTCGAACGAAATCTACGCCGCCATGCAGACCGGCGCGATGGAAGCGGCGCTGACCTCCTCCACCTCGCTGATCTCGTTCCGCCTCGAAGAAGTATCGAAGGCGCTGACCACGGGCCGCAACGGCGCCTACTGGTTCATGTTCGAGCCGCTGATGATGTCGCGCGCGATCTTCGACAAGCTGCCGAAGGACCAGCAGCAGCTGATCCTGACCGTCGGCGCCGAGCTTGAGGCCTTCGCCATGAAATCGGCCAAGGCCGACGACATCCAGGTGGCCGCCGTCTATCAGAAAGTCGGCGCCAAGGTGGTCGACCTGAACCCGGCCGTGGTGAAAAAATGGCAGGCCATCGCCCGCACCACCGCCTGGAAGGATTACGGCGAAAAGAACGATAACTGCGCCAAACTGCTGAAGCTGGCGGAGCAAACGCTATGAGCCACGGCTTCGAGCTGGAGCCGGGCCGCGGCCCCGCGCCGCCCGACAACGCCATCGTGGCGGCGGCGACCGCGCTGCTCGACCGCCTGAACCGCGCGTTGCTGCTGCTGTCGATGATCGCGCTGGTGCTCACCGCCATCGTGCTGACCTATTCGGTGGTGTCGCGTTACTTCTTCAACGCGCCGACCGACTGGCAGGACGAGGCGTCGGTGTTCATGCTGGTCGGCGTGACGTTCTTCTGCACGGCCTTCGTGCAGTCGCATCGCGGCCATATCGGCATCGAGGCGGTGGCTTCGCTGCTGCCGCGCGGCGTCAACGCGGCGCGCCTGCTGTTCGTCGACCTGGTCTCGGCGCTGTTCTGCGCCTTCTTCGCGTGGAAATCGTGGGCGCTGTTCCACGAAGCCTGGGTCGATGGCCAGACCACGTCGTCGACCTTCGCGCCGCCGCTGTGGATACCGTACTCGATGATGGCCGCCGGCATGACCTTGCTGACCCTCCAGATCGTGCTGCAAACACTGGCAAGAATGACCAATAAACCAACAGTGGAGCGTGCGGCATGAGCGAACTGACTCTGGGCGCGCTGTATGGCGCCGTCACCCTGGTGGTGATGTTCTCCGGGATGCCGATCGCCTTCGCCCTTGGGGTGGTGGCGACGGGCTTCATGTACTTCTTCATGCCCTCCTCCTCGCTCGACACGATCACGCAGAACGTCTACGAGGAGATGGCGTCGATCACGCTGCTGTCGATCCCACTGTTCATCCTGAAGGGCGCGGCCATCGGCAAATCACCGGCCGGCAAGGACCTGTACTCCGCCATCCACACGTGGATGCACAAGGTTCCCGGCGGCCTGGGTATCGCCAACGTGTTCGCCTGCGCGCTGTTCGCCGCCATGGCCGGTTCGTCGCCGGCCACCTGCTCGGCCATCGGCTCGGCGGGGATACCGGAAATGCGCAAACGCGGCTACTCGCCCGGTTTCGCGGCCGGCATCATCGCCGCCGGCGGCACGCTGGGCATCCTGCTGCCGCCGTCGATCACGATGATCCTGTACGCGGTCGCCGCCGAGCAATCGCTGGGCCGCCTTTTCCTGGCCGGTATCGGTCCCGGCGTCCTGCTGGTCGCGCTGTTCGCCGGCTACGCCGTCTACCGCGCGCAGAAGGAATACAAAATGGCGCTGGCCATCTACCAGAACGGCGGCGAAAAGTCGCCCTACCTGGAGGACGAGCATTTCACCTTGAAGCAAAAAGTGGAAATGCTGCCGCGCGTGCTGCCGTTCATCGTGCTGCTGATCGGCGTGATGGTCGCGCTCTACGGCGGTTTCGCCACCCCGTCCGAGACGGCGGGCCTGGGCGCGCTGCTGGCGATGGTGCTGCTGGCCGTGATCTACGGCGTGTGGAAGCCGAAGGACCTGTCCCCCATCCTCAGCTCATCGATCAAGGAATCGACGATGCTATTGCTGATCATAGGGATGTCGCTGCTGTACTCCTACGTGATGAGCTATCTGCACATCAGCCAGTCGGCCGCGAACTGGGTGGTCAGCCTGCACCTGTCGAAATGGCTGCTGTTGACGGTGATTTTGCTGATGGTGGTCGTCTTCGGCTTCTTCCTGCCCCCGGTTTCGATTATCCTGATGACGGCGCCGATCATCCTGCCGCCATTGAAAGACGCGGGTTTCGACCTGATCTGGTTTGGCGTGGTGATGACCGTGGTGATGGAAATGGGCTTGATCCATCCGCCGGTGGGGCTCAATATATTCGTTATCAAGAACATCGCGCCAGACATACCGCTCAAGGATGTGATCTGGGGCGTGTTCCCCTTCCTGGTGCTGATGTTCGTGGCGGTGATTTTGTTATGCCTGTTCCCGTCCATCGCCACAGGCCTGCCTGACATGATTATGGGAGCAAAGTAAATGACAGTCGCCGCATGGAACACCTTGCAGCTTAACCGCGCCGCACGACTCAAGCGCGCCGGCACGGCACTGGGCACCGACCTGACGGGCAAAAGCCTGCCGGCCGCGCGCATCGCCGATCTGCTGCACGCGGTGATCGAATGCGGCGACCGTGTTTGCCTTGAAGGGAATAACCAGAAACAGGCCGACTTCCTCGGCCACGCGCTCGCGCATCTGAATCCGGAAAGGGTCAACGACCTGCACATGCTGCAGTCGGTGCTGGCGCTGCCGGAGCATCTGGATGTGTTCGAGCGCGGCGTCGCCTCCAAGCTGGACTTTTCGTTCTCCGGCCCGCAGGCGGCGCGCGTGGCGCGGCTGGCGTCGGCCGGCAAACTGAATATCGGCGCGATCCACACTTATCTGGAGCTGTTCAGCCGCTACTTCATCGACCTGCCGCCGCGCGTGTGTCTGATCGCGGCGGAGGCGGCCGACCGCCACGGCAACCTGTACACCGGCCCGAACACCGAGGACACGCCGGCCATCGTCGAGGCGACCGCCTTCAAGCAGGGCATCGTCATCGTCCAGGTCAACCGCATCGTCGACAGCGTGCCGCGCGTCGACGTGCCGGGCGACTGGGTCGATTTCGTCGTGCAGTCGCCCCGTCCCTACTATATCGAACCGCTGTTCACGCGCGATCCGGCGCAGATCTCGGAAATCCAGGTGCTGATGGCGATGATGGCCATCAAAGGCATCTACGCCGAATACGGCGTGCAGCGCCTGAACCACGGCATCGGCTTCGACACCGCCGCCATCGAACTGCTGCTGCCGACCTACGCCGAGTCGCTCGGCCTGCGCGGCAAGATCGGCAAGCATTGGGCGCTCAACCCGCACCCGGCGCTGATTCCGGCGATCGAAGCAGGCTTCGTGCAATCGGTCCATTCGTTCGGCTCGGAGCTGGGCATGGAGGACTACATCCATGCGCGGCCCGACGTCTTCGCCATCGGCCCCGACGGCACGATGCGCAGCAACCGCGCCATGTGCCAGGCCGCCGGACACTACGCCTGCGACATGTTCATCGGCTCGACCCTGCAAATCGATTTGCAGGGCAATTCGTCGACGGCGACGGCGGGCCGCATCTCCGGCTTCGGCGGCGCCTCCAACATGGGCGCGGACGCGCGCGGACGGCGCCACGCCAGTCCGGCGTGGCTGAAGGCGGGCCAGCAGGCGCGCGAAGGCCGCAACACGATCCCGCGCGGCCAGAAGCTGGTGGTGCAGATGGTGGAGACCTTCCGCGAACATATGCAGCCGGCCTTTGTCGAAAAACTCGACGCCTGGGAGTTGATGGAACAGGCCAAAATGGCGATTCCGCCCGTGATGATCTACGGCGACGACGTCACCCACATCCTGACCGAGGAAGGCATCGCCAACCTGCTGCTGTGCCGCACCGACGAGGAGCGCGAGCAGGCGATACGCGGCGTGGCCGGCTACACACCGGTCGGACTGGGACGCGACGCGCGCATGGTGGAAAATCTGCGCGATCGTGGCATCATTCAGCGTGCGGAGGACCTCGGCGTCGACAAGCGCCTTGCCACACGCGACCTGCTGGCCGCCCGCAATATGAAAGACCTGGTGCGCGCATCGGGCGGTTTGTATCAGCCGCCCAAGCGTTTCCGCAACTGGTAAAGGAATAACTATGGAAACCCTGAACTACCGATTCGAGCAAGGAACCCGCCGCCTCAGGACCGATCCGCAAGTGGTCGGCGTGGTCGGTTCCGGTAATCTGGAAGTGCTGATCGAGCCGGCGGCGCTCGATGGCGCCTGCACCATCGAGATCACCACGGCGGCGGTGGGCTTCGGCCCTATCTGGCAAGCCGTGATGAACGATTTCCACGCGCGCTGGCTGCTGGCTGACACCCGCATCTCGATCAACGACATGGGCGCGACGCCGGCCGTCGTCAGCCTGCGGCTCGACCAGGCCGTGCAAACCATGCTGGGAGACGCATCGTGACCACTGCCTTGAACCCCGACGTGAATCCAATCCGCGCCGTCAGCTATCAGGAGGCGACCGCGCGCGAGCGCCTCCACCAGTTGTTCGATCCAGGCAGCTTCGAGGAATTCCTGCCGCCGTCCAAACGCGTCATCAGTCCGCACCTGGGTCAGCTCAACGCGCCGGTGGCCTTCGACGACGGCGTTGCCGTCGGCCGCGCCCTGCTGGGCGGCGTGCCGGTCTACACGGCCGCGCAGGAAGGTGGTTTCATGGGCGGCGCCGTGGGCGAGGTCCATGGCGCCAAACTGGTCGGCCTGCTGCGCCGCGCCGTCGCCGACAAGGTCTCGGCCGTGGTGCTGCTGGTGGAATCGGGCGGCGTGCGCCTGCACGAGGCCAACGCCGGCCTGATCGCGGTGTCGGAAGTGATGCGCGCCCTGCTCGACGCGCGCGCCGCCGGCGTGCCGGTGATCGTGCTGGTGGGTGGTTCCAACGGCGCCTTCGGCGGCATGGGCATCGTCTCGCGCTGCGCCAATGTGGTGGTGATGTCGGAGGAAGGCCGGCTGGCGATGTCCGGTCCGGAAGTGATCGAAACTGCCAACGGCGTCGAGGAATTCGATTCGCGCGACCGCGCGCTGGTCTGGCGCAGCACCGGCGGCAAGCACCGCTATTTGATGGGCGACTGCCAGCGCATCGTCGCCGACGATATCGCGGCCTTCCGCGCCGCCGCCCAAGAGGCGGTGGCGCAGTATACCAACGCTGGCCAGCCGGCCGAGCTGTCGCTGGAGGCGCTGGAAACCGAGCAGCGGATGCTCGACGAGCGCATCACGCGCTTCGGCGCCCTGCCCGATCCGGTCGACATCTGGACCGCGATGCAGATACCCGACGCGGCCAACGTGCCGATGCTGGAAGTGGACAGTTTTATCGCGGCAGCCGCAACGCGCCGCATGGGAGCCTGACATGGATTGGAAAAAACTGGCGGCTTCCCTGTTCCCGCAAGGTCATACGATCGTGGAGAAGGACGATTTCCTTTCCGGTAGCGGACAGGTGGACGGCCAAACGGTCGCGGTGATCGGCACCACCGGCCACACACCGATCGGCGTGGAGATCGCGCTGGCGCAGGCCAAGGCGATACTGCAAACGGTGCGCGAAGCGCCCGGCAGGCCGATACTGATGCTGATCGATACACAAGGCCAGCGTTTGCGTCATCGCGACGAAATGTTGGGCATCAATAGCTACATGGCGCACCTTGGAAAGTGCGTCGACCTGGCGCGGCGCAAAGGCCACAAGATCGTCGGTCTGGTGTACGACCAGGCCTTGTCGGGTGGGTTCATCACCAGCGGCCTGATGGCCGACGCCTGCTACGCCCTGCCCGACGCCACCATCCGCGTCATGGGTTTGCCGGCGATGGCGCGGATCACCAAAGTGCCGGAGGAACGCTTGACGGAACTGGCGCAAAGTAATCCCGTGTTCGCGCCCGGACCGGAGAACTACCTGCGCATGGGTGGCCTGCAGGCGATCTGGGAGGGTGATCTGGGGGCGCAACTCACAGCGGCGCTGGCGGAACCGACCACCGGCGACCGGCGCAGCGCGCTGGGGCTGGAACGCGGCGGGCGACGCCTGGCGCAGCCGGTGATCGAAGCCGTCATGACGGACAGCGATGTACACGCCGCCTGAGAAAACAGGCATGACCACGACAGCCGTTCCCGGCTTGGAGCGGCACATGCTGGTCTGGCTCGACGAAGCTGGCTGGAACGCCGCACAGGCGATTACGGAGCCGCAGCCGAAGATGGCCTTCAGGCTGTGGCAAAGCCAGTCCTGGCCGGTCATCGCGCGGCGTGCCGACGCCAACGCGGCGTCGGATGAAATTTGTCTCGGATTGCCTTTACCTCCCGACGAAGACAGCGGCGAGAAGGTGCGCATTTCGCTGCGCGTGCTTGCGGCACATATCAAAAAAGCGACGCCCGCGATTGAGCTGGCGTCCGTCGTACGCATCATGTCGGGGCCCCTGCGCGCGCCGCTCGCCGCGTTGGAACACGATGCCGCCGATATGCATCTACGCATCTACGGTTCGCTGGCGATGGAAGCCATCACCGGTCTGCCCTACGTATCGCCGACATCGGACGCCGACATCCTGTTCCACCCGACCAGCCGGCGTCAATTGGAGGACGGCATCGCGGTGCTGTCGCGCCACGCCGCGCTGCTGCCGCTCGACGGCGAAATCGTTTTTCCCGGCGGCGCTGCCGTTTCGTGGAAGGAGTGGCAAATGGCGATCGAGCATCCGGCCAAGGTGCTAGTCAAGGAGCTGCGCGCGGTGCGCCTGGCGGATACGGCGTCGCTGCTGTCGCTACTGGAACCGTCGTGATGCGCCCCACCCTCCCTGCAACCCGTCCGCGCGCGCGCATTCCACACGCCGCGCCAAGACAGTTAAGCGCGAATGAGCGACGACGCCACGCCTGCGAGATCGCTCGGTTGGCCGTCGCCAGCCTGTACACAGAACTATGCCTGTATCCGAAACCGGGGCTGGTGTCGCTGGTCGATTCGGGCAGCCATAGCGACATGAACGCCGCCACCTTCATGCGCAGCCTGTTCTCGCTGCGTCACTATTTCAGGAACATCTGCCTGGCGGGATTAGCCGACGCGCCTTTCGCTCAATTGAAGCAACTTGGCATCGCGGCGGAAAAGGCGATGCTGAAAGCGACGCGAGGCATCAACACCCATCGCGGCGCCATCTTCAGCCTCGGGCTGCTGTGCGCGGCGGCGGGGCGCGCGCGCGCCCAAGGTACGCCGATGACGCCGGCCGCGCTGCGCGCCACCATGCTGATACGCTGGGGCGAGGAACTGGCGATGCATGCCAGCGCACCACCCACACCGGCCGCCGCGACCAGCAACGGCCTGCGCGTGGCGGCGCAGTACGCGGCGAGCGGCGCGCGGGAGGAAGGCGCGCTTGGCCTGCCGTCGGTATTCGAGATCGGCGTGCCGGCCTTGCAGGCCTCGCGCGCACGCGGCGCCACGATGACGATGGCCCGCATCGACGCGCTGTTCGCGTTGATGGCACACATCAGCGACAGCAACGTCTATCACCGCGCCGGCCCGCAAGGCGCGCAAACGGTGAGGGAGCACGCGCAGCGCTTTATTGAAGCCGGCGGCACCGCGAACGCCGACTGGCTCGGACAGGCGCTGGCCAGCCATCAGGTATTCGTACAACGGCGACTTTCGCCGGGTGGCGCCGCCGATCTGCTGGCGGCAAGCTGCCTTGTGCAATCCATCGCCGCGCTGGACGCGGACAGGCGGTAGCGATGTCGTATGGCGCCCAATCACGTCTGCTGCTGCTCTGCCCCGGCCAGGGTGGGCAGCACGCGGAGATGTTCGACCTGGCGCGCACCAGCGCCAGCGCGGCCGCCCTGCTCGACCGCCTGTGCGCCGCCATGCCGCAGGTTTTCGATGGCGAGGACATTTACGTCAACAGCAACGCGCAGCCGTTGATCGTGGCCGCGACCTTGGGCATGTGGGAAGCGATCCGGGACTTCACGCAGCAACCGGCGCTGGTCGCCGGGTACAGCATCGGCGAATTGTCGGCGTATGGCGTGGCCGGCGCATTCACCGCCGCTACGGCGACCGAACTGGCGGCTCAACGCGCGCGACTGATGGACGCGTGCCTGGCGATGCATCCGGGCCAGGTATTGCTGGCATTATCTGGTTTGAGCTCAAAACGGCTCGACGAACTGGCGACAGCGCACGCCTTCCACATCAGCATAGAAACGGGCGACGACGCCTGTATCGCCGGCGGTTCGGTTCAAACAGCGCAGGCGTTGGAGTCGGCCGTCGTCGCTGCGGGAGGACGATGCATGCGGCTGCCGGTCGAAGTCGCATCGCACACGCCATTCATGCGCGACGCCGTGCGGCCGTTCGCCGACGCGCTGCGGCAAACAGCGTTCGGCCCGATGGCCGCGCCGGTGTTGGCCGGGATCACTGCGACGGCTGTCGATAGAAAAGAGCAAGCGGTGGAGCTGCTGTCACGCCAGATGGCGGAAAAGATCCGCTGGCTCGCCTGCATGGACGCCTGCGCCGAAGCCGGCATCACCTACGCGCTGGAATTGGGGCCGGGATCGGCGCTAACGAAGATGCTGCAAGCGCGGCACCCGCACATCAACACCCGTTCGATCGCCGATTTCCGCACATTGGACGGCATCCGAAAATGGCTGGACCGCGCGGCGGAATAATCATCACCGATTATTTTGCGTCGCCCACGCGACGATGTTGGATGCGTCCATCGCGCCCGGCTGGCGCGCGATTTCCCGGCCGCCCCTGAACAACGCCAACGTCGGAATGCTGCGGATCGCGTAGCGCGCCGACAAATCCTGCGCCTCTTCGGTATTCACCTTGACGACACGGAATTGCGGCTCCAGCCGCTGGGTCGCCTGTGCGTAGAACGGCGCCATCGTGCGGCATGGGCCGCACCACGGCGCCCAGAAGTCCACCAGCACCGGAATATCGCTGCGTTCGATATGCTTGCCGAAGCGCGCGCTCGACAGATCGACCGGCTGGCCCGTGAACAGCGCGCGCTGGCACTTGCCGCACACCGGCTCGGCCGACAGCCGGGCGGCCGGCACGCGGTTGACCGCGTCGCAATGTGGACAAACAATATGCAGCGATTCCGGCTGCGCGGTGGTGGAAGTTGTCATACCCTATCTCCAGACAGCATAAGCTGGCCATGATAAAGCATGAGCGAAAAAAATGCCGCGCGCGGCGATCCTCGATCCCGCACACGGCAAATCTCGTCTTATTTTACTGCAACCGGTATCAAGTTTCCTTGCGGGCTCCGGCTTGCTTGCTGCCCTGGGCGGCCGCCTGCGCCGCCGTTTGTGCTTGTGATGCCTGACCGCCTTGCATGCTGCCTGCCTGGCCTTCGGCGCCGTTCTGGCCGGCGCTCTGCAGCGACTGGCTGCCGCGCACTTCGGTGCCGCGCGACTGGCGCGAACCGTCAAACTGGTTCATGAACGGATCGGTGAACTTGCTGACCGCGTCCTGCTGGCTGCGCAGGTTCTTTTCCGTTTCTTCCGACGTTACGCGCGCCACCTCGTCGGCCAGGGCCCGGGCGGTGCGGCTGGTTTCCTGTACGTGCTCTTCGGCTACTTTGGACAGGTCAACCTGGGTGTCGGCGGCAATACGCGACAGGTGCTGCTGGTAGGCGCGCAGCTTTTCCGCTGCCGGCTGGGCGTGCGCCGCCGCTGCGGCCATCGCTTCGGTCGGGCGATTCGCGGTGATGAATTTCTGGCCGCTCATCGTGCTTTCTTCCAGCATGGTTTGCGCCAGTTGGATATTGAGGTCGCTGTATTGCTGAACGGTACGGAACAAGGATTTCGACATGTCGTTGAAGAACGACAACTGCGCTTCCAGATGAGTTCTGGCGGCTGGGGTGACTGACTGGGAAAATGGATACATAAGTATGCCTCGAAAAGAAAGTAAAAGGTTGCCTTGAAATCTAGCGATGGTGTCGATCCGGTCTTCGACGACGCGTCTGCAGCGCGAATGCCAAGGCTACGTCAGCCCGACACGCGCTATATGATCTAGATCAAAGGTGCACCGAACCGCCTTCTCGACAAACGGACTGCCTGTTTTGCTCTCCGTCAGCAAAAATGCTGCCGGCCAATGACAAGCCGCAACATCCGGGCGATAAAAAAAGGGCCGGCCCAGCACAAGCTGAACCGGCCCCGTCGCCCTCCAGGAGGCTACGGCCTTACTTGAACAAGACCGAAGCCTTCTGCACCGTGATCGAGATGCCGATGGCCATCGGGATGCCCACCGCCAGCCAGCCGAAAGCGACCGCGATCGGGCTGGTGGTGCCGCCCGCCGCAGCGGCCGCGCCGGTCGATGCGGCCGCGTCGCGCTCGTGCGCCAGCTTCTTCTCGGCCGCCAGTTCGGCGTCGGTCATGAAGTGCTTGTCGGCGATCGGACGCACCAGCAGGTTGCACACCAGGCCGACCAGCAGCAGGCCCGCCAGCACATACATCGTGAAGTCGTAGGCCTGCGCCTTCGGCACGCCGTTGGCGATCTGGTACTCGCGCACGTAGTTGACCAGGATCGGGCCGAACACGCCGGCGGCAGCCCACGCCGTCAGCAGGCGGCCGTGGATGGCGCCGACCATCTGCGTGCCGAACAAGTCGGCCAGGTAGGCCGGCACGGTGGCGAAGCCGCCGCCGTACATCGACAGGATGATGCAGAAGAAGCCGACGAACAGCGCCAGATGGCCGCCGTGCGCCATCGAAGGAATCGACGCGTACAGCGTGAAGCCCAGCACGAAGAAGATACCGTAGGTGACTTTACGGCCCAGGAAGTCGGAGCACGACGCCCACACGAAACGGCCGCCGATATTAAACAGCGACAGCAGGCCGGTGAAGCCGGCGGCGATGGCGGCGATCTGGCCTTTCTGCGCCAGGGTCAACTCGTTGAACGCGGTGGTCACGCCCAGCAACTGGCCGCCGAAGATCTCCTGCAGCAGCGGCGAAGCCATGCCCAGGATGCCGATACCGGCCGTCACGTTCAGACACAGGACCAGCCACACCAGCCAGAATTGCGGGATGCCCCACACTTTGCTGGCGTGGACGTGGCGGGTGGTGATCATGGCGTTGGCGTTGGTCGCCGGCGGCGTCCAGCCGGCCGGTTTCCAGCCGGTGGCCGGCACGCGGTACGACAGCGCGCCCGCCATCATGAAGACGAAGTAGATCGCCGCCATGGCCAAGAAGGTTTGCCAGACGCCGACGCCGCCGGCGGTGGCGAAGTGCTTCATCAGCATGTCGGCCAGCGGTGCGCCGATCATCGCGCCGCCGCCAAAGCCCATGATGGCCATGCCGGTCGCCATGCCGCGACGGTCCGGGAACCATTTGATCAGGGTCGACACCGGCGAGATGTAGCCCAGACCGAGTCCGATACCGCCGATCACGCCGGAACCGATCCACATCAGCCAGATCTGGTGGTGATAGACGCCCAGCGCCGAAATCACCAAACCACCGCACCAGCACAGCGCCGACACGACGCCCGCTTTGCGCGGACCGGCGTGTTCCAGCCAGCCGCCGAACAGCCATGCGGACAGGCCGAGGAAGACGAAGAACATCGTGTACATCCAGCCGAGCATCGAGATCTGCCAGTCGCAGGTCGACGACAGGATACGGGCCATCAAATCCATCTCGGCCGCGCAGGCCAGCGGCTCGGTGACGCCGACGGCGCGCGACAGCGGCAGCCAGAACACCGAGAAACCGTAGGCCATACCGATGCAAAGGTGGATCGCCAAGGCCGCCGGCGGAACCAGCCAGCGGTTGAAGCCGGAACCCGCTATGGTGCGGTCCTTCTCCAGAAAATCAAAAAACGCCATGTTTACTACTCCCCTGATTATTTCTTAAAACCAACTAAGGGGCGCAGAGTAGCATAGATACAGCGGTTTTTAAACCAATATATTGTCTAACGGTCTAGTTAACGTACATCCCGGCAATAAATGAGCTAAACTGGAAGCTATTTCCTCAAGGCAATAATGGACCGCCAACTACCATGTCGATATCCGCACTCCACACCGCTGCCTCGGGCCTGCAGGCCAGCGTCGGCGCCCTGGCCAACAGCGCGCACTCGGTCGCCAACATGAGCACCGCTGGCTTCCAACCCGCGCGCGCCACGTTTCAGGAGGCCTCCCCGGCCGGCGGCGGCGTCACGCTATCGGTCCAGGGACGGCAAATGCAGTCGTCGGAAGCCAGCGGCACCGACTTCGCCACCGAGGCCACCAACTCGCTGGTCTACAAGGCGCAGTTCGACCTGTCGGCCAAAGTGATACGGGCCGCCGACGAAAACCTCGGCACGCTGATCGACATCAAAGCTTGACAGGGTCTGGCCGAATCGGCACATTGGGGACTTCCGAGAGGGAGACCATGACAAGAGACCAGAAAACCCCGGCGCTGGCCGGATGAACAGGATAGGCGCCAACGCCGATATCGATGTCGAGCAGGTGCTGATATCGCTGCCGGACCGCATCAGCGGCATTCCGCGCCGCTGGTCCGCGCGCGCGCCGGACGCGCCGGCGCTGCACGACGGCCAGCGGCAATGGAACTACGCACAACTGGCGGCGGCGGTCGATCAAACTTCCGCGCTGCTGCGCCGGCTCGATGTGCGCGCCGGCGACCGCCTGATGGTGGTCGGCGAGAACTGCGTCGCGCAAGTGGTGCTGACCTTCGCGGCCGCCGACATCGACGCCTGGATCGTCCACGTCAACGGCCGCCTCTCCGCGCCCGAGGTGGACCAGATCCTCGACCACAGCGGCGCGCGGCGCGTGATCTACACATCGATAGCCGCCTCCCCAGAAACAGCGGCCCATGGCCAACGCCATGGCGCCGAGCCGGCGCAGCCTCCTTTCGACGACGTCTCGTGGATGATCGGCGCGCCGAACGCCGGCAGCGTTCCGGAAGCGCCGCATGCCTCGTCCGACCGCCAGGTAGCGGCGCTGATCTACACCACCGGCACCACCGGCAATCCCAAGGGCGTGATGCTTACGCACCGCAACCTCTTGTTCATCGCCGCCATTTCGAGTACGCTGCGCGGCCTGACGCCGGACGACCGCGCCTACGGGGTGCTGCCGATCACGCACGTCTATGGACTGGCCTCGGTCATGCTGGGCACCCTGTACGCGGGCGCCTGCCTGTATCTGTGCCCGCGCTTCACGCCCGACGCGCTGATCGCGGCGATCCGCGACGACGGCCTGACCATCCTGCAGGGCGTGCCGGCGATGTATGCGCGCCTGCTGGAAAAGCTGGGGACCGGCGACAACGGCCAACCGCGCCGGCTGGAAAACCGGCTGCGCTTCGCCTACGCCGGCGGCTCGCCGCTGTCGCCCAGCCTGAAAACGCAAGTCGAGGATCTGCTTGGCGTCGCGCTGCACAACGGCTACGGCATGACGGAAACCTCGCCGACGGTGAGCCAAACGCGCCTGGACGCGCCGCGCGGCGACGCCTCGGTGGGCACAGCGATTCCTGGTGTGGAGGTGCGCGTGGTCGACCAGGCGGGCGCCGATGTGGCGGCGGGCGCGGACGGCGAACTATGGGTACGCGGTCCGAACGTCATGCTGGGCTACTACCGCGAGCCGGAGATGACGGCGGCGGCGATGCGGCCGGGCGGCTGGATCAACACCGGCGACATGGCGCGCCGGGAGGCGGACGGCGCGCTGTTCATCGTCGGCCGCACCAAGGAGCTGATCATCCGCTCCGGCTTCAACGTCTATCCGCTGGAAGTGGAAACGGTGCTCAACGCCCATCCGGCGGTGACGCAATCGGCGGTGGTGGGCCGCGACGCCGGTACCGGCGACGGCAACGAGGAGGTGGTCGCCTTCGTCGAACTCGATCCTCGCCACAGCGGTTCGACTGCGGAGTTGACCATGGAATTACAGCAGTACCTGGCGGGCCGGCTGTCGCCTTACAAATGCCCGTCGGAGATCATCGCGATGCAAACACTGCCAGCTGCAACGACCGGCAAGATACTGAAAGGACGGCTGCGGCAACTGGCACAAAAATAACCCGAAAGGTGGAGACAGTCATGAGAAAAATAACGATGGCCGCGTCGCTCGCGGTGATGATGACAGTGATGGCGGCCCGCGCTAACGCGGAGGAATTCATCGTGGGCGCGCAGCTGCCGCTGACCGGGACCCTGGCGCGGGTGGGCGCGGGCATGCAGGAAGGCGTGATGGTCGCCGCCGATGTCTTCAACAAGGGCAACGGCAAACACAAAATCAAGATCGTTACCATCGATGACGAATCGGCGCCGGCCAAGGCGGTGGCGGCGGTCGAGAAGCTGGCCAGCGAGGGCGCGATCGCCATCACCGGCGGCTACGGCTCCAACAACATCTCCCCCGCCTCCGACGCGGCCAATAAATTGGCGCTGCCCTATATCACCTCCGGTGGCGTCGACGATAACCTCGTCAACAGCGGCCGCAAGAATTTCTTCCGCATCAATAACACCGCCGGCTACGAAAAAGCCGTCCTGGGCACGCTGGCCGACATGGGCGCGAAGAGCGTGTCCATCATCTTCTCCACCAAGGAAGCGACCTCCGACCTGGCCAACTCGGTGCAAAAAGCGCTCGCGGCGAAGGGTGTAAAAGCGACGGCGCATTCGTTCGACCCGGCCATCACGGACTTCAAGCCGATCGTCAACAAGATCCGGCTGCAGGACAAGTCCGAAGTGATTTTGATGGTCGGCTACGAGAACGACTATGTCGGCATCCTGCGCGCGGCGCGCGTGCTCAAGCCGCCCGTCAAGGCGCTGATCGGCGTGTGGTCGCTGGCGACGCCCAAGATGGCGGCCGAATTCCCCGACCTGATGCCCAACGTGTACGGCACCGCACTGCTGCCCTTCCCCGCCACCTTCGACACTGCCGACGGCAAGGCTTTCGCCGCCGCCTACAAGGCGCTGTACAAGAAAGAGCCGGACTACCTGGGCCAGTTCGGCTACGTGCAATCGATGCTGCTGTTCGAGGCCATCGCCCGCGCCGCCGACAAGGGCACGGTCAAGAAAGGCGGCGTCGCCGAGGAGCTGCGCAAGACCGACCGCGAAACGCTGATCGGCCGCGTGCAGTTCGGAGCCAACGGCGACAACCTGAACTTCGTCCACCGCATGGCCCAGCACCAGGGCAAGAACATCGTCATCGTCTGGCCGGCGTCCAACGCCACCGGCAAGATGGTCTATCCGGGAAAACCGTGGTAAGCGCGGGCATCGGCGCATGACCGACCTTATTCTGCAGGCGCTGTATTCAGGCCTGCTCCAAGGCGGCTCCTACGCGCTGATCGCGCTGGGACTGGCGCTGGTGTTCGGCACCATGCGGGTGATTAACCTCGCCCACGGAGAGCTGGTGCTGCTGGCGGCCTATATCGCCTACACGGTGGAATCAGGGCTGGGGCTCAATCCCGCGTGGGCGATTCCTATCGCCGTGATCGTCGTCAGCCTGACATCGGCCGGCGTGTACGGCATCGTCAGCCGCATCCGCAAGGACCGCGAGATCAACTCGCTGATACTCACCTTCGGCATCGGCGTGATCATGACGAACCTGATCCTGCTGATCTGGAAGGCCGATGTGCGCTCGACCAGTTCCAGCTGGCTGCAGGAGGCGTTTGTCGTCGGGCCGCTGTACAGCATGCGCGGCGAGGCAGTGTTCTTCATCGTCAGCCTGCTGCTGATGGCCGGCTTGTGGTGGTGGCTGTCGCGCAGCTGGTATGGCCGCGCGCTGCGCGCCGTCTCCAGCAACCGCGAGGCGGCCAAGTTGATGGGTATTCCGCCGGCGCGCACGGAACTGGTGTCCTTCATCGTCGCCGGCATGCTGGCCGGATTCGCCGGCGTCGCGCTGTACAGCTACGGCGTGATCCAGCCGGCGTACGGCGGCGCGCTGACCGTCAAGGCGTTCATCATCACCGTGCTGGCCGGGGTCGGTTCGATCCCCGGCGTGCTGCTCGGCGCCGTGCTGCTTGGCGTGGCCGAGGCGCTGACCGTCACCCTGGCCAGTTCCGCCCTGCAGGAGCTGGCCGGCATGATGCTATTCCTGCTGGTGCTGTTCGTGATGCCGAATGGCCTGATGGGCGCAAGCCGGAGGCGCGGATGAGCGGCCGCCTCGAGCCGTCGCGCGGCTGGCCGCTCTTCGTCGCGCTGCTGGCCGCCGGCTACGGCGCCGTACCGCTGCTGTTCGGCGCAAACCAGTACATCATGAGTATGGTCGTCGCGGCGCTGGTGATCGGCTGCGTGGCGCTGTCGTGGGCCTTGCTGGGCAATCTGGGGGGCATGGTCAGCTTCGGCCACAGCGCCTTCTTCGGCGTCGGCGCGTATGTCTCGGCCATTGTCACGCTCAAGGCCGGACTACCGGTGCCGGCCGGGATGGCGCTGGGCGGCGCCGGCGCGGTGGTCGCCTCGCTGGCGATGCTGCCGGTATTGCGCCTGCGCGGCCCCTACTTCGCCCTGGCGATCCTGGCGTACGCCCATATCTTCCGCATCGTCGCCACCGAATGGACGTCGGTCACCGGCGGCTCCGGCGGCATCGGCAATATCCCGGTGCTACCCACGCCGCTACCGAACATGTTCGGCGTCGACATGGGTGGCAAGACCGGCGCCTATCTGGTCATCCTCACCATCGTACTGCTGTTCGCGCTGGCCTATCGCGCCATCCGCGCCAGCCACTACGGCCTGGCCCTGCGCGCGATGCACGACAGCGAGGACGCCACCCGCGTGGTTGGCGTCAACAGCACGCTGCTCAAGGGGCTGATGTTGATGGTGTCGGCCTTCATGGCCGGCGTGGCGGGCGCTTTCAACGCGCACTACCTGAATTTCCTCGAACCGGATTACGCCTTCAACGGCGTCTGGGTGACGCTGCCCATCGTCGCCGCCATCTTCGGCGGCTACCGCACCATCGCCGGACCGGTGATCGGCGCGCTGGTGGTGTATCTGCTCGATCAACTGGTATTCAAGGCGCTGATCCCCACCGGGCATCAACTGGTGCTGGGCGGCCTGCTCGTCGCGATGATCATCTTCAGTCCCACCGGCCTGCTGCCGCTGCTGCAAAAGCCCGCTTCCAAGCCAGGAAGGAACGACCATGCTTGAACTGAACAACCTCTCGGTGCGCTTCGGCGGCCTGACGGCGGTCAACAACGTGACGCTCAATGTCGGCACCGGCGACGTGGTCGGACTGGTCGGCCCCAACGGCGCCGGCAAGACCACGCTCTTCAACGCCATCTCGGGACTGGTGCGCACGACCGGCGGCAGCATCCGTTTCGATCGCCATGACGTGCTGCGCACGCCCATGTACCGGCGCGCGCGGCTGGGCATCGGCCGCACCTTCCAGGTGCCGCAGCCGATGCATGAACTCACGGTGCGCGAGAACCTGATCGTGGCCCAGCGCTTCGGCGCCGACAAGATCGACACGAAGCAGATCGACGAAATCCTGGAATTCACCAGCCTGGCCGATAAGGCCGCCCGCGACGCCTCCACCGAATTGTCGCTGACCGAGTTGAAAGCGCTGGAAGTTGCCAAGGCGCTGGCGACATCGCCCAAGCTGCTGCTGCTCGACGAAGTGCTGGCGGGACTGGAGACCACCGGCAAGCGCCGCTTCATGGAGATGCTCAGGGAGATACATACGCGTTTTGGCGTCGGCATCGTCATGATCGAGCACGATATCGAGACCATCAGCGCCCTGTGCGCGCGGGTGGTGGTGCTAAATTTCGGCCAGTTGATCGCCGATGGCGCGCCGGATGCCGTCTTCCGCGATCCCGAGGTGATGCGCAGCTATACGGGAGCCACGGTTGGAGCCGGCAATGCTTGAACTGGACCGGGTGCGCGCCGGTTATGGCGCCATCAACGTATTGTGGGATGTGTCGATGCGGGCGCAGGCCGGCGAGCTGACGGCCATCATCGGTCCGAATGGCGCCGGCAAGACCACCCTGCTGCGCACGATCATGGGACTGCTGCCGGTGAACGGCGGCGAGATCCGTCTCGACGGCGGGCGTTTGAACGGCACGCCGACCTGGCATATGGCCAACCATGGCGTGGCGCTGATCACCGAGGACCGTTTGACCTTCCGTGACATGAGCGTGGAGGAGAACCTGATCATGGGGGCTTATCATCCGTCGCATCGGGCGCATGTCAAGGCGCGGCTGGAGAAGTCGTACCTGATGTTTCCCCGCCTGCGGGAACGGCGCGCGCAGTTGGCGGGGTCTCTGTCGGGTGGCGAGGCGCAGATGTTGGCGATGGCGCGGGCGTTGATGTCCGAGCCGCGTTTGCTGCTTGTCGACGAGCCGTCGCTGGGATTGGCGCCGGTGATCGCCAACGAGGTGTTCGAGACGCTGGAGCGGCTCAAGGCTGGCGGACGCTCCATTATTCTGGTCGAGCAGAACACGGAACGGGCGATTGGCATCGCCGATCACGTTTATCTGATGCAGAGCGGGAAAGTCGTGCTGTCGCAGCGCGCGGCCGAGGTTAGCCTGGATCGGGTGAACGCGCTGTATTTCGCGCGCTGAAGCGGCTCGCGGCAGCTTAACCCGCACAGCCAGACGGGGTCGTACCCCTTGGGGTACGACCCCTAAGCGACGGCGCAAGCGTCGTGGCAAAAGCGTACGGGGTTCGGGTTTAAATGGGATCATCGGGCGACGGTTCGGATACGGGTCGAGAAATCCTCGTCCTTGTCGGCGGCGCGGGCGCGTTGCGTGATGTGTGCGTTCCGGCGCAGCGTCTCGAAATCCTGCCCGCCCGCCAACGCGCCGATGTCGAACAAATACCGGTCCAGATAACCCGATGCCAGCAAGCGCCAATCCAGCGGCAATCCCGGATCGATGCGTCGCGCCATCTCGAATATGATCGTGGTGCAGTTGGCCGTCAGCGTATTGTAAAAACGCGGCTCGCGCTTGAGCTTTGCGCCTTCGTCGAGATACGCCAGGAACAAGGAGCGCATCGCCTCGGGCGGCATCTTCAACCGGTACAAATACATGTCCTCGTCGCGAACGTTGGTGCGCACGCGCAGGATGTCACGCTCGTCCGCAGCGATCAGCACCGTCTCGAAACCCTTGAAGAACCCGGCGATCGCGTCGAAGCTCTCGCCGCGCTGCTTGCGGATCTCGATGGAGAACGTCAGATAGCGTCCATCGGCGAAGCCGAACGACACCAGCGTGTGTGCGATCGCGGGCCCCATCCAATAAGACATCGCCACATCGACCGAACGCAGTTGATCCAGGTCGTAGCTGCGCGCTTCCCATCGCTGCGTGTAGTCGGTATCGCTACGCCAGTCGAAATTGCGCACCTGGTCCAGGGTGACGACGCCTCCTTGGACCTGGCCGGTGACCATGCGCGACACATCGTCGGCCCATACGCGGTTGTGCGTCGGCTGCAAGGTGCTCCACCAGGCCATCAGCGCGATCATCGCGGCCAGCCATGGCAGCGCCACGCGCGCATTGCGCTTGCGCCACCACAGCCCCAGCGTGACGACGGCGCCAACGCCCCACACCACCACCGCCGGCCAGCGCAGGGCCGGCAGCTGAAACCACAGCGCCAGGCCACCCCAGACGGACAATATCGACAGCACGACCGACGCCAGCACGCGCGCCCCGACAAGCAGATTATTTTTATTCATGCCCAATTATATGGGCTGCCGCTTCAATCCTCGCGTTCGTCTTTGCCGCTGCCGCAACCGATCTGGACGCATATCAGTTTTACTGCAATACTCAATACCACGCCGATTATTCCGATAAGCTCCAACATGGCGGTTCCGTAAATGAAGAAGAGACGCTTCACTTTAACGGCGACGCTCCGTTCGGGCCAATATCAAATACGGCGGCCATCTATCTCGAAACGGCATACACGGTGATATCGCTTAAACAGTTCAAGTACTTCGTTGAAATCGTCGAGGCGGGAAGTTATTCGCGCGCCGCCGAAAAGCTGTACATCGCCCAATCGGCGCTGAGCCGCCAGATCAAGGAACTGGAAGACGAGCTGCAAACGCAACTGCTGACGCGCGACTCGCGCCACATCGAGCTGACGCCGGCCGGCCAGCTGTTCTTCGAACGCGGCAAGCGCATCCTCGACGATATCGACGACACGGTGGTGCAGGCGCGCCAGGTCGGCCTCGGCGCGCGCGGCGTGATCCGGCTGCAGCATTCGAGCTCGGTGATCCTGACGCCAACGCTGACCGGCGCCATCGCCCGGCTGCTCGAACTGTCCCCCGGCGTGACCCTGGAAGTATCGATGGCGCCGTCGGACAACCAGACCCTCGATATCGAGGAAGGCCGCGCCGACATCGGCCTGATCCGCCTGCCCACCTTGCGCAAATATCCGCACATCCATGTGCGGCAAGTGTCGACCGAGCGGCTGATGGTGGCCGTGTCGCACCACTCGCCGCTGGCCGCGCTCGACAACGTCGAACTGGCCAGCCTGAGCAAGGAAAAGTTCATCTCGATACCGCACAAGGACCGGGGCGGCCTGAGCTACCTGGTCGCCAACCTGTGCCTGGAACAGGGTTTCTTTCCGACACCGGCCCGGGCGCTGTCGCGCAAATCGTCGCAGCTGAGCCTGATCGCGGCCGGCCTGGGCATCGCCATCGTGCCGGAATGCATGCGGTTGATGGCGCCGGACGGCGTGTGTTTCGTGCCACTGGCAAACGGCAAGCTACTGTCGGCCGTCGGTCTGGTTTGCCTGCGCGAGGCCGATCCTCTGGTGGCCGGCTTCGCCGACGGTCTGCTCGACCTGGTCACAACCGACAGTTGTAAGGATTTGTGAACCGGGCGACCGTCGACGCCGGTGTATGGCACACTGGCATCATGTCAATAGTAAATGAGGGACAGCATGAGCACCGGGCCGGACGATAAGGACATCATAGACGTACCGCCAGAAGACGTGCACGTGCAGGAAACGCCTCACCGCCGCGCCAGCGACCACGAGCGCCGCTCGACGCGCCCCGAGGTGGGCACGCCCCGCTACCTCGACCCGGGCGACAACGTCTTCAGCCTGTGGGGCCGGGTCGTCATGGCACGCTACCGCCGGGTCGCCGCATCGATCACGCGCCACATCATTCAGCGGCCGCTGCACATCGGCGTGTCGGCGCGGATTTTCCACCCGGAAGCCGGCGCCACCGGCCTGCGCAGCAAGAACCTGCAATACCTGGAGGAATCGATTGCGCAATGGGTCATGTCGCGCGACGTGCTGGTGTTTATGATCCCCACCGTCAATACCGATGGTCTGCTGCACCCATCCAACATCCGCCTGCGCGACTATGCGCGCCACCTCGACGGCCTGGTGCTGCAGGGCGGCGCCGACGTCTCGCCGCAGAGTTACTCGGAAACGCCGACCCGGCCCGAATGGGGCGGCGACCGCGCGCGCGACATGTACGAGCTGGAGTTGTTGCACGAATTCGTCGAGGCCGGCAAGCCGGTGCTGGGGATTTGCCGTGGATGCCAGCTGATCAATGTGGCCTTCGGCGGCACCTTGTATCAGGACATCGCGTCGGACGTGCCCGATTCGCTGGCGCACGTGAATGACGAGTATGACCGCAACCGGCATGAGATCAGTTTTCCGGCCGGGTCGTCGTTGAGCAAGCTGTTCAAGGGGCATCAGACCGGGTTGGTCAATTCGATCCACCATCAGGCCGTCAAGACCCTGGGCCGCGATATGGTGGTGGAGGCGCTGTCGGTGCCGGACAATATGGTGGAAGCGATCAGGTATCGCAAGGCGCCGTTTGTGATGGGCTTGCAGTGGCACCCGGAGTTCCACAGCGCCGGCGGCGTGGAGCTGCTCGATTGCACGGGCATTCTGGATAACTTCCTGCGCGTTGCGCGGGAGACGCGGTTTTAGTCGTGGATTTGGGCGTGGGCCGCTGGCGGATCGTGGCGGATTACGCTACGCTAATCCGCCCTACGTGGTTCAGAATTTATCGACGGCCGCGTAACAACGGAGACACGTAGGGCGGATTAGGCGGCACGCCGTAATCCGCCATGGTCCGCCAATACCGCTAACTATCGCCCACGGAACCGGTGGATCGCCGCGTCGACCATGCCCTCGGCGCTACCGCTGCGATCGAACTGCTGCCGGAGATAATGCGCGTCGCTGCCCTCGTGCGTGACCTGCATCAGATGCTGCAAGCCCGCCGTGGCGCCCAGCTTGGCGCCATACGGCTCCATCTTGCGCAGCGTGGTCAAAATATCCTCGCGCAGCGACAAGCTGTCGTAACTCTTCGGATGCACCAAGGTGCCATCCAGCCCGAAACGGCAAGCCTGGAAGCGGTTGTAGTTATACACCAGATAGTCATCCTCGGCCGGCGCCTCTTCCCGGCGCTCCAGCAGATAGCTGCACAACGATTGCAGATACACCGCTAGCGCCGCCGCCCGCTCCACCGTCAGCGGCGTGTCGCACACGCGCAGCTCGATGGTGCCGAATTCCGGCTTGGGACGGATATCCCAGTAAAAGTCCTTCATGCTCTTGATCACGCCAGTGTGTTCCATCTTGGCGAAGTACTCGTTCTCGAAGGCGGCCCAGTTCTGCACGAACGGCGCGCGTCCACTCATCGGAAACGCGAACACCGAATTCAGACGCGCGGAATTGAACAAGGTGTCGTTGCCCTGCACATACGGCGACGATGACGACAGCGCGATAAAGTGCGGCACGTAGCGGCTGAGCGAATGCAGCAGGAACAGCGCGTCGTCGCCGTTGGCGCAGCCGATGTGCACGTGCTGGCCGAAAATCGTGAACTGCTTGGCCAGATAGCCGTACAACTCCGACACTTCCTTGAAGCGCGGCTTGGAGAAGATCTTCCGGTCCGACCATTTCTGGAACGGGTGCGTGCCGCCGCCGCAAATGCCGATGTTCAGCTGCTCGCCGGCGGTGACCAGCGTGTCGCGGATCAGCTGCAACTGCGCCACCAGTTCGGTGTGATTGGTATGCACGTCGCTGTTAATCTCGATCATGCTCTCGGTGATTTCCGGCGTCACGTTACCGGGGAACGGCTTGCGTCCCAGCAGGTGCAGCAGGTCCGGGCTGGACGCCGTCAGGTCGTAATCCGAAAGGCTGATCAGCTGGAGCTCGAGCTCCACGCCCATCGTCAGCGGTTGCGATGTGTTGAATGGTTCTAATGGCATTTACTTTTCCTCCCTGACCTGGGTTTCGTTGGCCCAGATCAGCGCACGTTGCGTGACGATCGGTCCGACCACTTCCAGCAGCAGCGTCATCGCCGCCAGCGCCGCCAGTTCGTCGACCAGCACGATCCCCATGTATTTAGTTTGTTCGAGCAGCAGCGTGACAAACACCGACATCGGCGCCAGCGCGACGCCGGTCAGCACGCCCTTGCGCCACGAGATGCCGCCCACCTTGGCGAACAGCGCCACGCTGGCCGTCTTGACCAGGAAGCGCGCCAGCAGCAGCACGATGCCGAGACCGGCGCCGTCAACCACGCGCTCCCACTCCAGGGTGGAGACGGCGAACACGAACAGCAGCACCGTCAGCAATTCGCCGATGCCGCCGAAATTGCGTTCGGTGCGGCTGAAGGCGACGCGGCTATGGCGCGCGGCCAGGCCGAAGGTCAACGTGGCCAGCACCGGCGAGACATCGAAGGCGCCGGCGGCGGCGACCAGCAGCACCACGCCAAGCGCGAAGGCGACGGTGCCGTCCTGCGCCAGCGCGCCGAGGCGGCGCAGCAAGGCCGGCACCATAAAGCCCATCACGGCGCCCATGACGGCCGACACCACCAGTTCGATCAGGCTGTGCGAAATCGCCTGCGGCAGGCTGCCCGAGGTCTGGAACACCCAGAAGCCCACCACCACTTTGAACACGAACACCGCCAGCACGCAATTGATCGCGACCAGGTGGAGCACGCGCTCTGTCACCTGGCCGGAGCTGTTCTGCTCATTGATCACGCGCAGCACGCCGGCCGGCGATGTCGACATGGCCAGCGACGCGAGCAGCAGCGACGTCAGCGACGGCATGCCGGTGAGATATGCGATGAAATAGACGACGCCGAAAGTGGCGGCCGATTCCGCCAGGCCGCTGACCGCGATCCACGGATTAATCCTCAGCCAGCGCAGATTGATGCGATAACCGAATTCAAACAGTATCAGTCCGAAAGCCAGATTGGCCAGAGTGGTGACGGTGCTCGACGCGCCACTGCTGAGCGCTGCGGGGAAAGCCTGCGCCAGTAAAAATCCGACGATGCCGTAGACGCTGATGCGTGGAAGCTTCGTCCAGCGATGCAGGAATTCTCCCGACAGCCAAGCCAGCGCAATCGCGAGCGGCCAGCCCAAATCAGCCATGATGACCTGAATATCCGGCATGTACTTCTCCTCTGTAAACCATACTTCGATTATTATGGCCGATAAACCGCACCACGACTGTTCGCTAGGGAACATAGGAAAAACACATGCTTGAACTAATCAGTGAACACGCCTGCTTCGGCGGCACCCAGCGTTTCTACCGCCACGACTCGCGCGAGATCGGCCTGCCGATGCGCTTTTCGGTCTTCATTCCCGAGCGTGCCGATGGTGCCGATGGTGCCGATGGCGATCATAGCCGCATGCCGGCGCTGTTCTATCTCGCGGGACTGACGTGCAACGAAGAGACCTTCATGATCAAGGCCGGCGCGCAGCGCGCTGCGGCGCAAGCGGGGCTGATCCTGATCGCTCCCGACACCAGCCCGCGCGGCGCCGGTGTCGCCGGTGAAGCGGACAGCTGGGATTTCGGCGTCGGCGCCGGCTTTTATCTGGACGCAACACGGGAGCCGTGGTCGCGGCACTACCGGATGTACAGCTACATTCACGAACTGCGCGAACTGGTGGTGCAAGAGCTGCCGGTCGACGGCGCGCGCCTCGGTATCTTCGGCCATTCGATGGGCGGACATGGCGCGCTGACGATGGCGTTGAGACGGCCGGACGTATTCCGCTCGGTGTCGGCGTTCGCGCCAATCGCCGCGCCGTCGAAGTGCCCGTGGGGCCACAAAGCATTCAGCGGCTACCTCGGCGACGACAAGTCCGCGTGGGCGCAGTACGACGCCAGCTTATTGATGGCCGATCTGAAAACGCCCTTCCCCGCCGGTATCCTGATCGACCAGGGATTGGGCGATAAATTCCTGGCCGAGCAGCTGTATCCGGAAACGTTCGAGGAAGCCTGCCGCAGCGCCGCGCAGCCGCTGGAACTGCGGCGGCACGCGCGCTACGACCATGGCTACTACTTCATCTCGACGTTCATGGAAGACCACATTCGCTTCCACGCCCGCAACCTCGCTACAGTTTGATTTCGGTTCCGAGCACGCGCAGGAACTGGCCGAGCCACGCCGGGTGTGCCGGCCACGCCGGCGCGGTGACGAAGTTACCGTCGGTGACCGCCTGGTCGACGGCGATGTCGGCGTACTCGCCGCCTGCCAGTTTGACTTCCGGCGAGCAGGCCGGATAGCACGAGATCTTCTTGCCGCGAATGACCTCCGCCGCCGCCAGCAATTGCGCGCCGTGGCACACCGCCGCTATCGGCTTGGACGCGGCCGCGAACTCCTGGACGATGGCGATCACGCGCGGATTGAGACGCAGGTACTCGGGCGCGCGGCCGCCGGCGATCATCAGCGCGTCGTATTTGGCCACGTCGACGTCGTCGAAACTGGCGTTGAGCGCGAACAGGTGGCCCGGCTTTTCGGTGTAGGTCTGGTCGCCTTCAAAATCGTGAATCGCGGTCTTGATGGTGTCGCCGGACTTCTTGCCGGGGCAGACCGCGTCCACCACATGGCCCACCATCTGCAGGGCCTGGAACGGCACCATGGTCTCGTAGTCTTCCGCAAAATCGCCAGTCAGAAACAAAATTTTCTTAGCAGCCACGGTGTGTCCTTTCGAGAACGGGTTGTAGAGAGGGTCGTAAAAAAAGGGCCGCGACGTCGCCGTCACGGCCCTTCGATACTACCCTGATTCGTTCGCGGACGCTTACACCGACACTTACGCGGCAGCGGCGCCGGTGGCTTTGGCGATCACGGTACGGATGGTGCCCGCCAGATCCTCGGCCGAGAACTTGGCGACATACGCGTCGGCGCCCACGCCCTTGACGTGATCCTCGTTGGTCTTGCCCGACAACGAGGAGTGGATCACCACCGGAATCTTGGAGAAGCGCGCGTCCTGCTTGATCAGGCGCGTGAGCGTGAAGCCGTCCATTTCCGGCATCTCCAGATCGGTCAGCACCATGGCCACGCGGTCGGTGATGGCCACGCCTTCGGCCTTGGCGCCGTCGGCGATGTGCTGCAGGCGCTCCCACGCCTCCTTGCCCGACTTGGTCATGATGAAGTGGACGCCCATCGCATCGAGACCTTTTTCGATCAGGTTGCGCGCGACCACCGAGTCGTCGGCAGCCAGGATCACGGCGCCCGGTTTCAACAGCACTTTCGGGCCGATGGTTTCCGGGTCGATGTCCTTGCCCTCGGGCGGCACCAGCTCGCGCAAAATGGTTTCGACGTCGAGCACCTGCGCCAGGCGGGTGTTCTGCACGTCGCCGTCGACGCGCGCGATACTGGTGACTTTGCCGCCGGCCGTGCCTTCGGCGGTCAGCACCTGGCTCCAGTCCAGACGCACGATTTCATCCACCGATTCGACCGCGAACGCCTGCGTGGTGCGCGCGAATTCGGTGACCAACATAATATTCAGACCGGTTTTTGGGGTCACACCCACGATGCCCGGCAAATCGAGCACCGTAATGATTTGACCGCGCAGATTGACGACGCCCAGCATATGTGGCGGGGACCCGGCCACTGCGGTTACTTCCGGCATCGCGACGATCTCGCGGATTTTGAAGACGTTAATACCAAACAACTCGGAGTGTTGGCCGTTGGCGTCGCCGCCCAAACGGAACAGCAGCAGTTCGAACTTGTTGGAATTTGTTAAATTACTGCGCTCATCCACTTCCTGCTGAACTGATTTCATAGATTCTTCTCCACGGGGTCCGCTGATAGGAAAAGGCCCACTGTGGGCCTAGCTTCCATTGCTGTCCAAGTATAGCGGGAGCAACACGCCCGCGTCACATTTTGGGCCCCAAGATATTGATTTAAAGCACGATTTACAACGGTTGTTGGTCGCCGGATGGTAAAACATTGGCATAAAAAAAAGAAACCTCGAGGGTTTCTTTTTGGTAGCCGAACATGGCATGTGTTTCAGCTTGAAGAATTCTGGAGCGGGAGAAGAGTCTCGAACTCTCGACCTCAACCTTGGCAAGGTTGCGCTCTACCAACTGAGCTACTCCCGCGTGGAGAGGCCAGATTATGACAGAAAGATAGCCGCCTGACCAGTGCTCGCGGCCAACTTTTTCCAGAACGGGCAATAGTGTAAGCTTGATAGCGATTTGCAATGGAAAAGGATGGGAATGGATTCGATCGAAGTCGTGTTGGCGATGTTGTTGGCGGTGGTGGCCAGTGCCTATATCAAGCGGCTGCTGCCGCCGGCGATCCCGCTGCCGCTGGTGCAAATCGCGCTGGGCGCGCTGATCGCCGCCAAATCGTCGCACGGCGTGGATCTGGAACCGGAGCTGTTCTTCCTCGCTTTCCTGCCGCCGCTGTTGTTCCTCGACGGCTGGCGCATTCCCAAGAGCGGCCTGCTGCGCGACAAGGGCACGATCCTGGAGCTGGCCCTCGGCTTGGTCATCTTCACCGTCGTCGGCGCCGGCTTCCTGATCCACTGGCTGATTCCGGCGATGCCGCTGCCGGTCGCCTTCGCGCTGGCGGCCATCATCTCGCCGACCGATCCGATCGCCGTCAGCTCGATCGCCTCCAACACGCCCATCCCCAAACGCCTGATGCACATCCTGGAGGGCGAATCGCTGCTGAATGACGCCAGTGGCCTGGTGTGCTTCCGCTTCGCCGTCGCCGCCGCGATGACCGGCAGCTTCTCGGTCGGCACCGCCGCCATCACCTTTGTCTGGCTGGTGGTGGCCGGCATCGGCGCCGGCGTGGGCGTGACGCTGGCCGTGACGTGGGCGCAGCGCTGGCTGTCGCGCCGCTTCGGCGAACCCGTAGGCTCGCCGATCCTGGTCAACCTGCTGCTGCCGTTCGGCGCCTATCTGGTGGCCGAGCGCCTGCACGGCTCGGGCATCCTGGCCGCCGTCGCCGCCGGCGTGACGATGAGCTACGTGGAATTGAGCGGCCACGCGCTGGCCAACACCCGCATTCAGCGTTCGGCCGTGTGGGACACGGTGCAGTTCGCGCTCAACGGCGTGATGTTCGTGCTGCTCGGCGAGCAGTTGCCGGACATCTTCCGTGGCGCCAGCCTGTCGATCATGGAAAGCGGCCGCCTGAATCCGTGGTGGCTGCTGGTGTACGCCTTCGCCATCACCGCCGGCCTGCTGATGCTGCGCATGGCGTGGGTGTGGGCCTCGCTGCGGCTGACCATCTTCAAGCAGAAAATCCGCCACGAGGAGCGCCAGAAGATCAATCCGCGCCTGCTGCTGGCGACCACCCTGGCCGGCGCGCGCGGCACCATCACCCTGGCCGGCGTGCTGACCTTGCCGCTGGCCCTGCCCAATGGCGCCCCCTTCCCGGCGCGCGCGCTGGTCATTTTCCTGGCCTGCTCGGTGATCCTGATTTCGCTGCTGACCGCCAGCATCGCCCTGCCCCGCCTGTTGGCCGGCATGACCTTCCCGGCCGAGCCGGAGGAACAGCAGGAGGAAGACCTGGCGCGCCGCGAAGCCGCCAATGCGGCGATCATGGCCATCGAAAGAACCCAGGTGTCGCTGATGGAGTCGGAAAGCTGCGTCGATCCCGAGGTATATCCGCAGGCGGCGGCGCGGGTCATCGCGTTTTACGAGCATAAGCTCAAGGAGGTCGATCCCGACGGCGAATCGGAGTGGCGCAAGACCGACCACGCCGAGAACGAGCTGCGGCTGGCGGCGCTGGCGGCCGAGCGGCGTACCGTCTTTGATCTGGCGCGCACGGACCGCATTTCCGACGCGATCTCGCGCAAGCTGGTACGCGAGATCGACTTGATGGAAACGCGCTACCGCTAGGACCAGCCATGCGACCCACGCGCACACAAACCATCATCGCGGTTGCCTGGGTCCTGTTCTGGCTCTTGATGACCACCACCGCCGTGCAGGAATACCTGCGCGAGAACGATCACGGTGTGTGGAAGCCGATACTGTGGGAGACCTCGTCGGCCTTCACCGGCACGGTGCTGCTCGTCCTCCAGCGTTACTTTACGCGCAGGCACGACCACTTGATCTCATCGCCGCTGCGCTGGTTCTCCCGCCAAGTTGTGTGGTTGCCGGTTTACTGGGTGGCGTTCGTGCCGATCGCCTTCGGCATCCGGCACATGGTCTACCGCCTGGCCGGCGAAACGTACACACACCACGCATGGCCGCAGGTGTATCTGTACGAGGATGTGAAGATGACGGTGTTCTTCTTCATCTTCGCCACCATCACCTTCGGCGTGCTGTCGTATCACGCGATGCTTAACGAAAAGCTGCGGGTGGAAAGGGTCAACGCCTCGCTGCGGGAGGCGCAGCTGCTTCGCCTGACGCAGCAGCTGCAGCCGCACTTCCTGTTCAACGCCCTCAACACCATCTCGTCGCTGATGCACAGCGACGTCGCGCGGGCCGACACAATGCTGATCCAACTGGCCGACGTGCTGCGCGCCACGCTCGATGTGGGCGAGCAGCACCAGGTGCCGCTGGAACTGGAGCTGCGCCTGCTGCGCGGCTATGCCTCGCTGATGGCCGAACGCTTTTCGGACCGCGTGCACATCGCCTGGAACGTCGACGACTCGCTGCTTGCCTGCCCGGTCCCGGTCATGAGCATGCAGCCGCTGTTGGAAAACATCTTCAAGCACACCGTCGAACGGCGCCGCCAAGGCACAGCGATCACCATCTCGGTCGGACGCGAGCAGGATGTCATGGTGGTGCGGCTGGAAGATGATGCCGGCGAGCTTCCCGGGGCCGACGTGAGGACCGAACGCGCGTCCGGCATCGGCGTACGCAATCTGCGCGAGCGCCTGGCGGGTTTGTACGGCGAGCGCGCATCGTTCAACCTGATACAGCTCGCGCCGGCCGGCGTGCGGGCGGAAATGCGATTGCCATGCCGATAGCCACGCCGATTTCCATGCGTATCCTGATCGTCGACGACGAACGCCCCGCGCGCGACAAGCTGCGCCGCATGCTGGAACTGGAACCGGACATCGGCGCCATCGAGGAGGCGCGCGACGGCGTCGAGGCGCTGGAGATGCTGCCCGGCTTCGCCCCGGACGTGCTGCTGCTCGACATCCAAATGCCGGAGATCGGCGGACTCGAAGTTGCCGCCTCGCTGCCATCGCCGGCTCCGCTGGTGGTCTTCGTCACCGCCTACGACGAATACGCGATCCGCGCTTTCGACGCCAACGCCATCGACTATCTGCTCAAACCCTACGACCAGCAGCGGTTGCAAAGGGCGTTGCGGCGGGTGCGGGATCGGCTGGGCGCGACAGCGCCGGTAGCGGCGTTGACCGTGGCGACACCGGCCGCCGCGCCGACGCCGCTACCGGCCATCACCCAGTTGCTGGTGCCCGAACGCGGCGGCACGCGCATCGTCAAGGTGGAACAGATACAGTGGATAGAGACGGCCGACAATTACGTCGTCCTGCACACGGCCGACGGTGATTCGCTGATGCGGCAGACGCTCGCCGGCCTGGTCGAAAAACTCGGCCCGCGCTTCATGCGCTGCCACCGCCGCGCGGCGGTGCAACTGGATTGGATACGCAGCGTCCAACCGCTGGACAAAGGCGACTGCGAACTGATACTGCGCGGCGACGCCCGCGTCCCCTGCTCGCGACAATACCGTCCGGACCTGATGGCGCGCCTGCAAGCGGGCGCCAACTAATATCAAATGGCCCGGGGCCGGCGGATCGCGCGGAAACACGTAGGGCGGATTAGCGCAGCGTAATCCGCCATCTGCGAGCCGCAAGCGGCGCATGCCTGAACCCTGTCGTGCGCCCAAACGCCCCCCATCCTGCTAGCCTTTGAGGGCCACCATCAACGATCAGGAGCTCAGTCATGCACAGTCTTCAAAAGATCACCCCATGTCTCTGGTTCAACGACAGGGCAGAGGAAGCGGCCGAGTACTACGTCAGCATCTTCCGCAACGCCAAACTCTGCGAAATCTCGCGCTACCCCGAAGTCGGCAAGGAACACCACGGCCGCGAAGCCGGCACCGTCATGACCGTCGCCGTGGAACTGGACGGGCAACGCTTTACCCTGATGAACGGCGGCCCGCAGTTCCAATTTTCCCCTGCGGTATCGTTCCAGATCAATTGCGAAAGCCAGGAAGAAGTCGACTACTTCTGGGAGCGCCTGTCCGAAGGCGGCGCGCCGGAGGCCCAAGCCTGCGGCTGGCTGGCCGACAAATTCGGCGTGTCATGGCAAGTCGTGCCGACGATACTCGTCTCCATGATCACCGACCCCGCCCCGGAAAAATGCAACCGCGTCATGGCCGCTCTGCTGCAGATGAAAAGACTCGATATCGCCGGGCTGAAGAAAGCCTACGCTGGGCCATAACCCGCGTCCCGACCGGCTCGCCCCGGCGGCATCCCGCTTCGCCCCATCGCGCTGGACGCGCACGGGGCGCACTCCCTAAACTGGCTCCATCGCACCCTACGACGAGCCAACCATGCACAACCCGGACAACAACCGCCTGTACTTCCTCGACTGGATACGCATCTTCGCGTTTTTTCTGCTGATCCTGTACCACACCGGCATGTATTACGTGACGTGGGACTGGCATGTTAAAAGCCCAGACGCCAGCCACGCCATCGAGCCGCTGATGATCCTGTCCTCGCCTTGGCGGCTGGGATTGCTGTTCATGATTTCCGGCGTCGCCAGCGCCTTCATGCTGAAAAAAATCCGCGTCGGCGCGCTGCTCAAGCAACGCAGTTGGCGCCTGCTGGTGCCGCTGGTGTTCGGCATGCTGGTCATCGTGCCGCCGCAGGCTTACTTCGAAGTCGTCGAAAAAGTGGCGTACAAGGGCGGTTACGGCGAATTCATGCATTTGTACATCACCAGCTACAAGGGGTTTTGCCGGGGCGACGACTGCCTCGACATGCCGACCTGGAACCACCTGTGGTTTGTCGCCTACCTGTGGGTTTATACGATGCTGATCTGCGGCATCGCCTGGCTGGCCGGTCCGCGCCTGCAATCCTGGTCCAACGCGCTGGGCCGGCTGTTGACGGGATGGAAAATCATAGTCTTGCCGGTAATCGGGCTGGCGATCGCCCGCTTTGCCTTGGCCGACAGCTTCCCCACCACGCATGGACTGTTCGACGACTGGTACAACCACGCGCAGTCTTTCTACCTGTTCTTGCTGGGCGCGATGATGGCGACGCAGAGCGGCTTTTGGGCGAACGTGGAGAAACTCCGCTGGATCAGCCTGGGTTTATGGCTGGCAAGTTGGGCGGCGATCGTTTGCTACTACTCGATTCCCGAGGCACAGGCGGCGTCGCCGGCGGTTGCACAGTGGAAGCCGGTGATGCGCCTGGTGTATAGCCTGTGCCAGTGGGTGCCGATCATGGCCGTTTGCGGTTTTGGTCACCGGCATCTGGCGTTCGACAGCGCAAAACGGCGGTATCTGACGGAGGCGGTATTCCCGGTCTACATCCTGCACCAGACGTTGATCGTTACCATGGCGCATAGCTTCAAGCCGCTCAAGCTGGCGCCGGCGACCGAGGGTTTGATATTGGTTGTGCTGACGTTTTGCATCAGCTTTGGGGTGTTCGAGGTGGTGCGGCGGGTTGGGGTGTTGCGGCCGCTGTTCGGGTTGGGTCGGCGGCCGCCCAAGGTTGGCGAGGGCTATTCAGCTGAGGCGGCCACGGTGTGACAAAATCCACTAAACCAAGTAGGGCGGATTAGCAAAGCGTAATCCGCCAATGCGCGCTCCGTCGACGACTCATAAATGGCGGATTACGGCGTTCCGCCTAATCCGCCCTACGTGACTCCAGAATTATTCACAGCCGTTGAGCAGGCTGTTGACCGCAGCTACTACCCTCTCAGGTTCGACTCCCGCCAAACATTGATGATGCCCCTGCGGACAGACGCTCTTGTAACAGTAGCGGCAAGGCACGTCATGGAACAACACCCTACTGTCCACCTGCCATGGCGTGTGCTGCGGATTGGTGAGCGCGTACAAATCAACCACCGGGGTTCCAAGCGCCGCCGCGATGTGCGCGGGGCCGGTGTTATTGGAGACGAACACCGGTGCGAGCGCAATGGCGGCACCCAACTTCCCCAAATCCAGCTCGCCGGCCAGCGAGTACGCCGACGCGCCCATCCATGCCGAGGCCCCGGACACTCCGGAGTCCCGAATAATTGCCGCGATCAATTCCGCATCGCCGGCCTCGCCGCTCAGCACCACCTGCAGCCCCTGCTCCCGGGTCAGCTGGCGGACCACCCCGACCCAGTGCGACCCCGGATAACGGCGCGACGGCGCGCTGGCGCACGGATGGATCAGCACCCATGGCCGCGCGCCACCGGCCAGCACCGGACGCAACCGCCGCCGAACCCAATCCAGATCGCCCTCGGGCACGGCGAAGGACAGGCGCTCATTGTCGGCGCGGCACCCGATATTGGCGACCAACGACAACTGCCGCAGCACCTCGTGCCGGATGCCCTGCTCCGGCTCGGGATCGCCGACCCAATCCGTCAGCAGTTGATACGGATTCTCCCGGCAGTGCGCCAATCTGAGCGGAATACCCGCCTGAAAGCACAGCGCCGCCGCCGGTAAGGCGCTTTGACTGAACGAACTGAAGATGACAGCGCCGTCAAACGACAACGCGCGCAATCGACCGACAAACTCACGCGTCTCATCGGCATCCGCCGGCGTGCCACCTTTGACCCATGGTGCGGAAAACGTCAGCACGTCATGCAACTCGGGAATGAAGCGGGCGACGGCGGCAGCGGCCGGCGAGGCTAGCAGCGTCAGCCTGCGTCCCGGATGCGCCTGCACCAACGCGCGCATGGCGGGAGTGCACATGAGCACGTCGCCCATATTGTCGAGGCGTAGGCATAGAATACGATGGGCGCCGTCCCAGGCGCTCGCGTGGCTGGAGCGCGCCTTGTTGGCGTTAAACAGCGCGCCGCTCACAGCGACGCCAGACACGGCATCCCCCGGGTCGCCTGTATCAGCTGCGCGGCCGCATCGAGATCGGATGCGATCCACGTGGGGGTGCGCAACGCCGAGCGCAGCCACAAGGTTTCGTTGCCGTTGTCGATCAGGATGGTGCGGCAACCCGCGCGCCCTCCGGCCTCGACATCGTCGAGGATGTCGCCAATCATCCACGAGGCGGCCAGATCGACCTGGTGCTCGGCGGCGGCCTTCAGCAACATGCCCGGCAGCGGCTTGCGGCAAGCACAGCCCTCGTCCGGGCCGTGCGGACAGTAATAAAATCCTTCCAGATGCGCCCCCTGCTCGCTCAGCAACTGCGCCAACCGTTGCCGCACCGGCTCCAGCGCGCCAACGTCGAAGCGGCCTTGCGCCACTCCCGGCTGGTTGCTCACCACCAGCAAACGGTAACCCAGGCAACTCAACCTTCGCAACCCCGCGACCGCGCCGGGCGCCAAGGTCATCCGCGCCGGATCGACGTTGTAAGGCAGGTCGTCGATCAAGGTGCCGTCCTTGTCGAGAAAAATGGCCGCCCCGGCCGCGCTCACGGCCATGACGTCTCCCGCAGCGGCAGCACCGTCAGTTCGGCCACCACCGATTCGGCCGGCAGCAGCAGCACGGCCTTGATGGCGCGCGCAACGTTCATCGGGTCTTGCAGTGTTTCCGGATCGAGGTCGGGAAAGCGGTCCAGCAGAAACGGCGTACGCATGCCGCCGGCGACGACGGCCGTGACCTTGATGCCATGCGGCCGCAATTCCGCGTGCATCGCATGCGACAGCCCGAGCAGTCCCCACTTGCTGGCGTGATAGGCCGACGCGTTGGGCCAGGCGCGTTTGGCGGCGGTCGAGGCGACATTGACGATATGCCCGCCGCCGGCCTCCATCATGTGCAGGGCGGCGCCGCGCGCCAGGAAGAAAGGCCCGTTCAGGTTGGTCCCGATGACACGCAGCCAGTCGGCCGGCGCCAGCTCCGTCATCGGCAAGGTCCGGTCCGTGCCGGCGTTGTTGATCAAGATATCGAACCGGCCCCAGCGGCCGACGGTTTGGCCGACGATACGCGCGGCCGCGCCGGCGTCGCCGACGTCCAGGCCGGCGGAGTCGGCGCGCAAGCCCTTCTTGCGCAGCGCCTGCGCCAGCGCGCCGGCCTTCTCGCCGTCGAGATCGGCCACCGTGACGCACGCGCCGGCGCCCGCCAGCAACCGGCACAGTGCCTCGCCCAGGCCGCTGGCGCCGCCTGTCACCAGCACCACCCTGCCCTCCAGACTAGTATCGAGATCGCTTTGCATTACGAGGTTCCTCCCAAGGTAAACTCCTGTGTCGGCGCGCTGGCCGTCTCCTCCAGCCGCTCAACCGGTCCAAGCTGCGCGGCCCTTTCGGTCTTGCCGGCGCCGGCGGCCTGGCGCGCGTTCCTCGCGACCACGCCCTCGTAGACCGACAGGATGCGCTGGGCGACGCCGCGCCAGGTGTAGTAGCGATGCGCGCGCCGCCAACCGGCGCGGCCGAGCTTGCGCGCGTGGTCCGGGTCGGCATACAGCCGGTGCAGCCGCGCGGCCAGCTGCACCGGGTCGCGCGGCGCGATCAGATAGCCGGTGCGGCCGTCGACCACCGTGCTTTTGATGCCGCCCACCGCCGCGCCGATGACCGGCGTGGCGCACGCCATCGCCTCCACCGGCGTGATGCCGAAGGGCTCGTACCAGGGCGTCGTGACGAACACGTCGGCCGCGCTGTACCAGTAGCGCAATTCGGCCGGCGCCTTCGGCCCCGTGAAGGTGACCTGCTGCCCCAGGCCGAGCCGATCGGTGAGCGCCATCAGCGAGCGCAGTTCGGCGGTGTCGTGCCCGCCGCCGGGTGGCGCCGCGCCGCCGACCACCAGCAGGCGCGCCCGCACGCCGTGGCGCGCGGCCAGCTCGGCGACCCCTTCGATGACCGTGTCGATGCCCTTGCGCGGCACCATGCGGCCCAGTTGCAGCACGATGAAGTCGTCCTCCGCCAGTCCCAGCCTGGCGCGGGCGCGCTCGCGCACCGGCCACAAGGTCAGCGGATCGAAGCCGCACGGCACGATGTCGATGTTGGCGCGCCGGGCGCCGTACAGGCGCACCATGTCCTGCAGGTCTTGCCGGCACTCGGCGATGACGCGGTCGGCGTCGCGCATCAGCGCGCGCTCGAGCGCCACGCGTTCGTCGGGAAAACCGTCGGCGCCGCGCTGCGCCATGCGCCTGACCATGCCGAGCGCGTGGAACGTGACCACATACGGGATGCCAAGCGCGCGCCGCAGCTCCCGCGCGACCTGCCCGGACATGAAGAAATTGGCGTGCACAATGTCATAGCGGGGCCGCTGGTCGCGCGCGAAACCCACCACGAAGCGGGCGAACTGCTCCATGTGCGGCAGCATGTCCTCCTTGCTGACAAAGCCGGCGGGGCCGGCCGGCACGTGGATCACGCGCACATTGCGCTGCCAGTGCGTCAGCAGCGCCTGGCCCGGGCTGTCGCGCCGCGTGAAGATGTCGACCGCGCAGCCGAGCCGGGCCAACTGGCAGGCCAGATGCGCGACATAGACATTCTGGCCGCCGCTGTCGATGCTTCCCGGCGCGGCCAGCGGCGAGGCGTGATCACTGATGATGGCAATTTTCAGCATGGCAAAGGCTCCTGATTAAAGTCCGGTCACGCGCGTCAGCGTGCGGTTCCAGTCGGCGACAAAACGGTCGATATGAAAGCGTTCCCGCGCAATGGCGCGGCCGCGCATGCCCAGTTCGCGCGCCAGACCCGGCTCGCACAACAGCGCGCGCATGGCGTCGATCAGCCGCTCGGGCCGGGTGTCGATGAAGCCGCTGCGGCCGTTCTCGATCACGGTCGGCAGTTCCGTCGTGGCCAGTCCGACCACCGGCAGGCCGACCATCATGGCTTCGATCACTGCCAGCCCGAGGCTGGTGTAGCGCGCCGGATGGAAGAACCAGCGGTAGTCGGCCATGAAATCCGGCAGTTGCCCATGCGCGATCTCGCCGAGGCCGTCCAGCTCGTCGGAACCCATGCCGACCAGGTCCAGCGGCACCTGGGCGCGCGCGGCCGCGAACAGGTCGGCGCCGAGCCGGCGTCCGCGCCGGGCCAGATGATTGACCACCACCAGCCCGCGCTCGCGTCCGCCGCGATAGGCGATCCCGGACGGCACGCTCACGCCGTGCTCGATCACCGTGCATGGCGTGCGTCCGCTGTCCCACATCAGCGCGTTGTAGGGCGTCACATGCACCAGCAGCAGGCCGGGGTCGTCGACCGGGTGCACCGTATCGGTCGCGTGGGGACGGGGCGTGTCGTGTTCGATGTAGATACGCGGCAGATGGCGTTGTTCGGGTGTCAGCAGCTCGTACTGGTCGCGGAAGTACTGCGGATCGTCCTGGTAGATGATGCAATCGAAATGGCGCCGTCGCACCTGCGCGGACGGCAGGTCGATGACGTTGTCTGCCCAGGGCATATCACCGCAACGTCCGCCATACCCCGGCGGACGTCCGGGCCGCGACACCACGTGGAAGCGGTGCGGCGCCTGGCTCAGATAGAAGAGATAGCTGCCGTGCGTATGCCAGGTCAGGATGTCTAGCGCACGCATGGGCGCTCCCCCGAGATTGCCAGTTGTTTCATTCCACCTCCGGTTCAAAACACCACGTGACGTTGCGCCGTTTCCTGTTCCACCCGTTGCTGGAGCTGCCACAGCCGCGCATAAAAGCCCTGCTGCCTGAGCAGCTCGGCATGGGTGCCGCGCTCCTCGATGCGACCGTGTTCCAGCACGATGATTTCGTCGGCGCCGACGACCGTCGAGAGCCGGTGCGCGATGATCATAATGCTTCGATTTTTTGACAGGCGGTTAAGTTCCAGCTGAATCGCGTGTTCTGAAGCTGGATCAAGCGCGGACGTGGCTTCGTCGAAAATCAGCATCGGCGGATTCTTCAGCACGATGCGGGCGATGGCCAGGCGCTGGCGCTCGCCGCCCGACAGCATGACGCCGCGCTCGCCCACCAGCGTGTCGTACCCCTGCGGCAGCGCGGCGATGAAATCGTGCAGATGGGCGGCGCGGGCGGCCTGCTCCACTTCCGCCGGGCCGGCGCCGACGCGGCCGTAGCCGATGTTGTAGGCGATGGTGTCGTTGAACAGCACGGTCTCCTGCGGCACCACGCCGATCGCCTGGCGCAGGCTGGTCGGACTGACGGCGCGGATATCCTGGCCGTCGACCAGGATGCGGCCGGCCGTGGGATCGTAAAAACGCAGCAGCAAGCGCGCCAGGGTCGACTTGCCGGAACCGCTGCTGCCGACCACGGCCAGCGTGCGGCCCGGCGCGATGCGCAGGCTGATATCGCTCAGCAGCGGCCGCTCGGCCTCGTAGTGAAACCCGACGCCCTCGAACACCAGCTCGCCGCCGGCCGTCCGCAGCGCGGGCAGCGGCGCCGATTCGTCCACTTCGGGCCGCTCGCCCAGCAGCGCGAACAGGCGCTCGACGTTGACCCTGGCGTCGCGCGTCTCGCGGTAGATGAAGCCGAGCGCGTTCAGCGGCAGGCAAACCTGCAACACGTAGGCATTGACCAGCACCAGGTCGCCCACCGTCATGCGGCCGCGCCAGACGGCGTCGCCGGCCAGCAGCATGACGGCGGCGACACCGGCGGCGATGATGGCGCTCTGCCCGACATGCAGGATGAACAGCGCGCGCTGGTTGTGGCCGACCGCCTCGCGCCAGTGCTGCATGATGGCCGCGAACTGGCGCGCCTCCAGCGCCTCGTTGCAGAAATACTTGATGGTTTCATAGTTGATCAGGCTGTCGGCCAGGCGGCTCTTGGCGTGCGAGTCCAGCTTGTTGACGCGGCGCTGGTGGGTGCTGCGGCGCGCCGTAAACAACAGCGTGTAGCCGCCGTAGGCCACAAAGGTCAGCGCGATGGTGGCGGCGAACCAACCGCTATAGCGCGCCAGCATGACCGCCAGCACCATGGCGATCTCGATCAAGGTCGGCACCAGGGTGAACAGTCCGACGCCCAGCAGGAAAGCGATGGCGCTGGTGCCGCGGTCTATGTCCGGCAGCAAGCCGCCGATCTGGCGCCGCGTATGGAAGCGCGCCCCCAGCGCATGCAGGTGAACGAAGGTCTTCTGCGCGTACAAAGCCACCGTGCTTTGCGCCACACGCGAAAACAGCAGGTCGCGTAGCTCGTTGAGCAAGGTGGCGGCGAAGCGCAGCAGCGCATAGCCTGCCAGCAGGGCCAGCGGCAGCGCGGCCAGTTGCACCGGAGCGGACAGCGCCTCGATGATGCGTTTGAGCAGCAACGGCACGGCGACGGTCGCGGCCTTGGCAAGCACCAGCACCAGCAGCGCCGCGACGATGCGCCAGCGGTAGCCGAGCAGCAGGCACCACATGTCATACGCGGCCTCGCCCGGCAGCGGACGCCACCACGCGCTCCACCGCAGGCCGGCGTTACCCACCCCCAGGTCTTCTGCCGCTCGCCGCGCGCCGTCCCGTGCGCCCTCCTTGCCTTCGTTCATCGTTGCCGCTCCCTTGGCTCAAATCCGGCACGCACGGTGCGCACGCGCCTCGGTTAGACCGGCAATGACGTCAGAAGTGCCTGCCGCCGATCAAGGTTATTTTCTCGATCCGGCGAAGTTCGGCGCGCGTATCTGGAACCGGGACGGCCAACCGACGGTCATACGTACAGACGCGGTGGAAATGGCAGCGTCGAATACACGTCAGCGTCCACGGAGGATGCAGGAGATTCATATGGCACACGCAAATCCAATCCAGATTCAGAAGTATTTAAAAGGCGTCGACTATCCCACGGACAAACAGACGCTGATCGAGACCGCCAGGCAGCAAGGAGCAGATGAGAGCGTCTGCGCTTCGCTCGACCAGCTCCCGGACGAGGAGTTCCAGACACCGGCCGATGTCAGCGCGGCATTCAAAGGGCCGTCGCAAGACCATGCGGAACGTGGCGACCAGCAGCGCGACGATAGCGACGGCGGCGGCAGTGGCGGCCGTCGTCGCGACCACTGAGCGGCGTCCCATGCAAGGCCGCTTGTTCTCACTGCCGGAGGTCGGCGTCATCGTCCGCTTCCACGACGAGGCGCTGCTGCGCCCGCAAGCTTGCGCTGATGACCGCCACGACGAGGCGGATATCGTCTGGCGCGCCATCCGCGCAAACCATCATCACAACCGCCGGCTGTGGGCCGAGGAAGATCGCGCGCGGCGCACCGATGTCGGCGCCGAAGTCATCGCGGCGAGCAAACGCGCGATCGACCGCCACAACCAGTCGCGCAACGATGCCGTCGAGGCCATCGACGAGGCGCTGCTGGCGCGGCTGTCGGCCCTGTCGACGCGCCCGCCGCCCGGCGGCGGCCACGCCGACGCGCGGCTGAGTAGTGAAACGGCTGGCGCCATGATCGACAGGCTGTCCATACTCGCGCTGAAAATATTCCACATGCGCGTACAGGCGCACCGTGCCGAAGCGGGGACGGCGCACATGGCCGAATGTGCCGCCCGGCTCGAGCGGCTTGTCGCGCAACGCGCTGACCTGGCCGGTTGCCTCGACCGGCTGCTGGCCGAGACGGCCTCGGGCGCCGCCCGCTTCAAGGTCTACCGCCAGTTCAAGATGTACAACGACCCGGCGCTCAACCCGTGGCTGTACGGCAGGCCGGCAACCCGCGCCGCCGAACAGGGAGGCGGACCGTGAGCGGGCGGGTCGATGTCCTGGTGCCCACGTTCAACCGTCCGCATGCGCTGACGGCCACGCTGATATCGCTGGCGGCACAGACGACGCCGCATCTGCGGGTGGTCGTCTCCGACCAGTCGGACGGAGACGGTTCGCTGGAACAACCCTTGGTACTGGCCGCGCTGCGCTTTCTGCTTGCCCAGGGGCACGAGGTCAGCACGTCGCGCCATCTGCCACGGCGCGGCATGGCGGAACAGCGCGCCTTTCTGCTGTCCCGGGCGCGCGCGCCCTACTGCCTGTTTCTCGATGACGACGTGCTGCTCGACAGCAACCTGATCGAGCGGCTGCTGAAAACCATCGCCGAGCAGCAATGCGGCTTCGTCGGCAGCGCGTTGCACGGCCTGAGCCACGTCGGCGACGTGCGTCCTGATGAGGAAGCCATCGAATTCTGGCAGTCGTCGGTGGCGCCGGAAACGATCGCCCCGGACGGACCGGCATGGCGGCGGCATCGCTTGCACAGCGCCGCCAACTTGTTCCATGTGCAATCACGGCTCGGCCTTACACGCGCCAACAGCCGATGTTACCGGGTGGCGTGGATAGGCGGCTGCGTGCTGTACGACACGGAAAAACTGCGCGCGGCCGGCGGTTTCGACTTCTGGCCGGAGCTGCCAGTCGAACATTGCGGCGAGGACGCGCAAGCGCAGCTACAGGTCATGGCCCGCTTCGGCGGCTGCGGGATGATCCCGTCGGGCGCCTACCACATGGAACTGCCGACCACCATCACGCAGCGTGCATGCAACGCGCCGCATGTGCTACGGCAACCGGCGCCGCCGCAGTGAGATGCGCCCCGGCCGCGACGAGGCTGAGACCGGCATGTCGACACCGGCGCCTTCAGCGCGAACGCCAGCCCCGCCGCAAGCCCAACTGATGGCGCCGGGCTCGCCGCTGCCGGATGTCCGGCACATCGTCGCATTGCGTCCGAACGCGATAGGAGACTACGTCTTCGCCCTGCCGGCATTGCACGGACTGCGTGCGAGCTATCCGGCTGCCCGCATCACGCTGCTGGGCAAACCCTGGCATGCCAGTTTCCTGCACGGGCGGCCCGGGCCCGTGAGCGACGTCATCGTCATGCCGGCGCTGCCGGGCATCGGCGCGCCGCCCGACGGGTCGACTCCCGATTCCGCGCGCCAGTTGGTGGCGGCGCTCCGCAACATGCGCATCGACCTGGCGCTGCAAATGTACGGCGGCGGCACTTACTCGAACGCCTTCGTCGCCTCGCTCGGCGCCACGGTCAGCATCGGCGCCGCCACGCCGGGTGCTCCCCCGCTCGACCGCACCATCGCCTACAGCCGCCTGGCGAACCGCCGCATCGAGTTGTTGCAGATCGCTGCGCTGGCCGGCGCGCGCCCGAGTCTGGTTTCACCGGAGCTGGAGGTCACCGCTGCCGACCGCGCCATGGCCGACCGGATACTCCCCGACCATGCGGGCGCGCGCCTGGTGGTCATGCATCCCGGCGCCAGCGACCCGCGCCGCTGCTGGGCGCCGGCGGGGTTTGCCGCCGTGGCCGATGCGCTGGCGGATGCCGGCGCACAGATCGTGATCAGCGCCACCGAGGCCGAGGCGGACACCGCCAGGGCCTTGGTGCAGCATATGCGCCACCGCCCGATCGACCTGACCGGCAGGCTGCCGTTGGCGGGCCTGTGCGGCTTGCTCGACCGGGCGGAGCTGATCGTCTCCAACGACACCGGGCCGCTGCATCTGGCGCTAGCGCTGGGCAAGCCGGCGGTTGGGGTGTTTTGGCTGACGAATATGATCGAGTCGTGTCCGCTGGCGCAGCATCTTCTGCGGCCGGCCTTATCCATGCGCGTGCACTGTCCCGTGTGCGGCGAGGAGAATCTGCGTACGCGCTGCGCGCATGATGCCAGTTTTGTCGCCGATGTCGGGCACGATGAGGTGATCGCGCTGGCTTTGGAGCTCTTCCGCGACACGAAATGACGATCGGACAGATAGCCAGATATACCTCGGAGACACGTAGGGCGGATTAGCGAAGCGTAATCCGCCATGCATGCGTCTCGACGGCCCATAGATGGCCGATTACGGCGTTCCGCCTAATCCGCCCTACGTGTTATGTTGGACTTTCTGCGATCAGGCCTTATGCATACACCCACGCCCAATGACGCCGCTGCGCCGCATCCGCCATCCGCGCCGCCACCAGCAGCGAGCGCGCCTGCGCCAGCACCAGTTGCGTCTTTCGCGCTTCCGGGTCGCGGATGCAGCGATGCAGCCGCCGGTTCAGCGGCGCCCAACGCCCCATGTCGGCTTTGCTGAAGATCACCACACTCCTCAACCCCAAGCCGGCGGCGATATGGGACACGCCGGTGTCATTGCTGATCAACAACCGCGCCCCGCTCATCAACGCCGCCATCGCCCCCACCGACATCGGCACCGTGGCGTTGATCGCGGGCGTGCTCATGCGATCGGCCACGGCATCGGCCAGATCGGCCTCGCTGGCGGAACCGGTAAGAACGATCTTCAACCCATGCTCGAACGCCAACCGGTCCGCCACTTCGGCGAAGCGCGCCGGCGGCCAGCATTTGTCGCGCGTGCGCGCCCCGGCATGAATGCAAACGTAACTGCCGGCATGCAGACCGCGCGCGGCGCCGGTCTGTGCCAACTCGTCCCAGTCTTCCTGCATCAACGGAAACTCCATGCGGCAACCAATGGCGTCGGCGCCCAGCCACCGCACCAGCCGCAGCAAACGCAACGGCTCCGCCCCGTGTCCCGGAAAAGGCAAGGCATGCCTGGTGCCGCACGGCGACCTGGCGACGGTGCCGTAGCCGGCCTGCACGCGGGCGCCGAACGCACCGACGATTCCATTGCTGACCTCGCCGCTGCCATGCATCTGCAACGCCAGCGCGAACTCCTGCCCGCGCATATGCGAATAGAATTCCTCCTGCGCGTACGGCAGCGCCGGCTGTTCCGGCAGATCGGGATGGCCGGGAAAGGCGATGAAGTCGTCGACATAGGCGCTGTAGCGCCTGGAGAACTGCTCGGCCCACGGCAGGCCCACAAGGACTATGCGGGAGCGCGGCAAGGCCATACGCAGCGCCTTCAACGCCGGCACCGCGCACAGCATGTCGCCCAGGTACAACGCGCGGAATACTGCCACGGGACCTTCGCCTATGCGCTGCAGCAGCGGCGGGTTCATCGCGCCTCCCCGTTCGCCAGCAGGCGCTCGATGACGTTGGCGGTGATGCGTTCCACGTGCCTGTCCTGCCCACTGTCGAGCACCTGCGCCCAATCGGTCGTGCCCGCACTGAACACCGTGCCGCCACGTACGAAGATACCCATGCAGGCGGCGTGGATGCCCTGCCCCGCCTCGTGTCGCTCGCGGGCCGGCAACTCCTGCCAGCCCTCATCCAGCACGCTGCTGGCAAGCAGTTCGTAGGTCTGCGGCGTGCCGTAACCGGCCGCCCCGGGCGCCAGGCGCGGCAAGGCATCCGAAGCGCCGGCGCACGCTCCCGTCCCGGCTACCGCTCCCGCTTCGCGCTCCACCGGGACACCATCGCACTCATAGCCGACCAGCGGTGGCCGCGTATCCGCGCCGAACACCTCCCCGCGCCGCAGGCCGGTACCGGCGAAGGCCCAATGGTCGGCGGCATGCACCGTATAGCCCCGGCTGCGGCGCGGCCCATCCCACCATCCGCCGCCGTGCCGGTAACTGGCGCCGCCCAGCGCGTCCTCCGGCCGGCCGGCGCCGCCGCGCGGCCACCAGTGATCGAGCGCGCCGTGCGGACCGCCCTGGTGGCAGACCATGGCCCGGCCCTCGTCGACGTAGTGGATGCGCCACCAGCACAGATTGGCGGCGAAGAAGGCCGCGTTGCCGCCGTTGGCAATGAACGCTTCCACATGGTCGCGCGCCGGCTCGCTCCAGTATTCGTCGTGGCCGGCGCTCAGCAGCAAGCGGTAGCGTCCGCACAGACCGGGGTCGGCGTGGACATCGAAGTCGGTGCAGAACTCCGGCTCGTATCCGTTGCGCAGCAGCCAGCGGATGAAGCGCGCGTCCCAGTGCGCAAAGCTCTGGCGCGGCGAACTGGTGTCGTAATGATCCGGCGCGCCGAAGATCGTGCCGCCCGTGCCACCGCCGGGACGCCGCAGCGACAGTCGCGCGCCCGGAGGATGCGTCGAGCGCGGTGGATTGTCGTATAAGCAGCCACCTCCGCTGTGGTTATAAGCGTGCCAGGTCGCCAACGGCAGCTTGACCAGCAGGCCTCCGCGCGCGGCGCCGCGCACCACGAACAGCGCGGCCGCCTGCGGCATCCATGGCGCCGGCGGCGGCGCGCCGTCCGCTTCGCAGCAGGCGATGTAGACGGCCGAGCTCCAGTCTCCGGGGATCTCGAAACCATAGGCGGGCCAGTCCCAGTCCTCGTCCGGTCCGCGCGGGGGCGCGTGTTCGCCGCGCAGCCAGTCCGAGCGCAGCACGGGCTGCAGGGTCACGCTCCAGCGGAAGAAATGCACGCGAAAGCGCGGCCGGTCGGTCGACACGTGCAGCACCAGCCGCTGTCCGGGCAGCACGCTGGCGGGCGCGGGATAGAGCTGAATCATAGCGCGCCCTCAGAACGGTGCATCGGGTTCCACCCTTTTGCGCACCAAGTAGGGTGGCATTGCCAGCGCATGCAGCGGCGTGGCACGGAACGCCTCCACCGCCTCCGATGGTGTCTCGACGATCGGTTCGTCCTTGCGGTTGAACGATGTGTTGAGCAGCACCGGCACGCCGGTGCGCGCCTCGAACGCCAGCAGCAATGCGCGCAGCAAGGGGTCGTCATCCGGCCCCACGCTTTGCAGTCGGGCGCTGCGGTCGATGTGCGTGGTGGCGCCCAGCCGCTGGGCGCCGAACGGGGTGACCGGCACCGCGAATTGCATGAACGGCGCCGGATGCATCAGGTCGAAGTATTCGCCGGCCCGCTCCAGCAGCACCGCCGGCGCCAGCGGCCGAAACCATTCGCGCTGCTTGACGCGGGCGTTGATCCAGTCCCGCATCCGCTCGCCGCGCGGATCGGCCAGTATGCTGCGGTGTCCCAGCGCGCGCGGGCCGAATTCGCTGCGCCCCTGGAACAGCGCCAGCGCCTTGTTGTCGGCCAGCAGATCGACCATGCGCGCGCACAAGGCCTCCCGGCTATCCAGGCGCTCGACCAGCAGGTCGTCGGCGTCGCGCAGCGCCGCCTCGATATCGGCGTCATCCGGCGGCGGTCCCAGATAATCGTCGCGCCAGCGGAAATCGCAGCGGCGTTCGGCCAGTTCGGTCAGGCCGTAGACGGCGCAACCGAGCGCGGTGCCGCCGTCGCCCGGCGTCGGCGGGATGAACAGCGAGCGAAACGGCGTTTCGCACAGCAGCCGCTCGTTGACCGAACAATTAAGCGCGGTGCCGCCGGCAAAGCACAACTGGTCGGCGCCGGTGCGCGCGTGCAGCCAGCGCGCCACCTGCAACAGCGCGTCCTCGAAGGCGGACTGGCCCGCCGCCGCCAGATTGGCGATGTCCTGGAGGACGCCGCCGCCCGTCGGCGCGTAGCGGAAGCGCTCGCGCTCGGCCAGCAGCGCGCGCCAGCGATCCGGCATGAACACCCGGCAGCCGTCGACTTCGAGCGGCGGCATGCCCAGCGCATAAGGGTCGCCGAACGGCGCCAGGCCCATCACCTTGCCCTCGTTGCCCTCGCCGGGAAAAATCGCCTGGGTCAGCATGAAATAGAACATGCCGAGGCCGGCGGGCTGTTGCTCGTCGCGCTCCCACAGCTGCTTGCCGATGCAATCGATGCGCCCGACATGGTCGCGGGCGGCCATATAAAACGACGACACCTCGCGCCAGTGGCCCGGCACGGCGGCCGCGTCGGCCCAATGCTCGGTGAAATCGACGACCGCGCTGCCCTGGCCGTCGATGACCATGACCGCGGCCCGCGTGAACGGCGACGGATGGAAGGCGCTATATAAATGCGCCGCATGGTGCGAGATGCGGGCGCGGCGCGCGTGCGGCGCCAGCTTCAGGGTCGTGGCCAGCTCGCGCTCGTAGGCGACCAGATTGTCGATCTCGGCGTCGGACGAATAACATTCGACCAGCACGTCGACCGGCGCGTCCAGTCCCGGCAGGCGCGCCGCGTAATAGTCTTGCAGATCGCCCGGCCGGCCCCAGTGATGCTTGACACGGCTCAGCCGCTCCTTCTGCACCGCCCACTGCAAGGTCGAGCCGCGCAGCAGGCAAGCGCTGGCGTCCTGCGTTCGGTTTATGCCCAACACCACCGGTCCGTCATCCATCGCCGCCTCCCCGTGCCGCGACGCAACGCACCGCACATTGCGTCCTGCAGGTTAGAGCGTCGGGATGCCGGGTTAGTTCTGCCTTTACTTCACGAACGTCAGCGTGTGCTTCACCGGCCCCGGCAGCAACGGCGACTCGCGTGCGCCGAGCCAATCCTCGCGTCCGCCGAGGAAATTCGGCGACAAGGGATGGCCGCTCTGGCCCGCCGGCATATTAAATATGCCTTCCTGCTCGCGCCCCGGCGTCACCGTCATGCGTTCGGACTGTCCGAACGTCGGTCCGGCCACGCGCGGCATGTGCTGGTCGCCCGACAACATGTCCGGCGCCACCTTCAGGAAACGGCCGACCACCGGCAGCGCCGACGCCATCGGATGGGCGCTGGCGGCGGTATTGCGCCTGCCCCAGGTGGCCTCCGAAAACGGCTCGCCGTCCTTGGTCAGATCGGCGATCACGCGGTCCAGCGCCGTCAGTTGCAAGACCTGCCAGTCGGCGAACTGCGGCGGCAGCCATCCGGGCGGCTGCGCGTCCAGCAGGCGCGCCAGCACCACCGGCCAGCGCGCGCTGATGGCCGCCATACTCGCTTTCGGATCGATCGCGGCCATCTGCTGGTCGGCGTTCTCGAACAGGATGTCGTACAGCGCGTACATATAAGCACGCGTGATGCGGTAGCCCACCGAGTCGACGCTGGCCCTGCCGGTCCAACTGGTTTTCAACAGCTCCAGCGCTTCGGCGCGGCGCGGATGGTCGGCGACCGCCTTGCCGTCGAGCGCCGCGATGGCGCGCTTGCGCCACGGCGTCAGGAACACCGCGCGGTCGTCCAGCGCGATGGCGTAGACCTTCTTGACGTCGGTCTTCGCGCCCAGCGCCGTCAGGTCCTCGCGCACCTGGTGCGTGCGGGCGCCCAGATCGAAGCCGCCGTCGCCGAGGAACGCCGCGCCGGCGCCGGCCAGCTGACGGCTGTTGGCGGTGGCCAGCTGGCCGCTGGCGGGATTGACCACCTTCGGATATTCGGCCGGCGTCAGCCAGCCATCCCACACGCCGGCCTTGTCGTCGGCGCTCAATGGATAGGTGATCTCCACGCCGGCCGGCGCGCGGCGCGGCAGCGGACCGGCGACGGTCCAGCCGATGTTGCCCTTGTCGTCGCCGCCGACGAAGTTCTGCGCCGGAATGCCAAGGGTCGGCGCGATCGCCAAGGCCTGGTCCAGCGTATCGGCGCCCTCCAGCTTCTGGACGTTCACGTTGACGGCCGCCAGCGTGTGCGCGGTCCAATGCACCGCGTAGCTGCGGCCCATCGCTTCGCGGATCGGGCCGAGCGAGGTTTCGCGCACCACCAGCGTTTCGGCCGGCGCGCCCTTGACCAATATGGTCTCCTGGTGCTCCGACGGCGTCTCCCAGCCGCTCTGCGTGAGCACTTGCCCGGGCTTGGCCGGATCGGCTTCGAGCGCGATCAGGTCCAGATAATCGCCGTAGCTGTTGGTGAAGCCCCAGGCGACATGGCCATTACTCCCTGCCACCACCACCGGCGTGCCGGGCAAGGTGACGCCGACCACGCGGCGCTGGCCGCCCTTCGCGTCCGGGAACTGCAAGGCGGCGCGGTACCAGATGGTGGGCAGCTGTATGCCCAGATGCATATCGTCGGAGACGATGGCGCCGCCGCTGTCGCTGCGGCTGCCCGCCACCGCCCAGTTGTTGCTGCCGACGGTGTTGAGCATCTCGGCGGGCAAAGGCGCGAACGCCATTTTCGACAACGGCGCCGTGCCGGCGGTTCCGGGTTTGCCCCACCACGCCGGCGCCGCCGCCGGAATCGGTGGCGGTTCGCCCGGCACCTTGTCGGCGTCGAGCGGCGCATCCCACTGCGTCGATTCCGGCGCCAGGAAGGCGCGCTGCTCCTCGGACGCATGCTCGGCGAACCAACCGCGCGCGAGTTCGCGCGGTAGCAGGCTGCCTTGCAGATCGAAATACATCGCCCAGATCACCAGCAGCGAATCGGTCGCCAACCAGGCGCGCGGCGGCATGCCGACCAGCGCGTATTCGAATGGTTTGGTGCTCAACGCGCCCAGGCCGGCGTTAACGCCGGCGGCGTAGCGGTCCAGCAGCGCGCGGTCCTGCGCGGACAGGGACTTGAACGCCAGATCGGCGCGGGCGCGGAAGCGGTGGAACCGGCGCGCTTTGTCCATCGGCAGCGCGCGCGCGCCAAACAGCTCGGACAATTCGCCGGCCGCGGCCCGGCGCAGCAAATCCATCTGGAAGTAGCGCTCCTGCGCATGCACGAAACCGGTGGCGTAGGCGACATCGAGCCGGCTGCCGCCGCTGATTACCGGTACGCCGCGCTCGTCGCGCGCGACGCTTGCCGTGGTTTCCAGCCCCGCCGCCTGCCGCGTGCCATCCAGTTGAGACAGGCTTCCGCGCAAATACAACCATACCCCCAACAGCGCCAAGACCAGCAACGCCACCGCCACCAACAAGATCCGCCTGGACCACACCGTCAACCTGCTCTTTTGCATACGATTCCCGGAAATCAGATCAATCCGGCAATAGTGCCAGATAATTCACCGGGCAGGCAATTCGGGGGTCTCGAACTTACAGCGTCAATTCCCAGGTTTCGTTGACCATATCGTGGCCGAAGGCGCGCACCGGCTCGCGCGCGACCAGCACATAACCTTTGGCGACATAGATCTGGCGCGCCTCCTTTTGCTGGTCGGTGGTCCACAAACGCATCTTCCGGTAGCCGGCGGCCCTGGCGAAACGATGGCATTCATCGACCAGCCGCGAACCGAGACCGGCGCCGCGCGCCTTGTCCTCGACCAGCAGCAAGCGAAGCTTGGCGACGCCCTCCTCGCCGCCGCGCGCCACGGCGATCGAACCGACCCGCTCACCGCCCATCTCGGCGATCCAGCAATGCTCCAGCGCCGGGTCGAAATGCCGTTCGAAATCGGCGCAGATCCCGCCGACCAGGGTCTCGAAGCTGGCGTCCCAGCCTTGCGCGGCCGCGTACAGCGCGCCGTGGCGCCGCGTAATCCACTCCATATCGCCGGGACGGTGCGGGCGCAGGACGAAGGGCTGGGCGTATTTCATGCCGCTGCCGGTATCGAGCAGTTGGCGGATGGTGCGCATCGCCTCGAGCATGCGCAGCTGGTCCGGCTCCTCAAGGCGCGACAGCAGATCGCCGACCTCCTCGCGCGAGCGGCGGTCCAGCGGTTCGTACAGGGCGCGGCCATGTTCGGTCAGATGCAGCAGCTTGGCGCGGCCGTCGGTGGGCGACGGCACCTTGGCCACCAGTCCCTGGCTTTCGAACCTGGCCAGGATGCGGCTCAGATACCCGCGATCCAGTCCGAGGTCGCGCCCCAGAGCGGACGCCGGCTGGTCGCCCTGGTTGGCCAGTTCGTATAGCACGCGCATTTCGGTGAGCGTGTATTCGCTGTGCAGCAGGCCTTCGCGGAGCACGCCGATCTGGCGCGTGAAGAAGCGGTTGAAGGCCCGGACGTCGGCGACCCGGTCGTCGAAAAGTGTGTCGTGCATGGTCTTTCCCATCGATGTAGATGGGTTAAGTATGCGCAATATGATTGACTCAGTCAACAATTCTTAAAGAGAGTCCGCGCACAGAGGCCTCGCTCGCGCCGGCCTACCATGTAGTTTTAGTCAACGTGGAAAAGAAAGGAACGCCATGGATACCGTGACCAACATGCAGGACTGTATCGACGCCTGCACCAACTGTCATCAGGCCTGCCTGCAGACCGCGATGACGCACTGCCTGCAAATGGGCGGGCGCCACGTGGCGCCGGACCACCTGCGGTTGATGTTCGATTGCGCGGCAGTGTGCGAGCTGTCGGCCAACCTCCAGCTGAGCGGCTCGCCGTTCGCCGACCGCCTGTGCGGCCTGTGCGCCGAGGTATGCCACGCGTGCGCCCTGAGTTGCCGCGACCTGGATGGGATGGAAGAATGCTTGCGCGCCTGCGAGGTATGCGAGCACTCGTGCCGCGAGATGGCAAAAATGGCCGCCTGAACGTAATGTCGCTAACTTTAGCGCTCATCTAAATCACGTAGGGCGGATTAGCGCAGCGTAATCCGCCAAGCTCCGTCGGCGGCTCATGGCGGATTACGGCGTTGCGCCCAATCCGCCCTACGAAAATCGCTTTAACTTAGCGGGTCAGGCTATCTGGTAGATGTCTTTCGCCACTTCCCGCACATAGCGCAGCAGCAGCGCCGCGCCCGGGGACATCAGGTGGCCGTCCACCGTGATGATGCCGAAAGCGTCCATGCGGCACGGCAGCTCGATCGGCAGGATGTTGAGCACACCCTGCGACTCGTAATACTTGGCCACCGCGATCGGCATCACATTGAGCGCGTCGGTCTGCTGCAACAGCGGCTTAATCAGCAGCACCGCCGTGGTGTCGACCACGTTGCCCGGCACTTCCAGGCCCGCGCGGCGGAACATCAATTCGCAGCGCGCGCGCAGGATGCTGCCCTGCGGCGGCAGGATCCACGGCTGCCCGGCGATGTCGCGCAGCTGCAGGTTGCGCGCCTTGAGCAGCGGATGCCCGGGACGCACCACCGCGCACGCCGGCTCGTCGCCCAACTCCTCGTAGGCCAGCCCCTGCGCGCTTTGACGCTCTGGAATGCGGCCGATCATGAAATCGAGCCGGCCGCGCTGCAACTGCTCCAGCAGGATGTTGGACTGCTCCATCTCGACGCCGATGCGCAGGCGCGGCGACGCCTGCTTGGTGCGCGTTATCGCTTGCGGCAGCAGCGAGATCCCCGGCGTCATGATGGTGCCGATATCCACCTGCCCGGTCAGGCCGGCCTTGATGGCGACGATGTCCTCGTGCGCCAGCGAGAGGCTGGTCAGCGCCATGCGGGCGTGGCGTATCATCGTCTCGCCGTAGATGGTCGGCTCCATGCCGCGCGGCAGACGGTCGAACAGCTGCACGCCGAGCATCTCCTCCAGGTCCTTGAGCTGCTTGGACGCGGCGGGCTGCGTCATGTGCAGATCCTCCGAGGCACGGTGGATGTTGCGTTGTTCGTCCAGCGCGATCAGCAGCAGCAGCTGGCGCGTTTTGAGGCGCGCGCGCAGGAACCAGTTCGAATTAGTATCCATAGGAAAATGATATCACGATGGGTATTGAATTTGCATCAAAACCCATCGTTTCAATATCACTTGCAAGCCGAACTAGGATTGGCCGCCGGCCCTTCCTTGGTTTGCTTGATGAACGGGATGGTGCCGTCGGCGTTGTACTGGAACTCCTCCACCGCCACCGAGCGACGATACTCGCCGCCGGTCGGCAGCTTGTCGTTATGGTAGAAGATGTAGTTCTTGCCGTTGAATTCGACGATCGCCTGGTGAATGGTCTTGACCTTGGCGTTCTTCTCCATGATCACGCCGCCGAACTTCCACGGGCCGATCGGGCTGTTCGACATCATGTAGGCAGTGGTCTCCGGGAAGTCGCGCGAATACGACAGGTAGTACACGCCCTTGTGCTTGTGCATATACGGCGCCTCGGTGAAGCGGTCCATGCCCACCGTGTGGATCGGACCATCGAATTCGGTCATATTCGGTTTGAGCTTGGCGTATTTGAGCACCGTATTACCCCAGTACAGATACGCCTGGCCGTCGTCGTCGACGAACACGCCCGGATCGATGTCGTCCCATGCGATCGGCGCTTCGAGGGTCATGTTGTTGGTGACCAGCGCCGAACCGCGCGCGTCGACGAACGGGCCTTCCGGCTTGTCGGACACCGCCACGCCGATGGCGCGGCCGGGGATGGTCGCATGATCGACCGTCGAATAGAAGTAGTATTTACCATTGCGCTTGGTGACGTCGGCGGCCCAGGCGTCCACTTTGCCGATGGCCCATTTGAAGGCGGACGGTTTGAGCGGCGAGCCGAGATCCTTCCAGTTCTTCATGTCGCAGCTGCTGTAGACGCGCCATTCCTTCATCACGTAGTCCTTGTCCTTGACCGAGGCGCTGTCGATGCCCACGTACAGGTAGACCGTGCCACCGTCGACGTACGCCGACGGATCGGCCGTGAACAGTTTCGGGAACATCGGATTGGCCGCCTGCGCGCTGTTTGCGCTGTTTATCGCGGCAAAAGCCATCCCCGCCGCTGCGATAGCGGCAAATTTCATCAGTTTCGTTTTCAAAGCTCTCTCCAGGTTGATCTTATTTTTTTGCGGTCGCGCCAATCGCCATCAGGCGCTGCACGACGCAGAATACAAACAGCAGACCGCCGATGACGATCTTGGTCCACCACGAGCTGAGGGTGCCGTCGAAGGCGATCAGCGTTTGGATGGTCCCGAGCACCAGCACGCCGGACAGCGCGCCGGCGACATAGCCGTAGCCGCCGGTCAGCAAGGTGCCGCCGATGACGACCGCCGCGATGGCGTCCAGCTCCGTGCCCTGCGCATGCAGGCCGTAACCGGACAGCATATAGAACGAGAACAGCACGCCGGCCAGCGCCGCGCAAAAGCCGCTGAACGCGTAGATCAGGACCTTGGTGCGCGCCACGCGCAGTCCCATCATCAGCGCCGACTGCTCGTTGCCGCCGACGGCGTAGATGGCGCGGCCGAACGGCGTGCAGTGAGCGACATAGATGGCGACGGCCAGCATCGCCAGCGCGATCAGCGCGCCCGGCGACAGGAAACCGCCCAGCACCGGCACCTGCGTCTGCGACATGGCGACGAAGAACGGGTCCTCGATGGTGATCGAGTTAATGCTGATCAGGTAGCACAGCCCGCGCGCCAGGAACATGCCGGCCAAGGTGACGATGAACGGTTGCAGCTTGAAATAATGGATGATGGCGCCCATGGCCGCGCCGAAGCCGGCGCCCATCACTAGTGAGATGGCGATCACCAGCAGCGGCGGCACGTGCCATGTTTGCAGCAGCCAGGCCGACACCATTGTCGTCAGCGCCAGCACCGAGCCGACCGACAGGTCGATGCCGCCCGAGAGGATCACAAAGCTCATGCCGATGGCGATCACCAGCAGGAAGGCGTTGTCGATCAACAGGTTGAACATCACCTGCAGCGACAGGAAACCCGGATAGGCGGCGCCGCCGGCCACCAGCAGCACCGCCAGCAGCATCACCGTCACCAGCGAGGTGAAATACGGCGAAGAGGTCAGGCCGCGCGGGTGGGAAGGCTTGGCGCCGGCGACGGCGCCGCTCATGACGGTTGCGCTCATGCTGCGATTCCTTTCGAGCGGGCCGGGAAGACGCGGCGCCACATGTTTTTGAACTCGGCCGACTGTGAAATACAGACCAGGAACACGACCACCGATTTGACGACCATGTTCACTTCCGGCGGCAGGCCGAGCGAGTAGATGGTGTAGGTCAGCGTCTGAATGATCAAGGCGCCGATCACGCTGCCGGCCAGGCTGAATTTACCGCCCGCCAGCGAGGTGCCGCCCAGGGTCACCGCCAGGATCGCGTCCAGTTCCAACAGCAGGCCGGCGTTGTTGGCGTCCGCGCTCTTGATGTTCGCGCTGATCATCAGGCCGGACAGGCCCGCGCAGGCGCTGCAGAACAGGTAGACGAAGAAGATCAGGGTGGCGGTCTTCAAGCCGGCCAGGCGCGCGGCCACCGGGTTGATGCCGACCGACTGGATGAACAGGCCGAGCGCCGTCTTGCGCATCAACAGGAACGTCACGACGAAGACGGCGGCGACGATGTACAGCGAGAACGGCAGGCCAAACAGATAGCCGCTGCCGAGGAAGAAGAACGGCTCGTAGTAGACGGTGACGATCTGGCCGTCCGTCAGCAACTGCGCCAGGCCACGCCCCGCCACCATCAGGATCAAGGTGGCGACGATGGGTTGCAGGCCGAGGCCCGCGACCAATACGCCGTTCCAGGCGCCGCACAGCAGCGCCGCGCCCATGGCGGCGCACAGCGCCCACACCATCGGCGTATTAGCGACGTATTCGGGCACGCCGTTGTTCATCACCATGGTGCCGCCGATCAGCATCGAGGCGACCGTACCGCTGATGGCGACCACCGCGCCGACCGAGATGTCGATGCCGCGCGTGGCGATGACCAGGGTCATGCCGATGGCGGCGAGTGCCAGCGGCGCCGCGCGGTTGGCGATATCGATCAAGCTGCCGTAAAGGTGGCCGTCCTTGATCTCGATGTGGAAGAAGCCGGGGATCAGCAGCAGGTCGATCAGCAGCAGGATCGCCAGCGCCGCCAGCGGCCGGAAAAGTGGATGCCGCACTATGCTCATTTTCATTTCGCTCATTTTGCGTGCGCCCCTTCGGCCGCGATCACGTGCAGCACCGAGGTTTCATCAAGCGCTCCACGCGGATACTCGCCACCGGCTTTACGGTCGCGCATGACGACGATACGATCGCTGCAACGCAGCACCTCCGGCAGCTCGGACGAGATGAACAGGATCGACATGCCCTTGCGGCACAATTTGACCACGTAATCCATGATCTCCTGCTTGGCGCGCACGTCGATGCCGCGCGTAGGCTCGTCCAGGATCAGCATTTTCGGTTCCGTCGCCAGCCAGCGCGCCAACAACACCTTCTGCTGGTTGCCGCCGGAGAGCGTGCCGATAGGCGTCTCGATGCTGGCGGTCTTGATGCCGAGCGCCTTGACATATTCTTCCGCCAGTTGCTGCTGGCGTTTGAGCGGGATCGCGCGGGTCAACCCCATGCGGGCTTGCAAAGCCAAAATGACATTCTCGCGCACGGACAGGTCGAGGATAGCGCCTTCGTGCTTGCGGTCCTCGGAACAGAAACCGATGCCGGCGGCGATGGCGTCGCGCGGCGAATTGAAGCTATGCTCCTTGCCATCGATGGTGATGGCGCCGCTGTCGGCCTTGTCGGCGCCGAACAGCAGGCGCGCCGCCTCCGTGCGGCCGGAGCCGAGCAAACCGGCCAGGCCAAGCAGCTCGCCCTCGCGCATCTCGATATCCATCGGCGCCAGCGCGCCTTTGCGGCCGAGGCCACGCGCGCTGAGGAAAGCCTTGAGTTTCGATGGCGCGGCGGCGACCGCGTCATCGTTTGCGGCCGGCGACACGGGTGCGGCGTCCGGCGCGGCGGCGGCCGGCGCGCCGACCATTTTATTCACCAATTCAAGCCGCGACAGATCGGCGCAGGCGTACTCCCCTTCCCGCTCGCCGTTGCGCATCACGGTGATGCGGTCGGAGATGGCGTAGGTCTGGTCGAGGAAGTGGGTGACGAACAAAATCGACATGCCCTGCTCGCGCAGGCCGCGCAGAACGCTGAACAGCAGATCGACTTCCTTCTCATCGAGACTGGACGTCGGCTCGTCGAGGATCAGCACCTTGGCGGACACCAGCAACGCGCGCGAAATCGCCACCATCTGCTGGATCGCCAGCGGATAGTGCGCCAACGGCATGGTCACGTCGATGCGGATCTGCATCCGCTCCAGCAGCTCGACCGCCTGCTGCTGCATGCCGCGCCAGTCGATGCCGCCGAACTTGCGCGGATAGCGGCCGATGAAGATATTCTCGGCCACCGACAGGTTCGGGCACAGGTTCACTTCCTGGTAGACGGTGCTGATGCCAAGGTTCTGCGCATCGAGGGTCGACGTCGGGTAGATCGCCTGGCCATCGAGCAGGATCTCGCCCTGATCCGGCGCATACACGCCGGTCAGCACCTTGATCAGGGTCGATTTTCCGGCGCCGTTCTGCCCCATCAACGTGTGAACCTCGCCCGGATACAGGTTCAGCGCCACGTTGCTCAGGGCCTGGACGCCGGGGAAGGCTTTGCTGATGCCGCGCAGCTCCAGCACCGGCGCTGTCGAAGACGCGGCTTGCGCTAATGTACTCATCGCGGGAGGCTATCAGTATTTGCGGTTCGGGAATTCCTTGGCCGCCACCTCGGCCGGGAACACGCCCTCTTGCACCGTAATGCGCTTGGGTACCGGCTTGTTGGCGGCGACGTCGCGCGCGATCTGCATCAGCTGTGGGCCGAACAGCGGATTGCATTCGACGGTCACGTTCATCTTCCCGGCGACCATCGCCTGGAAGGCGCCGCGCACGCCGTCGATCGAGATCACAAGGATGTCCTTGCCCGGCTTCATGCCGGCTTCCTCGATCGCCTGGATCGCGCCGATGGCCATGTCGTCGTTGTGCGCGTACAGCACGTTGATCTTCTTGCCCTCGGCCTTGAGGAAGGCTTCCATCACTTCCTTGCCCTTGGTGCGCGTGAAGTCGCCGGTCTGCGAGCGGATGATCTTCAGCTTCGGATTGGCGGCGATGACTTCGGCGAAGCCCTTCTGGCGATCAATCGCCGGCGCGGAGCCGACGGTGCCCTGCAGTTCGACGATGTTGAAGGTGGCGTCTGGCGTCTTCTTGGCGCGTTCCAGCAGCCAGCGGGCGGCCAGGCGGCCTTCCTCGACGAAATCGGAACCGATGAAGGTCACATACAACGACGGATCGGTGACATTGACGGCGCGGTCGGTCAGGATGACAGGAATTTTCGCTGCCTTCGCTTCGCGCAGAACGGTATCCCAACCCGATTCCACCACCGGCGAGAAGGCGATGATATCGACGCGCTGGGCGATGAACGAGCGGATCGCCTTGACCTGGTTTTCCTGGCGCTGCTGGGCGTCGGCGAATTTGAGGGTGATGCCCTCCTTCTTGGCCGCGTCCTTGATCGAGACGGTATTGGCGGTGCGCCATTCGCTTTCGGCGCCGACTTGCGAGAAGCCGATGACCAGCGGTTTGGCGGCGAAGGCCGGGCCGACGTTACCGAAGGCGGCGACGATAGCGGCAGCTACGCCGGCTTTGAGTACGGTTCTGCGATTGCATGTCATAGCAAGGTCTCCGGATTAGATTTTTATGGTTTTATCGATCATATACTATGAGAAACACAAATATCTATCCAATGATATTTTGGTCAAGTACGATATCGGTTTCGATATCGGTTTGCAGTGCCAGGTAATTGCTCATCGCAGCAGGCGCAGGCCATACAGCCCACCGGCCACGGAGCCGCTGCGGGCCACAAATTTCACCACCAGTTTTCCACCCGCCGCCGCGACCAGCGCCGGCGGAATCGGGTAATCCACGGCATAGAGCTCCTGCGGCGCCGTGGCGTCCAGCTTCACCTCGGCCAGCAACTGCCCGTTGATCAGGATATCGAACCTGCGGCCGGCATCCCCTTTCGAATATGTCAGGCGCAAGGCGCGCGCTTCGGACTTCTTGTCGGTCAGGTCGTAGCTGAACCAGTTGGTCGCATGCCGCCAGTGACGTCCCTTGGCCAGACCGGATTCCCCGCCTTCGGCCTTGAAGAAGTGGTCCGACTCCGGCTGCTGTTCGCCCGGCGCCACCTGGTCGATGGTGCGCGCGTCCAATTCAAGCCGCGCCTTCTCGTCCTCGGCGGCTTTGGCGCGCGTGGCCGCCAGATCCGCCGCGGTCGAATACGGCCAATAAACCATGTAGCGCGATTCGTGCACCCGGAAGAACGGCACAAAGGTGGTGGCTTGCTTGCCATCCTTGCCCTCCACCAGTCCAGGGGCGACAAACGTCAGCGGCCTGCCCGACACCGGTTTGAAACGGCCTTCGAACGCCGGGCTGTCGTCGACCAGCACAGGGGAAGCCTGCAACGGGCTGACCGGCCCCGAGGCGATATGGCCCATACGCGAGTCGTCGGCCAGGAAATCCAGTTTCTCGTCCGGGAAGGGATTGGTCTTCGCCGCCAGCACCACGGGGCCGTGCAGCACGGCATAGTAATTGGACTTGTCCGGCATCTGTTCGAGCCGGGTTTTCATCGGCAGGGCGATATCGACCCTGTCGCCGTCGCGCCATTGGCGGCGGACGCTGACATAGCGGTCGGCGCCGATGCTGGCCGCGACCTGCTTGCCATTGACGGAGACGCGCAGCGCCCCCGGCGCCACCCATTCCGGATAACGGATCTTCAAGGTGAAGGTCTTGTTGCCCTTGACGGTGATGGTGCTGCTGCCTTCATCCGGGAAGCGGTTGGACTGGCGGAGGGATACGCCCTGCTCGCGCCAGTTCAAGGTCGAAGGGATGAACAGGTTGACATACAGGTTGTCGCCCCGATGCGCGTAAATGAACTCGCCGTACTTGGCGTGGCTCTCCAGGCCAGAGCCCACGCAGCACCACATGCCCTGCTGCGGCTGCGAATAAACGCGGTAGTGGTTCGGCCGCATCGGCGTGAAGTAGACAAAGCCGCCGCTGTGCGGACGCTGAGATCCCAGGATGTGGTTGTACAACGCGCGCTCGTAGTAGTCGGCGTAGCTGCCCTTGGCGTCGCCGAGGAACAGCAACCCGGTGAGCTTGAGCATATTGTAGGTATTGCAGGTCTCGGGGCCTTCGACCTCCTCGATCATGGACGAGAAGTCATTCTGATCGTGGAAGTGCTCCTTGACGCTATTGCCGCCGATGGCGACGGTGCGGTGATCGTGCACGGTTTGCCAGAAGAACTGCGCGGCTTTTTGCCAGTCGGGCCGGCCGGTGATGTCGCCGATGCGCTTGAAGCCAATCACTTTCGGGATTTGGGTGTTGGCGTGCAGGCCGGTCAACTGGTCCTTGCCATCCTCCAGCGGGCGCAGGATGGCCTGGTGCGAGAAGCGGATCGCCAGGTCCATGTATTTCTTCTGACCGGTCATCTCGGAGACATCGGCCAGCACTTCGTTCATGCCGCCATGTTCGCAGCGCAGCATGTTTTGCATCTGTTCTTCGCTCAGGTGCGAGATCAGTCCCACCGTCCAGTCGCATAGCGCGATCAGCATCGCGCGCGCGTCCTGATTGCCGGCGTAGACGTAGGCGTCGCGCAGGCCGGCGTATAGCTTGTGCAGGTTGTACCAGGGGACCCATTTGCCGTTGACGGAGAAACCGTCGGCCTGGAGTTTGCCTTGCGCGATATCGCGCCACGCGGCCTCGCCACCCGGCACGCCGCCGATGTAGCCGTCGCCGTTGCTCGCCTGACAGCGCTTGAGTTCCGCCACACAGTAATTCAGGCGCTTCAAAACTTCCTCATCGCCGGTGGCGGCGAACATCAATGACAGCGCGGTCAGATAGTGGCCGCCCATGTGGCCATCCAGCCCTGTCGATTCCCAGTTGCCGTAGGTGGCCTCTTTCGGCGTCAGGCCGGCTTCGCGCAGGAACGGCGAGAGCAGGCGGTCCGGGTTCAGCGCCATGATGTAGCGCAGGTCCGTTTGCTGGGCTTCCAGGAAGGGGCTTGCCGTGAGGCGCACCGCCGACAGTGGGAACAGGCGCAGCGGAGCCTTGTCGGCTACCGGTGCGGTGGCGGCTGCACGCGTCGCGGCGCCGGCCATCGGCGGAACCGCCGCCGCAGCCATCGCGCTGGCCGCGTAGCGCAAGGTGCGCCGGCGTGCCGGCTTGTGGGTGGCCGCTGCCATTATTTGAGGGGCAGCTGCGTGCTGCGGTACTTGTTCAAGTCGGCCTGGTCAACCGTCGGCCACCCATTCGCATCCCATTTCATTTCCATGATTTTCAGCTTTTGCAGGTAGTTGTCGGCGGTCTCGTAGGCGTGCAGCACCAGGTAGTCCTTGCCGTCCATCGTATAAGCGCTGTTGTGGCCAAGGCCCTTCCAGTCCTTGTCGCCGGCAATCAGCAGCGAACCGCCGCCCTTCATCATATCCACGCCTTTTGTGTCCACATAAGGCCCGGTCACCGATGTCGAACGGCCGACGACGACGTTGTAGGTGCTGTCGCCCTTGCGGCAGCACAGGCCGAACGATGCGAACAGATAGTAGTAGCCATTCTTCTTGAAGATGAACGGCGCCTCGATCTCGCCCGGACCGGCATCCGCGCCGGCCGGCGCATCGACGTTGGCGGTCCGGCTGGCGATCGCGTGCCACTCCTGCGGCTCGGCCAACCCGGTCCAGGCGTCGTTCAGCTTGACCAGTTTCAGTCCGCTCCAGAAGGAGCCGAACGACATCCAGGCCACGCCCTTTTCATCTTCGATGATGTTCGAATCGATGGCGTTCCAGTCGTCGCGCAGCGGCACCGACTGCAACACCATGCCCTTGTCTTCCCACCGGTAGTCCGGCGAGCGGGGATTGAGCGTCTTGTTGACCGTGACGCCTATTCCCGATGTGTTCTTACCGAATCCGGAGACGGAATAATACAAATAATATTTACCGTTATGGAACTGCACATCCGGCGCCCAGATATGGCCGTCGAAAGTCGGCGCGGCGCGTTTGGCCCATGACGGCTGGTCCTTGAACACGCGGCCTTCCGGCTTCCAGTCCTTCATATTGGTCGAACTGTAGAAAGTGATCCCCGGTCCCGTACTGAAGACGTAATAGGTATCGCCTTCCTTGGCCATCACAGGATCGTGCACGCTGACTTCCTTGGCGGTGCAGGCCGACAGGCCGGCCACGCCCAACACCAAAGCCATCGTCGAAAAAATATACTTCATTTACAACCTCGGATTCACTGTGCAAGGCCATGCCGGCGGCATGGCCTTGCGGGGCTACTGGCTTACTCCACGGCGACCACGATAACGGCCTTGGCCGGGATCTTGACCGTCAGCTTGCCGTCGGCGCCGGCGGTGGCGCTGAACGGGGCCGGTTTGATCGCTTCCGGCGACTGGAAGGTGTTATGCGTGTCCATCGCGGCGGACGTCAGCACACGGCCGTTGACCGATTTGATGGCCTGACCCGGCACGTCCACGGCGACTTCCGCTTCCTTGGTCGGGTTGGTGTTGACCAGGGCCAGATACAGCTTGCCGTCCTTGGCGCGGGCCGCCGATGCGCTGATTTCCGGAATGCTGCTGCCGTTGTACGAATACTGCGGATTGTTCGTCAACTTCAACGGCAGCGAGGTCGCGTCCTGGAACGGCACATACATCTGGAACGCGTGGTACGTCGGCGTCAGCACCATCTTGTCCTTGTCGGTGATGATCATCGCCTGCAGCACGTTGACCATCTGCGCGATGTTCGTCATGCGCACGCGGTCGGCGTGGTCGTGGAAGATGTTGAAGTTCAGCGCAGCCACCACCGCGTCGCGCAGCGTGTTTTGCTGGAACAGGAAGCCGGCGTTGGTGCCCTTCTCGACGTCGTACCAGGTGCCCCACTCGTCGACCAGGAAGCCCAACTTCTTCTCAGGGTCGTACTTGTCCATCACCGCCGTATTGTTCTTGATGAAGCCATCCATCTTGATCGTGTTGGACAGGGTCGAGAACCACTGGTCTTCCTTGAAGCCGGTCGCCATGCCCTTCACTTCCCACTGGCCGGTCGGGATGGTGTAGTAGTGGAAGCTGATGCCGTAGGTTTGCTTCTTGAGCTCTTTGCTCAGGGTTTCGGTCCAGGTCAGGTCATGGTCGTTGCCGCCGCTGGCGATCATCTTCGGACGATACTGCGGTGGCGCGCGCAGGAAGGTCTCGACGTTCTTGTACAGGTTCGCGTAGTGTTGCGGCGACATGTTACCGCCGCAGCCCCAGGCCTCGTTACCGATGGCGAAATAATCGACCTTGAATGGCTTGTCGCGGCCATTTTTGCGGCGCAGTTCCGCCAGGGTCGATTTGCTGTCGGAGGTCATGTACTCGACCCATTCCGACATCTCTTGCGCGCTGCCGGTGCCCAGGTTGCCGTTGACGTAGGTCTCGGCGCCCAGCTGCTCGGCCAGTTCGAAGAATTCGTGCGTGCCGACGGCGTTGTTTTCCTCCACGCCGCCCCAGTTGGTGTTGACCTTGACCGGACGCTTCTCGCGCGCGCCGATACCGTCACGCCAGTGGTATTCGTCGGCGAAGCAGCCGCCCGGCCAACGCACCAGCGGCACGTGCATGGCCTTCAGGGCGCCGACAACGTCCTTGCGCCAGCCATTGACGTTCGGGATCTTCGACTTCGGACCGACCCAGATACCTTCGTAGATGCCGGTACCCAGGTGCTCGGCGAACTGGCCGTAGATGTTTTTGTTGATGACAGGACCAGGCTTGGTCGTGTCGATCGTCACGCCAACCGGCGCCGCGAAGGCGGCACCCGAAGCGATCATGCACAGGGTAAGGACACCAAGTTTGATGTGATTCATGTTTGCCAATCTCCTCATTTACTGTTTTATTGTTATCACAAAGCCGCCATGCGGCTTGATGGTTACTGCTGCTTTTTTGCCTGCAGCGATGCTGCGCTGGCTAAAACTCCGTTCGCCTTCACCGTCGGCGATGATCGTGCCCTGCTTGCCACCGGCGAAGGACAAGTCCAGCGTCAGCGCCTTATCGGAGTCGGTGGCGTTGATACCGGCGATATACCAGGTGTCGCCTGCGCGGCGCGCGACCACCGCGTATTTGCCGGGATAACCGTCGACCAGGCGGCTGTCGTCCCAGCTGCGCGGCAGCTCCTGCAGGAAGCTCTTGACGTAGGCCGGCACGGTCGCCATCCCCTCCGGCACCTCGGCGAAGTGCTGGATGCCGGAGACGTACAACACCGACGTGGCGAGTTCAAAACCGTTGGTGCTGGTGCGCTTGATCTTGGGTATGTCGCCGAACACCATCGGCGTGAAATCCATCGGGTCGAACAGGTTGCGAGCGAACGGCATCATCGCCGCGTGGGTCGGCATCTTGTCCTCGTCGGCCTGTTCGAAGGTGGTGAACTCCATGCCGCGCACCGCCTCCATCGTCATCAGGTTGGGCCAGGTGCGGGTCCAGCCCCGCGGCAGGGTCGAGCCGTGGAAGTTCACCAGCAGGCCGGCGGCGGCCGCGTCGTTCAGCATATCGACGTAGTAGGCCATCATCGATTGCGCGTCGCCGTTGAAGAAGTCGATCTTCACGCCCTTGATGCCCATCTGGCGCAGGCGCTTGAACTCGGCCACGCGCTGCTCGTGCGTCAGCAGCTTGCTCTTCGGCGAGTACTCGGTCGAGTTCCATGGGCCGGACGAGTTGTACCAAACCAGCACGCCGACGTTCTTGGTCGCCGCGTAGTCGGCCAGTTCCTTCATCTTCTCGTAGCCGATCTTGCGGTCCCAGTCGGCGTCCACCAAGGTGTAGTCCCACTTCATGTCGGCGGCGTAGTCGATGAACTTCTTCTGCACGTCGTAGACGGTGGCGTCATCCTTCAGCAGCGCCCAGCTCCAGGAGGCGTGGCCCGGCTTGACCAGCTGCTTGTCGAAGGCGATCGCCGGCGCGGCCAGGTCGGTGCCCAGCGTCGAGCCAACCACCGTCGACAGTGAGCCAAGCGCCATCAGGCGCCATGGCGAGGTCAGTGTGCCTTCGACATCGGCCATCAGGCCGCGATCGGGATAGACCTCTTCCTTCATCGGATTGCCGATGCTGTATTTTCCGCCCTTGGAATCCGGCGCCAGGCGCGAGCCCTGGAAGCTGCCGTCCATGCCCGCTTCCGAGATGGCCAGCCAGTTGTCGCCGGCCTTGAACAGCGCCGGAAATACCCAGCCGGCCGGCGACGGCGAAACCGTGCCGACCGGGATGTCCATCTGATAGTGTTCTTCGTAGGACGGATTGGTCCGCCCCCAGCCGGTCTGCGCGACGGCGATCGGCTGCAACCAGGCCTTGGCCGACGTCGGCAACGCGAACGTGGTGCGCTCCTGGATCAGTTTTTTGCGTGGCAGCGACGGCTCGGCGACGATGTAGCGGAACGCGACGCCGTCGTTCGACACCCGGAAGACGATTTCCATCTTCTGCTTCTGCGCGTTCTGCACGGAGAAGGTTTGTTCGTTGGCGCTGTAGATGATGTCACGCTTCTTACCCGTGGCCATCTGGTACTTGTCGGTGACGGTGCTGACCTTGGAGCTCGCGGCGATCGTCAGCGCGCCGGCCAGATCGGCGCCTTGCAGTTGCAGCCCCAGTTCGGAGGCCAGCAGCACCGGCTTGCCGTCGCGGGAGACGGTGTAGGTCAGGGGTTTGCCGGGCGATTCGTTCAGCTGGACGCTGATATGACGGTCGGGACTTGTCAGCGCGCCGGGGGAAGCCGCGAAAGCGGTCGACGCGGCTGTGGCGCCCACCGCGACTGCGGAGATAAATTTATTCACCATGTTCTCACCAATTTTTTAGGGTTATTTAGCCCCGCCGCCTCTAAGGGCGGTGTCTCCGGGGCGGCGAACGGTGTTGCTTGTGTTTGTGCTTCTGCTACTTTGCTAGTTGCTGTATTGGCGGCGTATGGCGGATTACGCTGCGCTAATCCGCCCTACGTGTTTCAACTCTTATACCCATCCTCCATCGACGATGAACTCCTGGGCGGTGCACATGGCGCCGTCGTCGGCGGCCAGGAACAAAATCATCGACGCGATATGCTGCGGCATCAGCTTCGTAGGCATGCACTGGTTACGTTTGATATCCTGCTCGCCCGCTTCGTCCAGCCACAGGTCGATCTGACGCTGGGTCATCACCCAGCCCGGCGTGACGGTGTTGACGCGGATGCCGTGGGCGCCGAATTCGCGCGCCAGGCCACGGGTCAGGCCATGGGTGGCCGCCTTGGAGGTCGCGTACACTGGATAGCCGGCGTTTTTGACCTGCCACGAGATCGAACCGACGTTGATGATCGAGCCCGCGCCCTTTTCCTTCATGCCCTCGAAGACCGCCTGGCAGGTGAAGAACATCGGACGCTGGTTGATGGCGATACGCTCGTTCCAATAATCGACGGTGACTTCCTGGGTGGCGTGGCGCTGGTCGTTGGCGGCGTTGTTGACGAGGATGTCGAAGGAGCCGATGATGCCGGCCATTTCCGCCATCGTGGACTGCAAGGCGGGAATGTCGGTGATATCGCAAACGCGGAACTCCGGCTCGGGGTAGCCGGCTTCCTTGACGCGGCGAACCAGCTCCAGGCTGGCGTCGCGGGCGATGTCGACGAAGGCGACCTTGGCGCCCTGCTCGGCGAAGGAAATCACCATCGCCTCGCCGATGCCGGTGCCGCCGCCGGTGATGAACACGCGCTTGCCGCGCAGGCTGGCGAATTTAGCCAATTGGGTCATACAGTCTCCGTTGTTTTTATAGACGAAAGCCCCGCCGTGGCGGGGCCGGTACAGCCACCACAATCACTTGTGGTTCAATTCACCTTCAAGGCGTCGCCAAGGCGCGCCACCCTCGTCGCGCAGGACTTGCGGCAGCAGCGGCTGCGGCAGGTTCTGGTACGAGACGGGACGCAGGAAGCGCGTGATCGCGCCGGTGCCGACCGAAGTGCTGCGGCCATCCGACGTCGATGGATACGGGCCGCCGTGCACCATGGCGCTGCATACTTCAACGCCGGTTGGATAGCCATTGGCCAGGATGCGGCCAACTTTGCGTTCCAGCACCGGCAGCAGCTGCTCTGCGGCGTCCAGGTCCGCTTCGTCCATCAGCAACGTGGCAGTCAGCTGGCCTTCCAGCTCTTCGGCGATCTTCCGCATTTCGGCGATATCCTTGCACGCCACGACCAGCGAGGCCGGGCCGAAAACTTCCTCCGACAGGACATGCTGATCCAGGAATGCCGCGCTGCTCGTGTCGAACAGCGCCGGAGCGGCCTTGCCTTCCGACTGCGGCGCCAGCGCCAGCGTGTTGACGTCGGCGTTGTCCGCCAGTTGCGTGATGCCGCGCTTGTAGCTGCCGGCGATACCCGGCGACAGCATGGCGCAAGCGGCGCCGCCTTCGAGCGCCTTGGATGCGGCGGCCTTGAAGCGGTCCAGGTCCGGGCCGGCGATACCGATCACCAGGCCCGGGTTGGTGCACATTTGCCCCACGCCCAGCACCAGCGAGGCGGAGAAACCGGCGGCCAACTCCTCGGCGCGGCTGGCCAAAGCCTTCGGCAGCAGGAACACCGGATTGATCGAGCTCATTTCGGCATACACCGGAATCGGTACGGGACGCGCTGCGGCCACCGCCATCAGCGCGACGCCACCGCCACGCGAGCCGGTGAAGCCAACCGCCTTGATGGCCGGATGACGCACCACCTGCTGGCCAATGTCGTTGCCGACACCGTTCAGCAGCGAGAACACGCCGGCAGGCAGGCCACAGATCTCGACCGCCTTGACGACCGCGCGGCCAACCAGCTCCGACGTGCCAGGGTGGGCGAAGTGCGCCTTCAGCACCACCGGGCAGCCGGCGGCGAAGGCCGACGCGGTATCGCCACCGGCGACGGAGAACGCCAGCGGGAAGTTACTTGCCGAGAAAACAGCGACCGGACCGAGGCCGATCATGCGCATGCGGATATCGGGACGCGGCGGCGCGCGCTCGGGCAGCGCCTTGTCGATACGGACGTCGTTCCACGAACCTTCGCGCAGCAGGTTGGCGAACAATTTCAACTGGCCGACGGTGCGGCCACGCTCACCCTCGACGCGGGCGCGCGGCAGGCCGCTTTCGGCCATCACGCGCTCCACCAGCACATCGCCCAGGGCCATGATTTGTTCGCCGATGGTTTCCAGGAACACGGCGCGCTTCTCGTCGCTCAGCGAGCGGAAGGTATCGAACGCCGCTTCGGCCAGGCGGCAAGCCTGGTCGATCTGATTGACGTCGGCTGTCGTGAACTCCGGGTCCATCGACTGCTGCAGCGATGGATTGTAGGCGCGGAAAGCGGCGCCGGTGCCTTTGACGGCCTGGCCGCCAATCAGCGAATCGCCGGTAATGATCATAAGGTCTTAACTTTCGCTACTTCGGTTTTGTACACGGTCAGCTTGTTGCGCAAGGCTGGACCGAACTGCGGCGAATCGATCTCGAACGTTTCGCCCGGCTTGACGACGATGTTATCGGCCACGCTCAGGGTGGCGGTGCCGAAGAAGTGGATATGCACATCGCCGGCGCGTTTGAACAGCGGGTACTTGAAGTGGTGGTGTTCCAGGTTGCCGATGGTGTGCGACATATTCTGCTCGCCGCTGAAGAAGGCCTTCTCCCAACGCACCTTGCCGTCCACATCGTAGATGCGCGACGTGCCCTGGATGTTGGCCGGCGCCTCGCCAACCAGCAGCGCCGGGCCCAGGCCGCAGGCGCGCAGCTTGGAGTGCGCCAGGTACAGGTAGTTTTGACGCTCGGTCACGTGGTCGGAAAACTCGTTGCCGATGGCGTAGCCGACGCGGTAAGGCTGGCCGTCGTCGCCGATCACATACAGGCCGGCCACTTCCGGCTCTTCGCCGCCGTCGAGCGCGAAGTCGGGCATGCTCAGGTCCTGGCCGCTGGCGGCGACGATCGAGCCGTCGCCCTTGTAGAACCACTCCGGCTGCACACCGGCTTCGCCGGCGGCAGGCTTGCCGCCTTCGACGCCCATGCGGAACATCTTCATGGAGTCGCTCAGGCTTTCGACGTCGCCGCCGATTTTCTTGTGCATGGCGTCGCGGGTGTCGGCGCTGCCCAGGTGGGTCAGGCCGGTGCCGGTGACGTAGGTGTGGGCGTCGTCGGTGTGATCCAGTGGCGCCAGCAGGCGGCCGGCGGCGGCGACGGCTTCAAACGAGGCGGTGGCGCTGCCGACCGACTTGTCGACCAATGCGGCCAGTCCGGTCGACTTGCGAATCGCATCCTGGGCCAGCGCGTAGGTGGTGCTGTAGCCATCGATGACGCGGATGGTATCTTGTTCCAGCACGCCGATCTGGCGCGCGCCTTGTTCGTTCTTGAATTGTACGAGTAGCATGGTATCTCCGGATTTTATTAGTGCGAGTGGCGAGGAACAGCCGAACCACGATTCCCGACCAGGAAATCGAAGTCGCAACCTTCATCCGCTTGCAGTACGTGTTCGATGTAGAGCTGCTGGTAGCCGGTCTTCGGACCCGGCGCACTGCCAGGCACGCGGGCGGCCTGGCGTTCGGCCATTTCGGCGTCCGAGATTTCCAGGTTCAGCAAACCGCCTGCGCAATCCAGCGTGATCCAGTCGCCGTCCTTGACGATCCCCAGCGGGCCGCCGGCCATCGCTTCCGGCGCAACGTGCAGCACGACGGTACCGTAGGCGGTTCCGCTCATGCGGGCGTCGGAGATGCGGACCATGTCCTTGACGCCAGCCGCCAGCAGCTTAGGCGGCAGGCCCATATTCCCTACTTCGGCCATGCCCGGATAACCTTTCGGGCCGCAGTTCTTCATCACCAGCACCGAGTTCGCATCGACCACCAGATCCGGATCGATGATGCGGCTCTTGTAGTGTTCAAAGTCCTCGAACACCACGGCCTGGCCGCGATGCTGCATCAGTTCCGGCGTCGCCGCCGACGGTTTCAGCACGGCGCCGCGCGGCGCCAGGTTGCCGCGCAGGATGCAGATGCCGCCATCCTTCAGCAGCGGCTTATCCAGCGGACGAATCACTTCGTCGTCGTAGATCGGCGCTTCCTGGCAGTTTTCCCAGATGGTCTTGCCGTTGACGGTCAGCGCGTCCGGGTTGGGCAGCAGCTTGCCCTCGCCCATGCGGCGGATCACGGCCGGCAGGCCGCCCGCATAGTAGAACTCTTCCATCAGGAAGCGGCCCGACGGCAGCAGATCGACGATGGTCGGCATGCCGCGACCGACACGGGTCCAGTCTTCCAGTTCCAGGTCGACGCCGATGCGGCCGGCGATAGCTTTCAGGTGGATCACGGCGTTGGTCGAACCGCCGATGGCGGCGTTGACGCGGATCGCGTTCTCGAAATTCTCCTTGGTCAGGATCTTCGACAGCTTCAAGTCTTCCTTGACCATGTCGACGATGCGCATGCCCGACATGTGGGCCAGCACGTAGCGGCGCGCGTCGACGGCCGGAATGGCGGCGTTGTGCGGCAGCGAGGTACCCAGCGATTCGGCCATGCAGGCCATCGTCGAGGCGGTGCCCATGGTGTTGCAGGTGCCGGCGGAGCGGGAGTGGCCAGCTTCGGCCGCGAGGAAGTCGTGCATACTGAGTTCGCCGGCCTTGACCTGCTCGTGCAACTGCCAGACGGCGGTGCCCGAGCCGATGTTCTTGCCGTTCAGCTTACCGTTCAGCATAGGGCCGCCGGTGACGACGATGGTCGGGATGTCGACCGAGGCGGCGCCCATCAACAGCGCAGGGGTGGTCTTGTCGCAGCCGACCAGCAGTACGACGCCGTCCATTGGATTGCCGCGGATGGATTCTTCAACGTCCATGCTGGCCAGGTTACGGGTCAACATGGCGGTTGGACGGAGATTCGATTCGCCGTTGGAGAAGACTGGGAATTCGACCGGGAAGCCGCCGGCTTCGAGGATGCCACGTTTGACGTGTTCCGCCAGTTTGCGGAAGTGGGCGTTGCAAGGGGTCAGTTCAGACCACGTGTTGCAGATGCCGATGATCGGTTTGCCCTGGAATTCGTGATCAGGAATGCCCTGATTTTTCATCCAGCTGCGGTACATGAAACCGTTTTTGTCTTGGGAGCCGAACCATTCGGCGGAGCGCAGCTTTACCTTCTTGTTGTCATTGTCCGACATGCAATTCTCCTCAGTATTTTCCTGTGCGGGGACGTGAATGTCATGCCCCCGCATCGATAAAGCATACTAAGATGGACTGAGATATCTTTCCAATAAATTATTAATCAACTTCGATATCAAAACTGGTATCGGCACCCTGCGAAAGGCCGCTTATTGAAAACTTAGGCGTCGATACTGAAGCGGTAAGCCATCACCGTCGAGTATTCCTGGCCTGGGTGCAGGATCGTCGACGGGAAGTCCGGCCGGTTCGGGGAATCCGGGAAATGCTGCGGTTCGAGGCAGAAGGCGCTGCGATAGCTGTAGATCTGCCCTTTTCCGGTCATCTTGTCATTCATGAAATTTCCGCTGTAGAACTGGATGCCCGGCTCCTGGCTCCATACCTCCAGCACCCGGCCGGAGACCGGATCGCGCACACGGGCCGCCATCTCCAGCGCGCCCGGCTTCGATTTTTTCAGTACGAAGTTGTGGTCATAGCCAAAGCCGTTGCGCAATTGCGCATCATCCTGGTCGATACGCTCGCCGATCGCATGGGGCGTACGGAAGTCGAATGGCGTGCCCTCGACCGGCGGCAGATCGCCCAGCGGGATCTGCACATCGTCGATCGGCGTATAGGCGTCGGCCACGATGGTCAGCTCGTGGCCCAGGATATCGCCCTTGCCGGCCAGGTTGAAATAGGCGTGGTTGGTCAGGTTGACCGGCGTCGCCTTGTCGCTGATGGCGTGGAAAGCGATACGCAATTCGTTATCGTTGCGCAGCTCATAGATGGCGGTGACTTCCAGATTACCGGGATAGCCCTGCTCACCGTCCGCGCTGACGTAACTCAGTATCAGGCCTGCCGAATTCGGGGTGGTGAAGGTTTCGCCGGTCCAAAGGCGGCGGTGGAAGCCGTCGATCCCGCCGTGCAGGTGATTGGCCCCGTTGTTGACGTCCAGCGCAAAGGTCTCGCCGTCCAGTGTGAAGCGGGCGTTGGCGATGCGGTTGCCGTAACGGCCGATCAGCGCGCCGAAATAATGGGATTCGCCCATGTAGGCGGCGACGTCGTCGTAGCCGCAATTGACATCGGCCAGGGTGCCAGTGCGGTCGGGCACACGGATTTCGGTGATGGCGCCGCCCAGGTTGATGATCTTGACGATCATGCCGTTGGCGTTGGTGAGCGTATAGCGGGTGACGTCGCGGCCGTCGGCCATCTGGCCGAACGGGGATTCAGTGATCGAAGCTTGCATGATATGACTTTCAGCTTTCAAATGGGGCGGCGGCCGGGGGGAATGAACCCACCGGCCGCCGCGATTATTCTTTGGCGGTCGCGCAGCGACCGGCCGAACTGGGTTAAGCGATCGACGGCTTTCCGAAGACCGGCATGCCCTGCCCGTCCCACTTGAGCGGCTTGACATAGGTGTGACGGTCCGGATTCCACAGCGGGTCGCCGATAATCTCGGTATAGGTGCGTGCATGATAAACCAACATGACAGTTTCGCCATCATCGCCAATGGTGAAACTGTTATGTCCAGGACCATAGACGCCGTGCTCGAAGCAGGTTTGCAGCACCGGTTCCTTCAGTTTGGTCCACGAGGCCGGGTCCAGCAGGTCGGCGTTTTCGTCCGCCCACAGCAGGCCCATGGCGTAGTTCTCGTCGGTGGCGCTGGCCGAATAGCTGATGAAGATCTTGCCGTTCTTTTTCAGCACCGACGGACCCTCGTTGACCCAGAAACCACGGATCTCCCAATCGAATTCCGGCTTGCTCAGCATGACCGGCGGGCCGCCCAGCTGCCACGGCGTCTTCATCGGCGCGATGTACAGGTTGGAGTTGCCCTCGATGGCGACGTCCTTCTGCGCCCACAGGTAGTACAGCTGGCCGTTGTGGGTGAAGGTGGTGGCGTCCAGGCAGAAGGTATCGATGCCGGTGTCGATCTGGCCCATGAACTCCCACTCGCCTTGCAGCGGATTGGCGTTCTGGTTGCGGATCGCGTACATGCGGTGCTGGAAAAGCTTGTGCTTGATCTCGCGGCTCGGCGCGGCGGCGAAGTAGACGTACCAGGCGCCCTGGTTGAAATGGATCTCCGGCGCCCAAACCAGTTCGCTGTACATGCCGGTCTCCGGCTTGAACCAGACATCGACCTTCTCGGCGTCGACCAGGCCGGCGATGGTTTTCGCCCGGCGCAGCTCAATGCGGTCGTACTGCGGCACAGAGGCGGTGAAGTAGTAGTAGCCGTCGCTGTGGCGGATGATAAAAGGATCGGCGCGCTGTTCGATCAGCGGCTGCAGTATGTCTTTGCTTTCCATTGCTTCGTTTTCCAAAAAATTAGACTGCCACATAAGAATCGGCTCCCATTTGCTTCTTCACTTCCGTGTAATACTCGTCGGTCACCCGGTATTTGAACATCAAAAGTCCCATCAAGGTATGGAAGAAACCGGGGATCAGGGTCATCATCAACACGATGCCGTGCAGCGCGAAAGCGGTCTGCTCGTGGTTCGGCTGATACTGGAAGTACGTCAGCAGGCCGCCGGCCAGCGCGCCGGCCACGCCCATGCCGGCCTTCTGGCACACCGAGATGCCGCCGAAGGCGAAGCCGGAGACGCGCTTACCGGTCTTGACCTGGCCGTAGTCGATGGTCTCTGCGATGGCCGACCAGAACACCGGCGCGTGCAAGTCCACCACGAACGACAGCACGAAGTACAGCACAAACGCCAGCATGATGTCGCCCGGCTTGACGAAGAAGTAGATCGCGGCGCTGATCACGCCGACGGCGATCTGGCTCCAGCGGAACAGCTTGACCTTGCAATAGAACTTGGTGATCCAGGTCGAGGCGACCATCGACAGGATCGCGGCGACCACGCCGATCGACAGGAAGGTGGCCACGGTGGCGGTGTCGCCGCCCAGATAATATTTGACATAGTAGATCGCCGCCGTGGCGCGCAGCACGTAGCCGATGGTGCCGGTCACGCAGACGCCGCACAGGATCAGCCACTGGTCGTTTTGCAGCAGCACCTTGAGTTGGGCCCACAGCGACTGGCGCTGCACCACGTGGATGACGCGCTCCTTGGTGGTGAAGAAGCAGAACAGGAACAGCGCCACGCCCATCGCCGCCATCACCGCCATCGCCGCCTGGTAGCCGGTGGCCGCGTTGCCGCCGCCCCAGCGCTCGGACAGCACCGGCACCACTACTGTCACCATGAAGGCGCCGATCTTGGCGAAGAACAGGCGGTAGCCGTTGGCCGACAGGCGTTCCTGCGGATCGTTGGTCAGGCTGCTCGGCAGCGAGATGTAGGCCACGCCGACGCCGGACGTCATGATGGTCATGATGATGTAGGTCGAATAGGCCCAGATCAGTTTCGCGTCATAGCCCCAGTCGGGCGTGGTGAAGACGAAGAACACGCTGATGCCGTAAGGGACGGCGAGCAGCAGCAGCCAGGGGCGATAGCGGCCCATGCGCGCGCTGGCATAGCGGTCGGTGAGCTGGCCCACGACCAGGTCGGCGATGGCGCCGACGAATTTTACGACCAGGAACAGCAAGGCCAGGTCGGAGGTTTTCAGTCCGTAGATATCGGTGTAGAAGAACGTGATGATCAACATCATCGACGAAATCACCACATTCAGCGCCATGTCGCCGGCGCCAAAACCCACTTTTTCCACCAGCGATAATTTTTGATTCGACATTTACGACCTCTTAAAAATGCAGCTATCCCGCAGAAGCGGGATAGTTTTTAACGACGTGGTGACATCAATAGTTGAAATATTAATACTTCAGGTTCATCGACAGGCCGACCGTGCGGTCATAGCGGCGCGTGTCGCGTGGGAAGATCTTCGAATCCGACCAGTAGTCCTGGAACTTGAAATTCAGCAGATTGGTGCCGGTCAGGTTGACAGTAACATGATCGCTAACCTTGTAGCTCAGGGAACCATCGAGCGACGACATCGGCTTGACGATCAAATCCATAGGCGCCAGCTTCTTGTTGTTCCTGTCCGGCGTCTCCGCGTAGGTGTCGACGAACTTCGAACGCCAGTTGTACGCCAGGCGCGCCGACCAGCCCTCTTTCTCGTACAGCGCCACGATGTTGTACGACAGGCGCGACATGCCGGCAAAGGGCTTGCCTTCGATGTCCTTGTTGTCCGAAGCGGTCACGCCGCCTTCACTATAGGTCACGTTGGCCTGCAAGCCGAAGCCGCTCAACCAGCCGGGCAAGCCATCATAGAACTGCTGGTACGCCAGCTCGACGCCCTGCAGGTGGCCCTTGTCCGTGTTGAACGGCCGGGTGGTATTGTATGGAATGCCCTGGAAGGTCTCCGATACCACACGGTTCACGATGTAGCCGTCGAAGTTATGACGGAACACGGTGCCGCTGAGGGAACCGGTCGGCGCGAAGTACCACTCGAGCGAGGTATCGAAGTTCTGCGCGGTGAACGGCTTCAAGTCCGAATTGCCGCCGCTCGCCGTCGCCACGTTGGTGGTGCCGTTCGGTTTAATGTACGCGGTGGCTGGATTGAGTTGGCCGAAGTCCGGACGCGTCATCGTTTTCGCGTAGGCGAACCGCGCCAGCAAGTCCTTGCGCAACGCCAGCTTGAAATTCGCGCTTGGCAGCACTTCGGTATTGGACGAGTCCTTGGTGGTTGGCGCCAAGACGCCGTCGACGCTGTCGTTGGCCTGGATATCCGAGTCGGTTTTGGTCACACGCACGCCGATCACGCCATCGACCGGGAACTGGCCCAGGTCAAAGCCGACCTTCGCTTTGCCGTAGAAGGCGTAGTTCTTCTCCTTGTTGGAGAAGAAGGATGCGGGATCGAGCGCCCTGGCGGCGGCGTTGCCGGTGGCGGCGGCGCGAATCGCCGAGGCGTTGTCGATCAAATATCCGGCGCAAGGCGTGGACCACTTCGGCGTGCCGTAATTCTCGGAAAACTCCGTGGTGCTGCACGACAGGCCCGGAATGCTGGACATGGCGATGCCGGCCGGAGTCGGCACGCTACCCTCGAACGACTTGATCGAGTTGGCGGTGCGCTCGTTCAGGCGCAGGCCGGCGCCGAACTCCTTGAAGAAGCCGTCGGCTTCTGGCGAGTAGGTCACGTCGCCGCGCCAGTCGGTCGACTTGCCGCGATCCTTGCCATAGCGGTCGAAGAACTGCGACAGGAAGATCTTGCTTGGATCGTTCAGGGCCGGGCTCTGATACTGCACGAACGCGCCGCCGTTGACGTTGGTCTTGACGAACACGTTGTCGGCATTGAAAGTGGTATCCAGGATAGGATTGACCCAGTCGAATTTGCTGCGCGTGGTCGCCAGCTCGGTGGTCGCGCGCAGGCCCGGCGAAATGCGCCAGTTGGCGCCAACCGCGTACTGCGACGCGGTGCTGGTATTCTCGCGGCCCTGCGTCGACAGGATGGTGAACGCGTTGGTCGACGTGATGGTGTCGGTCTGGTTGGTGCCGGGGATCTTGGTGACACTGATCTGATCCGGCGACGTGGCCCATGGCAGGCCGACGAAGAAATCGGTCTCCTCGGTGTTTTTCAACACCGAATGCAGGCCCTCGGCATACACTTCCAGATCGGCGCTCGGCTTCCACTGCAGCGCGAAGTTCGCGGCCTGGCGCTTGCGCTGGCCGTGCACGCCCTGCAGGCCGACCAGATCGGGACCGGTCAGGTTGGGCGCGGCAAAGCTTTTATCGATCGGGAAGGTCTGGAACGCGCGCTCCTCCTGGAAGCGGTCCTTGATCGACGACACGCCGAACAAGGCACCCACTTCGCCGATGCCGGTTTTCCAGCGGTTCGACACCATGCCGGACAATTCAGGATCGGTGGCCTTGGCCTTGTCCTTGTTCTTGGCGCCGACCTGCGCGCTGGCGGTGAATTCCTTGAAGTCGAACGGACGGTTGGTGCGCACGTCGATGATACCGGCGATGCCACCCTCCACCTGGTCGGCACTCTGCGACTTGTAGACGTCGGCGCGCTGCAGCATGGTCGAAGGGATGTCGGCCAGCTTGATAAAGCGGCCGGTGGTGGTGAACATCTCACGGCCGTTAATCAAGGTGGCGATGCCTGGCAAGCCGCGAATTAGCACGGTATCGGCCTCGCCGCCGTTGCGGCGCACCTGGATGCCGCTGACGCGGGCCAGGGTTTGCGCCACGTTCGTGTCGGGGAATTTGCCGATGTCGTCGGCGACGATCGAATCGATGACGTTGTCCGAATCCTGCTTGATCTTCTGCGCGGTCTGCGCGGCGCGGCGCACGCCGGTCACGGTGACGACGGCTGCTGGGGCGGACGTGGTGTCGGCGGCTGCGGGAGCCGGGGTTTCAGCGGCGGCGGGCGCGGTGACAGCTGGAGCGGCCGATGTATCTTGTGCCAAAACAGGGAAGGCGCTCAGAAGGCCGGCCGCGGCCAGTACTGCAACGCTGGATTTGAGGACGAGGCGATGCTTCGCCTGGGACTCGCAAGTCCCGGATGCTGGGTAGTTCATAGGTCTCCAGTGTTTGTCTGTTATCTGTCTTATGGGAGAGTTGCCACGCTGGGGTGCAACTTTCGGATTTCATCTTAGGGGCTGAGCAAAAAACAAACCAATCAATTTTTTCGGGTTTTCGATACCAAAAAGAGTATCGATCACCAAAACCGACGGGGGTCAGGTTGAGATAGCCCGGGTTTCATGGACATCCAAATAGAGGACAATACGTCCTGAGAGGATATTCATGGAAAAGAAACAGTCACCTTCCAAACGAGAGATCATTCCGACATCGGCGGAGCCGGTGCCGAAGCAGCGGGCCGTGTTTACGGATGAATTCAAGCGCGCTGCGATCTCCCGGCTACATGATGACAAGCAGAGCGCGACGGCCTTGGCGTTGGAGCTTGGTTTGCGTCGTAATCAGCTCTACAAATGGGCCAAGCAGCTCGAAGAGCAGCCATCTGGCGGCCAATTGCGCTCGCCAGGTCGTCCTGCGGTCAGTGAATTGAGCGAGGTCGAGCAACTGCGTCGCCAACTGGCCAAGGCCGAACAGGAGCTGGCCATCCTAAAAAAGTTAGATGCGTACTTAACTCGCCTCAAGAAGTGAAGTACGCCGTCATCGACGAGCATCGAAGCGAGTTTTCAGTCAAAGCGCTGTGTCTGGCGCTCGACGTGGGCCGCAGCGGCTACTACGCCTTCAAGACGGCACCGCCGAGCCTGCGAAGCCGGGAAGATCTGGCCATGCGCCAAGAGATCGTCAAGATCCATATGCGCCACCGCTCGGCACCCGGGATATTGAAAACGTGGCGCCTGCTCAATAGCGCAGGCATCTGTTGTGGAAAACACCGCGTGGCCAGGCTGAGAAAGCTGGAGGGCATACAAACTACCCGCGCCAAGCGTTTTCGCGCCAGCAAGGCGAAAGAACGGGTGCTGCCACCAGCGCCGGACTTGGTCAAGCGCGCCTTTCAGGTCGGCGCTCCGAACCAGGTGTGGGTCGGCGATATGACAGTGCTGCGCACTAAAGAGGGATTCTTGCATCTGGCCGTGGTACTGGACTTGTTCGCACGCCGGGTGGTGGGCTGGTCGACGGACACCAGGCAGGCGGCCACGTTACCGATGGCGGCGTTGTCCATGGCGATGGAACACCGGCGACCTGCGCCCGGGATCATCTTCCACAGCGACCAAGGCTCCGTGTACGGCTGCGCCGACTACCGCAACCTGCTAGCCAAACACGGGGCGCTGCCGAGCATGAGTCGCAAAGGCAATTGTTGGGACAATGCCGTGGCGGAAAGCTTCTTTTCAAACCTGAAAAACGAAACCATGCATAGGCAACTCTTTTCAACGAGAGCCGAGGCCCTGGGCGTGGTTCGCGATTACATCGAGGTGTACTACAATCGGATGCGCTTGCATCAGACCTTGGGCTATCAAACGCCTGCATCCTTTGAAGCGCAGTTTCGTGTGCTTCATTAACTGTCCGCGAAACCCGGAACACCTCAGGTCCGACATTCGGACACAGCCTCATCCGTATGGTGGCTTACCGCACCCAACGCGACGGATGACCGTTCCGCCGCGCGCCGTAATGCCCCGCGCGAATGCTAGACTTTTCCTGGCACGGATTACCGGAATCAACAATCTCGACCAACCAGGAGTCACAAGATGAAACTTAGCAGCCTGCTTCCTTCCGCTTTGATCGGCGCCGTCGCGAGTGCACGATCGATGACACCGATGGCCACCATTTCGGCAGCACGTCTCGCGCACCGTCACACCAGCGGAAAACTGGTACTTTTGGATCGCCCGTTGTTCAAGTACGGCGCATTGGCCATGGGGGCGGGTGAACTACTGGGGGACAAGATGAAGACGGCGCCTGACCGGACCGTCTTTTTGGGATTGCTGGCAAGGGTGGCGAGCGCCGGGATTGCTGGTGCGGCCCTGGCGCCCGAGGGCAAGGAGAAAACCGGCGCGGCGGTCGCGGTGGCAACCGCCGTACCCCTCGCCTATCTGACGCTGGCGGGCCGCAAGCGGGCCATGGCGAGCATCGGCCAAACCCGCAGCGGACTGATTGAAGACGCGCTCATCGTCGCCGCCGGCGCCGCGATCGTGGCGCTGGCGACGCGATCGCAAACCGAATAGATCCCAACCTTACCGGGATTCCAGCCGGTTCGCCGCGCGCGCGAACCGCGTTAGGCTTTGCGGCGGCGACGTGCCGCGAAGCCCATCATGCCAAGGCCAGCCAACAGCATGGCGTAGGTTTCCGCTTCGGGAACGGCCGTGACGGCTGTGGCGTTGACGTTATCGACCGAGAAACCGTTGAAGTCGGAGATCGCGCTGCCGCTGCTGCTGAAGCGGACCGACACCAGGTTGCTGAAGCTCGACGAGAAGGCATACGACGTGAAATTGAGACCGCCGCTGCTGCCCGTCGATTTATCGATCTGGAAGGATTGGTACACGGTTCCGCCGCCCGCCAGCACGCCGGTCACGTCGATCTGATTGGGGATGAAGGTGGAGCCTTCGCCGAAGTTGAAGCCGCCGGCGCCGTCGAAGCCGGACAGGCCGAACACGCCGCCACCGGTCTTCGTCATCGTCAGCGACGCCGAGTCCGTGCCATAGGGCGCGACGACATACTGGGTGCCGTTGTCCGGGCATTGCGGACCGCAGAATGTACCCGTGGGGGTGACGGTAGCCCCCTCCCCGGCCAGAACAAAATCGAAGCCGTTCGAGGAAAAATCTTCCTCGATATAGGCCGGCACGTCTTCAAAATCCACGATCGTGGCGTGGGCCTGGGCCTGGACGGCGAGGATGGCGCCGCAGGCCAGCAAAGCGTTGGCGGTCAGCGTTTTAAATGCAGTCATGTAGTCTCCAAAGAATGTTATTGTGTTTTCGCATGGTAAATCGGCAGCGATATTAGCATGGCGTTTTGCAAATACATTCCATTTTTTACTCCCCCGCCCGCGATCAGGGCAACGTCGGCTGGTGCCGCTTGAACGCATCCCGTATGTTTTGCCGCAGTTGCACATCGTCCCAGGGCTTGGTGAGGAAGCGGTAGATTTCGCCGCGATTGACCGCCTCCAGCACCGACTCCAACTCCGTGTAACCGCTCAATATCAAGCGCATGGTGTCGGGATACAGCCGGGTGGCGATGGCCAGGAACTTCGGCCCGTTCATGCCCGGCAGCCGGTGCTCGCACAGGATCACCTGCACCGGCACGCGCGCCAGCACATCGAGCGCCTCTTCCGCGCTGCCCGCCGTGACGATGCGGTAGCCTTCCGAACGCAAGGCGCGCTTGACGGCCGACACCAGCGACGCCTCGCTATCGACAATCAACAGCGTCAGCTCGCGCACCTCCGCCGTCGACGACAGGTCGATATGCGTGTCGGCGCGCAGCATGGCCTCGAACGCAGTCGCCGGCACCGCCGGGCTGAAATAATAGCCCTGGATCTGGTCGCAGCCCTTGAGGCGCAACTGTTCGAATTGCGCCGCCGTCTCCACCCCTTCGGCGATGACCAGCATGCGCAGATTGTGCGACATGGCGATGATGGCCGAGGCAATCGCCGCGTCGTCTGGATTGGTGGTGATGTCGGTGATGAAGGCGCGGTCGATCTTGACGCTGTTGAACGGGAAGCGCTTCAGGTGCGCCAGCGACGAATAGCCGGTGCCGAAATCGTCCAGCGACAGCTGCAGCCCCAGGGCGCGCAGCTGGCGCATGGTTTTCTCGGCGCCGGCCGGATCGTGCATCACCAGCGACTCGGTCAGTTCCAGCTCGATCAGATTGCTGCTCAGGCCATGCGCCGCCAACCGGTCCGCCAGTTGCGCGGCCAGGTCGCCCTGGCCGAACTGCAGGGCCGACAGGTTGATCGCCACCGGCACCACCGGCACGCCGTCCGCCGCCCACGCGGCCTGCTGGGCGCAGACGTCGGCGATCACCCAGGTGCCGATATCGAGTATCAGGCCGCTCTCCTCGGCCAGCGGGATGAACTGCGCCGGCGGCACCATGCCGCGCTCCGGGTGTATCCAGCGTATCAGGGCCTCGGCGGCGGCTACGCGGCCGGTGCGCAGGTCGACCTTGGGCTGGTAGTACATGACGAACTGGCGCTGCTCGCTGGCCCGGCGCAGCATGGTTTCCAGTTCGAGCTTGGCGATCATCGCCGCGTTCAACTGGGGCGAATAAAACGACAGCCGCTCGCCGCTTGCCTTGGCCTGTTTGAGCGCCGCCTCGGCGTGGCGGAACACCGTCTCGGCGTCGGCGCCGTCGCGCGGATAGCTGGCGATGCCGCCGTGGACGCTCAGACGAATGTCGTTGCCGTCCACCTGCGCCGGTTGGCCGATCAATTCGGCCGCGTGCTCGATCACCGGCAGCAAATTCTCGTTGGCGCCGCAGGCGCCGGCGACGACGTAGCTGTCGCCGGCCAGCCGCGCCACTGTGCACGGGCGCCCCAGGCCGTCGACCAGGCGCTGCGCGACGATGCGCAGCACCTGGTCCCCGACCCGGGAGCCGAGCGTGTCGTTGAGGCGCTTGAAGCGGTCCAGGTTGATCATGAAGACGAAGGCGTGGCCGCCCTCGTGCTTGCCGGACTGGATGATCTGGCCCAGCCGGTCGTGGAACAGCGCCTGGTTCGGCAACCCGGTCACCGGGTCGTAATAGGACAGGTAGTTGACGCGCTCCTCCTGCGCAATGTACTCCATGGCGAAGGAAATGTCGCCGGCCAGATCGTCCAGCAGCATCAGCTCCTCGGCGTCGAAATAGCCGGCGTCGCGCGCGTACAGCACCATCACCCCGGCCGCCGCAGTCCCCTGCATCAGCGGTATCGCCGTCAGCGACAGGAAGCCGTGTTCGCGCGCGTCGCGGCAGGCCGCCCCCTCCTGCCCCGGGGCGCGCAGGTCGTTGCAGCAGACCGCGCGCGCCTGCGCCAGCGCGCGCCGTGGCACGCTCAGTTCATCGCTCGGTTCGAGCGCCATCGCTTGCAGCAGCCGCTCGAGCCGTTCCGCATCGGTGCCGCGCCAAGCGGCGGCGCGCATGCCGCCGCCGTCGCCGTCTCGCAGGGCGATCCACGCCGTGTCGAAGCCGCCGTCCTCGGCGGCGACGCGGCAGGCCTCGTCATACAGCGCGGCGCGGTCGCGGATGCGTATCACCGCCGAATTGATGCCGCTCAGGACGGTCTTGATACGACTGAGTCTTGCGATTTTCTGCTGGTGCGATTCCAGTTCGCGCACATAGTGGGCCAGCCGGTTGGCGTTGACCAGCGACAGGTGGGTGCGCACGCGGGCGCGCACCAGCGCCGGCGACACCGGCTTGACGATGTAGTCCACGGCGCCGCAGGCGAAACCGGCCGCCTCGTCGACCACCTCGCTCATGGCCGAGACGAAGATCACCGGGATGTCGCTGGTGTCGGCCTGCGCCTTGAGCTGGCGGCAGACGGTATAGCCGTCCATGTCGGGCATCTGCACGTCCAGCAGGATCAGCGCCGGCTTGTGCTTGCGCGCCGCCGCCAAGCCTTCGGCGCCGTTGCGCGCGAACGCCAGCACGTGGTCCTGCCCGAGGATGGCGCGCAGCGTGGCGAGGTTGCTCGGTTCGTCGTCAATGATGAGGATGGGCGCTGTCATCGCGCCTCCCCCGCGCCGCCCGGCGCCAGTGCGATCAGCGCCCGCACCTCGGCCTCGGCGCCGCGAAAGTCAAACTGGTCCAGCCGCGAACGCACGGCCGCTACCGCGTCCGCCGGCAGCATCGGCGCCAACTCCGCCAACAACGGCACCGCGACGTCGGGGTTGTCCTGGTCCAGGCATGCGAGCAAGGCGGCCAGCAGTTCCTCGGTGGATGGGGAGGACCGGGGCGCGTCGTCCGCCGCGATCCTGGCGGCCGTGGGCGGCGCCGCCCGTGCCGCCGCGCCGCGTTCCACCTGCGACGCCAGCGCGGCGATCGATTCCAGCGCCGTGGCCAGCGCGCCGCGCAATTGCGCGATCAACCCGGCGGCGTCGCCGCCGTGCGTGGCCGCCTTTTGCAGCTCCCCCGCCAGCCGGGATATCTCCGGCAACGCCAGATTGCCGGCCACCCCTTTCAGTTGATGGCACAAGGCGTCCATGCCGGCCGTGCCCCGGGCCGCCAGTTCCGCATCGAGCCGGTCGGCGACGTCGCCGTAGTCGTCGGCGAAGCGGCCAAGCACCGCGCTGTAAGGCTCCCACTCGCTCCATACCAGGCGCGCGCGCTCGATGTCGATGCCGGCCAGCGGCGCGACCGAAGGTAAAGGCGGTGGCGTCGACGCCATCTCCAGCGCCGCCGGCGAGGGCGAGGCCAGGCCGGGCGCCTGCGCATCCGCCGGCGCGTTGCGCGCCGATGCGCCGCGCGCGAGGCTCCGAACCACCTCCATCAGTTCATCGACATTGAACGGCTTGGCGACAAACGCGTCCATGCCGGCCGCCCGCGCCTCCTCCTGCTGGCTCTTGAAGGCGCCCGCCGTCAGCGCCACGATCGGCAGGTCGTCGAACAGCGGCGACTGGCGCAGCATCCGCGTCGCCTCGTAACCGTCCATCACGGGCATCTGCACATCCATCAGCACGATATCGACCGCGTCCGGGTTCCGCAGCAGCCAGTCGACCGCCTCGCGGCCGTCGCAGGCCAGGCTCACCGTGGCCCCTTCCGCGCTCAGGATGCGCGAGGCCACCTCGCGGTTGATGTCGCTGTCATCGGTCACCAGCACCCGCACGCCGGCAATGCGCATGCTGGCCGACCGCTCCGGCGCGCTGTCGCCCCGCGCGCCCTGGCGCCGCCGCGCCTGCGCCTTCGCCAGCGCGTTGTACAGGCAGGAGCTGGTCACCGGCTTGGTCAGGATGCCGTCGACCAGCCCGATGTCGTCGTGCCGCAGCAACTCGTCGCGGGCATACGCGGTCACCATCATCAGCACCGGCTGGGCGTCGTCCGGATAGCTGGCGCGGATCTGGCGCGCCAGCTGCATGCCGTCCATGCCCGGCATCTGCCAGTCCAGCAGCAGCGCGTCGAAGCCGCCGGCGGCCAGGTGGCGCTGGTGCACGCAATCCAGCGCCAGCGCGCCGGACACGGCCTGGCTGGCGCGCCACCCCAAGGCGCGCGCCATCAGCGCGATATTGTCGCGCGAGATGTCGCTGTCGTCGACCACCAGCACATCGAGGTTGCTCAACTCGGCCGGTTCGACATGGCCGGCGGCCACGCACTCGAAGGGGATGGTGAACCAGAACTCGCTGCCGCTCCCCGGCGTGCTGGTCACGCCGATCTCGCCGCCCATGTGCTCCACCAGATAACGGCAGATGGTCAGTCCCAGGCCGGAGCCGCCGAAGCGCCGCGTGGTCGAGGTGTCGGCCTGGCTGAAGGCGGAAAAGATGTGCTGCAGCTTTTCCTCGGCGATGCCGATGCCGGTGTCGGTGACGGCGAAGCGCAGCACGGCGCGCTGGTCGTCATGCTCCAGCAAGGTCAGGCCGATGCCGACGGCGCCGCGCTCGGTGAACTTGATGGCGTTGCCGGTCAGGTTGATCAGCACCTGCTCCAGCCGCAGCGCGTCGCCCACCAGTTGGCCGATGGCCGGCGGCGGCGGCGCGATCGTCAACTCCACATCCTTGTCGCCGGCGCTGGCGGCCATGATGCTGGCCAGGTTGTCGAGCACGTCGGACAGGTTGAAGGGCACGCGCTCGATCTCCAGCCGCCCGGCCTCGATCTTGGAGAAGTCGAGGATATCGTTGATGATGGCCTGCAGCGAGCGCCCGGCGTTGCGGATCTTGCGTACCAGGTCGGCCGCGTCGGCGTCGAGCGGACGCTGGTCGAGCAGGTAGGCCAGTCCCAGTATGCCGTTCATCGGCGTACGGATTTCGTGGCTCATATTGGCCAGGAAATCGGCCTTGGCGCGGCTGGCCGCCTCGGCCTCCACGGTGCGCGTCTGCAGCGCCGCGTTGGCCACCCGCAGTTCGTTGGTGCGCGCCGCCACATGCTCCTCCAGGCCGGCGTTGAGCGCGCGCACCTCCGTCTCGGCGGCGGCGCGCTCGGTGATCTCGTGCTCCAGCGTTTGCAGCATGCCGTTGAAGGCGTCGGCCAGCTGCCCCACCTCGTCCTCGCTGTCCTTGGGCGCGCGCAGGCGGTAGTCGCGTTCGCGCATGACCTGGCGCGCGACCTCGCTCACGCCCATGATCGGTCCCGAGATCCAGCGCTGCAGCAGCGACGACAGGGCCAGGCCGAGCAGCAGGCTGCCCAGCAGCACCGTCGCCAGGATGGCCAGGTAGCCGCGCAGCCAGGCTGCCAGGTCGTAGCGTTCGCGCAGGTAGACGGTGCCATGCACCGTGTCGCGGTCGGCGATGCGTTGGACCACCGTCAGTTCGCCGCCACCGAATTCGGCGCCGTCGGCCGGGGCCATGCTCGCCGGCGCGGCCGGCGAGGCGGCGTCGCGCCGGTAGGCGGCGAACAGCTTGCCGCCGGCGGTGTAGATGGCGCCCGTCAGGATGTTGGGGTTGGCCCGCAACAGCGCCAGGTTTTCGGTGGCCACCTTGGCGTCGTCGAATTCGATCGCCAGCGCGCTGCCCTGCCCCAGGATGGCGGCGATCGAGGTCAGCTCGCGCACGGTGGTGGCGCGGTTTTCGCGCAGGTCGCGGTACAGCAGGCTGGCGCCGGCCAGCGCCAGCGCGCACAGGTTGGTCACCAGCACCAGCAGCAGCAACTTGTGGCGCACCGAGCGTATCCTCAGCTTCATTGTCGTCCCCCCTCGATTTTGTGCGCCACCGCCAGCAGCCTGGCGCTGATCTTCAGGCCGCTGCGCTCGGCGTGCGACAGCGACACGTCGAAACGGATGCGGTTGTCGACCGGCACGAAGCTGATGGCGCTGCCGGCGGCCAGGGTGCCGGCGCCGTCGGTGATGGCCAGCACGCCCGGGGTCGCCGCCGCCTCGAGCGTGCGCTTGACGCGCGCGCCGTCCTGGGCGCCGATGTACAACACCTGGATGGCGCCGGCAGGATCGCCGGCGCGCAGGGTGCGCACGGTCACGCCACGCCCCTTGATCTGGCGGGTCTGGCGCAGCTGGTTCAGTTCGGCGGCGACCTGGTCGGCGTCCACCACGGCGATCACCAGCGGCGCGGCATCGTCGGCGAAAGCGGCCGGCGGCCACTCGATGTGCTCGGCGAAGCGGTAGATATAGGCCGCCTTCACCTGCGCCGCGACGCGCGACGGATCGGTGTCCCCGGCGGCGGCGGCCGGCGAAGGCAGCGTCGACATCGACAGCAGCAGCGCCAACAACGATAGCAACAGCAGCGATGGCAACCACGAGGGCAACCACGACAACCACGGCGGCGGCGACCGGCGCCACGGCGGGGCCGCGGTGGCGCCGTGCGCGCGTGCCGGGGCGCCGGTGGTCGCCACGTCAGAAACGCAGCGTCAGTTTCAGCTGCACGCCGCGCTCGATCATACTGCGACCGCCCCCGCCGCCATACTCCACGTGGGAATGGTGCAGCAGGTTACGCCCGATTAGCGCCACGTCCAGCGTGGGCTGCGGTTGCCACATCCACTGGGCGTCCAGTTCGTAATAGGACGGCACGGCGGGCGACGGCAGCGCGCCCATGCGGCGCAAGGTCAGGTCCAGCGCGCTGCGGTCGGTCAGGTCGTACGAGGAACGCAGCAGCCAGTGGTGGCTCGGGTCGTTGTCCGACAACTGTGGGTTGGTGGCGCTGACATCCAGACTATCCGGCAGCAGGCGCCGGTTCACGCGCTGCACCACCAGCCCGGCGTTCAGTCGCCAGGCGGACGCGGCCTGCCACGTGCCCCACAGCTCGACGCCGCGCGCGTCGCCCTGCGCCCGGTTCTCGAACTCGAACAACGCCGGGGCCGTCGGGCTGGTTTGCGGCTCCAGCGTGCGCAATCTGTCGTAGCGGCTGTAGAAGGCGGTGGCCGAATAGGACAGCGTCGGCAGCGGCTGGGCGCGGTAGCCCAGCTCGACCACCTTGGCCACCTCGGACTGGAAGTTCGGGCCGCCGCCATAGATATACACCATGCGCCCGCCGCCGGCGGGGACCGCCTGGCTTGGAAAGTACAGGTCGCTGTCGAACCGAGACGGCGCGCGCACGGTGCGGGCCAGGCTGCTCCAGACCAACTGGCCCGGCGCCGGCGTCCACGCCAGACGCAGGCTGGGCAGGTATTCGGCGCCGGTGTATTTATTATGTTCGACCTTGGCGCCGGCGGTCAGCTTGAGGTCTCGTGTGACGGCGTACTCGTCCTGCGCGAACAGATTGGCCCAATGCAGATCGACGTCGCCGGGCAGGAACGCAAACTCGGTCCCGTTCGTCACCCGGTCCCGGCTGTGCCGGTAGCCGCCGCCCCAGGTCAGCACGTTGCGCTCGCCCAGGCGCAGGTCGTGCTGGGCGTCGAGGTCCAGGGTGGACAGGCGCTCGATGAAGGCGCCGGGCTGGTTGCGTTCGGAGTGGTCCAGAATGACCTGCAGGCGCAGGTTGGCGTCGGGCGAGAGCTTGCGGGTCAGGCGGCTGATCAGATTGACGCCCGAGGTGTGTACCGGCAAGCGGCGGAACTGGCCCAAGTGGCCCTGGTAGGCATCGCCGGAGACGCTCAGCGCGCCTTCGGCCAAGGCCCAGTCGGCGCGGAAACCGGCCTGCGCGCGTTCCATGCCGAAGTTGGTGTCGAGGCCGTTGGCGCCGAAGGTATCGTTCAGCTTCTGGTACTTTCCGTAGACGCGATAGGTACCGCCGTTGGCCATCTTGCCGCCGTAGCGCACGGAGGCGTTTTGGTCGCGGTCGCCGCCGATGGCGCTGAGCTGGCCGCCCTGGGTGTCGGCCGACGAGCGCGTGATGACGTTGATGACGCCGTTGACCGCGTTCGCGCCCCAGATCGTCGCGCCGGGTCCGCTGATGACCTCGATGCGTTCGACGTCCTCCATCACCAGGTCCTGCGCGTCCCAGAAGACGCCGGAAAACAGCGGAGTATAGACGCTGCGGCCATCGATCAGCATCAGCAGTTTGTTCGCGAAGGCGTTGTTGAAGCCGCGCGCGGTGATGGCCCAGTTGCGCGCGTCGACCTGCGCCACCTGCAGGTTGGGGGCCAGGCGCAACGCCTCCGGCAGCGACTGCGCGCCGCTGCGGCGGATGTCGCCAGCGTTGATCACGAACACCGACGCGGCCGTGGTGCCCAGCCGTTCCTCCTGGCGCGACACGGACGTCACGACGACATCGCTGAGCTGTTCGAGCGACATGTCGGCGATGACACTGCCATCGGCCACCCTGGCCCGCGCCGATGTCGCGCAAAGCACCGTCGCAACGAGTAAAACCTTTGAAAAGTCGACTCTTCCAGCCATCGCGCCCCCCTGCGGTTGCCGCACGCTCGCCGCCGCCCGCCGAGCCGGCGCCCTGTCCTGGACGAGCGCCCCGCACCGCCGAATGGCTGCCCGTACACAGAAATTATAGCCACATTGGCCACGCTTTCCCGCAGGAATTTATGTTTTAGTGCAAGATTCAGGAAGGATAGGCAGGAATGCAACACCGCGTTTCGCGGAAAACCACGCCGTGGTCAAGTCTGACAATCGGAACAATCGGACACGAGCTCGTCAAAAACCCACAGCGGGGTCAGGTCCGACATTCGGACACGGCCTCGTCAAAGAAGGCGCAGCACAGTTGAGTGCGTGTCCGAATGTCGGACCTGACCCCGGGGTTGGGGGGGGTTATTGGAAGGCGACTTCGGTAAAGCTGCGCAGCTTGCGGCTGTGCAGACGGTCGACGCCCAAGTCGCGCAGCATTTCCACGGCGCGGATGCCGATCCGCAGGTGCTGGTCGACACGGTCGCGGTAGAACTTGTTGGCCATGCCCGGCAGCTTGATTTCGCCGTGCATCGGCTTGTCGCTCACGCACAACAAGGTCCCGTACGGCACCCGGAAACGGAAACCGTTGGCGGCGATGGTCGCGCTTTCCATGTCCAGCGCGATCGCCCTGCTTTGGCTGAAACGCCGCTCGGGCGTGCGCTGCGGCAGCAGTTCCCAGTTGCGGTTGTCCGTGCTGGCGACCGTGCCGGTGCGCATGATGCGCTTGAGGTCGTGCCCGGTCAGCTGCGTCACCTCGGCCACCGCCGCTTCGATCGCGACCTGCACCTCGGCCAGCGGCGGAATCGGCACCCACAGCGGCAAATCCTCGTCGAGCACGTGATCCTCGCGCACATAGCCGTGCGCCAGCACGTAGTCGCCCAGCTCCTGCGTGTTGCGCAGGCCGGCGCAGTGGCCCAGCATCAGCCAGGCGTGCGGACGCAGCACGGCGATGTGGTCGGTGATGGTCTTGGCGTTGGCCGGGCCGACGCCGATATTGACCATCGAGATGCCGGCGCCGTCGGCGCGGATCAGGTGGTAGCCCGGCATCTGCGGCAGGCGCGGCAACGCGGCGCCGAGCGCGTCGATCGCCTGCACCGACTCGCCGACCCGGCGCGTGACGATATTGCCCGGCTCGACGAAGGCGATGTAGTCGTGTTCCGGCCCGGCCGCCGCCATCAATTCATGGCCCAGCTTGACGAATTCGTCGATATAGAACTGGTAATTGGTGAACAGCACGAACTTCTGGAAGTGCTCGCACGAGGTGCCGGTGTAGTGGCGCAACCGTTGCAGCGAGTAGTCGACGCGCGGCGCCGTGAACAGCGACAGCGGATGCGCTTCGCCCGGCGGCGGCTCGTGGGTGCCGTTGGCGATGCCGTCGTCCATCGCGGCAAGATTGGGCAAGTCGAAGACATCGCGCATCAACAGGCGCCGTTCGGCCGTCATGCTGCCTTCAATGTGCTCGTGCTCGGCGAACGAGAAATGGATCGGGATCGGCTGCGCGCTGGTGCCCACTTCCAGCCGCACCTGCTGGTGGTGGCCGTGGTTCTTGAGCAGCAGCCGGAACTGTTCCTGGTAGTAGCGGGCGAACAGGTCCGGCCGCGTCAACGTGGTTTCGTAGGTGCCGGGGCCGGCGACGAAACCGAAGGCCAGCCGCGAATCGGCGCGGGCCACGGTGTCGGTATGGACGCGCACGAAGGGATAACAAGCACGGACGTGCTCGCCGAGGTCCTCGCCGGCGACAAAGCGTTTCATGGCATCGCGCAGATGGGCGATGTTGGCGTCATAAATGGCCAGAACCTGTTCGTAAGCGGCAATCGGATCGTCAAATTGCATCGGGGCGATATGAGGACGGTTCGGTAACATGCGACTCCTTTTTGAAACGGCGAATGAATCAGGGGTTCTTATTTCCTATTGTAAAGGCTGTAAGCAGAACTTGCATTCTCCCCAGCGAGGAAGATATAGGCGTACCGTACAATAACTCCAAGCCATCACAAAAGTTTCAGCATGAACCAGCCAGCAACACCCTGCCTTACGCTCCCACAATCCCATCCCGACATTCTTTATGGCCAGCAGAACGGCGACCTGTTGCGCGACGAAATCCTGGCCGACCTGCTGGAGGCGACCGCCCGCCGCGCCCCCGACCAGATCGCGCTGATCTCCGGCGACCGCCAGCTCACCTACCGCGAACTCGATGCGCAGGCCGATCTGGTGGCCGGCCGCCTGATCGAGGCCGGTGTGCGGCCGGGCCGGATCGTCGGATTGTGGCTGCCGCGCGGGATCGAACTGCTGGTGCTGCAGGCCGGCATCGCCAAGGCCGGCGCGGCGTGGCTGCCGGTCGACGAGGACACGCCGGTCGATCGCCTGCAAGTGTGCCTGGACGATGCCGACGGCGCCGGCGTGCTGACCTGTGCCGCCTTCGCGCCGCGCCTGGCCGGCATCGGCCGCCCGGTGTGGACGGCGGAGGCGCTGCTGGCCCCGGCCCAGTCTCCCGTGGCGCGGCGCGGCGAGGTCTCGCCCGACCTGCCGGCCTACGTGATCTACACCTCCGGCTCCACCGGCAAGCCCAAAGGCATCCTGATCACCCAGCGCAGCATCTGCCACTTCCTGCGCAGCGAGAACGCGGTGCTGGGCGTGACGGCGGCCGACAAGGTGTATCAAGGCTTCTCGGTGGCTTTCGACATGTCGTTCGAGGAGATCTGGATCGCCTATCTGGCCGGCGCCACCTTGTGGATCGGCCCCAAGGAAATCAGCGGCGACCCCGAAACGCTGCCGCGCATGCTCGACCAGCACCAGGTCACGGTGCTGCACGCGGTCCCCACCCTGCTCGCGCTGTTCAACCAGGACGTGCCGAGCCTGCGGCTGATCAACCTCGGTGGCGAGATGTGCCCGGAACCGCTGGTCGAGCGCTGGTCGCGCGACGGCCGCCAGATGTTCAACACCTACGGTCCGACCGAGGCCACGGTGTCCGCCAGCCTGGCGCGCCTGCGGCCGGGCCACCCGGTCACCATCGGCACGCCGCTGCCGAACTACGGCCTGCTGGTGATCGATGCCAATGCGGAGGCCAATCCCGACGCCGCGCCGGGCGCGCCCCTGCGCCTGCTGCCGCGCGGCGAGATCGGCGAATTGTGCATCACCGGCCCCGGTCTGGCGGCCGGCTACCTTGGCCGCCCCGATCTGACAGTGGAAAAATTCCTGTCCAATCCCTGGTCCAGCGGCCGGCATGACGATCGCCTGTACCGCACCGGCGACCTGGCGCGCATCGCGGCCGACGGCGAAGTGGTGTGCCTGGGCCGCGCCGACGACCAGGTCAAGATACGCGGCTTCCGCGTGGAGCTGGGCGAGATCGAGGCGCTGCTGGCGCAGGCCGACGGCGTCGGCACCGTGGCCGTCCTGCTGCGCAAGGACGACGGCATCGACCAATTGGTCGCCTATCTGGTCGCCGAAGCCGGAGTCGGATCGAATGCGACGCTGGACCCGCGCGCCCTGCGCGCCGACCTGGCCGAAAAACTGCCGCCCTACATGGTCCCGGGACGCTACGAAATCCTGGACGCCATGCCGCGCCTGACCTCCGGCAAAATCGACCGCAAGACGCTGAAGGCCACGCCGCTCGGCGCCGCGCCGGCCGGCGGCGCCCAGGATTCCGACCTGCCCGAAACGCCGGCCGAGGAAGCGCTGTTCGCCGCCCTGGGCAAACTGTTCCCAGGCCAGCCTATCCTGCGCCACGCCGACTTCTTCTCCGACCTTGGCGGCCACTCGTTCTTCGCCGCGCGCCTGGCGTCGGCCCTGCGCGCCGATCCGCGCTACACCCACGTGACCGTGCGCGACATCTATCAGCAGCGCGAGGTCGGCAAGATCGCGCGCGTACTCGGCGAGGCGCACAGCGCCGGCAAGGAGGAAGCGGAATGGACACCGCCCGCCGCCCTCAAACGCTGGACCTGCGGCCTGGCCCAGGCGGCCGTGATGCCGGCGCTGGTGGCGCTGCGCATGGCGCAGTGGCTGGCGCCCTTCTTCACCTACCACTTCTTCACCGGCGATCCGGGCGATTCGGTCAAGCGCGCGATCGCCGCCTCGGTCGGCGTGTTCCTGCTGGCGACGGTGATGGAGTTCGCCATCGCCATCGGCGGCAAATGGCTGATCGCGGGCCGCATCAAGGCCGGCGACTATCCGCTGTGGGGGCTGACCTACTACCGCTGGTGGCTGGCCGACCGCCTGGTCGAGGCGGCGCCCGCGTATCTATTAAGTGGTTCGTCGCTCAACGCCTGGTGGCTGCGCGCGCTGGGCGCGAAGATCGGCCGCGACGTCACGATAGGCTCGATGAGCGTGCGCGCGCCGGACCTGCTGACCATCGCCGACAACGCCAGCATCGGCAACGCCGTCAATTTCGAGAACGCCCGCGTCGAGCGCGGCGTGCTGCGCCTGGGCCGCATCACCCTGGAGCGCGACGCCTGCGTCAGCTCCTTCGCCATCCTCGAAGGGAACACCCATGTCGAGGCGCAGGGCCACCTGGACGGCCAGTCGGCGCTGGGCGATGGCGCCCGGGTGCCGGCGGGCCGCATGTGGGCCGGCTCCCCCGCGCGCGACACCGGCGCCTTCGATCCCGCGCGCCTGCCGTCCCGCCCCCGGCTCACGCGCGCGCGCAGCCTGGGCGAAGGCCTGTTCTTCGTCGCCGGCATCCTGCTGATCGTCACCCTGTTCTTCATGCCGGTGTTCCCGAGCTTTGTGCTGATCGACTGGTTCGACGAAATCGGCGTGATGCCGGCGATCCAGGGCGACGGCATGGGCATCCGCCTGCTGCGCTACTTCGTGCTGGCCTTCCCCGCCAGCGCGGTGCTGATCCTGCTCACGGCGCTGCTGTCGGCGGGCATCCGCTGGACCGTGCTGCCGAAACTGACGCCGGGCCGCTTCGCGGTGCACAGCAATACCTACTGCGCCAAATGGCTGGTCAGCCAGATCCAGGAATCGAGCCTGCAGGTCCTGCACGGCATCTACGCCACCGTGTTCGCGCCGTACTGGTATCGACTATTGGGCGCCAAGGTCGGCAAGGACGCCGAGATCTCCACCGCGCTGGGCGTGGTGCCGGACATGCTGACCCTGGGCGACGAGACCTTCATCGCCGATGCCGTCATGCTGGGCGACGAGGAGATCGACGGCGGCTGGATGACGATGCAGCCGACGGTGGTCTCCAACCGCAGCTTCGTCGGCAACGGCGCCTACATCCCGGACGGCACGGTGCTGCCCGAGGGGGTGCTGATCGGCGTGCATTCGCGCGCGCCCGACAACGCTCGGATGAACAGCGGCGACACCTGGCTCGGCTCCCCGCCGATCAACCTGCCCGCGCGCGAGCAGACCAGCGGCTATCCGGAATCGCTGACGTTCCACCCTTCGGCCATGCGCCGGCTCGGGCGCGGCCTGATCGAAGCGTTCCGCATCGTCGCGCCGCACGCGCTGGTGATCGCGGTCGGCTACACCCTGGTGCTGGAGGTGATGCCGGCGGCCGGCGCCGGCCGCTGGGCGGAGGTGATCTGGGACCTGACCCTGGCGGGACTGGTCTACGGCGTCGGCAACTATGTCTTCGTGGCGCTGCTCAAATGGATACTGATCGGCCGTTATCGCAAGCGCTCGGCGCCGATGTGGACGCCGTTCGTCTGGCTGTCGGAAGGCGTCACCAACCTGTATGAGGGCATCGCCGTGCCCAACTTCATGCGCTATCTGCGCGGCACGCCATGGCTGCCGCTGGCCTTCAACCTGATGGGCGCGAAAATCGGCAAGGGCGTCTACCTGGACACCACCGACATCACGGAGTTCGACTGCGTGCGCATTGGCGACCACAGCGAACTCAATGCCCTCACCTGCCCGCAGACCCATTTGTTCGAGGACCGGGTGATGAAAATCGACGAGGTGGTCATCGGCGCGCGCGTCTATCTCGGACCGCGCAGCGCGGTGCTGTACAGCGCCGTGGTGGGCGACAACGCCCGCCTCGGCGCATTGACCTTGGTCATGAAAGGCGAGCATATTCCGGCCAGCGGCAACTGGTCCGGCTGCCCGGCGGCGCCGGCCAGTTAGTATCAAGTCAATAGTTACAACACCACCGTGGCCGCTGCGCCGGTGGCGCGCGCACTTGCGTACGCCACCGCAACGGCAAATGTGTTAAATAACAACGTGACGATTTCACGACAGCAATAAATTTCATGATTTCAATTAACAAGTCGGCATGCAATAATGGTATTGTGCTTTTCCTACTTGTTTGAAATTACGGAGTTTGTCATGTCACCAAAACGCTTTTTTGCCCTTCCAATGCTCGTTATCGGCTTGCTGGCCAGCTCGGCGCACGCGGCCGTCGTCTTCGACAGCTTCGGCCCCTTTGATTTCCTCAAGTACAATGTCGACAACGGCACCGACGTCGATGGAATACACTACGAACAGAGCCACGCCGTACGTTTCACGCTGACCGCCGAGACTCAAATCACCTCGATCCGTACCGCGATCGATAACGAAAGCGGCTTGGGCAAGCTCACCTTGGGCATCATGGCGTCGGTCAAGCAGGATTCCACCGGCTTCCCCATCCCCGGCGACTTCGAGCAACTGCCATCGGGCAAGCTCCTCTACTCGAGCGACCTGACCGGCGTGCTGTCGAACGCCACCCTGTCGAACCTGAACTGGACGCTGGGCGCCGGCACCTATTGGCTGACCGGCTCCGCCGTCGGCACCTCGGCGACCTGGACCACCGGAAACTCCGCCCCCTACGCGCTGTCGACCGAGGCGGGCGTCTGGACCGGCGGCCTGGAAAACATGCTTAGCCCCGCCGCCATGATCGAAGGCGAGCAGCTGGCCGTGAACGCCGTCCCCGAGCCGGAAACCTACGCCATGATGCTGGCCGGCGTGGCGCTGGTATCGGTGATGGCCCGCCGCCGCAAGCGCGCCGCCTGAAAATGTTTATCGTCGGAAAAGTTGTAAAGTTCATGGCAATGGGCGTGCTGGCCTCGCTGGCAGCCCCCGCCCTTGCCGCCGAATGCGGTGCCGACAAACTCGGCACCAGCCGCACCATCAAACTCCCCCGCGACGGCGCGCTATACGGCGCGTATCAGCATGCCGCCCTGCCATTGGAAAAAGGCGAGGTCGTGCTGACGTTCGACGACGGACCGGAACCGTCGGGCACGCCCGCCGTGCTCGCGGCCCTGGCCGACCAATGTGTGAAAGCGACGTTCTTCATGATCGGCGACCGGCTGGCGCGTTCGCCGGAGCTGGCGCGGCGCGTCGCGGCCGAGGGCCACTCGACCGGCCTGCACAGCAACACGCATCCGCATCTGTCCGAACTCGGCGCGCAACAGCAACTCGACGACCTGCGCAAGAACCAGGTCGCCTATCAGGCCGCGTTCGGCGTGTCCGCGCCGGCCTACCGCTTCCCGTATCTGGAAGAAACGCCGACGATGCTGGCCGCCCTCAAGGCCGCCAAGGTCACCGTCATGTCGATCGACCTGGGCATCAACGACTGGTTGCCAAACGACACGACCGAAGTCCTGATGGTACGGCTGGCCGAGAACCTGACCAAACCCGGGCGCGGCATCATTCTCATGCACGACGCCAACGGTCCAACGGTCAAGGCCCTGCCTTCGCTGCTCAGGCTGCTAAAGGACAAGGGCTACAAGGTGGTCCACCTCGAGTGGGAAAAATAAGCCGCATCCCCCGCCCCTGAGACGCATGCCGCCCTAGCTTTGCGCCGGCGCGTCCAGGAAGAAGATGGCGTGGGCCTTGGCCGGCGCCTTTTCGGTCGGCTTGTCGATCTGCACCTGGGCGCAATCCTCGACCACCAGGCTGCGCCAGTTGCCGACGCCGGCGTTGGCGAACGCCGTGTGCGCCTTCGAACCCAGGCTGATGTCCAGCGCCAGGCGCGCGTTGCGCTCGCCCGTCTTGGCGTAGTTGACGCCGCGCAGCTCGAAGCCGTAGGCGGTCAGCCACGGTTCCCACAGGCCGCTCTCGACACCCTCGACGATGCGGTCCAGCATCGTCCACAACGGCAAGCCCTTCTTGACCACGCCGCGCAGCACCGCCAGCGACGGCGCCTTCCGCGCGTCCGTGCTGCGCTTGCCGGCGCCGCTCTCGCCGATCGCCTTCAACTCCTTGGAAAACGCCGCGTCGCGCTCGGTGTAGTCGCGCATGCGGCCATACAACTCGGCGTTGAGGAAGGGATTGGGCGCGCGGCCCGGCGGCGCCTCGGCGGGATTTTTGGCTGGCGGCTGTTTTTTGTTCGTCATGGGTGGCCCACTAGTGTTAAGGGCCGTAGTTTAGCCGACCTTGAAGGCATCGATGACAATCTTCGCCGCCTGGCCGAGGATTTCGGGGCGCGTCTTGTCGTCCTTGCCCGGCTGCGTCAGGTAAACGGCCAGCACGATCGGTGGTTTATTGCCAGGCGGCCACAAGATGGCGATGTCGTTGATGGTGCCGTAGTCGCCGGCGCCGGTCTTGTCGCCCACTTTCCAGCTCGACGGCACGCCGGCGCGGATGCGGGTGGCGCCGGTCGTGTTGCCGATCAGCCAATCCGTCATGATCTTGCGCTTGGCGGGCGGCAACGCGTTACCCAGGGTCAGCTTGTGCAAGGACGCCATCATCGCCGCCGGCGTGGTGGTGTCGCGCGGATCGCCGGGGATGGCGCTGTTGAGCGCGGTTTCCCAGCGGTCCAGGCGGAACTGCCGGTCGCCGATCGAACGGGCGTACGCGGTCACCTCCTCCGGTCCGCCCAGGTGACGGATCAGCAGGTTGGCCGCCGTGTTGTCGCTGTACTGGATGGTGGCCGCGCACAGCGCCTCGATGGTCATGCCGCCGTCGAGGTGCTCTTCGGTGATGGGCGAATGCGCCACCAGCTCGGCCTTGTCGTACCGGATGTTCTGTTGCAGCACCGACGGCTCCTTCGCCAGCACCGCCGCCGACAGCATCATCTTGAAGGTGCTGCAGAACGGAAAGCGCTCATCGGCGCGATGGAACAGCTGCCGCCCGTCGGCCGTGTTCCACGCCGCCACGCCCAGGCGTCCGCCGGACGCGGCCTCCAGCCGGACCAGCCGCATATCCGGCGGCATGGGGGCGGTCTGGGCAGTCTGGGCGGTCGGCGTGGCGTGGGCGCGGGCAAGTGGTGCCGCGGCGAGTGCCAGCAACAAGGTACGGCGGGTGGCGGAATGGCTCATATCGGGTGGATGTGGGTGGTAAGGAATAACAATGTTGTCCAATATAATACCAATTCACCCAACTAGCCAGTGCTATCCCGCCGCCGTCAATTGCGCGCGCCGCATTCGCGCGGGCAGGTAAACTGGGTTGATGGTTCCTCAAGTTCTCATCGTCGGCGCCGGACCCACCGGCCTGGTGCTTGCCCTCCGGCTGGCGCGGCACGGTGTCGCCGTGCGCATCATCGACCAAAACAGCGGCCCCGGCCAGGCTTCCCGGGCGATGGCCGTGCATGCGCGCACGCTCGAGTTCTATCGCCAGATGGGTTTCGGCGACGCCGTCGTCGATCTGGGCATCCGCATCGAGGCCATCCACCTGCGCGAGGACGGCCACGATATCGCCCGGTTGCCGCTCAAGGACGTCGGCGCCGGCATCAGCCCCTATCCCTTCGTGCTGGCATTCCCCCAGGACGACCATGAACAATTCCTGGTCGAGCAACTGCGCGCGCAGGGCGTGGAAGTCGACTGGAACACCCAACTTGAATCGTTCACGCAGGACGAATGGGGCGTGCGCGCCGTGCTCCAGCGTGGCGGCGAGCGCATCGCCTGCAATACCGCCTTCCTGTGCGGCTGCGACGGCGCCAGCAGCCGCGTGCGCGAGTCGCTCCAGGTCGGTTTCGGCGGCGGCACCTACGACCATCTATATTACGTGGCCGACGTCAAGACCGGGGGGCCGCCCAATGTCGACCTGGTCGGCCACCTGGGCGCCAACACCTTCGCGCTGATGTTGCCGGTGCGCTCGCGCGGCATGCAGCGCCTGATCGGCATCATGCCCGAGCCGGTCCAGGGCCAGCCCGAGCCCAATTTCGACGACGTGCGCCCCGTGCTGGAACCGTTGCTCGGCATCAAGGTCGAGCAACTCAACTGGTTCTCCACCTACCGCGTGCACCACCGGGTGGCGTCGCAATTCCGCGTCGGCCGCTGCTTCCTGGCCGGCGACGCCGCGCACATCCACAGCCCCGCCGGCGGCCAGGGCATGAACACCGGCATCGGCGACGCCGTCAACCTGGCGTGGAAGCTGGCGCAGGTGTTGCGGGCCGGCGCCCACGGCGCGCTGCTCGACACCTACCAGGCCGAACGGCTCGCCTTCGCCCGCAAGCTGGTCACCACCACCGACCGCGCCTTCCAGCTGGTGGTGTCGCAGGGCGCCGGCGGCCAGTTGTTGCGCCACTGGGTGGTGCCGCATGTGTTCCCGATGCTGACCGGCTTCACCACCGCGCGCCGCACCTTGTTCAAAACAGTGTCGCAGGTGCAGATCCACTATCCCGACAGCCTGCTGAGCGGCGGGCGCGCCGGCGAGATCATCGGCGGCGACCGCCTGCCGTGGGTGCCGCAAGCGGATGGCGGCGACAATTTCGCCCCGCTGCGCAGCCTGGGTTGGCAACTGCACGTCTACGGCAAAACCGATCCCCTGCTCGCCGCGGCGGCCCGCATGCTGCACCTGCCGCTGCACGCCTGGCCGTGGACCGAGACCGCCGGCGAGGCCGGCCTGCTGGAGGACGCGGCCTACCTGATCCGCCCGGACATGCACGTGGCGCTGGCGCTGCCGCGCCAGGAACTGGACGCGCTGCGCGAATTGATCGCCCGCTTCCAGCTGACTTTCCCGGCCGATCCGGAAGGGTCCGCGCCGCCGCATGCGGGGTCACATTCGATATCGGACCCGTCCCCGGAATCGCCGTCCCTGTATTAAATCGCCCTTAACCGGCACACAATACTCATTGACAATTTTCCGGCTGACGCGCTATGGTCAGCGTCGCGCCGGCTGCCGACCGATGAGTATTGTTGAAAACGCTCGTCCGCAGATTCGGCCCGCATTACCAACAAACAATAAAAGGAAGTCATGAGCAACAAGTCCCAGAACTTCACACGCCGCGACCTGCTGCTGTCCGCCCTTTCGGCCACCGCCGTCGGCGCCCTGCCCCTGCTGCCCGGCATGGCGCGCGCGCAAGCCGCCACCCCGGCTGCCCCGGCCGCCCCGGCCGCCGGCGACGCCCCGTTCACCAAACTGATCGATAATTTCGCAGAAGAAATCCTGCGCCTGTCGCCGACCACCGCCACCTCGCTCGGCCTGGACAAGGGCGAGCGCGCCGGCCTGAAATCGCAGCTGGAAAACGTCAGCCGCTCCGGCGACGCCGCCTGGGCCGGACAGGTCAAGTCGATGCTCAAGCGCCTGTCGGGCATCGACCGCGCCAAGCTGGGCGCCGAGGCCCAGCTCCGCTACGACACCATCCGCTACGCCGCCAACGAGGGCCTGGAAGGCTTGCGCTTCTCCTTCGGCGGCGCCGCCGCCGGCTTCAATGGCGGCACCTCGCCCTTTCCCGTCACGCAGCAGGACGGCGCGGTCACGCGGCTCCCGGAATTCCTGCACTCGCAGCACCAGATCGCCGACGCCGCCGACGCCGAGGCCTATCTGGACCGCGTCACCGGCATGGCGCGCATGCTGGACCAGGAAAGCACCCGCATCGCCGACCAGGCCGGGCGCGGCATCCTGCCGCCGAACTTCATCGCCCGCGCCGCGCTGGCCCAGTTGCAGGACTACCGCAAGACCGCGATCGCGCAGCAAAAGCTGGTCACCTCGCTGACCGAGCGCACGCAAAAGCTGGGCATCGCCGGCGACTGGAACGCGCGCGTCACGGCGCTGGTCGAAACCCAGGTCTACCCGGCGCTGGAGCGCCAGATCGCCACTTTCACGCGCGCCACGTCCAAGTCCACCGACGTCGCCGGCGTGCACCGCCTGCCGGACGGCGCGGCCTACTACGATTGGGCGCTGCGCCTTGGCACCTCGACCAACCTCAGTCCGCGCGAAGTGCACGCGGTCGGCCTGGAACAGAACAAGATGCTGCAGTCGCGCATCGACGCCATCCTCAAGGCCCAGGGCATCACGCAAGGCACCGTCGGCGCGCGCCTGCTGGCGCTGTCGAAGGACCCGAAACGCTTCTACGCCGACAACGACAAGGGCCGCGAGGAGCTGATCGCCTATTGCAACGACCGCGTCGAGGCGGTGCGCGCGCTGATGCCGAAGATCTCCAACATGACACTGAAGGCGCCGCTGGAGGTCAGGCGGGTGCCGGTCGATATCGAGTCGGGCGCGCCGCTCGGCTACATGAACTTCGCGTCGCTGGACGGCTCGCGTCCGGCAATTTATTACATCAATCTGAAGTCGACCACCTTGTGGCCGAAGTCCGAGATCGCCACCTTGACCGCGCACGAAGGCTTGCCGGGCCACGCCTGGCAAGGCGCCTACCTGGCCGAACACCACGACGAGCTGCCGCTGATCTCCTCGCTGATCGGCTTCAACGCCTTCATCGAGGGCTGGGCGCTGTACGCCGAGCAGCTGGTCGACGAATTCGGCCTGTACGTCAACGATCCGTTCAGCCAGATCGGCTACCTGCAGGCGCAGCAGTTCCGCGCCTGCCGTCTGGTGGTCGACACCGGCATGCACGCGATGAAGTGGACGCGCGAACAGGCGATCCGCTTCCTGGTCGAGAGCACCGGCCGCGGCGAACAGGCCATGACCAGCGAAATCGACCGCTACACGGTGTCGCCCGGCCAGGCCTGCGGCTACAAGGTGGGCCACAACGAGATCCTGCGCCAGCGCGAACGCGCGAAGGCGGCGCTGGGACCGAAGTTCGACCTGCCCGGCTTCAACGACGCGCTGGTGCAAAGCTGCGGCGTGCCGCTGACGGTGCTGCCGACGGTGATCGACCGCTACATCGCCGGGCTCAAGAAGGCCTGACCCGGACCGCCATGAAGACCATCGCAGTCATCGGCGGCGGCATCACCGGAGTCACCACCGCCTACGCGCTGGCCCGGCGCGGCCTGCGCGTCACGCTGCTCGAGCGCCATCGCTATCCGGCGATGGAGACCTCGTTCGCCAACGGCGGCCAGCTGTCGGCCTCCAACGCCGAGGTGTGGAACCACGGCGCCACCGTGGCCAAGGGCTTGAAGTGGATGCTACGCAAGGACGCGCCGCTGCTGCTCAACCCCAAACCCAGCTGGCACAAGCTGTCGTGGCTGGCGGAGTTCATCGCCGCCATGCCGGACTACCGCGAAAACACCGTCGCCATCGCCAAACTGGCGGTGGCGGCGCGCGAGCATCTGTTCAGCTGGGCCGAGGAGGAGCGCATCGACTTCGACCTCAAACGCGCCGGCATCCTGCACATCTACCGCGACCGCGCCGACTTCGACCACGGCGAAGACGTCTCGCTGCTGCTGGCGCGGGGCGGCGTGCACCGGCGCACCGTCACGCTTGAAGAGATGCGCGCGATCGAGCCCACCCTGGCCGGCGACTACTACGCCGGCCACTACACCGAGAGCGACAGCTCCGGCGACATCCACAAATTCACCACCGGGCTGGCGCAGGCGGCGCAGCGGCTCGGCGTGCGCCTGCGCTTCGGCCAGCAGGTGGTGGGCCTGAGCGCGGACGCGCGCGGCGCCTGCGTCAGCGTGCTGCAGGACGGCGTGCCGGACATCGGCGTCTACGACGGCGTGGTGATCTGCGCCGGCACCGCCAGCCGCGAACTGGCGGCCATGCTGGGCGACCGGGTCAACGTCTACCCGGTCAAGGGATACTCGATCACGGTCCACCTGGACGACGATGCCAGCCGCGCCGCCGCCCCCACCGTGAGCCTGGAGGACGACGCCGCCAAGCTGGTCACCAGCCGGCTGGGCGAGGACCGCTTCCGCGTGGCCGGCACGGCCGAATTCAACGGCTTCAACCGCGACATCCGCGCCGACCGCATCGCCCCGCTGGTCGATTGGGTGCGGCAGCGCTTCCCCGGCGTCTCCACGCGCAACATCACGCCGTGGGCGGGCTTGCGGCCGATGATGCCCAACCTGATGCCGCGCGTCGGCCAGGGCAAGCTTCCTTGCGTTTTCTACAATACCGGCCACGGCCACCTGGGCTGGACCTTGTCGGCGGCGACGGCCGACATCATCGCCGCCACCGTCGAGGCCAATTTGCGCTCTGTGGCGCAGCGCACCGCCGTTCCCTTGAAAATGGCCTAAACTGCCATCATTATGAAAGTAGTTCCGTAGTTTCCACTGGAGATCGACCATGAAGGCAAAATCCTTAGCAAGCATCACCCTGCTGGCCGGCGCGATGGCGCTGGCGGCGCCGGTCTTTGCGGCGGCTCCCACCGTACACGATGTCTATGTCGCCGCCGAAGCCGGAAAATTCACCGAAGCGCAGGCGATGATGGACCAGGTGCTCAAGGAGCATCCGAACAGCGCCAAAGCGCACTTCGTCGAAGCCGAACTGCTGGCCAAGCAAGGCAAGTTCGCGGCCGCGCAAAAGTCGCTGGAAACGGCCGAACGCCTGTCGCCGGGCCTGCCGAAGGTCGACGCCACCGCCGTCAGCAAACTGCGCGCAGTGATCGCCGCCGGCGAGGCCAAACCGAAAGAAAATTTCACGCAGCACAAACCGGCGGCCGAGAAGAGCAGTTATAACAACGGCGGCTATGCCAACGGCGCCAGCGCCGGCTCCAGTTCGAACGGAGGCGGCGGCATCCCGTGGGGCACCGTCCTGCTGATGGGCGGCCTGCTGGTGGGCTTCATCTTTATCGCCTCGCGCTTCATGTCGCGCCGCGCGCAGCAAGGCGGCGCGGGCGGCATGGGCGGCGGCGGGTTCAACCAGGGTGGCCAGGGCTTCAATCCTGGCGGCACGCCGCCGGGCTATCCTCCAGGCGGCGGTTATCCGCAGCAGGGTTATGGTCCGGGCTACGGCCAGCAGCCGCAGGGTAGCGGCATGGGCTCGCGCATCGTCGGCGGCCTGGCCACAGGCGCTGCGCTGGGCGCGGGCCTGGTGGCCGGCGAGGCGATCGCGCGCCAGTTCACCGGCGGTCATGAAAACGGCGGCAACGCCGCCAACGACCAGGGACGCAACGACATCGTCTATGACGATCCGGCGCAGAGCAACATCGTGCAGAATGACGACATGGGCGGCACCGACTTCGGCGTCAGCGGCGGCTGGGACGATTCCGGCGGCGGCGACGCCGGCGGCGGTGGCGACGAGTGGAATTAATTCGTAGGGCGGATTAGCGAAGCGTAATCGGCCATGCATGCGCCGTCGACGGCTCATAAATGGCCGATTACGGCGTTCCGCCTAATCCGCCCTACGTGTTTCCTCGATCCCTCCAACGTCTCGGGGCTTGGTCGCACCCGCCGCTTCCATCGCCACATCCCAATACGGCGGCTCGCCGAAATACTCCCGTAAATGACTGATCAACAGGTGCGACTTGGCCTGGTTGGAGCGCCCCGGCATGTGCACCGCGTGGATCGCCGATTCGGCCGGATCGTGCTTGGCCGCCGAAGCGCCCCGCTGCAGCGGCGCCATCGGAAACACCGGCACCAGCTTGCCCGCAACGATCGCCTCGCTGACCATCCAATTGGCCAGATGAACCAGCCCCGCCCCGGCGATCGCCGCGTGCATCAGCGTATCCGTATCGTCGCAGCGCAACGCGCTTTTCACGTCCAGCGGCTGGTGTTGATTGACGCCCTCGAAGCGCCACCACGCGCGCGGCGACTTGCCGACCATCGACAAACACTGATGGTTCAGCAAATCCTCCGGCGCGGCCGGCCAGCCATGCCGCGCCAGATACGCCGGGCTGGCGCTGACCACGCGGTTCTGCGGCGCCAGCCGGGTCGCCACCAGGTCGCCGTCCGGCAGCACGCCGGCGCGCACCGCCACATCGACCCGGCGCGAAGCCAGGTCGACGACGCTGTCGCTGACGTGCAAATCCACCTGCAGCCTGGGATAACGCCGCAGGAACGTGGCGATGGCCGGCGCCACGTGCAGCCGCCCGAAGCCGGCCGGCGCGGTGACCGTCAACAGGCCGCGCGGCTCGCTTTCGGTTTCCTGCACCGCCGCCTGTCCCTCCGCCAGCTCGGCCAGGATATTGCGGGCGCGCGGCAGGAAGCGCTCGCCGGCGTCGGTCAGCACCACATGGCGCGAGCTGCGCACCAGCAGCCGCGCGCCCAGCTGCGCCTCCAGCGCGTCGAGCTTGCGCGAGACCGACGACACGGCCATTTCCAGTTGCACCGCCGCCCGCGACAGGCTGCGGTGCTCGACCACCGCGATCAGGCACTGCAAGGCATCGATCATCCATTTCTCCCCATGACGGCCAGTTTGCGGAAACTGCAAAAGACATTTGCCGAACGAGCTATTGTGCCATTTTTTGCTAAAGTGCATACTTTGTGTTGCATTGCACACCACAATCGCAGGCCCGGGCGCTATCGCCCGAACTAGTCGGAACATCGCATCCCCCACAACATGGAAATGAGCAACGCACCCCGTCCCATCACCGTGCTGGTCGTCGACGACCATCCGCTGCTGCGCGCCGGCCTCGGCGAGGCGATCGCCAGCCAGGACGATATGCGTCTGGTCGGCGAGGCCAACAACGGCCGCGAGGCCGTCGAACGCTACGAGGCGCTGCGTCCGGACGTGACCATCATGGACATCGCCATGCCCGAAATGTGCGGCGTGACGGCGCTGCAGCAGATCCGCCGCGAACACGGCGGCGCCCGCATCATCATGTTGACGACCTATAAAGGCGACGCCCAGATCCTGCGCGCCGTGCAGGGTGGCGCCAGCGGCTTCCTGCTGAAAAGCACCTTGCGGCGCGAACTGATCGACACCGTGCGCGGCGTCCACATGGGGCAGCGCCGCATTCCGCCGGAAATCGCCATGGAACTGGCCCAGCACATGGGCCAGGGACCGTTGAGCCCGCGCGAAATGGAGGTGCTCAATCACGCCGCCGGCGGCAACTCGAACCGCCGCATCGCCGAGCACCTGTCGATTTCCGAGGAAACCGTCAAGGCGCACATGAAGAACGTGCTGGCCAAACTGGCCGCAAACGACCGCACCCACGCGGTGACGATCGCCCTCAAGCGCGGCATCATCACCATCTAGCCGGGCGCCTGGCCGCCCTCCCCCGCCGAACCGCCGGCCAGCACCGCCTGGTTGCGACCCTGCTGCTTGGCGCGGTAAAGGGCCAGGTCGGCCTGCTTCAGCAACTCCTCGGCGCCGCCAAGTTCGGAAGGCGCGGTAATCGCCACGCCGACGCTGATCGTCACCCGGCCCAGCGGCGACATCGCGTGCGCCAGTCCCATGGCCGCCACGCCCACGCACAGCGCCCCGGCGTGCCGCCACGCCGCGTCGGCGTCCAGGTGGGTTGTGCTGATGAGGGCGAATTCCTCGCCGCCATAGCGCGCCACCATATCGCCGGCCCGCATCGCGTGCGCCGTCATGGCCCCGGCCACGTCGCGCAGGCATTCGTCGCCGGCCTGGTGGCCGTAGTGGTCGTTGTAACGCTTGAACCAGTCGACATCGATCAACGCCACCGACAGCAAGGTGCCGGCGCGCTGGGCGCCGCGCCACTCGCTGGCGAACATCTCGTCGAAATGGCGGCGGTTGGCCAGGCCGGTCAGGCTGTCGGTGGTGCTGAGCGCACGCAGGCGGCGGTTGGCTTCCTCGAGCGCGGAGGTGCGGTCGTGCACCTTGACCTCGAGCTGGGCGTGCGCGTCCTGGATGCGGTCGGCCATGTTGGCGAAGTCGCGCGCCAGCTCGCCGATCTCGTCGTTCGACTGGGTCGGCAGGGAATCGCGGTCCAGGCGCTCCCGCGACACGCCGAGGCGGCGCGTCGCCTGCATCAGCCGCGACAGCGGAACGGCCACGTGCTTGTGCAGGATGGAGCGCAGCAGGAAAATTTCCACCAGCAAGGTCAACAGCCCAAGGGCGATCACGATGGCCAGGTTGTCCAGGATCGCCGCGCGCATCAGCACGCGCGGATAATGCACCGCCAGCACCCACGGCGTGCCCGGGATGACGCCCATGGCGATGATCTCGTCGCGCTCGCGCACCACCGTCGATTTGCCCGGAGCCAGCGACGGCACCGCCGCCAGCAGCGGGTAGTCGTGGGCGATCTTGAGCGAGCGGATCGAGGCCGAGCCGCCGCTGCTTTTGACCTGGTCCATGTAGGCGGGATGGTAGAGCAAGGTGCCCTCGCCGTCGGCCACCAGGATGGTGGTGTAGGCGCCGTCGATGACGGGGCGCGCGGTGCGCTTCATCAGGTCGTCCAGCGGCACGTCGACGCAGGCCAGGATGCGGTGCTTGCCGTCGGCGCCGGCCACGTCGGGCGTGGCGATGGTGGTCATCCAGACGTTGTTGGAGTAGTCCCAATAGATATGGGTGAACAGCGTGCCGTTGCCGGACGAACCGAAGCCGCGCCGGTAGAATTCGTAGGTCTCCAGCTTGAGCGCGTCCGGGCCGGCGTACTTGAACACCTTGGCGATGTCGGCATCCTGGTAAATGGGGAAGCCTTTTTCGGGCACCACGCCATAGAAGTTGAACAGGCGCCCCCTGGCGCTGGAACCGTATTTGTGGGACAGGATGTAGGACAGCGCGAAACGCGCCTTGGTGTCGTCGTCGGGCGGGATGTCGGGCGCGTAGGTGGCGGACATCCAGGCGTAACGGCGGCCGTCGGCCAGCGCCGCGCCCTCGAACAATTGCGGACGCTGGGTGTACGAGCCGTCCTCGTGGCGATGGAAAATCAGGCCGAAGTCGCGCACCAGGCCGGCGGCCATGCCTGCGCGGGTGTACACGCTCTGGAACTCGTCGAGAAAATTCTGTTGCAAGGTGCGGATTTCGCGGAACGGCAGCGATTCGCGCTGCAAGGTCTGCTCGGTCGACAGCAGCAGTTGCCTGGTGACGGCCTCCTCGATGGAGCGCATATTGATGTAGTACGACGCCGCCCCCGCGCACAGCGACACCAGGCCGATGCGCAACAAGGCCAGGCGCAGCGCCCGCGCGGTCAGCGAGCGCTTGTCGGAGGTGTGGGTGGCGTCCAGGGGCGTCATTGGGTGTTCTCCTTCAAACGCACAGCGAGGCGTTGTCGGCGGCGCGCGCGGCGCCGTTGGCCAGCAGGTATTCGACGCAGGAGGCCGCCGGCAGCGCCGGGCTGTACAGATACCCCTGGAACACGTCGCAGCCCAGCGCCGCCAGCACGTCGCGCTGTTCGACCGTTTCGACGAACTCGGCGACCACCTCGACATGGCGCGCGCGGCCCAGGGTGGCGATGGTGTGGATGATGTCGCGGCTGGTCGGATTGGCCAGCACGTCGCGCGTGAGCGAGCCATCGATCTTGATGGCGTGGATCGAGAAGCGCCGCATGTGCAGCAGCGACGAGTAACCCATGCCGAAATCGTCCATCGCCAGCGACACGCCCATGGCGACGATCTGCGCCAGGTTCTGGTCCACCACCTGCTGCACCGGGATGGCCTGGCTCTCGGTGATCTCCAGCTCGATCTCGCCCGGCGCCAGGCGGTAGCGGTCAAGACAGCGGGCCAGCAGCGCCGGCAACTGCGGGTCGTCGAGCTGGAGCGGCGAGACGTTGATCGCCATCGTGATGTGCGACAGCCCGAGCGCGTTCCACTGCGCCTTGCGCGCGCACGCCTCCTCCAGCACCCAGGCGCCCAGGCTGCGGATCAATCCTCCCTCCTCGGCCAGGGTGACGGCGACGTCGGCGCGCACCGGGCCGTGGCGATGGTGGCGCCAGCGCAGCAAAGCCTCGACGCCGACGGCGACGCCGCGTTGATCGTGCTTGGGCTGGAATTCCAGGGTCAGCGCAGTGCCGCCGAGGTCGCGCGAGAGCGCGGCGAACAGCCCGCGGGCGACCAGGCCCATCTCGCCGGTGCGTGGCACCGACTGCGTCTGCGGCTGGCCCTCGATGGCGATGGCCCTGATCGTGGCGTCGAAGGCCAGCGTTTGCGCGCGCACCCGGCGCGCCTCGGCGCGGCGCACGAACGGCAGGTAGATCAAAGTGCTGACCAGCAGGCCGAGCAGCTGCAGCGCCGGGCCGCGCCAGGAGCCGGTGAGCAGATAGCCCGACAGAAAAGGCGGGGTGGTCCATGGCACCATCACGTCGAGCAAGGGCAGCGCGCCGGCATGCACGGCGGCCAGCGCCATCAAGGTCAGCGCCAGCGGCGCCAGCAGGAACGGCCACAGGAAGACCGGGTTGAGGGCGATCGGCAGACCGAAGATCAGCAGTTCGCCGATGTTGAACAGCGACGGCAGCGCCGACGCGACGGCCAGGCGCCGGAACGGTCCCTCGCGCGCGACGATGAACAAGGCCAGCACCAGGCCCTGGATGGCGCCGGCCCCGCCCATCAGGCCAAAGGTGTCGAGCAGCGGCCGCCACGCCAGCGCCGGATCGTAGGGGGCGCCGGCGAGCCCGAACAGCGCTTGCGCCTGCTGGTCCATCAACTTGTTGCCGTGGATGCCGATGAACCACAGCAAATGGCTGACCAGCAGCACCAACATGCTGAGCAGCCAGTCGGCGTCGATCCAGGTGTGGATCGCCGACGGCAGCGCGGCCAGCCAGCCGACGCCCGGCGGCGGCAGCGCTTTGGCGGCCTCGGCCGCAAGCATGACGACGATGCCGAGGATCACCATGGGCGGGGTCATGCGCACGGCGCAGTAGAACGTCGGATCGCCGTCGTAGTCTGGCGCCACCCTGAAGATCCTGGTCAGCGGGCGCAACAGTTCCGGTGTGGCCAGGCCGATCATCAGGCCCTGCAGCATCGAGTCGCGGCCCAACGCGGCCATCACGGGCGTGTCGGCGATCAACATCCACAGCATGAAGTTGACCAACGCGGCCATGCCGACCCAGGCCTCCGGCAGCGCTTCGTCGGCCTCGTCGGCGGCGAGGCGGCGCGCCAGCCGGACCGCCACCACCACCGCCAGCGCCAGCCCGAACACGCCATAGCTGGCGTTGACGACGCTGTCCAACACCGCGCGCCACCCGGTCCCGAGCACCGCGACCAGCAGCTCGCGCATCGCCGGGAACGGGGCGTTGGCGAACAGGGTCGCGGTCACGCCCATGAAGGTGAGCGGCAACAGCACGACAAAGCTGTCGCGGATGGTGAGCGTCCACAGCGCCAGGCGGCACCTGCAGCTCTTTGCCAGCCTGCGCATCACGCCGCAGCTTCCGAATAACATGAATATCCTTGGTTGTAACCGCGTCGTCGCGGGTCAATGTACCGCATGGAAATTTACATTCCAATTTGATAATAACAAGGAAATAATCGGGAGAATATCGGGCGATGCTGATACCGGCGTAGGGTTTTCCCTAGGGCACGGTGGGGATGGGGATGGGGCGGCGGGAAGCGCGCGCCACCGCCCCAGCGGTGGCGCACTTTACAGCAGAATTGGCGGGGACTACGGTGACGAAATGTATCAATCTTTCGCGGCGATGGCGAGCCACAATAACAACACACACGGCAATATCAGGCCGTTGAAGCCGACCGCGACGAACATCAGCGCGCCGCCGGTGCAGCCGAGCGCGAAGGCCAGCACCGGCCAAGCCAGCTTTTTGCAGCGGCCCATGGCGTCGGGGTCGCCGCGTGCCGAGTCCACCAGGTCGATCACCAGTTGCGTGACGTTGCCGGTCATGACGGTGGTGGCGGCCGATTTACCCAGCAGCAGCTTGCCGTAGGCGTTCTGCACCGCCATCGCGCCGGCGCACAGCATGCCGGTCGCCATGCTCAGCGGCGCGTCGGCCGAGACGATGGGTGCCGCCACCCAGGCGCAGGCCACCGTCGCCGCCATCAGCAGCAGCTGCGTCAGGAAGCTGTTGCGCAGCTGCTTGCCGCCCGTGCGTTGCCAGTGCAGGATCAGCAGCCGCGCGATGGCGACGAACAGCATGAACACCGGGAACACCAGCAGTTTGAGGAAAATCTCCGGCGCCGCCTGCACCGCAGAGCGGCCGATCAGCACGAAGTTGCCCGTCACGTGCGCCGTGAACAATCCGAACAGGCCGATAAAGCCCAGCGTGTCGACGTAGCCAGCCAAAAAGCCGAGCGTGACGCCTTGTTTGATATCACCGCGTTCCATCCTTACCTTTCTGAATATCGTACCAGGCCACCAGCACGAAGGCGCCGGTCAACCCGAGGTGTTCGAAGAAGCCGTTTTCGGCCATGAAGCGCGCCGGCCCGGTCACCTCCCAAAAGCGGTTGGCCATGAAGGTGGCCATCAGGGTGAACACCGCCAGGTAGCCGGCGCCCAGCCAGCGATAGAACCCGGCCAGTATCATCAGCGAGGCGCCGATCTCGCCGCCGATCACCACGGCGGCCATCGGCGCCGCCGGCGAGACGCCGAAGTGCTGCATCTCGGCGACGGCGCCGCTAAAGTCGGTCAGCTTGACGATGCCGCCCTGCAGATACGCTGAACACAGCAGCAGCAGGCCGCACCAGCGCACCCAGGGCGCGCGCAAAAATGGAGGAAACGCCATCGTCACACCGCCCAGCAGGCGCAACCCAGCGCGCCCCAGAAGCTTTTCAGGTCTGAGATCGGCAGCTTGCTGGTCCACGCGGTTCCATGCTGGTGGCCGTGCACATTGCACTGCCTGGCGCAGCCGCAGGCGGCCTGCTGCTCGCGCAATTGCGCCTGCTGGCGCTTGCGCTGCTCCAGCTCCTTGAGGGCGGCGCGGTTGTTGCCGATCTGTTCACCCCAGCCAGCGTAGCCGCCGAAGCGGCGCACCGGCGACCAGTCGGGCATGGCCGGCGGCGGCGCCTCGTCGTAGGCGGCGAACTCCCCCGCCGCGTAGACGATCTTGCCGCCGACGATGGTCAGGCGCGAACTCATGTCGGAGATCTCGCTTTCGGCGCAGGCGTAGAAATCCTTGTCCGGCACGATCAGGTCGGCCAGCTGGCCCACCTCGATGCGGCCCTTCTTGCCCACCTCGTTCGAGAACCAGGTGGTGTTCTCGGTCCACATGCGCAGCGCCGTTTCGCGGTCCAGGCAATTGGCGCGCGGGTACAGCTGCATGCCGCCCACGGTTTTACCGGTGATCATCCAGGCCAGCGACACCCACGGGTTGTACGAGGCGACACGGGTGGCGTCGGTGCCGGCGGAGACCTTCACGCCCGCCTCCAGGATCTTCTTGACCGGCGGCGTGGCCTCGGCCGCGCCGTGGCCATAGCGCTCGACGAAGTATTCGCCCTGGTAGGCCATGCGGTGCTGCACGGCGACGCCGCCGCCCAGCGCCGCGATGCGGTCGATCGACTGGTCGGAGATGGTCTCGGCGTGGTCGAAGAACCAGTTCAGGCCCGCCAGCGGAATGTCCTGGTTGACCTTCTCGAACACGTCGAGCGCGCGGCTGATGGTCTCGTCGTAGGTGGCGTGCATGCGCCACGGCCAGCGGTTCTGCGCCAGCACCCGCACCACGCCTTCCAGGTCGTCTTCCATGTTGTCGGGCATGTCGGGGCGCGGCTGGCGGAAGTCCTCGAAGTCGGCCGCCGAGAAGGTCAGCATCTCGCCGGCGCCGTTATGGCGGAAGTAGTCGTCACCCTGCTGGTAGGTCACGCTTTGCGTCCAGTTGAGGAAATCTTCTTTTTCCTGCTGCGGCTTTTGCGTGAACAGGTTGTAGGCCAGCCGTATCGTCAACTGCTTGGCGTCCGACAGCTGCTGGATCACCTGGTAATCCTCGGGATAATTCTGGAAGCCGCCGCCGGCGTCGATGGCGCCGGTCACGCCGAGGCGATTGAGTTCGCGCATGAAATGGCGGGTCGAGTTGACCTGGTATTCCAGCGGCAGCTTCGGTCCCTTGGCCAGGGTCTGGTACAGGATGGCGGCGTTGGGCTTGGCCAGCAGCAGGCCGGTCGGATTGCCGGCGGCGTCGCGCAGGATCTCGCCGCCATGCGGCGCCGGCGTGTTCTTGTCGTAGCCGACGGCGCGCAGGGCGGCGCCGTTCAGCAAGGCGCGATCATACAGGTGCAGGATGAACACCGGCGTGTCCGGCGCCACCGCGTTCAATTCGGCGATGGTCGGCAGGCGCTTTTCGGCGAATTGATGTTCGGTGAAGCCGCCCACCACCCGCACCCATTGCGGCGCCGGCGTGATCGCCACCTGCGCCTTGAGCATCTCCATCGCGTCGGCCAGGCTGCGCACGCCGTCCCAGCGCAGCTCCAGGTTGAAATTCAGGCCGCCACGGATGATGTGGCAGTGGTTGTCGATAAGGCCTGGCAGCACGCGCTTGCCCTGCAGGTCGATGACGCGGGTGGCGGGACCGGCCAGCGCCATGATCTCGTTGGCGCGGCCGACGTGGGTGAAGCGGCCGTCCTTGATGGCCACCGCCTCCGCGTGCGGGTTGGAACGGTCCAGGGTGGTGAACAGGCCCCGGTGCAAAATCAGGTCGGGACTGGTGTGGGTGGCTTGGGTCATCATGCTTTCCTTTTCGTTTGATCTTCCGCCTGCGCGCCCGGCAACTGGCCGAAGCAATGCGGCTTGACGTGGTCTTCGATCCACGACACCTGTTTTTCCTGCGCCTGCGCCGGTTGCCACAGTTGGCGCAGCAACGGCGGCACCTGCTCGCCGAGCAGTATGCCCAGCAAGCCGACCAGCGCGATGACCGGCGGCGCCGGCGAGCGCACGTTCAAGAATCCGTAGATGATTCCGACCAGCAGGCCGGTGGCGATCGAGACGATGTAAATTTTCATGGCTGACTCCTTAAAGCTAAAACTGTACTCCCTGAACCGCAAGTCGCGCCCCTGCCTTTATGCCAGGGACACCCCCTGCGGCGGTGATGTTGCCCGAACAATGTCACATGCGGTGGGGTTTGAACATACCCCGATCTGGGTATGTCCTCCACCCCGGATCGGGTCGTGGCAAAAGCTGCGAAAAAGCTTAAGCTGGCTGCCAGAAATGCAAACCAGCGAGGGCCGACAGACATGCGTGGATTCAGTACCAGTTTTCCGCGCGGCGGCGCCGGCGTCGGGCTGCTGCTATTGCGGCTGGCCGTGGCGCTGCAACTGCTGTCGGAAACGCTGTCCCCCGTGGCTGCGCCCTGGTGGCGGGCGACACTGCCGGACGGCCTGGCGGCCTTGTTGTCGGTATTGCTGGCGGTGCTGCTGGTGCTGGGCATGCTGACACCGGTGGCGGGCGCCATCGCCTCGCTTTGCCAGTTGTTCTGTCTTGGCCATGCCGGCTGGACGCAAGCCTCGCCGTGCATCGTCGGCGCCTTCACCGCCGCCGCGCTGGTGCTGCTTGGGCCTGGGGCGTACGCGGCGGACGCGCGGCTGTTCGGCCGCCGCCGGCTGGTGCTGCCCGCCAGTCCGGCGGACCACAACCGATTTTAGTCAGACGTTCATTTGGGAGTAACGACATGCGATTCGATAGCAAAACCTGGCCGCAAACGGCCGTGGGAGGTAGCAATGGGAACGCCGCCATCCTCCATCAGGGCGAAAAAATCAATGTGCTGGTGGCGCACGCCGACGCCATCGTCAACGCCGGCCTGGCCGCCCTGCTCGGGGCAAGCGCGGACATCTCGATCAGGAGCTCCTCCGTCGCCGATGATGCCTTGCACTGCGGCGCCGACGTCGTCATCGTCGACCACAAGGGCGCGCTGGAATATATGCGCCGCCGCGCCGACGCCCCGCACGGCCAGCTCGAGCAACTGCCAAAGGTGCTGATCGTCACGCAGCTGGACCGCGAGTGGGAGGTGCGCACGGCGATGATGGCCGGCGTGCACGGCTACCTGCTGCAAAACAGCCCGGCCGACCAGCTGCTGGCGGCGGTGCGTTCGCTGAGCCGGGGCATGCGCTACCTGAGCGCGGACCTGAGCCGCTGCGTGGCCGACAGCTTTACCCGCATCGGCCTGACCAGCCGCGAAACCGACGTGCTGCAGCTGCTCGCCCAGGGCCAGTGCAACAAGTCGATCGCGCGCGAGCTGGGGATCGGCGTCGGCACCGTCAAAACGCACGTCAAAGGCCTGTTCGACAAACTTGGCGCCACCGCCCGCACCCACGCGGTGGTGCTGGCCACGCGCCGGGGACTGGTCGGCGACAGCGTCCATAGCCAGCACTGACGGCGCCCTTCCCCTGCAATCGCGGGGGAACGCGAATATGCGTTGTCTGTTTGCGCATAAGCCCTGTAAAATCGCGGCTATGCACGCAATGACCCTTTCCCCGGCAACACAACATCGCAACACGCGCTACCAGCGCGTAGTAATGCTGTTCGTGCTGGTGTTCCTGGCGCTGCAACTGATCGGGGCGGCGTCGCACACGCACGCCTACACCGATGTTCACAGGGACGATTGCGCGGCGTGCGAGATCACCGACATGCCGTTCGGCGCCCCGCCGCCACCGGCGGTGGTGGTTCCGGTGGCCTCGCTGGTCAGCTACACCGTCACCGCGCTGCCGCGCCAGGCCTGGATCGCCAGCGCCAGCTACCTCACGCCTCCTTCGCACGCCCCTCCTTTCGCTGTTCTCTCCCGACCTTAGTCACGCCTGTTACTTGTACCACCCGTAACGCCCATTGCGCGAATTTGCGCAGCCGCGCGCCTGCCCGACACGTTTCGACATGTTTTGACATGCTTCGATACATTGCGGCGGGCCGGCGGCCGCGCGCGCCTGAACATTCAAGGATTGAACATGCAACGCACCCCACAACTTCGTACCCTGCCACTGCTGCTGGCCGCCGCCTTTTACGCCTCCCACGCCCACGCCGACGACGCCAATGTCGCCGCCACCGCCGCCGACGACGGCAGCGCCGCGCCGATGCAGCAAGTCGACATCGTCGCCCACCTGAAAAGCGCGCGCATCGACCTTTCGCCCAACGTCGGCACCACCGTCTACTCGATCGACCGCCACATGATCGAGCAGCTTGGCCAGGGCGACAACACGCCGTTCAACGAAGTGCTGCTGCGCCTTCCCGGCGTGGCCCAGGACTCCAAGGCGTCCGGCTCGATCCACGTGCGCGACGACCACGCGAACGTGCAGTACCGCGTCAATGGCGTGCAGCTGCCGGAGAGCATCACCGGTTTCGGCCAGTCGATCGACACCCGCTTCGTGCAGCAGACCGATTTCATCACCGGCGCGCTGCCGGCGCAATTCGGCCTGCGCACGGCCGGCATCGTGGATATCCAGACCAAGGAAGGCACCGGCAAATCCGGCGGCCGCGTCGGCGTGCTGGTGGGCAGTAACGATTACGTCGCGCCGAGCGCGGAATTCTTCGGTAACCAGGGCGCCTTCAACTACTACCTGTCGGGCAGCTATCTGACCAATAAAATGGGCATCGAAAATCCGCTGCCGACCCGCGACGCCATTCACAACGAGACCAAGCAGGCCAAATCGTTCGGCAGCCTGTCCTGGTTCCTCGACGACCAGACCCGTTTGGGCCTGATGTTCGGCACCTATAACGGCCGCTTCCAGATCCCGAACAATCCGGACCAGGCGCCGGCGTTTTCGCTCACCGGCCAAAGCGACGCCGTCGCCGGCACCAGCACCCTGCCGTCGTCCCAGCTCGACGAGCGCCAGCGGGAGGTCAACCGCTTCCTGGTGCTGTCGCTGCAAAAGAGCCTCGGCGACCTGAATTACCAGGCCTCGGCCTTCCATCAATACTCCGAACTGCATTACACGCCGGACCCGGTGGGCGACCTGGTTTACAACGGCGTCGGCTCGGACACCCTGCGCTCGAACTCCTCCAGCGGCGTGCAGTTCGACGCCAGCTATAAGCTCAACGACAGCCACACCCTGCGCACCGGACTGGCCTACTCGCGCCAGAACACCCATAGCGACAACAGCGTCTCCGTGTTCGACATGAACGCCGACGGAACGCAGGCCAGCACCGATCCCCGCACCATCATCGACAACAGCAGCCAGATCGGCAAGCTGTCGAGCATCTACCTGCAGGATGAATGGCATATCAGCGCGCCGCTAACCTTGAACTACGGCCTGCGCTACGACAAAGTGTCCGCCTTCATCAACGAGCATCAGTGGAGTCCGCGCGTGAACCTCGCCTACCAGGTGGCCAAGGACACTTCGCTGCACGCCGGCTATTCGCGCTACTTCACGCCGCCGCCACAGGAACTGGCCGCCCAGGAAAGCATCAACAAGTACGCCGGCACGTCGAACGCGCCGGAGGTGCCGCTGTCGGACAACGTCAAGGCGGAACGGACCAACTACTACGACGTCGGCTTGAGCCACAAGTTCAGCGAGCAGTTGACGGTGACTGCCGACACCTACTACAAGAAGATCCACAACATGCTCGACGAGGGCCAGTTCGGCCAGGCGCTGATCCTGTCGCCGTTTAACTATGAACACGGCTACGCCAAGGGGCTGGAGCTGTCGGCCGTCTACAGCGAGAAGGACTGGGGCGCCTTCCTGAACGTGACGTCGCAAAAGGCCAAGGCGGAGAACATCACCTCCGGCCAGTCGCTGTTCGCGCCGGACGAACTGGCGTACATCTCCAACCACTACATCTTCGTCGACCATGACCAGACCTACACCGTCTCGGGCGGGGCGCACTACCACTTCGGCGACTCGCAAGTGAGCGGCGACGTCCTGTATGGCAGCGGCCTGCGCATGACGCCGGACGGCGGCGCGCCGAATTCGGGCGCCCTGCCCGGCTACGTGACGGCCAACCTGTCGCTGACGCATAACTGGAAGAACACCCCGGTCGGCAATGTCGAGGGACGGCTGGCGGTGATCAATGTGTTCGACCGATCGTACCTGCTGCGCGACGGTTCGGGTGTCGGCGTCGGCGCGCCGCAGTACGGCGCGCGCCGCACGCTGTACGCGGGCTTGTCGACCAGTTTCTGACCATGAGTGCGGGCGCCGGGAGCAACACCGGCGCCCGCCTCGATTTCTTCGTGCCCGCCAGTGTGTGCCCGTTGTGTTACGCAATCGATATAGGCATAATCAAAGCGAAGCCTTTCGCGGAAGATGACATGCCCTGCCCTTATTTTGTTCGTTGTGATCGTTGTGATCGTTGTGGTCACCACAGCACTCGCCGGACCCTGACGGCAAGGGTGTAGATGGCGTCTCGCGCATTCCCCCGGCTGTTGCTCCGATTGCTGCTTGCCGTCGGAGCCATCCTGATCATCCTGGCCATCGGCGCGTGGGCGCTGATCGCCAATCCGCCGGAGCTGCTGCGCATCGGCGCCGCCTACGCCGCCAAAACCGTCTGTTCCAACGTCTTCGTCGCCGGCCGCGATAGCGCCGGCGTGCTGGCGCACGACGTCCAGGCGCCGGGCCATCCCATCCTCGAACACCTGGAAGTACGGATCGACCAGCAGCGCAAGGTGGTGCGCGCGGACTTGTTCGGCGTGATCGGCGGCGGTGTCGCGGTCTATCGTCCCGGCACCGGCTGCGCCGTCGTGCCGGACGGCGACACGGCCCGGGCCTCGCTCTATAATTTTGTGCCCATCAAAATCTGGTCGCCATCGCCCAGCGTGCCGTGGCCGACCGGTTCGATGGCGGATACCGCGCCGGCGGTGCAGGCGCTGGTGAACCAGGACGCGCTGTCCGGGCCTGGGATGCGCGGCATCGCCGTGATCCATCGCGGCCGGCTGGTGGCGCAGCGCTACGGCGACGGCTTCGCCTTGCGCACGCCGCTGCCGGGATGGTCGCTGACCAAGACCGTCAACGCCGCGCTGGTGGGCATGCAGATCGCCGAAGGCAAACTAGCGCCGCAACAAAGCGGCTTCTGGCCGGCCGGCGCGGATGGCCGCTCGCAAATCACGCTACCGCAGTTGATGGCGATGAGCAGCGGCCTACAATTCGACGAGACCTATGGCGGCGTCTCCGACCTCACGCGCATGCTGTATCTGGAGCCGGACATGGCGGCCTACGCGGCGGCCCAGCCGCTGCTGCAGCCGGCGGGCACGGTATGGAGCGATTCGAGCGGCACCGCGCTGCTGCTGTCGCGCATCTGGCAGCGCGCCGCCGCCGGCGCAACCGGGAATGACGGCGCCCTCCCCGCCAAAAACGGTCCGACGTCGCCGGCCGTGCTGTCGCTGCCGCACGATCGGCTGTTCGCGCCGCTGGGCATGAGCAGCGCCTTGATCGAAGCGGACGCGCGCGGCAACCTGGTTGGTTCAAGCTATATGTTCGCCAGCACCCATGATTGGGCGCGCTTCGGCCAGTTCCTGCTGCAGGACGGCGTCTGGCAGGGCAAACGCATGCTGCCGGCCGGCTTCGTGGAGGCCATGTGGCAGCCGGCGCCGGCATCGGGCGGCCAATACGGCCAGGGCCAGGTCTGGCGCCACGGGCCGCAAGGCGCGACGCCCCCGGGACAAAACCCCGACCTGCCCTTCAAGCTGCCGGCGGACACCTACTGGATGCTGGGCCACGACGGCCAGTCCATCGCCATCGTTCCTTCCAAAGGATTGGTGTTGGTGCGGCTAGGCCTGACGCCGCAGCGGTTGAACTACCAGCCGCAGGCACTTCTGGCGGCCATCATCGCGGCGCTGGAACCGGATGCAGCTCTGTAGAGAATCGGTGGTTAATCCGGACCTTTAACGCTTATGCCATTCAGGAACAGGTCCACCAGATGCCCAATACGCGATTTCGATGAACCGTCATTTTCGACTGCGATGGAAATGGCAGTCAACACGTAAATGAAATCGTCGAAAGTGACATCGCGGCGGATGGCGCCTGCTTCTTGTCCACGCTGAAGCAGGCGATGCCCTTCCGCGGTGATCGCATGACATCCTGGCGTCCCGCATTGGATAACAGTCCCGATCGAAGCGGCAAGGCTCTGATAAATGCTCGTGTTCCTGGCGAGCTCCTCAAGATAAGCGCGCAGCGCCTCGCCTGGAGCGAGATCCGCGTCGCGCGCACGGCTGGTCTCCGCCAGCGACATAAAACGCTCATTGCTTGTAGCGGCCAAAAGTGCCTCCCGCGTCGGAAAGCGACGATACAGCGTACCGATACCGACGCCTGCGCGCTTGGCAACTTCCTCCAGCGGAACATCCGCCCCTTTTTCCAGGAAAAGCTCCTCGGCGGCAGACAGGATAAGTTCGCGGTTTTTTTGCGCGTCAGCCCGGAGGGCAGGTTCATCATTCAATTTTTTTCCTTTTTTGCTTGTCAAACGGAGGATACCTCCATATTATAAGTGGAGCAATCCTCCACTTATTGAGAAAGGTACCGAAAAATGACGAACCGTTTTGAAAACAAGGTCGTGGTGATCACAGGCGGCAGCGATGGCATCGGCCTCGCAACGGCGAAACTTTTCGCCAGCGAAGGTGCGCATGTGTACATCACGGGGCGCCGGCAAGAATTACTCGACGAGGCCGTCAAAGAGATCGGCCACGGGGCGGTGGGCGTGCAAGGTGACGTCAGCAACTCCGCCGATGTCGCCCGGCTTTACGAACGGATCCAGCGCGACCACCAAAGGGTCGACGTCGTGTTCGCCAATGCGGGCATTTACGAGGCCGCTCCGCTCGATGCGATCGACGATACGGTTTTCGACTCGACCTTCGACGTCAATGTGAAGGGCGTGCTGTTCACTGTGCAGAAAGCATTGCCGCTGATGGCAGCGGGAAGTGCTGTCGTCCTCAACGGTTCCGTCGCCGGCAGTAAAGGGCTGCCAGGCCAGTCTCTTTATAACGCCAGCAAGGCGGCGGTGCGCTCGTTCGCCCGAAGCTGGACGAACGACCTTCAGCAGCGCGGCATCCGCGTGAATGTGGTCTCGCCTGGTGGAACAGAAACACGCATGATACGGAGCTACCTCGACGCGCAACCGGAAGTCGAAGAGGCGCTCAATAAAAGCGTTCCGCTTGGGCGCTTGGGTGAACCGGACGAGGTGGCACGAGCAGTCCTCTTCCTGGCATCGAGCGAGAGCAGCTTTGTCGCTGGACATGAACTTTTTGTCGATGGCGGTGTGATCGCGGTTTAGGCCTTGGCTGGCGCCGGGGTGACGGCAGTTTCGGCGATTCCGGTTTACCACCCCTCACAAGCATTTGCCTCGCAGCGCCGCCGCGATCACCCAGGGCAGCGCGTACGGGCCGACGACGCCGATGATGCCTATCCTTGCCGGCTGGTTTTTGAGGGCGTCGGCATGCAGGCAATCGGGCACTTTGGCCTGGTCGAACGCGGCGCTCATGATGCTTTCCGTCTTGCCCGCACTCAGCGCGCCGGCATCGCGGTTGATGCCCGGGCTTGTGCCGTTTTTGGAATCCGCATACTCGGCGACGGTCTCGCGCACGGCTTTCTGGATGATCGCATCGGTCAAGCCGGTCGGCTCCCCGGCGGGCGCCGGTTCCAGCACAGTGGGTATCGGCGGCTCGGGCTCCGGCCCCTGCTGCGCATGAACCGGAGTGCCAACCGCCTGCACCGCCATCATCCCCGCCATGATCATGCGCCGCATGCCGCCTCCGTTTTTACACCCGTTCCCGATTCTCCACCGGCGTCGCCGGGTTGTCCACCCGAACGGTATTGCGGCCGGCCTGCTTGGCGGCGTACAGCATTTTATCGGCGCGCATCAGCCAGTCGGCCGGTTTGCCGGATTTGTCCATGCCCGCCACGCCGATCGAGACGGTGATTGGATGCCCCTCCATCAGCGGTTCGTCGGCGACCGCCGCGCGCAAGCCTTCGGCCAGACGACTGGCCGCGCCCAGACCGGCGCCGGTGGCGACGATGGCGAATTCCTCGCCGCCGTAGCGGAAGATCTGGTCCGAGGAGCGGGTATGGCTTCGCATCAAATCGCACAGGCGTATCAGCACCTTGTCGCCGGCAGCGTGCCCGTGGCGGTCGTTGACCTGCTTGAAGTGGTCGAGGTCCAGCAGCAGCAGGCTCGATTCCAGATGCGGCCTGCGCTCGCCGGCGTAGGCTTCCAGTTTGCCATCCAGCGCGCGCCGGTTGCCGACACCGGTCAGGAAGTCGCGCTCGACCTCCGTATGCAGCTCCTGGTTTTGCAGGCCGGTGCGATACGAGAAAATATAGGCGAACAGGTTGACCAGCGAAATGGTCACCACCACTGTGAACAGATTGAGCAACTCCAGCTCGCGCGTGAGGATCGCCACCAGCACCAGCATCGATGCGCTGTTGATCGCCAGCGCCACGGCGGGACGCAGCATGAAATAGGCGGCGATCATGGTCGGATAGACCCAGTACACCAGCGACAGCCCGCGCAGGTGGATGGTGGCCAGCATGCCGGCCGAATAGAACAGCGTCACACCGAGGCTGGCGGCCTTGTAACGGCCGGTGCGCAGAACGTGGACGATCACCGCCAGCATCGCCGCCACCAGCGCCAGGTCGACGGCGGCGGAGATCCAGCTGCCTTGCAGCAGCCGGTAGATACCGAACGGCAGGATGCTCGGTATGCTCAATGAGCACATCAACAACAGGATGACTTCTTCCTTGCTGCGCTTGCGGCGGGCCGACACCCAGGCCAGCCGGCCGCCAAACATCTTCTCTAATTCAGGCATAAAGGTAGTCGTCGTCTCTGTAATTTTTTTCTATTTTTTTATGACACCGGTGCGTGCGCCGGCGCCGGCGGCGCCGGACGTTCCCCGGCAGGCGCCTCGGCCTTGTGTTCCCCCGCCAGCAGCATGTACACGGCCGGCACCACGAACAGCGTAAACAACGTTCCGATCGACAGCCCGGTGAAAATCACCAGTCCCATCGCGTGCCGTCCGGCCGCGCCGGCGCCGGAGGCGATCACCAGCGGCACCACGCCGAACACCATGGCGGCCGTGGTCATCAAAATCGGCCGCAGACGGGTGGCGGAGGCTTCCTCGATCGCTTCGCGCTTGCTCTTTCCGGCCGCTCGCAAGTGGTTCGCCACTTCGACGATCAGGATACCATGCTTGGAGATGAGTCCCATCAATGTCACCAGCCCGACCTGCGTATAAATGTTGATCGACGCGAAACCGAGGAAGATGAAGGTCATCGCGCCGAACAGCGCCATCGGCACCGAGAACAGGATCACGATCGGGTCGCGGAAGCTCTCGAACTGCGCCGCCAGCGCCAGGAACACGATGATCACGGCGAAGGCCATGGTCATGACGAAGCCGCCCGACTCGGTCATGAACTGGCGCGACGAGCCGGAATAGTCGATCGAGTAGCCGGACGGCGCCACCTCCCGCACCGTGTTGCGCAGGTACTCGAGGATCTCGCCCTGCGACGCCCCGCTGACGCCGGAGATGGTGGCCGAATTGAGCTGCTGGAAGCGAGTGACCGATTCCGGCTGCACGCTGTACTTGATGCTGGCCACGGTGCTGGCCGGGATCATGCCGCCGCTGGGCGTTTTGATATAAAAGTTCAGCACATCGGACGGATTGAGGCGGTCGACCTGGCGGACCTGCGGAATCACCTTGTACGAGCGGCCGGAGATCGAGAAGTAGTTGACGTAGCCGCCGCCCAGCGCCGCCGCCATGGCGTTGCCGAAGTCCTGCTGCGTCAAGCCCAGGGTACTGAGCTTGTCGCGGTCCACCTCCACCCTGGCCTGCGGCGAATCGATCTTCAGGTCGACGTCGGCGAAGTAGAACTTGCCGTCCTTGGTGGCCTTGGCCAGCACCGCCTGCGCCACCGTGTTCAGGTTTTCGAACGGCTCGGTGGTGGTGATGACGAATTGCACCGGCAGGCCGGAGCTGCCCGGCAGCGCCGGGAACTGGAACGCCGCCACGCGCCCGCCGGCGACATTGCCCCATTTCTGCTGCAGTTCCTGCTGGATCTCGGCCGCCGAGCGGGACCGCTTGTCCCACGGCTTGAACAGCACGCCGCCGATGCCGGCGTTGGTGGTCGGCACCCCGGTGATCTGGAACATCTGGTCGTATTCCGGCAGCGCCCTGGCGATATCGAAAATCTGCTTGGCGTAGGCCTGCATCTGGTCCGAGGTGGCGGTCGGCGCGCCGACCACCTGCGACAGCACGATGCCCTGGTCCTCCTCCGGCGCCAGCTCCGACTGCGACATCGTGAACATCACGCCCAGCAGCGCGCTCAGTATCACGCCGAGCACGATCAGCACCGGCCAGGTGTTGAGCAAACTACGCAACAGCCGCAGATAGCCATCGTGGACTTTGCCGAACACCCGGTCGATCGCTTTGACGAATTTTCCCTGGTCCTGTTTAGGATCGAAGAAGTAGGCGCACATCATCGGCGACAGCGTGAGCGCGACGATGCCCGATACCGCCACCGCCCCCGCCAGGGTGAACGCGAACTCGGTGAACAGCGCGCCGGTCAGGCCGCCCTGGAAGCCGATCGGCACGTAGACGGCGATCAGCACCACCGTCATCGCCAGGATCGGGCTACCCAACTCGCGCGCGGCCAGGATGGCGGCGTCGAACGGCTTCATGCCGGCCTTCATGTGGCGGTCGACGTTTTCCACCACGATGATGGCGTCGTCGACCACCAGGCCGATCGCCAGCACGATGGCCAGCAGCGTCAATAGATTGATCGAGTAGCCCAGCATCAGCATCATGAAGAAGGTGCCGATCAGCGACAGCGGCATGGCGATCACCGGCACGATCACCGCGCGCAGGCTGCCCAGGAACAGGTAGATCACCACCGTCACGATCACCAGCGCCTCCACCAGCGTCAGGACCACTTCATGGATGGAGGTGTTGATGAACTCCGTCGAATCGTAGACGATCTCCCCCGTCAGACCCGTCGGCAGCTGCTCCTTGATCGCCGGGAAAGCCTCGCGCACCCGGTTCGCGACGTCGAGGATGTTGGCCTCCGGCGCCACCTTGATACCGATGAACACCGAGCGCACGCCGCTGAAGGCGACATTGAAATCGTAATTCTCCGACCCCAGCGTGACGTTGGCGATGTCCTCCAGCCGCACGATGGCGCCGCCGCTTTGCTTGACGGCCAGCGCCTTGAACTCCTCCACCGTGTGCAGGTCGGTGCCGGCGGTCAGCGGCACGCTGACCATCTGGCCCTTGGTCGAGCCCAGGCCGGCCAGGTAGTTGTTCGACGCCAGCGCGGCGCTGACCTCCGCCGCCGTCACGCCGTGGGCCGCCATCTTGCCGGCGTCCAGCCAGGCGCGCAGCGCGAACTGGCGCGCGCCCAGCAGCTCGGCGGTCTGCACGCCCTGGATCGAGTCCAGTTTGGGCTTGACCACCCGCGCCAGGAAGTCGGTGACGTTATTGGTGGGCAGCGTGGCGCTGTAGAAGCCCATGTACATGGCGTCCGTGGTCTGGCCCATCTGCACCGTCAGCACCGGTTGCTGCGCCTGTTGCGGCAGCTGGTTGCGCACCGAATTGACTTGCGTGGTGATCTCGGTCAGCGCCCGGTTGGAGTCGTAATTGAGCAACAAGGTGGCGGTGATAGTCGACACCCCGCTGTTGCTCGACGAGGACAGGTAGTCGATGCCCTGCGCCTGCGCGATCGCCGATTCCAGCGGCTGCGTGATGAAGCCGGCCACGGTGGCCGCGTCGGCGCCGTAGTAGGTGGTTGAAATCGTGACCACCGCGTTTTGCGTTTTGGGATACTGGTTGATCGGAAGGCTGAACAGCGAGCGCAGGCCCAGCACCACGATCAGCAGGCTGACCACGCTGGCCAGCACCGGCCGTTTGATGAAGATGTCGGTAAAGTTCATGGCGCGTCCGTCCTCACTGTTCTTGCGGCGTCGGATTCGGGCTGTTGGCCGGCTGCACCGTGTTGTTGATCACGGCCGGCGTGCCGTTCTTCAGTTTCAGCTGGCCGCTGGTGACAATGGTTTGCCCTTCCTTGATGCCGGTGAGGACGGCCACCTGGTCGCCGCGCGTGGGCCCGGTGGTGACGAACACCTCCTGCGCCACCAGCTGCGGATTGCCCTTGTCGTCTTTTGGCGGCGGCTTGCCCTGCTCCGCCTTGGCCGGCGCCAGCACGAACACGGTCGATCCGTACGGGTTGTAGGTGATGGCGGTCTGCGGCAGGGTAAGGTATTTTTTCACCTCGCCCTGATCCAGGCTGACGTTGGCGAACATGCCCGGCAACAGCTGGCGCTTGGCGTTGGCCACCGTCGCCTGCACCTGCACGTTGCGGGTCGCCGCATCGACTTTCGGGCTGATCGCCGTCACCTTGGCGGGGAACGCCACGCCGGGCCAGGCGTCGCTGGTCAGATTCAGCTTCTGGCCGATCGACAGGCCGGCGATCTGCTTTTGCGGCACGAAGAAATCGGCATACACGGTGTCGATGGTTTGCAGGGTCACCAGCACGTCGCCGGGATTGAGGTACTGGCCCGGATTGACGGCGGTGATCCCCAGCTTGCCGGCGAACGGCGCGCGAATGGTTTTCTTGTCGACCAGCGCCTGCTGCTGCGCCACCAGCGCCTTGCGGCTCTTCAGGTCCGCCTCGTCGTTGTCGACCTGCGCCTGGCTGATGGCCTGCGCCGCCAGTTGCAGCTTGTCGCGCTTGAGCACCGTCGCCGCCAGGTCGGCCGCCGCCTGCAGGGAGCGCAGCTGGGCGATATCGGATTCGGCGTTCATCTCGAACAGCACCTGGCCGGCCTTGACCTCGTCGCCGGATTTGAAATTGACCTTGCGTACCAGGCCGGCGATCTCCGTCGTCACGTCGACGCCGCGCACCGGCACCAAGGTGCCGACGGCGGTGAGCTGCGGCTGCCATTCCACCGCCGGCACCTTGATGGCGGTGACCACCTGCGCGCCCGGCTTGGGCGAGCTGGCGATGAGCTTTTGAATCTGAAGGTATTTTCCGAATGCCAGTACGGCGATCAGTAGGATGACGCACCCTACCATGATGAGCATACGCTTGGTCATGAATCAGTCTCCTGCGTTTTTGGATGTCCGAAGAAGTACGGTGCCGCTTTTAAGATGGGCGCTACGGGCTGTTGCTGATCGACGGCGCGGCCGACACCGGCGTTGCGGCCGGCACGCCGTCGGCGCGGTTCCACCAGCCGCCGCCCAGCGCCTGGAACAGCGCCGCCGTATCGGCGTAGCGGGCGGCCTGCGCCTGCACCAGGTTGATGTGGGCCTGCTGATAGCTGCGCTGCGCGTCGAGCAGCGACAGATAGCTGATCGCGCCCAGTTTGTATTGTTCCGTGGCCAGCGCCAGCGATTCGGCCGCCAGCGCCTCCGCCTCGGCCTGCGCCTTGAGCGCCTGCGCGTCCGAGTCGAGCGCGCGCAGGCTGTCGGCGACGTTCTGGAACCCCGTCAGCAAGGTCGCGCGGTACTGCGCGGCGGCCGCGTCGTACGCCGCCTCGGCTGCGCGGCGCTGGGCGCTCAAGGCGCCGCCGTTGAAGATAGGCGCAGCCAGGCCGGCTGCCAGGCTCCAGACCGCGCTATTGGCTTCCAGCAGGTTGCCGAAGGTGGGGCTGGAGGCGCCGTAGCTGCCGCTCAGGGTGAACTGCGGATATTGCGCCGCCGTTGCCACGCCGACCAGCGCGCTGGCCTGGTGCAGCAGTTCCTCGCTGGCGCGGATGTCGGGCCGCTGGCGCACCAGCGCCGATGGCAAGGACACCGGCAGCGTCTCCGGCAAAGTCAGGGAATCGAGCGAAAATTCCGGCATGCCGGCCTCGCTGGGCAGCTTGCCTGCCAGGACCGAGAGCTGGTGGCGGCTTTGCGCCAGCGCTTTTTCCAGCGGCGGCAAGGTGGCCGCGACCTGCGCCACCTGGTTGCGCTGGCTCAGGATCGTGGTGCGCGGGATGGCGCCGTACTCGAACTGCTTCTCGATCACGCCGAGCTGCTTGTTCGACGCGTCGAGCACTTCGCGCGTGGCCTGGATCTGCGCGCGCAGCGAGGCCTCCTGGATCGCCGTCGTCACCACGTTGGCGCTCAAGGCCAGGTAGGTCGCCTCGACCTGGAAGCGCTGGTAATCGACCGTCGCCCGCGCCGCCTCCAGCGTGCGGCGCGTGGCGCCGAAGACGTCCGGCGTGTACGACACGTTGACCGAGGCGTTATACAGATTGAAGACGCCGGGCGCGCCGCCGGTGCTGGCGGCGTTGGCCTTCTGGCGCGACACGCCGAGCTGGCCGTTGACCGCCGGCCAGACCAGGTTGCCCGCCTGCGCGGCATAGTTTTCCTGCGCCTGGCGCAAGGTCGCCTCGGCCATCGCCATGTTGGGGTTCTGCGCCAGCGCGTTGCGGATCAACTGGTCCAGCGCCGGCGAGCGGAACACCGTCCACCACTGGGCCGGGATGTCCTGTCCCATCGAAAACTGCTGGGCCGCGCCGCCGGTGGGGGATGCGGGCGCGGACGCGGTGCGCGCCGCGAGCGGGGTCGGCGTGTAGCCGTCCGTGGCGGCCGCCGGCGGCGCCGGTGTCTGGAAGTCGGGGCCCAGCGCGCACGCGCTCAAGCCGGCCGCCAGAGCCGCCCACGCACACCCGCGCAAGACCAAACCACTATATTGTTTTGCCATAACAAGCTCCCGTTATGTCCAATATCGCAAAATCGTCAGATAGGCATTTGACCACATGTTCATTTTTTATGAAACCGTTGTCTTTTTTGTTGTCAGTGCGGCATTGTGTTGTGCGGCTGCAATTGAAACATCTGGGTATAATTTTTGACAATTCCCGCGTAGGTGCCGACAAACCTGTCGCCGCGATCACGGGACGACTCTGAGGAAATTATGATTAAAAGCATACTGAAAGCGGCAAAGCCACCCCTGGCCTTCCTGCTGCTGATCGGCAGCGGCGCCGCCAGCGCCGCCCCGAGTTGCACCGTGACCTAACCGGCGCCGGGCGCGATCACCGTCAACGGCGCCAACTGCGTCGACACGACGACGCCGACCAATCAGACGCCGCCGGCCGCCTCCTCCAGCCTGTACGTCGATCCGCAGTCGAGCGCGGCGGTCTGGGCCAGGAACAATCCGAGCGACGGCCGTTCCGCCGATATCGCCAGCCGCATCGCCAACCAACCGGGCGCCAAATGGTTCGGCGGCTGGAGCGGCAACATCGGCACCGCCGTCGGCAACTACGTCGGTGCGGCGGCCGCCGCCAACAAGATTCCGGTCCTGGTGGCCTACAACATTCCCGCGCGCGATTGTGGCCAGGCCAGCGCCGGCGGCGCCGGCTCGCTGGCGGCCTACCAGGATTGGATACGCGCCTTCGCCACCGCGCTCGGCAACCGCCAGGCGATCGTCGTGCTCGAACCTGACGCGCTGCCGCAGCTCGATTGTCTCGACGCGAACGGCAAGGCGGCGCGCGTGCAACTGTTCCAGTATGCGGTGACGCAGTTCAAGAACCTGGCGACGCGCACCTCGCTGTATCTCGACATCGGCAACAGCAGCTGGCTGGCGCCGGCCGAAGCGGCGACCCGGCTGGCCAACGCCGGCATCGCCAACGCCCACGGCTTTTCGCTGAACGTGTCGAACTACCGCACCGATGCGGAAAGCAACGCCTATGGCGTGGCCGTCAGCAACGCGCTGCAACAGCAAAAAGGCTATGGCAAACCGTTCATCGTCGATACCAGCCGCAACGGCAACGGCCCCAACGGCACGCAGTGGTGCGATCCGGCCGGCCGCAAAATCGGCGTGCCGTCGCGCATCAACGCGGCGGGTAGCCAGCCGGAAATGACGTTGTGGATCAAGTCGCCGGGCGAGGCGGACGGTTGCGCGGCGGCGGCCGGCGCGTTCTCGCCGGACCTGGCCTATAAGCTGATCTACGGCTATTGATTAATACAAACCCAGCACACTTTAGCGAGACGCTTGCGTTGCCACTTAGGGGTCGGACCCAGAGGGGTCCGACCCCGGTTGGCAGTACGGGTTGGTGTACGCGAAAAAAAAAGGCTTTGCCACGACGGCAAAGCCTTTTTTATGGATACCGAAAGTGTCGGAATCAGGCCAGCGCGGCCGCCACCACGCCGTAGGCGCGATTGGCTTCGGTCAGCGAGAACGCCGATGGGCCGTCGACCAGCGCGTCGGTCGAGCGCTCGCTGCTGCGATAGGTGATCGGCAACTGATAGCGGCGGCGTTCGTCTTCGCTGATCTTGCCGTCGTTGTCGAGGTCGGCGGCAGCGTGTTCCTTGCTGCCCACGCCCAGCACGCCGTCTTCGCCCACGCCAGGCAGCGGCT